>QJZC01000048.1 GCA_003247575.1 Pseudomonadota bacterium
GAGCCCGGGAGGCTACTCCAGGAGCTGACCTCCATAGATCGGGCCGCCTCGCTCTCGGTACGTGTCGAGCACAGAGCGGGCCTCTGCGCGCAGGATCTCTTGCGTGACCTCGATGCCGCGAGCGCGGAGAGCACTGGGCCAGTCCTCGACCTTTGGGCCTTCGTCGAAGCCGATGGCCGTCGCATCCTCGGACGTGGCGCCGCAGAGGACTCGCGACACGCCCGACCATGGAATGGCCCCGAAGCACATCGCGCAGGGCTCGCAGCTCGTGACCAGTTCGTAGACCTTGGATACATCGGGAGCAGAGACGTGGAGCGTGTGCGTATCGAGTGCTGTCTGAGCAAGGGACAGGGCCATGATCTCGGCGTGAGCGATGGACAGCCGAGTAGGCACGACGACATTGACGCCGACCGAGATGAGTCGGCGCGAGTGAGACTCGAAGATCGCGGCACCGAAGGGTCCACCCGTCCCTTCGAGGACGTTGCGCCGTGAAAGCTCGACGGCGAGTGCCATCTTGGCTTCATCGCACGAGAAGTCCTCCTGTCGATCCTGCAAGAAGTCGCTCGTCCACGCGGGTAGACATGCACGGAAGCACGTGTTCAGCAACGCCCTGTTCTCCTCGAATCCAACCGGCGCGAGAGTACCAAAGCGCGCGGAAGGTCCCATGGACCCCTAGTGCTACGCGAGCGGCGAAGTCCGGCTTCCCGCGTGCGGCTCGTCGCCCGCGTGTCGACTACCTTTCGATCTGATGGGAAGGCAGCGTCTGCAAGCGGCATCTTCGCGGAGCTCTCGGGAATGGGGCAGGGTGGTGCCTCGGGCGGCGTGGCTCGGGCGGCTCTACGCACCGCGCGACGTGGTGGCGGGATTGCTGATCTTCGGGATCGGCGATTCGATCGCGGCTCTCATCGCCGGGCAGCAGAGTGCTGGGCGCCTGGTGGGAGTGAGCCTCACGGGCGCCCTGCTGTACGGCCTCGAGGTGCCCCACTATTTCCGCTGGATCGCGCGACGTACCGCGAACGACCTTCGCGTTCGCGCGGCGCTGCTGCGCACCGTGCTGGCGATCGCCTACTTCAACCCGCTCTGGATCGCGCGGCACCTGGCCCTTCTCGCTGTTTGGCAAGGGCGTTGGGTCGTAGACCCCCCTTGGATGCTGCTCGAGACATCGGCGAGGATTTTCGCGACCGCGCTGCCGGTGACCCTGATCGCGAACCTCTTGATCCAGAACGTCGTTCCGCTCCGGTACCGATTCATCGCGAGCTCGCTCTTCTCGTGCGCGATGGCGATCTTCTATCCCATTGCGGAAGCCTGGCTCGGAGGCGCTCCGGCGTAGTGCGGGCTTCCGATGTGCAGCTGTGTGCGCTTCTCGAGCCGGGCGGTCGCCGGGGGAGGGGAAGCGAGCTCTAGCCCTGCAGGGATGAAGCATACGCATCGAGGGTCATGCGTCGCACGATGCGAGCGAATGCCCAGCGCCGATAGCTCGCAGACGAGCGGACGTCATCGATAGGATGGATCTGGTGCGTGGCGATCTCTGCCGCGCGATCGGCCGTCTCGGAGTTCGCAGTGCGACCGACCACGGCGCGCTCCACCTCCCGAAGCCGGATCGGAGTCGGTCCGAGGCTGCCGGCGGCGAGCCGGTAGTCTCGGACGATGCCGTCGTCTACTCGCGCGCACAAGGCGACACTGAGCTTGCTGATGGCCTGAGCCTCGCGTGTTCCGACCTTGCGGAATGACTGGTGGACGTTCGGTGCGGGGCGTGGAAGTCGGATCCGTGTGATGAGCTCTCCGGCGCCAAGGGCCGTCTCGCGGTAGCCCACGTGGAAGCGCTCGTACGGAATGCGGCGCACTCCGCCAGCTGCGGAGAGCTCGAGCTCTGCGTCGAGCGCGAGCAGCACGGGTAGCGAGTCGCCGGCCGGAGATGCATTCGCGATGTTTCCACCCAACGTGGCACGCGTCTGGATCTGCCATCCGCCGACCTGCCGAGCTGCTTCGACCAGCGCCGAGAAGTGCTCCTGCACGAAGTTGGATGCCGCAATCTCGGCGAACGTCGTCAGCGCACCGATCTCGAGCCAGTCGTCGTTCCAGCGAATTCCCCGCAACTCCGAGAGTAGGGACAGATCCAGGATCCCATCCGAGTCGGCCCCAGTCGCCGCGCCGGGAACCATGAAGTCGGTGCAACCCGCCATCGGACGCAGGCGGGCATCGCTCGCCAGATCTTCGAGCGCAGCGTGAAGCGAGCGCGGACGGAGTACGTGCATCACGGTTCTGCCAACGCCTGGATGGCGCGGTGAATGCCTTCGTAGCCGGTGCATCGGCACAGATTTCCGGCGAGCGCTTGCGCGACCTGAGCGCGCGTGGGGTTCTCCGTCTGGCGCAGGAGGGCGCACGTCGCGACCACGATGCCCGGCGTACAGGCCCCGCACTGCACGCCACCGAGGCTTACCAGGCGCTCGATCAGCGGGCCTGCTTCGCTCCGTGCGAGCCCCTCGATCGTGTCCACGCGTCGGCCTTCGCACTGAACCAGTGGAAGCAGGCAGGACAACACGGGCACGTCCTCCAGGAGAACGGTACACGCTCCGCATTCTCCCTCGCCGCAGCCTTCCTTCGTGCCCGTGAGTCCGAGTTCCCGGCGCAGCACGTCCAGCAGGCGGCTCATCGGAGGAGCCTCGACTTCGATCCGCTCCCCATTCAGCAGGAATTCGATGCTCATGAGAGCACCTGCCCGATGCCGGTGAATTCGTTGCGGATCACGCCAATGCGCATGGGGGTGACGCTCATGAGGGCTGCGTCCGGTCAGCGAGGCCTTGCCGCTCGAGCTCCACCAGTAAGCGCTCGGGGGTTGCGGGTAGCTCTGCGATGGCGAGCCCGGTCGCATTCTCGATCGCCGCGACCACCGCGGGAGCCGCGCCGTTCATCGGGAGCTCACCGACCCCCTTGGCTCCCGTGCCGACGCCATTCCATGGATGCTCGAGCAGGACGACCTGGATCTCGGGGCAATCCTGCACCGTCGGCAACAGATAGGTCGCCAGGCGATCGTTCACGAGGTGTCCTTCCCTGCATTGCGCCTCTTCCATCAAGGCCCAGCCGACGGCCTGCAGGGTGCCTCCTTCGATCTGCCCCCGACACAACACGGGGTGGAGCACGCGTCCGACCTCGCACACCGCGGTCACCGCGAGCGGGCGCACCTGCAGGGTGTCCGGATCGACCTCGACCTCGGCCACGTCGGCCCCGAATGCATAGGTGGGATAGGCGACCCCGCGGTAGCTCTCCTCGTCGAACTCCTGCCAGGCTGGAGGCGTGTGGACGCGCGTGACTTCTGATGCGCCGTACTCGAGGTAGTGGCATCGGGCCACCTGCCGGAACGCTTCGCTCCTCGAGCCGGCCAAAAGCTCTCCGGCCTCCAATCTCGCTTCTTCTGCCGAATCGATCCGCTTGCCCCACGCATCGACGATCTGGCCGCAAATTTCCTGAGCCGCGAGTGCGACCTCTCCGGCCACGATCATCGAGGTGCGCGATGCGACGGTCGGTCCGGAGTCCGGAACCCGCGAGGTATCCGGCTCGGCCACGACGAAGTCGTCCACATGCAAGCCGCATGCGTCCGCGGCCACCATGGGGAGCACGATGCAGCTGCCCTGGCCCATGTCTACCGATGCGGTCTGGAGCTCGATGCGGCCATCCGACCGAAGCCGCGCACGGACCGTCGATGCCAGCCGCTTCTCGCCATTTCCGGTGAATCCGCTGCCATGCAGATACAGGCTGATGCCCACGCCCTTGCGGGAGCCATTCGCGTCTCCGGAGATCGTGCTTCTCTGGCGCTCGTGCTCCCGCCACCTGCGTCGAAAGTCCGTCTCCCGCTCGACTCTCTCGAGGCACAGCCGCGCCGACGTACTGTCGTCGAGCACCTGCCCCGTGGGCAGCTCATCGCCGGGCTCGAGCACGTTGCGAAGGCGGATCTCGAGCGGATCGATCCCCACGGCCCGGGCGATGCGATCCATCTGGCGCTCGACGGCAAAGAGAACCTGCGGCGCCCCGAAGCCCCGGAAGGCGCCATTCGGAAGCGTATGTGTCCGGACTGCGCGTCCACGAATCCGCACGTTGGGGCAACGATACGCGCCCGTGGCATGCAACACCGCGCGCGACAGCACGACCGGAGACAACGTGCGGTACGCCCCCGCGTCGAGGAGGATGTCGACGTCCATGGCGGTCAGCCTGCCGTCGGAGTCTACGCCGCTTCGATGGTGCACCTCGGACGGGTGTCGCTTGCTGGTCGCGAGCATGTCCTCGTGCCGATCGTAGCTGATGCGCACGGGGTGCCGCGTCGCGAGAGCGAGGAGTGCGACGTGCAGCGCGAGCAGGCTGGGGTAGTCCTCCTTCCCGCCGAAGCCACCGCCGGGGGGTGTCGCGACGACCCGGACGCGTTGCGCTGGCCGCTTCAGCGCGTGGCTGAGCGCATTTTGCACGTAGTATGGGCACTGCATCGATCCTTGAACCACGAGCGTGTCGTCCGTGTCGATCCAGGCCGTCATGGACTGGCACTCGATGTAGACGTGCTCCTGACGCGCCGTTCTCCAGGTTCCTTCGACGATGTGCGCCGCTTGGGTGAATCCGTGCGCGACGTCGCCGTGCAGGATCTCGAGCTCGGTGAATACGTCGGAGGGAAGCGCTTCTGCCGGCGTCGTCCTGGCAGGGAGCGGCTCGTACTCGATCTCGAATGCGGCGAGTGCGGCTTGTGCAGCCTCCGGGCTCGTTGCTGCGGCCAGGCCCACGGCTTCGCCGACGTGATGCACCCCATCCCCCGCGAGAATCGGCCAGGCGTCATCGAGCAGCTGAACGCCGTTGGGCCCGGTCAGATCGCGGGCCAGCAGCCCGATCGCACCCGCCGGCGCACGCTCGGGTCGCCAGTGGGCCGACCGAATGCGCGCATGCGGGTGTGGACTGCGCAAGGTCGCACCGAAGAGCATCCCCTCGAGGCGTGCGTCGTCCGCATATGCGAGCGATCCCGAGGCCTTCGCGAACCCATCGGGTCGAGCCGGGCTGCGATCGTCGCGCGCGGCTTCCGACTCTCGAGTCCCCAGATCTGATCGCGCTCGCGCAGTCTGGCTTCGTGGGTTCATGTTCGCCGTCTAGTGTGGTTCATCCGAGATGCCGGGTACTTCGGATGCACTACACTAGCTCTCCTGTTGTGGGGCGCTGCGATCGGCTTCGCACCCGTTGGCTGCACGCTCCGGGGCGTGGCCCCGCCCCTGGGACTCCGATGCATCGAACTCCGCGAGAAGCTCCGCCTTGTGTGTGTCGTCGATGAATGCGGCGTCGAGGCTGTTGCGCGCGATGCGTCCGATCGCATCACGGTCGAGACCGAGCGCGTCCGAGATCGCACGGTAGTTCTCGGCGATGTAGCCTCCGAAGTAGGCCGGATCGTCGGAGTTGATCGTCACCTTGATCCCCGCATCGAGCATGCGACGCAGGGGATGGTCGGAGAGTCGGTCCACCACACGCAATCGCAGATTCGAGAGCGGGCACATCGTCAGTGGGATCTGGTCGTTCGCGAGTCGGCGCATGAGGGCGTCGTCCTCGATCGCCCGCACCCCGTGATCGATGCGTTCGGCTCCGAGGAGATCCAGTGCCTGCCAGATGTACTCCGGCGGGCCTTCCTCTCCGGCGTGGGCCACCACGCGCAGCCCTTCGCGCCGTGCCAACGAGAAGACCTGCTCGAACTTCGAGGGAGGATGTCCCTGCTCCGACGAGTCCAATCCCACGCCCAGGAGCTGGCTCTTGTAGGGCAGCGCTGCTTCGAGCGTGGCCAGCGCCTCACGCTCGGAGAGATGTCGCAGAAAGCAGAGAATCAGGCCGCAGGAGAGTCCGAGTTCCGAGGCGCGATTCAGTGCGGATCCGATCCCGTCCAGAACGCACGTCAACGCGATTCCGCGCTGCGTGTGCGTCTGTGGATCGAAGAAGATCTCCGTGTGTCGCACCCCATCGTCGGCCGCTCGCTTCAGGTAGGCCCAGGTCAGGTCGTGAAAGTCTGCCTCCGTCTGCAGGACGGCTGCGCCGGCGTAGTAGAGATCCAGGAAGGACTGCAGGTCGCGAAAGTCGTACGCGGCGCGGAGTGCCGACAGGTCGTCGAAGGGCAGCTGAACCCCATGCTGAGAGGCCAGCTGGAAGAGTCGCTCGGGTTCGAGCGTACCTTCCACGTGCAGATGAAGCTCGGCCTTGGGGATCCGTTGAATGAAATCCTGTAGCGAGAGGTCGTGCATGGTTCGAGTATAGGAAAACTCGCTTCGGCCTCTCTATCCGCTCGAGAGTCTCGCCGTGGCGATCCGCGCAACCTCTGAACGCGATCGCGGTGCATTTTGCCCTCGCGAGTCCAACTCGCGAACTCCAGACATGAATGGGTGGACCTGCCGCGCGGTGTAGCGGCAGGTCCACAGAAGACTGCGCCCAAAGGCCGGTTTCCGACGACGGGAGCGACGTCCGGAACGGGCTGATGGGCTCTGGATGCGCGCATCGGCCAGCGACCCCAAGTCAGCCTCCGGCCCGCTCGAGGCGCGAATACCATGAAAATCTGACATTTGATATCGGATTTTCATGCTAAACTGCTCTCCTGTGATCGAGAGGGCAGAGATCCTGGGTGAGCTGCAGGCGGCGCTCCGACGCAGCCCGGTGGTCGTGCTCGTCGGCGCGCGCCAGACAGGCAAGACCACGCTTGCGCGTCAGCTGCTTCCCTACGACGCACTTGGCTACTTCGATCTGGAGGATCCAGCCAGCCTCGCTCGACTCGAACAACCCATGACCGCGCTCGCGCCTCTCGAGGGGCTCGTGGTCATCGACGAGGTGCAGCTTCGCCCAGAGCTGTTTCCGATTCTGCGAGTCCTCGTCGATCGCCTCGACAAGGCGACACGTTTTCTCGTTCTCGGGAGCGCTTCGGGCAACCTGCTGAGACAGACATCGGAAAGCCTCGCGGGTCGGATGGAGCGGATCCAAATTGGAGGACTCTCGTTGTCCGAGGTTGGGGCCGAGTCCGAGGGCCGAGAGTGCGAGCGCCGATTGTGGCTCCGAGGTGGTTTCCCGCGTTCCTATCTGGCGAAGCAGGAGGCAGACGGTCTTCGCTGGCGCGAGAACTTCGTTCAGACCTTGCTCGAGCGACACCTACCGCAGTGGGGAGTGCGTGTGCCTGCGATCGCCTTGCAGCGGTTCCTTCGTCTGCTGGCTCACTTGCATGGACAGATCTGGAATGCCGCGGAACCTGCGCGTACGCTCGGGGTCAGCGATGCGACGACGCGGCGCTATCTCGATCTCTTGACCGACGCCTTGATGGTGCGCCAGCTCCAACCGTGGTACGCCAATCTGAAGAAGCGGCAGGTGCGGGCTCCCAAGGTGTACGTTCGTGATTCCGGCCTGCTCCACGCGCTCCTTGGGGTCTCGACCGAGAAGGAGCTACTGAATCATCCGAAGAGCGGTGCGTCCTGGGAAGGCTTCGTGATCGAGCAGATCCTGTGCTCCGAGCCGCACGATGAGACCTTCTTCTGGGCGACGCACCAAGGCGCCGAGATCGATCTGCTGCTGCGACGTGGCGATCGACTCCTGGGGGTGGAGTGCAAGCGTGTCGATGCCCCTCGCATGACACGATCCATCCGCATCGCTCTCGAGGATCTGGGGCTCGAGCACATTGCCATCGTCTACCCGGGCCATCGTCGGTATCCACTTGCGGATCAGGTCGAGGCAGTGCCGCTAGCGCAGATCGCCGAGCCAGGTGGGCTGTTCTGAGTCAACGCAAGCCCGTCAGCGGCATCCGTCCCGTGTTCGCTGTCTTGGAGGTCGAGCCTGCACGTGACCCGATCGAGTGTCGTACCACGCTAGGGCAGGGGGGGGGCCGACTTTGGGATCGTTGCGCACTCGGGATCGCCTGCGGCGAGCTCGCGGATGCAGACCTGGCCGTCTCGCTTCCAAGCCAGGCGCGTTCCGGAAGGGTCGAGCCGGAGCTCTCGTGGCAGTCCCCTGGCGACGGGTACCAGCATGTCGCCGCTCTCGGAGACCGTGTAGACCGCCCACTCATCGCGCCTCGCATCCGAATCCTCGAGACACCGAAGTGAGTCGAATGTCTCTTCTGCGAGCGGGCACCAGACCACGATCCGCGGTTCGTCCGCACGGAGTGCGAGCTGGAGAGGTGCCGGCTCGACTCCGTTGACCGAAAACAGTGTTCGTGTCGTGTCAGCCAGATCGTCGTCGCTCTTCAGCGACACCAGGTCCAGTGCCCCGCCTCCCTCGGCCGAGGACGTGACTTCGAAGAGCCCAGCTGCGATCTCTTCTACGGCGGTCAGAGCCGAAAAGCTGGCTTCGATACAGGGCTTCTCGGCGACGAGGGTCCATCTCTGCGCGGCGGTCTCGAAGCTTCCGCAGGCCACCCTGTCGGAGGCGAAGAGAAAGTACTGCTGAACGAAGACGTTCCCATCGGGGCCCCAGAAGGGGATGTTGCGCGGAGCTCGCTCCTGGGCGGATGGGTCGTCCGGGTCCATCTCGTCGGGTGTGATCCATAGGGGAATCGTCGTGCGCAGCGCACTGGAGTCGGAGAGCGAACGGATCTCCAACGCCTGCGCTCCGTCGAACCAGAGTACGCTCTCCGAGGCGGCTGCGATCGATGACCTCCACCAGTACCTCGGGGCCTCGTCGGGGCGAGGGATCGCGCGGAACGTCTGCTCGTCGGGGCGGTACCACCATCGATTGTCGAGAACGAGTCCACGACCCCCGTCGAGCCACTCGATTCGGGGTGGAGCTGCATCCGAGTTCGAGGATTCATCCGCTCCCGCGGTCTCGCTACCCGAACTTGGGGTAGGACGCGGCTGCGGAAGGCAACCGAGCATCCAACCCATCGCGCATCCGATCGCGAGTGCTGCTGGCCCGAGTGCTGCTCGTCCGAATCGCATCGAGTTCACCGGGCTCGAGGGCTTTGGGCGGCGGGCTCCCGGTCGGATCTCGGAGGCGCCTCCTGCGGTGGCCGCTTGATCGCTCGCAGGTTTCTACTCGGCGGTGTACCCAGTGTCTGGAACATCATCGTCTTCCGCAGATGGTCGATGAACATTCGCAGGAGATCTGCACGCCCCCCCCAGTGAGCATCGTGTCCCAGGATGATGCTGTGCATCGCTGGAAGCTCGTCCTGCGTTGCGCGCAGTCCTTGGATCTTCTGCCAGTTCCTGCGATCGATGTGGGCGAGGCCGGGATGATCGTTCGGTGCGAACTCGAAGGTCCAGGCGACATGCGGCTGGCGCAGCTTCTGCGTGATCATCTCCACGAACGGAGGCTTTGCCGAGCCGCTCCCAGGCAACCGGGCCGACGAAAAGCCCGGGAAGACCTCGCCATGCCGCTCGAAGAGCTTCTGGAAGTGGGCCCGGTTCTTCTGGAAATCGGAGAGGACTTCCTCGGTCGACGCGGCGGCATATTGCGAGTCGGTCTCTGGGTCGTGATCTTCGCCGTGATTGCCGAGTGCATGGCCTCGGTCGAGCATCCGCTTGACCAAGGTGTACTGTAGCTCGGGATCGCTCGAGAGGTTCTTGGCTGTGAGATAGAACGTTGCTTGGATACCACGCTCCTCCAGAACCTGAAGCACGACTTCTGTTCCGCGCGCATGCGGACCGTCGTCGAAGGTGAGATAGCAGGGGCGTAGGGGCATTCGGTCGACCTCGAGATGGAACAGGAAAGCGAGCCACTGGATCAAGCGACTACGACATACTGACAGACGGTCGGGCTGCCAGAAAGGGTAGGCGTCACAGATTCGTAGATGGACCAAGCAAGGAGCGCGGACAGGACGTGCGGCTGTCGATTCGATCAGACGCGAGCGGATGGGGAGAGGAGAGGGAGGGATTGCTCCGGGTCGTCCTCCCCAGGCTTGGGCTCGTAGAGGCCGCGCTCACAGCCCCAGGTGACTCGCGGCCCCGAGGCTGCGAGAGCCTCTGGACATGTGTCTACATCGGCGCGGTGCGGCAGCGCAAGGCGAGCAGTCGGGTCGCGAGGTCGAGATCTACCGCGTCTACCAGAAGCCCTTCTCTGCCGTAGGGCTGAAACACCTGCAGCGTGCCATCCGGTCGTACGATGGCAGATGTCGTGCCGGATCCGTCGCTCGCGTAGTTCACGGACGCGAAGTAGCAGGAGTTCTCTGCCGCACGACACAACATCGCCTTTTCGTGAAACGAGTTTGCTGGGTCGGCGAAGGTCGTCGGTCGATGGCCCCCGCGTTCCGCGACGGTTGCGTGCGGGTGGAAGACAATCTGGGCACCCTGTCGAACCGCTGATCGCACGGTCTCGGGGTACCTGAATCCTTCGTGACAGATGACCACGCCGAAGGTCAGCGGTCCTGCCGTGAACACTCGACGCTCGCTTCCGTACGCGGGATAGGTGCCCTCCTCGTCGGGGTCGAGCTGCACCTTGTCTTGCCAGCCTGCGATCTCGCCGTCCGGGCTGAAGACGCACGCCGCGATCTGCAGACCGCCGTCGGTCACGCGCTCCGTGCCCATGATCACGGTGAGCCCCGCAGCCTTGGCGGCGGCGCCGACATCGGACCACGCACTCGCGAGAAACCTCGAGTCTGGGGCGGGTAGGATCGAGTCCGGCCACCGATATCCAGGGATGAAGCACTCGGGAAAGCACACCACCAGGGCGCCCTGCCGGCCTGCTTCCAGAATGGCGGCCGTGGCCAGCGCGATGGATTCCTCCGGTGTCGCGGCCGCGCGAATGTTCGCAAGGGCAATGCGGACTGAGGTCATGCTGCTCTGTCCCTATGGCTCTGCAAGTTCTACCCGTCGAGCCTGTTCAGACCATGTCCCGTTCCCTCTCACGTCTGTTGCTCGGCACTCCGAGGAGGTTCGGGCGGCCATCGTGAGGGACGTTCGCCTTACGGTGTCGTATGCCGGCGGGTCTGCGCGGGGCACGCGTCAGTCCTCGAGATCCTCGGAGAGGTGTGTGACCGGTGCCTCGCCCGCGAAGAAACGTAGCGTATTCTTGAGGCGGATGTGCTGGATGAAGAGGTCGTGTTCGGGCAGGTGGCCGACCTGGATCTGCGGGCTCTTGAAGTAGAACGAGAGCCATTCCTGGATTCCTCCTCGACCCGCGCGCGCGGCCAGGTCGAGGAAGAGCGCGAGATCGAGCACGATCGGTGCGGCGAGGATCGAGTCGCGGCACTGGAAGTCGAGCTTGATCTGCATCGGGTAGTCGAGCCAGCCGAAGATGTCGATGTTGTCCCAGCCCTCTTTCTGGTCGCCCCGCGGGGGGTAGTAGTTGATGCGGACCTTGTGATAGAGATCCTTGTAGAGGTCGGGATAGGAACTGGGTTCCAGGATCGTGTCGAGCACCGATGACTTGGTGACCTCTTTGGCGCGGAATGCGTCGGGGTCGTCGAGCACCTCACCGTCCCGGTTGCCGAGAATGTTCGTGGAGAACCACCCCGCGACACCCAGCATCCGGGCCTTGAAGGCAGGGGCGAGCACGGTCTTCATCATCGTCTGACCGGTCTTGAAGTCCTTGCCCGCGATCGGCACGCCCCGTTCGTCCGCAAGCTGTTCCAGGGCTGGGATGTCCGCCGAAAGGTTGGGAGCTCCGTTGGCGTACGGTACGCCCTCCATGATTGCCGCATAGGCATAGAGCTGCGAGGGTGAGATCGCGGGATCGTTCTCCTTCATCCCGGTGACGAAGGCCCTCGGGTCGCGGTGGCAGTCCGATGGATGCAGGTGGATCTCCGTCGAGCCGCACCAGACCATGGTGGCCCGCGCGGCACCGGTGGCCGCGATCGAGTTGCGAATGTCTTCCCGCAGGGACTCCGCCAGGTCGAGCTTGTTCGGAGCCAGCTTGCGGTTCGGACCGTCGAGGCGCTTCACGTAGTTGCGATCGAAGGCCGCCGGCATGGGGCGAATCGACTCGAGGAACTTCCGGTGAGGCGCGAGATCGCGATCGTTGAGCACGCGCGCCCGCACCGCGGCCTCGTAAACGTTGTCGTCGAAGATGTCCCAGCCACCGAAGACCAGGTCGCCGAGCGGCGCGAGCCCGACCAGATCTTTGACGAGCGGCGTGCGGTTCGACGACCGCTTCCCGATGCGGATCGTCTGCATCTGCGTGAGCGAGCCGATCGGCTTGGCCGTACCCCGACGGATCGCCTCGACCCCGGCGATGAAGGTCGTCGCCACCGCGCCCATGCCCGGGGTCAGGATGAGGAGCTTGCCGTCATGGGGACGCACGTGGGGAGCTTCGGCGGTCATCTTTCTCCAACTTCTCCAGTTTCCCCTGCGGTCGGCGGCATCTCCGCTGGGAGGCCTCCGAGGGGCAGCACGAGGGGCAGCCAGCGCACGTCGAACGGTGCCGAGACTGCTAGACGATGGTCCAACCGGGCAGGAAGTTCAACCGGAGGCTGGATTGGCCCACGCGACGGATGGCGGGGCCGCGCGCGTGCGGGATCGGAACTCGGACGTCGGCAAAGTGTAGCTGAATGCCATCGATCGCGGGCAGATGATCCAGCTTCTCCCTTCGAGCGTGCGATTGCCGCGATCTGATCACGCTTCTTTCAGAAGCTTCGCGCCCGCGAACGCGCCCGCCGACTTCACAATACGATGTGGCATGGATGTGCTGCGAAGCGGAAGTGTAGGTTGGCGAACCAGGGGAGGAAGAGGATGTCGGATGGACCGTCCGAGGGTCGAAGCCGCGCACGATCTGCAGATGCCGGATCGGCAGAGGCTGGGGAATCCGAACGCGCGGAGGTCGGACCCTTGCAGGACGAAGGGGTGCTCCCCGAGACAGGGGCTCGTGATGAGGAACCCGACGACAGCTTCACTCGCGCACACTTCCGACGCATCCGCCTGGACGCCACAACCGTCCCGAGCGAGACACCGCGACCCAGGCTGAGTTCCCTCTTCTCGCTCCTGGAGCACCAGCGACTGATCCTGATCGGAGGCCGCTTCGCCGACAAGCGACGGCTGGCTCGCCTGTGCAGTGTGGAGTGGGCGGAGCTTCAAGCGGAACGCGCACGAGAAGAGCATCTCGAAGCCAAGCTCGAAGCGAGCGCGTTCGAGCTCACGCCGTCCACGGATCCCAAGGACATCGTTCTGGCGGTCGACGAGGTCGCGGTGCCGTCCGTCTTCGTACTCGCCGACCTCGAGCCCTATCACATCAACCGGAACCTGGAGGGATTGCACCGTGCTGCTGGGGAGCGGCACTGGATCATCCTGACGACCGAGCGTCCGGACACAGCCTGGCAGCTTCCCGACGAGCTGGGGCGAGCCTGGTACGAACCCTGTCCCGAGGATCTCTACCAGCCGGGCGAACTCGAGCGCTATCTCGCGCTGAGGATCGAGCGACTCCGCCGGCAAGCACTCGACGATGGGGAGACGCTCGCCGAGGCGCCGGCCATCGACCTACGCGAGACCGCAGAGCGCCTTGAAACGCCCGAGTCCGTCGAGCGGTTCGCTCGCGAGTGGGTCACTCGCCTCACGTCTGCCTCACCGGACATCGATGTGGCGGAACTGATCGCTCTGGCTTCCGAGCCTTCTCGCGGCGTGGCGCGCTGGTTCTCGCAGTGGCTGACTCCGAGGGAGCAGCTCGTGGCACTCGGCTTGTCCCTCTTCGATCAACGGGACGAGGATCAGGGGTTTGCCGCGCTCGAGCGGCTGATGGCCGGACCTTGGCAGCATCGCGATGCCTCGACCCGGTTCGTCGACTACGGTGACCTCGCGAACCTACGGGACTACCTCTACGTCGAGGATCGAGAGGACGAAGTGGGCGTGATTGCAGCACGCGTCCCCGACATGCGTTCGAGCATGCTTCGCGCTGCCTGGCCTACGCATAGGCGGCAGATTCTGGCTGCAGTCGCGGGACTGGTAGACCTGGCGCACGAATCCTGTGCGCGTCGTGCACGGAGCCTCGAGCTCTTCGGCTCCTCCGAGCTTCGAGCACAGCTTCGAGGTACGGTCGCGACCGTGCTGAGCGAGGTCGGAACGCTCTCGCAGCGGGCTGTGCAGCAACCGCTGCTGACCCTCGTAGCGGATGCTCACCCCGAAGCACGCCAAGTGGCTGCGCAGGCGACGGCTCTATGGCGAGGTCGGGGGAGAGACTCGTTGTACTTCGAGACGCTCGAGCTCTGGCGCACCGAGTCGATGCACCGCGCCTTCATCCGGCATCTGATCGTGGAACGAGAGTCAGGCAGAGAGGAAGACGTGATCGGATCGGCCGTGGTGCTCGCGCTAGGGTATGGCGCCCTGTTCGATCCCCCCAGTCGGATGCACCCTCGGCTGATCGACTTGCTCGGAGCCTACTGCGCATCGGATCAGGGATCCGTGATCCGATGTCTCTCCGACAGTACGTTTCCCCTCATCCTGCCCTATCACTTCGGGCAGCTCATCGCGTACCTACCCGAGTGGATCCAGAGGGCGCGCGCGGACCATCTCCCGAGCCTCACCGAGTTTCTGCGAGGCTTGGCCTTCGGTCTGGGACTCGCTCACCGAGACTCTCCCGTACAGGTCTCGGAGACGCTACGGCAGTGGGTGCGGCTCGGACTCGACGAGATGCCCCGACGCGTGGACGAGGCCGAGGTCGGTGAGCGCGAGAAGCGACTGGCAATGGCCTGCCTGGCGATCGGCTCGGTCCGGCATGCGCGCCGGAGCAAGTCGTTGGCCGGCTTGTCTCCAGAGGAATCGTGTGGACTGCTCTCGCGGGTCCTTCACCGGGAGCTTCATCCGTACGTGCGGCGAGAAGCGATGCGAGCCGTACTGTTCTTGGCTCGTGACCACTTCGATGAGATCGTGGATTCCTTGCACGACCTGGCTGCTTCGTTCAAGTCGACGGAACGCGACGACCTCATGCAGGTGCTCGTGCGCCTGCATTGTGCGCAGCGGAGCAAGCAGAGCGGGGGCGACGCTTGGATCGTCGTCAGGGGGTATCGATGCCCGATCTGGTACGACGAGGAAGCGCCACCGACGGCCATCCACAAGACCCTCCTGGTATGGGCCAACTCCACGGAAGCGCTCTCCGAGTTCGCCGCGGATACCTTGGCTGAGATTCGTCGCACTCTGGAGAACAGCGAGGAGCACCGTCGAGCTCGACTGCGCGAGGAACGCGAGCTGGCGGAGCGTGCGTCCGAGGAGCAGCGTTTGCATGCACAGGACGCTCCGTCTCTCCACGCGGTCCGACTCACGCGCTATCAGCGTTGGATGGCGGCCGTCGTTCGCTTGGGAGCAGGAGTCTCGTCCCAGGCCGTACGCGGAAACTTGAGCGCGCTCCTTCGGCTATCGGCTACCGAACGTGAGAAACTTCTGGCGAAGTACCAGAAGAACGAGCAACAGGAACTGGCGAAGACTCTGCGTCGCGCGCTCGTGCTCTGCTCGAGACCCGTCCAGCTGTCGTTGGCCGCGCTCTCGATCCTGACCGCCCTGCTCGTAGGGCTGGCCATCTACGGCTGATGCGGAACCGCAGCAGTCCGGAAAGCGACCGATTGGCCGATGCCGTCATTGAGCGCATGCTGGGCACGAATATGGAAGCTTGTCCTTCATCGCTCGTCGACGATGTGATCCGACTCGTTCGCGACACCATGCATCGACACGAGTGGGCGCGCGTGGAGCGCAACCCGCATGCTTGCCGGGATCAGATCCGAGCAGTGATCCTCGAGCGCCTGACGACCGACTCGAGGTTTCGTTCGCGTGTCGTTCGTGGACTCGGCGACGCACCCGTGCCGAACGAGATCGGGCGGCACGTCTTTCTGAGCTATCGGCGAGCTCAGTCGGACGATTTCGTGGAGCTGCTCGCGCGCGAGCTCGAGCAGCAGAGTTCCTACCAAGCGGTGTACGACACTCGTTCACTGGTCGCAGGCTCGTTCCCGAGCCAGCTGTCTCGGTGGATTCGGACCTGCCATGCATTCGCCTTGGTCGTCGGCCCGGGCACGCTGGATCGAACCGGGGACCCGAGCGACTGGGTTCGGCGTGAGATCGAAACCGCGATCGATGCGAAGCGACCGCTCGTCCCACTCTTGGTCAAGGGAGGCTCGATGCCGCGTCCCGACGACCTCGCCCCCTCCATCTGGACGCTCTCGAACGCGCAGGCGCTACCTATTCCGGAAGGCTATCTAGCCGAAGGGGTGGGGCGCTTGGTGAAGTGGTTGGTCGGGCTTCGCGCGTAGAGGCGACCGTTCGCCCAGGTTCGCCTGCGGCGGATCCCGAGCGAGCGCCTTTCCCCCCGGCCTCCCCGAGATGTATGCCACGAGCGCGAATCGACGCGGAATGGTGTCTCTGTGAAGGGTGGCTCGCGTGCGATCGGCGGTTACCTTCAACGCGTCGGGTGGCTTGTACGCACAGGCTTCGGCGCCCTCCGCTCCCGGCCGCGCGCCGCAGCATCGGGATCGGAGCATGGAGACGACGAGCAGAATCCAACGACTCGAAGCTGCGCAGAACGGTGTCGCGGTCCGTGGGAAGGACACCCGAGCGCTGAGAACTTTCTCGAGGCGCGGCTGGCTTTGGTGGATCCTCGGGTGTTGGGGGCTGATGTCCACGATCCCAGGGGTGGCGTTCGCCCAGCCGGAGCCACCCGCGAATCGCCAGCTGATTCAAGCTGTCCGCTCCGGGGACTCCGCGGCGGTGCGAAGGGCGTTGCTCTCGGACGCGGATCCCGATGCTCGCGATCCTCGAGGCTGGACTCCGCTCATCTACGCGGCGATGTCGGGGGATGTCGAGATCGCGGATGCGTTGCTGCGAGCGGGAGCCGACGTCGATGCGCAGACCACCGACGGGTCTACGCCGCTGATGGTGGCCGCGGTGATGGGAAATACACCGCTGGTGCGGCGCCTCCTGGCGGTGGGAGCCGACGCGACGCGACGCAACGCTGCGGGCGCCGACGCGAGGACCAAGGCCGAGCAATACGGACACGGCGATGTCGTTCGGCTGTTCGAGAAGCGAGCGGCGTCTTCTCGGCCGGCGGTTCCCAGGACTCGAGAGTCAGGCGGCAAGCCGGAGATCGAGACGGCCTCGGCCCAGCCAGTGGAGACTGGGACCCAGAGCCCAACTGCGATTCCGGAGGTCGAACCCATCGATCAGGACTACGTCGTGCTCCAGGGTGCGATCATACGCACGCGGCCGGTCAAGAGCTCTCGAAGGATCGGCGCGATCGGTGCGCAGCAGAACCTTCGCGTCGTCGGAAAGGTCATCGGGAAGCAGTGGTACGAGGTCGCATATGGGGGGGAGCGCGGCTACGTCTACGCCAAGCTGCTGGCGCCACCCGAGATCCCTGCGTCCCCGGATACCGAGCCTCGCGATTCCGAGCTTTCGGGTGCCGAGAGTCCGGTCGAAGCTGCTCTGATCGAGTCTGATCCGATCCGATCTGCTCTGATCGAATCGCCCGCGATCGAGAGCCTGTCCATCGAAGCGGAGAAGCTGGTGAACGGTCGCTGGGGGCGCTCCGGTGACTCGGCCGACTGCGCGCGGGACTACCTGGACGTGCAGCTCGAGCCCGATCGGCTGGTGCTGGCGATTCCGGCCGCCGGCGATGCGGGCGTGGTCTCGAAGGAGCTCCCGGTCCGCTCGATCGCGGGGCCGCGAGTGACCGCTGGCGATGGAGACCTGGTCTGGGAGCTCGTCGTCACCACCCAGGGGCTGGAGTACAAGGTGGGGACCGGCCTGCCCGTGGCCTATCGTCGCTGCGACTCGTCGCCGTGAGGGGTGGGCGTTTGCCCGTGTGCCCGGACTGTCGATGCGCCCCGGGGCGGGTGCGCGACGCGTCTCATACGGCGTCCTCATGCCCACGTGAGTCGGGCGGAACCGGGGCCCGCGATTGACGCGGATCCCATCGGCCTCCATCATCGCCCGGCCCGCCGCTGGCGACCCACGGCTCACGCGTGGGCGCTTGGGAGCCGCTGCTGACGAGCTGCGCGTGTATCCCTCGAGTACCGGTCCTCCCGAGGGCCGCGTGCGTCCAGATGCAGACCCTCGAAAGGCGATCGATGATTCGTTTGTCCGGCGTTTCGAAGAGCCACGGACGCCAAATTCTGTTCCTGGAAGCCTCCGCCGTGATCAACCGCGGCGAGAGCATCGGGCTCGTGGGCCCGAACGGAGCGGGCAAGTCGACCCTGTTTCGGCTCATTCTCGGGGAGGAGTCGCTCGACGACGGCCAGATCGCGATCGATCGCGGCGTGGTGATCGGGCACTTCTCACAAGATGTGGGCGAGATGTCGGGCTGCACCGTGGTCGAAGCGGTGCTGGCCGGGGCCGGCGACGTCTCCAGCTGTGCGAAGGAGCTGCACCAGATCGAGCGAGCCTTTGCCGATCCCGACCAGGCCGAGCAGATGGATGCCCTCGTCGAGCGCTACGGCGAGGTCCAGGCCCGCTTCGAGAAGCTCGGCGGATATACGGTCGAGGCCCGGGCGCGCGAGGTGCTCGCGGGACTTGGATTCGATGCGCAGACGATGGACGGACCCGTCGATGCGCTGTCCGGTGGGTGGAAGATGCGCGTCGGTCTCGCGCGCATTCTCGTGATGGCGCCCGACGCGCTGTTGCTCGACGAGCCGACCAATCATCTCGACCTCGAGTCGATCCTGTGGCTCGAATCCTGGCTCGCTGCATTCGGCGGCGCCCTGGTGCTCACCTCGCACGACCGCGAATTCCTGAATCGATGCGTCACCAAGATCGTCGAGATCGATGCCGGCGAGCTGCAGACCTACAGTGGCAACTACGACTTCTACGAGGAGCAGCGGGCCCTCGCCGAGCGCCAGCAGGAGGCACAGTTCGCCCGACAGCAGGCCATGCTCGCCAAGGAGCAGGCCTTCATCGCGCGCTTCAAGGCGCGCGCGAGCCACGCGGCGCAGGTCCAGTCGAGGGTCAAGAAGCTGGAGAAGATCGAACGCGTCGAACCGCCGAAGCGCATCCAGACCGTGGACTTCGAGATCCGGCCGGCGCCGCGCTCCGGCGAGGATGTGGTGCGCATCGAAGCGCTGCACAAGAGCTACGGCAGTCGCATCGTCTTCGACGATCTGGATCTGTGTATTCGCCGCGGTGAACGCTGGTGCGTCCTCGGCGCCAACGGCGCAGGCAAGACGACCTTGCTCAAGCTGATCGCCGGGGAAGCTCGAGCCGACAGCGGAGCTGCCGTCCTCGGTCCCTCGGTCAAGCTGGGCTACTTCGCACAGCATGCGATGGAGTTGCTCGCACCGGAGCAGACGGTTTACCAGACGCTGGAGTCCCGGTTTCCAACTGCGAACGTGGGGGCCCTGCGCACCTTGGCGGGCTGCTTTGGATTCTCTGGTGACGAAGTCGAGAAGTACTGCCGCCTGCTCTCGGGGGGCGAGCGCGCGCGGCTCGTCATGGCCTGCATCCTCTTCGATCCGCCCAACCTGTTGGTGCTGGACGAGCCGACCAACCATCTGGATCTGCGCACCAAGGAGATGCTGATCCGGGCGCTCGACCGGTACGACGGCACGCTGGTGCTGGTGTCGCACGATCGTCGCTTCTTGACCGCGTTGACGGATCACGTGCTGGAGCTGGACGCCGGCAAGCCCAAGAGCTACGGCGCTGGATACCACGGCTACGTGCTCGCCAGCGGTCACGAAGCACCCGGCATGCGCCAGTAGATCCGAGTCCTGTCTCAGTCCGGATCCCGCCGGCACCGATGTAGCCAGGGGCGGGCGCATGCTTCAAATTCCGGGCTATAGCATCCTGAACAAGCTGGCGGAGAGTTCTCACGGCTGCGTGCTCGAGGGGACGCGACGCTCCGATGGACTGGCGGTGGTCTTCAAGACCTACCGTGAGCATGGCGAGCCTCGCGCGCAGAGCCGAGCCGCACACGAGTTCTCTATTCTGCAGCGCGTCGCGGGACCTGGCATCGGAAGGCCGGTGGCGCTCGAGGATGCGGATGGCGCAGACGTCCTCGTGCTCGAGGCCTTCGACGGAATCTCCCTGTCGGACTATCTCGAGCGCGTAGGTCCGCTCGACGTCGAGACCTTTCTGAAGATCGCACTGTTGATCACGCAGGGCCTGGCGCGGGTTCACCAGATGAACATCGTGCACAAGGACGTCAAGCTCCGAAACGTGCTGATCCGCGAGGATCCACTGGAGACGTGCCTGATCGACTTCGGCATCTCGGCCGAACTCGGTGGGGCGCGTCGTGCAGAGGAACCGCGCGGGCTCGAAGGGACTCGGCGCACCATGGCGCCGGAACAGACAGGCCGCATCGGCAAGGGGATCGATTGTCGGACCGACCTCTATTCCCTCGGGGCCAGTCTCTACGAGCTCCTGACGGGGCAACCTCCGTTCGCAGACGAGGATGTCGTGGACGTCGTCCATGCACATCTGGCGGCGCGACCGAAGCCAGTGAGCGTGATTCGGTCAGACGTTCCGCCCCTGGTCTCCGAGCTCGTCCTGCGCCTGCTCGAGAAGGACCCCGAGGCGCGCTATCAGAGCGCGTATGGCCTCGCGGCCGACCTGGAAGCATTGCTCGAGCAGTGGCAGGTCCACGGCCAGATCGACGCGCAGATGAAGCTCGGTGCGTTCGATCACTCCGATCGCCTGAACTTTCCCGCCGAACTCTTCGGACGTGAACGCGAGCAGCAGGAGCTCGTCGCTGCA
Source organism: Pseudomonadota bacterium (assembly GCA_003247575.1). GTDB lineage: Bacteria > Myxococcota_A > UBA9160 > SZUA-336 > SZUA-336 > SZUA-336. The sequence continues at coordinate 20,568 of QJZC01000048.1, forward strand.
TTCGAGAGGGTCGCATGCGGAGGCACCGAACTCCTGCTGGTCTCGGGGCCATCCGGGGTCGGCAAGTCCGCGCTTCCCGGTCTGCTGCGAGAGCGGACCCACTCCGCGCAGGGGTTCATGGGCAGCGGCAAGTGCGACCTCGATGGCATGCAGTCTCCGTACGCGGGGATCGCGAGCGCGCTCACGTCGATCACCGATCAGATCCTGGCGGAGAGCCATGAAGGGTTCATCCTGTGGCGCGGCCGGCTGCGCGACGTGCTCGGGAACATCGGCGCGGCCTTGCTGCCGCTCGCGCCCGAGCTCGCTGTGATCGTCGAGGACTTTCCGAGCGTACCGGTGCTATCGGCCGGGGCGGCCAAGTCTCGGCTGGCACTCGCGCTCGACCGCTTCGTGCACGCGCTCACGCAGAGTGGACGGCCCGTGGTCCTGGTGCTCGATGATCTTCAGTGGGCCGACGCCGGGAGCGTGTACCTGCTCGAAGCACTCCTCTGTAGTGGAAACACCCGGCATCTCCTCATCGTCGGGACCCTGCGCGGCGAGCGTCGTGCGGCGCCGTATCTGGTGCGTCAGGCGCTGGCGCGGATCCAGGAGGTCGTGCCTATTTCCGAGATCCGCCTCGGACCCCTGTCATCGGCCGATACGACGGCGCTACTCGAGAGGATGCTCGATCAGGAAGCCGAGGCGGTGCGTCCGCTGGCCGAGCTGATCGCGCGCAAGACGTCGAACACGCCGCTCGAGGTTCGGGAGCTGCTCTCGTGTCTGTGCGATCAGGGGCTCTTGAACTACCAGCACGGATCCGGATGGAGCTGGGATACCGAAGCTCTGGATGCACTGGACGTGACGTCGGACGCCGCGGACTTTCTGGTCCGCACGCTGCAGTCACTCTCCGAAGCGACGCGTACCCTTCTGACCACGGCGAGTCTGATCGGAGACCGCTTCGAGCTCGATACGGTTTGGAGCATCGTTGGAGGAGACCGCTTGCAGCACCTGCAGGCGCTCACCCAGCTGATCGATCAAGGACTCCTCACTGCGGGGCGGGAGGGATTCCAGTTTGCGCACGACCGCATTCGTGAAGCTTGCCTGTCGCTGCTTCCGGAAGCGGAGCGGAGCCGTCTCCACTTCGCACTCGGGCTGTCGCTGCTGGCGCGCTGTGACGAGGATGCGGAGCATTCGGCCGTCTTCGATGCGGTCACGCAGCTGAATCGGGGACGGGCGCAGCTTCCCCCGGACCGACGCATCGAGGTCGTTCGTCTGAATCTGCGCGCGGGAAGTCGCGCGCTCTCGAACGGGGCCCCGGCTCAGGCGGCCGAGTTCTTTGCGGTCGGTCGCGAGTTGCTCGTCGCAACGGATTGGATCGACGATCGCGCGACCTGCTTTGGCCTCTACCTGGATGGCTCGGAGGCGGCGCTTCGCGCTTCGGCGTTCACATCCGCGCTGGAGCTCTTGCGGGAGCTCGAGTGCAGACGCCCGACGCGCATGGAGTACGCGCAGATCGCCGTCAAGCGAATCCAGGTCTTCGTCCTGACGCGAACGCCGGAAGAGGCGGCCGACCACGTTCTCGAAGTGCTTCGCAAGCTGGGGTTGCACTGGCCGCAGCGACCGTCCCGGCTTCGGGTGGTCGTCGCATTGTGGAGGATTCGTCGGGCGCTCCGCCGGAAGCGGAACGGTCCCTTGTTTCGTCCGGCCGATCCTGGAGGCGTGGACTGGTTGCCGCTCATGCTCGTGATCAGTGCGGGCGGCGGGGTCCTGAGCCGGGTCGACGCCTACGTGACGGTGCTCGCCAGCTCGCTCTTGCTGCGTCTCTACCTGCGCGACGGCTACGTCGTGCCTCCTTCGTTCAGCATGGCGGCGCTCGCGTGCTGGGAGTCTCTGCCTCGCATCGGCCATGCCGCCTGGGCTCGAGACTGCGCGGCGCTGGCCTTGGAATGGGGTGAAAGAGCGCCGGACGCCGCCTTTGGTCCGCGCATGGAGCACGTGATCCACTCGCACGTACACCCCTTTCTGATGCGGCGACGCGATGCCCTGGCGCCCGTGGATGGAATCGCCGAACGGCTGCGCGAAGTCGGAGACTTCGAATACGCGAACTACGCGAGCTTCCTCAATCTGTACAGCCGCGCTCTCGCGGGGGACGAGATCGAACGCACGCACGAAAGGCTCACCGAGCTCTGCGAGTCACTGAGACGTTCTGGGGTGCGCTACCAGGATCCCGAGATCTGCACGCGAACGTTCGCACTCTTGCGCGCTGAGACGCTCGAGTCGGCGCCCATCGATGAACGCATCTCGGAGTGCGAAGAGGCCCTGAAGGCTGGAGTGGGGGTCGGCGAGCTCTACATCCGTACGCTGTCCGTGTTGGTGCTCTGCGTATACGGGCGCTTCTCGAGCGCCACCTTGCACGCCGACTCCGTCTTCGATCGCGTGTTTCGATCGCAGCCTCACATCTGCATGGTGCACCTGCTGCTGTATCGTGGGATCGCGCTCGCCGAGCGCGCGTGGTCTGGATCGGCGAGTGCGCTCTGGCGTTCGGCGCAGCAGCTGCGACGCAGCTCGAAGCTGCTGAACCGCTGGGTGAGCAGCGGCCCGGACTTTCCGCACATGATCTGTATGCTGGAAGCCGAGCTCCACGGTCTACGTGGCCGCCTGGATCAGGCCGGAAGTCTGTATACGCGAGCAGCCAGGCTGGCCGCGCACCAGGAGTTCGTGCATCACGTGGCGCTGGCGCACGAGCGTCATGGAGAGCTGCTTGCGCGCCACAACCAGCTGACGGCGGCCCACACGTGCTTCGATCAGGCTCGTGACGCGTATGGCGCGTGGGGCGCCATGGCCAAGGTGCACCAGCTCGAGCAACGCGTGCGTAGCGGGCGATGATGCAACCTCCGGAGTCGAATCGTGCGCGTCGATCCCCGAGCCAGACGCTCGTCGCCTGGCGCTCTGAGATCGAGGCATTCGAACTCAGTGGATACACGATCGAAAAGCTTCTGTACTCCAGTCGATCCGCACAGCTCCACTGTGCAGTGCGTGACCAGGACCAGCAGAGAGTCGTGCTCAAGCGCTACACCGCCGATGTCGCGACGCTCGGCGTACCCCGGGTCCAGCGCGAGTTCGAAGTGCTCCGCAGGTTCGACGCTCCCGTACTGTCCTGCGCCCTCTGCATCGAGCACGGTCAGGATCAGCCGGTACTCGTGCTCGACTGGTTTGCGGGTATCCCGATCGAGCAGTTCTCCGCCGATCGAGAGCTGGCTCCGCTGGAGTTCTGTGAGCTTGCGCTCCAGATCACCGAGGCGCTCGGGATCGTGCACTCCGCGCGCGTGCTCCACCGGGACATCAAGCCGAGCAACATCCTGATTGATCCGAGGACACGGCGAATCCAGTTGATCGACTTCGGCCTGGCCGTGCCGTTCGGCAGCGCCATGACCCCGGACGACATTCGGAGCGGAACCCGCCAGTCCGGAGGATCGCTGCAGTTTGCGCCGCCGGAACAGACCGGGCGCATGGACCGGGGCATCGACTTTCGGAGCGATCTCTACTCGCTCGGCGCCACGTTCTACCTGATGCTCACCGGACGCGCCCCGTTCGTGTGCAGAGACATGCTCGAGCTCGTGCACTCGCTGATGGCGCGAGTTCCGCCTGCGCCGATCGAGCTCCGTCCGGATCTGCCGGACACGATCTCGCGCATTGTCGCGAAGCTTCTGGCCAAGGAGCCGAGCGATCGGTATCAGAGGGCGGAGGCCCTCCACCAGGATCTTCGGTGGTGTCGCGATCAGCTCCTCGAGCATGGAGAGATCTCCGGGCTCGAGAGACTCGGGAGCTGCGACATCCCCAGCCGGCCGATCTTCGGGTCCGCCCTCCACGGGCGCGAGCACGAAGCCGAGCGGCTCCGGAGTGCGTTCGCCCGTGTGCGCGAAGGAGCCTCCGAGCTGGTCTTGATTCATGGAGCGGCAGGGATCGGGAAGTCGTCGATGGTGGCGGAGCTGCGAGAGCCGGTCGCGGCGAGCGGGGGTTACCTCGCCCGCGGCAAGTACGAGTCCCTCGGTCTCGAACGACCGTACGCCGGGATCTCGGCTGCGTTCGAGGACCTTGCGCATCAGCTCCTTGCCGAGAGCGATGAGCGTGTGAACCTGTTCGCAGAACGCATTCGGACGGGTTTGGGAAGCATCGCCGGCGTGATCCTCGACCTGGCGCCGTCCCTCGCGTTCATCCTGGGCGAGGTCGACGCCATTCCCGCATTGGACGCTCAGGCGAGCAAGGCCCGGACCGCGCTCGCGGTGCGGCGCCTGGTCTGCGCTTGCGCACGCCCGGAACACCCCTTCGTGATCGTGCTGGACGACCTGCAGTGGGCCGATTCGGGCAGCCTGAACCTCCTCGACGCGATTCTCGAGGAGCCTCCGATCGAGGCCTTGCTCGTGGTGGGAACCTATCGCGATGCGGAGGTCGCCGCGACGCATGCACTGCACGCATGGATCGGACATGTCGAGTCACGCGAACCGCCCCTGACCGACATCGGGCTCTGCCCGCTCTCGGATGAAGCTGCCGCCGAGATGGTGGCGGCGTGCCTCGAACGAAGCCGTGAGGATGTCGCCGAGCTCTCGCGTCAGATCCGCGCCAAGGTCGGCAACCATCCGCTGTTCATTCAGCAGTTCATCGGTCAGCTCCACGAGTGCGGGCTGCTCGGCTACTCGCCTCTGACGGGAGGAGGAGTGGGCTGGACCTGGGATGCCGCAAAGATCTCGATGGCCGAGATCCCCGACGATGCGGTGGAGCTGGTCGTGGGACGCATCAGTCAGCTCCCGCAGCATACGCGCGACGTCCTCAGCGTTGCCAGCTGTCTGGGCAACGCCTTCGACGCGGCCTTGCTCGCCACGGTGGTCGATCGACCTCGTGACGTTCTCGAAGACGCCTTGTTCCAGGCGGCCGACAGCGGCTTCGTCGTTCCATGTCGTCAGGGCTTTCGGTTTGCGCACGACCGTCTGCGTCAGGCGATCCAGGATCTGCTCGAGCCCGATGAGCGGAGCCGGCGCCACTACGAGATGGCAGTGCTGCTCTCGGAGATTCCAGGAAGTGATGCTCCGAGCGATCGGGTGCTGGAGATCGCCGAGCATCTCTCGCACGGGCGACGCCACATCGGGCCGGAGTTCCGAGCACGAGCGCTGGACTTGTTCGTCGCTGCGACCCGCCAGGCGCTTCAGCTCGGAGCCGTGGAGACCGCGCTCTCCTGCATCCAGGCGGCGCGCGATCAGTTCACCGAAGTGGACTGGAGTGCCGATCCCGAGTCGGCGTTCGAGCTGCATCTGCTCCTGATCGAGGCCAGCTATCAGGGCCGCGACATGGAGGCCGCGCTCGACTGGATCGAAGCGCTCGACCGGCGCTCACTGAGCGAAGTCGAGCAGGCTCGCCTGGCCGAGAAACGCATCCGCGTGTACTGCCTGACCCGCGCCCCGGAAGACACCGTGCGCTACACCCTGCTTGCGCTCTCGCGACTCGGGATTCGCTGGCCCTTCCGACCCTCGCGGATGCACGTCTCGATCGCCGTGCTGATGGCAGAGTGCGCACTGCGTGGCTACGGGAATCCGCTCTCCCTGCTGCCCGAGAGCGCGAAGCGGCGTGCACCGCTCGCCTCGATGCTGGTTCGAGCTGCGGGTGGGACGATGAATCTGGTCGATGCTCAGCTGGTGCTGCTCGCGTGCTCGGTCGCCGTCTGCAACACGCCGACCTCCGAGCTCGTCGCGGGATATGGCGGCAACAAGACGTTCTTCTTCCCCTCGGGCCGGGCTTGCCATCGCGCGGCTGCTCGGGTCGAGGCGCAGCTCGAGATCGATCCGGACCCGAGCTCGCGCGCGCGCGCGGAGTTCTTGCTGCAGGCCCTGATCCTCTGCTGGATCGCGCCGCGGCGCCAGACGATTCCTCCGCTCGATCGGGCGTCCGAGTCCTTTCTCGAGCTGGGCGACCTGCAGTTTGCCCAGTTCGCCAGGCTCTGCAGCGTCATCACGCGGATACTGGTGGGAGACTGGGTCGAGCCGGTGGAGCGGGACATGCGCGAGCTTCTCCGCGAGGAACGAAACCCGGGTGGACCGTACATGGACATCGACCTGGCGCACCACGCATACCGGGTGCTGCTGGGAGGGGACATGGGGATCGATTCGATCGAAGCACCGGTGGCTCTGTGCTCTCCCACGGGAGCGCCCCGACCGCTCGGGCCCATGGCCTGCGTGACGCGGATGCTGGTGTTTGCAGTGCACGGGCGCTTCGCCGCGGTGTTCGAGGAGTCGGAGCGCATCTACGCCGATCTCTTCCGCAGGGCTCCGGCCCTGCATCTGGTAGACCACATGTTCCTGCGCGGCCTGGCGGCCGCGGTTCTGATCCCTCGAGCTCCGGCAAGGCAGAGGCGAGCGCTGCTGCGAAGCCTCCACACCGCCCTCCGCTGGCTGCGTCGCTGGGCGAAGTCCGGCCCCGACTTCCAGCACATGGACCAGCTCCTGCGCGCCGAAGACGCCCGGATCCGCGGAAATGCCCGCCGCGCCGAGAAGCTCTACCGCGCCGCCGCGGCACGCGCGGAACAGATCGGTCACCGCCACCACGCAGGCATCGCCCACGAACGACATGCCGATCTGCTCCGTTCGATCAGGCGCCATACGAATGCGCTGTCCTCACTCGAGGAGGCGATCCGTTGCTACCGCGCCTGGGGAGCGCATTCCAAGGTGGCGGAGCTCCGGCAGGAGCGCGCCGGTTCCACGTAGCGCTGCCGTCTCGAGCAGGCCGTGAACCGGCCCGCTCTCTATCGAGCGGGATTCCGAGCTGTCCCGCTTCACGCTGGGGCGCGACTCAGTCCCGCATGCAGGCCGAAGTGATCCGACGGAAAGAGGACCGGATCGTCTACTGAAATCGGCGCCGTGCCCAGCAGATCCACGCTCGTGGCTGCGAAGCGACTCGACCGGAGGAGGATGCGATCGAAGCGAACCTGCTTGTGCTTCCGGGTCATCTCCTTCCGCATGAGATTCACATCGGTATCTTCGGTCCAGCCCACTTCGTCCGGTCGGAGCCGCGCCCAGAGATCGACGTATGCCGGGTCCAGCGCTCGATTCTCGTTCCATGTGGCGCAGAAGTTGAAGTCTCCCATCAGCACAGCATCTGGATAGGCGGCGAGCCGCGGAAAGATGCAATCGAGCTGCTCTCGCCTGCGCTCGCCGAATCCCCGGGTGGACTCGAGATGTACGATGCCCACCGCAAGCTCCTCGAGTTCCGCAACCAGGAGGGCGCGCCCGAACATAGACGGCAGCTCGTGGAGCACGAAACGCTTCACAGGAACCCTCGACAGACACATCAGCCCGTGCGGATGGACCTGGGAATCCGATCGCTCGTACTCCCGAAGCCACTTCGCATCCTCGATCTTCTCGACGAGCTCCGAAGTCACTTCCTGAAGGCCGATCACGTCGGGCTTCAGCTGGCTCAGCAGGGTCAGCAGACCCATATGGCGCTGATCCATGTAGTACTGGCCGAAGCAGACGTTGAAAGTGACGATGTCGAGTGAGTTCTGCATCGTGGATCTCCGGTGAGGTGCATCAGAAGAGCCTACGCCGGACAGGGTATCTCATTCTCTGCCGTCCTTGCGGACATCCGATCTCGGTTCCCCCTCGACCGCAAAGTGGCGAGAGAATCCGAAGGTGCGGCCCACGCCCAGAGGCGCGCTCAGCACGGGCAGCCGGAAGCCTGGCTTCGAGAGCGCCTTCACACTTCACGTGCGTCCGGGGAAATGTGACGTGCGCGGTGAGTGGGGCTGTCACCTCGTAGTGTCGGTCACTCGATTACAAGGGATCTTCGGTCTGCTAGATATTGTGGCGCGTCTGTCCGTGTTTTCCATGAAGGAATGTCTGGGATGGTCTTCAAGTACAACGGTCAGGACCCCTTTCTAAGGGCAGTTGACGACACAATCGCGTACTACGATCGCGAAGCCGATGGACGCGCGGTAACGGACATTCAGCGGCAGCAGATGCGCACCCTCGTGAACCGCATCGGGCTGATCATCGCCAGCCCGGTTGCGAGCCAGCCAGCTCAGGTTGCCGCGACGCGAAGGATGGTGCAGGACCTGCTCGACATTGCTCCATCTGGGCCTGCGCGTGAGAACATGCGCCTGATCCACAACCTGGGCGATATCCGGCCCCGCAGGGACTATTCACTGCTGTCGAGGGAGCAGAACCGCTACATGCTCGCCCCGTCAGGGGGCGGTCAGAAGACCGTCGCAAACGGCTCGTTTGTCTTCACCATTCTGGCCTCCGCTCCGTGGGAAGTACGAATTGGTACGCGCGCCGACGGGGGCCACACTGCGATCTCGCGCGGAGCGAACGTCTACTTCGCCGGCGAGATAGTGTTCGAGAACGGTTCGCTCTCGAGCTGGAACAACGATAGTGGGCACTACCACACCCCGTCCGAGCTGCACGCCCAGGTCGCGATGCTATTGCCCTCGAACCGCTACCATCAGCGCCACTGAGGCAGCTTCCGAATCCACCCCCGCATCCACCTGGTGGGGCCTCCTGGGCTCGAACCAAGGAGGGCATCGGTAGACCTCTTGTCGAAGCAGTCGGCTACATGCTCTCTGGGCGGTTTCCCACCGGCTTCGCGGAAGGCTCAGCTGCCTGAGGATCCCCTCGGAGCACGGAATTTCCGCGGAACCCCAATGGTCTCCAGACTCCGAGATGGTCCGAACCAGCGGTGTGCGGAAGCCAGGCTTCTCGAGCGGATCGACGGTCCGGGTTGTATTCCCGATGAACTGGAAATCCACTTCGTTCTCGACGACCACGCGGATGCCCGGGGTTCACCTCATCGTGTCATATGAAACTCCGACGCCCGCTCACGTCGCCCGTGATGGAACGTTCGTGTGAGATCTCCTCTCCGACCGCGTTGGCTACATTGTGGAGCTCGCGACTGAGCTCGATGAGAATGTCGTCGAGTGCAATAATTCCGGTAAGGCGACCGTCCGCGTCGATAATGGGAAGCCGTCGTACACCACGCTTGTGCATGAGATCTGCGGCTTCCGCCAAGGTTGCGTGGACCGGAATGCAGGTCACGGGCCCCTTCGATAGGCCACCCACGGTAGCCTTCGTCGGATCGAGCCCTTCGGCGACCATCCATACGATATCGCGATCGGTCACGATCCCCAGCACTTCCCGCCCGTCGGGATCCGTGATCACGAGACAGCCCACGGAATGATCAATCATTCTTCGCGAAGCTTCCGTAAGCGAGGTTTCCATGCGGACCGTGCAGATCGGTCTCTCTGTGTACCTGGATAGGGACATCTTAGCTCATCCTTTCCGATCGATTGGCACGCTGGCGTTCAAAACTGCCCGTTGGACAGCTCGCGGGCGCTTTCCCAGAAACACACGCATGCTTCGTGCCGAGTCCAGGATTCCCCCCGTGTTGACCTGCGCGTGCCATCGTCGAGTAGGTTCTGGGGCCCCAGGCCCATCGTCATCCGGGAGCTCGCGCTTCGAGCGCACTACCGGAAGCGACGATCGGAAGAGTCGCGCCGCGAACGCCCCCCCCCTGATGCAGTCTCATGAAACGTGGCCGCGTCTCTGGCGAAATACCATGAGGATCTGACACGAGAAGTGCATCGAACTCGGCGCCGTGCTCCCGTGCAGCGAGCTAGTACCCGCACGCCGACCGCGGACTGCGACTTCTTGCCGAACCCCACCTAGACGGATACGTTGATATGCCCGCACTCGGCTCCGATCCGCCAACCTCGTTTCGGGAACGTATGCGGGGAGCAGAGACCCTCGTGCGGGTTCTGAATCCGTTTAGAACATCGGAGGTGGAGTGCTCCTCGGCCAAAGACTGGAGTATCGCGGACCAGCGCTGCGGCTCCGACACGACCCGCGACTGTGGGTCTTCCTACTTTTCTGCTGCATGAGCTGCGGAGAACCGGTGCATCCGAATGCTGAACCGAAAGAGAGAGGAAGAGTCCCTGTGCAGAACGTGGCTTTTTCGGAGACGGATAGCGGTCGTGAAGTTTGTGTTCAGGTGGGCCAGGCAATTGTCGTGCGCCTGCCTGAGAACCCCACTACCGGCTTCGAGTGGGCCGTCCGAGGCATGGACTCAGCCACACTCTCGCTGCAGAGCACATCCTACTCGCCCGAGTCCGCGGAGTCGGCAGGGAGAGGCGGCGTGCGAACGTTCGAAATCAAGGCTCGAGCGCCCGGCCGAGCTCCCCTACTCCTGGAACTCCGTCGCCCCTGGGAGCCAGATGCCGAAGCGGCGTCTTCCTTCGAACTCGACCTCTCCGTGTCGGCCTGTGAACCGTAGCACCACCGCTCCGCGGCACAGCACCCGGTAGCTACATCGGCGCGAGCGACACTTCCTACTCTTCCGAACCACTCTGCCGAACCGGTACGAGCTGCCTCTACCTGACAACGGGGCGCTACGCGCCAACCAGTCAAACAGTCCCAGACTGGGTCATCGAGCAACATCTCCGTAGCCGGCCTTGCTACGGTCATCGAGGACAAGGACTCAGAGCGCGTCGGAGGCAAGTGTTGCCCCCGCACCATGAATGCAACTCCGCTCACTCGAAAAGTGACTACAGAGCACAACATCCTACCGGAATCTTCTCCATTTCCCACGATAGCGGTGGATAAAAAACACATGCATGAGTAGTTCCACCGACTGGGCATGTAGCTATTCTCCTCCTTTCAGCTGCATCTCCCTTCAGATCCTCCGGATCACTTGTCGCTAAGCCTACAGGGATACTCGGTCTCAACAGCTGGCTCTCGTAGAGGCATGGCGATTGCACTTTCCGGTTCGTCAAGAAGAAGAATCATCAGGACCAGCTTCAACTTCATCGATGGATCCAGAGGAGATGGACAATGCAACCCATCGAGCTTCAACCTTTGAGCGGATCAGAGCGGGAGGTCTTTGGATTGGGGTGGATGCCCGACATCCCAGACTATCGGGACTACAATCCAGAGCACCCTAAGATTCAGCCAATGGTGAGTGGCGTCGGCCTCGCAGATACCGAGAAACTGAGCTTGCCTGCGCAGGTGAGCTTGGTCGGCTATTGCTCGCCAATCGAGGACCAGGGTGCCCTGGGCTCCTGTACTGCCCAGGCAGGGGTCGGATTGCTCGAGTACTATGAGAGACGCGCCTACAGAGCCCACATCGACGCGTCGCGGCTCTTCCTCTACAAGGTGACTCGCAACCTCCTTGGGTGGACTGGTGATACGGGAGCCTATCTGCGCACGACGATGGGCGCGATGGCACTCTTCGGCGTTCCCCCCGAGAGATATTGGCGCTATACCACGGCCCGGCCGGGCCCTGTCGCCCCACAGCCAGAGGCACACTTCGACTTGGAACCACCCGCGTTCTGCTACCAGTTCGCCGATGCGTTCAAGGCGATCCGATACTTCCGGCTGGATCAAGCTGGAATCTCGATGGACAACCTGCGTGACCGGATCAAGGCCTACATCGCCGCGGGGCTCCCCTCGATGTTCGGCTTCACCGTCTACAGCTCGATCAACCAGGCGGGCACTACAGGAAAGATTCCGTTTCCGTGTCCCGGTGAGGGCGTCGCCGGTGGACATGCCGTGGTTGCTGTGGGCTACGACGACTCCATCAGGATCGAGAACACGACTTGCGGCTCGGAAACGCGAGGCGCATTCCTGATTCGAAATTCGTGGGGCACGCGCTGGGGAGACAAGGGCTACGGATGGCTCCCGTATGCTTACGTAGAGCGCGGGCTAGCGCGCGACTGGTGGGTCCTGTTCAAGGCCGACTATGTAGATACGCGGCAGTTCGGGCTCTAGGAGACTCGACGATCGGTTCGTGTGTGCCCTGAGCATATCGGGGCGCACACGGGCCACCACTCCGCGCACTGCCTCGATCCTCGAGGAAGGTGAACGATATGGCCAACGATGCACCGATCATCCTCTGTCACGGGCTCTTTGGTTGGGGACCCAGTGAACTCGGCGGGTTTCCCTACTGGGGAACAGGTCGGAGTGTGCCGTCGACCCTACGTCGAAGAGAAGCCAGTGTAGGTCCGATCAGTAGCACGCACGACCGCGCCTGCGAGCTCGCCTTCCAGATTCGAGGCGGGTGTGTCGACTATGGGGAAGCGCATGCCAAGGAGGCGGGACATGCGCGATTTGGCCGAAGCTACGACGAGCTTGCGGCTCTGTATCCGGAGTGGTCGGAGGAGCGCCCGGTTCACTTGGTTGGACATAGCATGGGTGCGCCTACGATCTGGATGTTGCAGCATCTTCTCGCAGAGGACTACTTCGGCTGGGGTTCGAATGCTAGTTGGGCCAAATCGCTGAGCTGCATTTCTGGAGTCCTGAACGGGAGCACCGCGACCTATCTGCATGGCTGCGACCCCGATACTGGCCTGGTGAAGCGGGGTAGTATTGGAGAGACCTTAGGGCGACTCATCGAGCTCCATATTCGCCTTACAGGCGACCTCTTCGATCGCTTCTACGACTTCGACCTCGACCATTGGGGGATTTCAAGAATCTACGGCGAGCCGATCGAGTCGCAGATTCGGCGCATTGAGCACTCCAAGATGTTCGAAGGAACGGACAATGCAGCCTACAGCTTGACGATTCAAGCCTTGCTCGATCAGAACGCACGCTGCCAGACGCACCCAGATACCTACTACTTTTCATACGTGACGGAGCAGACCTTCCCTGCCTTCTTGACCAGCCACCACTTCCCCGAGCCGTTCATGAACCCCTATGCGATCCCGACCTCCGTGTACATGGGCTCGGCCACCTTCGAGCATCCATTTTATCCCGGATTTCAGGCATCCGACTGGTGGCACAACGACGGGCTAGTCCCCGTCTACTCGCAGATGTTCCCGCGTATCAGTGGCCAGCACCCCGTTGGAGGCGAGATCCCGGGGCGCTCGCACTTCCGGCCTGGGGAGTGGTACTACGAGATGTTGAATAGCGTCGATCACATCGACATCGTGGCGCTCCCTCCAGCCGGAAAGGTGGGCCAGCAGAAGAAGTTCTACAGCGATCTCTATGCTCGCCTCGCTTCGCTTTGAACTTCAGAGAGGCAGAGCAGAGGCTCTGAGGCCGAGCGGCGAGCGCATCTGAGCACCACGTCCATCCGGGATACTGGATGCAGGCAGCTTCGCGGTCTGGGCTGATCGCCTGAGCTTTGACGAGAAGCTCCACGAGTCAGAGCGCCATGAGCCCAACGAGGGAAACTGCGGTTGCCCCGGTTTCGCGGGCACGAATGGCCTGGAGAGGTGTCGTGGGACGCAGGAAGCGAAGAACATCCACGACGGAGTAGAAGGCCGAGGCCGTCCGGCTCGTAGAGTCAGGCGGGCGCACGATCGCGCAGGTGGCTCGAGACCTGGATATTTCGGAGACGGCGCTTCGGCGCTGGGTGGCGCAGGCCGGATCGAGGCCAAGCGATTGTCTGCGGGAGCGCTGAGCAGCGAAGAGCGAGCGGACCTCGGTCTCCTTCGCCGCGAGAACAAGCGCCCGACGTAGGAGCATGATTTTTTGGAACAAGCTGCCTCGGGTTCATTCGGTCGATGCAACGGTTCGGGAGTCGAGTATCGTCGACCAAGCCTTTCGGGTTCCAGCAGAGCAAACGAAGGATCGCAGCGCGAGAGATGGAGAGGGGAGCACAGCGCCCTGTGATGGAAGCACTCTCGCGGCGATGCTTGCGGAAGAATGATCGGCCTTCGCCCTCTTGCATCATCCATCCTTGTCCCGCCCTGGGATCGTGACTAGACTCGTTACGGACGATTCATCTCAAAAGGAGTAAGTCGTGTATCGCATCGTAGGAAGTTACGTCGTCTTGCTAGGCATAGGACTCGTGGCCGCAGCTTTTGCTGCGCAGGTGTACGCATCGGGCGTGAATGCCTCGATTGGAAGCCGAGACGACGAGTTGATCATATTGTCGGTGTCCTGCTTTGGTAGTAGTCCGGGTAGCTCTAGTGCAGCGTTGAACGCGACGGGTTCCGGAGACATCGGGGGGACCTCTGCTAGCCTGAACTTCAACGTACAGGTCAGTGACGAGTGCGCTGCGCTGATACCTGAGATCAGCGATCTCCTTGTCGAACTTGGCTGTGCGAACGCTCCGAGTCAGTCCTTCGGGGATCCTGGAAACGCGTTCGTCCAGAGCATCTGCCAGGATCGTCGGGGCGCCCTCGTGAACGTCTATGGTGAGATTGCGAGGGAGTTGACCCGGCGGGCATCAGGGAGCTAGGCAGCGATCGCGTCCTGGATGTGGAGGGGAGCCGACTCGGAGAGTATCTCGCTCAACAGCCCGTCCGTGGCCGCTACGCAGTCTACAGCTCGCAACGGGGTGCCCAACGCGGTCTCAGAGGCCGTCCAGCACGACCGGCGCGCACTGTCCAGATGCAGGGTCGGGCTGGTGAGGTGACACTCTTGCCTCCGAAGTCTCGACCATCAGGGGGCGAGCCGATCACAGCTTCCGTGGTGCTCACGCAGCAGTCTGATCCAGACATAAACGAGTCCGCTCTCACATGGGTGATCCTGACCTCCGAGGACGTATCCACATCCACAGAGCAAGCCGCGCTCATGGTGCTCGAGTACTAGGAACGACGTTGGTGGATCGAGGAATTCCACAAGGCGGGCATGGCAGGCTGCAAGATCGAGAAACGCGCGGCGGAGGCTCTGGATACGTTGGAGCGGCTCGCGGAAATTACGGCACAGATTGCCGTTCGACTTCTGTCGCTACGTTCGGTCGCCGATCCCGATCTCGATGGCTCTGGCGAGCGGAAACCAGATTCGCTCCAAAGCGGCTAGATCACCTCAAGCAGAACAAATGGACTCATAAGGCAAAGAACTTCCCCCGGGATCAAGCCTGATGACGTTGATGACCAAGATCTACTCGAAGCCTAGTTTTTGCGCACAGAAAGCGTAGGCAACAGCCTACGTGTTTGCTGTGATTCGCCTCCGCGTCGTCCGAGATAATCTCAGCTTCAATGCACAGACCAGATCTAGCCAGTACACTTGGTCGCATCGGGGCAATCTTGTGGGACGCCGATGGGCCGTACTCAAGGGCAACCCAGAAGCGAAAAGCCTTCCGCAAAACCACGAACGAATTGAAAGGGAAATCGATGAGCATGCTACCTCTGCGTGCAGCACTGCGCTATGAAGCAGACGGAAAGGTCTACTTTTTCTCCCAGGATCAATACACCATCTACGATCCGGAGACCCAGATGTGCGAAGCAGGATACCCCAAGAAGCTCGCAGAGAAGTGGAAAGGGCTTCCCTTCAAGACAGTCGATGCGGCTCTCTGGTACAACAAGAATGGCAAAGTATATTTGTTTCGAGGGGACGAATACGTGAGGTTCAATCCCTCTACGGAAGCAGTAGATGAGGGATACCCGAGGAAGATCCAGTCCGAATGGATGGGCGTTCCATTCAGAAAGATCGATGCCGCACTATGGTATCAGAAAAACAACCAGGTCTATTTCTTTAGCGGCAACCAGTACGCGAGATTCGACCCGGAGCTGGAACGAGTACCGGACGGATATCCAATCCCGATCAAGGACGGGTGGGAGGGCGTCACATTCAATTCAATAGATGCAGCCCTCTGGTATGACGCAAACGGACAAGTGTACCTATTCAGCGGCCCGCTGTATGTCAGATTCAATCCGGATACAAACAAGGTCGAGAAGGGATACCCGCGGACTACCGCTAGATCTTGGCGTGGATTGCAGTAAGCCAAAGGTCCGGGTTCGTATACGTTGCATCGATCATCGCGCCTGATCTCGGAAGACCGCAGGGTGGCGAGTCTCTTGCTCGCTACGTAGCGACCTTGCTCTCGATGCTCCGGAGCAGGCCCTGTACGACCGCCAAGATGTCTCGAATCTCATTCATCACAGCGATCTCGGACTCAGTATCCTCATATTCAGTACTCAGACCGGCTGCTCGAAGCCGGAGCCAAGGCCTCCGTCGGATGTCTCGGAGACTGCGGATGGGGCATTCAACGGGTCTGGTCTTTGGCTTCGATCCGTTGGAGTAGGGTAGGGTGCTGGTTGTTCGCGGAGTGCGTAGTACTTCAGCCATCCTTTTGCAGCGCTGGGTCTGTGGCTCTCTGGGTTCCCAGCCGCCTTTGCCTGGAGTCCGGGGCGGAGAAGTGGAGTGTGCCGGTCGCCCGCGGAACCGAGCGACGCATCTCGGATCGGTCACACGCGCTGCGGGAATGATTGCGGACTTCCGCGCTCAGCACGCTCGAACCGTCGCGCGCCAATGGCACAGCTCGGCAGGGTGCGTCGCGTAGAAGCGGCAGAGCTCAGCGTACTGGGGTTCAGGCGCATGGCTGCCGAGCACGAACTCGAGTCAGTCCAACATGCGGTGCCAGCCCGCGGCGACCTCCGACCACGGTGTGCAAGGTCCACCCGGCTGCTCGGCCTTCCAGCGGAGGGGAGAAGCCAGGGAGTGTGTGGAACTCGATCTGGGGCCGGATCTTCGCCCCGTCGCGCCGGATCAACTCGTCGCGTGTCGCTTTTCAGAAGGCTGACCGCGCTTTTTCAGTTCAGTCGCGCTCAGCGCAAGATCCCTTCGGCGAGTAGCGGCGCGAGCGAGAACGCATTTGTTGGATGCTCGACGCTGTCGGAACTCCAGATCTCGGTGACACCCGCGTCCTTCAGCATGCTGAGTGCGTCGCCGACGAACAGCGCATGAGTCACCAGCACGTCGACGCGGGAGGCTCCCTGGCGACGCAAGGCCTGCGCCGCCACGGCGAGCGTATGCCCGGTGCTGGCGACGTCATCGACGAGCACCACGTGGTCCCCTGTATAGCTGCGCGCGGGCAGTTCGACTTCGACACTTCGATCTCCCCTTCGGATCTTCGCAGCCACCCGGTAGTCGAGATCGGCAGCCTGGGCGACCGACCGGACCCACTGCTCGGACTCCTGATCCGGTCCGAGGAGCAGCGGCCGCAGGGAGTGCGCAGCGAGAAAGGCTCCCATCGCAGAAGCGGCGGTCAGTGCCACGGCTCGCTCGGCCGGCACCGCCTGACTCAGTGTACGCACCCGATGCAAGTGCGGGTCGACCGTCACCAATTCTTCGACGAGACGCGCCAAAAATGCACCGATGATCCTCTGGCTCACCACTTCGCCCGGCCGAAAGGCCGTGTCCTGCCGCATGTAGCAGAGATAGGGTGCCACCAAGGTCAACCGCTCCACTCCGAGTTCGCGCGCGGTACGGGCGGCCAGCATGAGCTCGATCAGCTTCTCGTTAGGGCGATCGAGACTGCGGCACAGAACCACGTGCCGCGGAAGCTGAATCGGCAGGCGCAGCCGGCTCTCCGCATCCGGAAAGCGATGTAGCTCGACAATCTCGGCGGGACACTTCAAAGCTAGGGCGAGGGCGCGCGATTGAGCCGCTGAATCCGGAAACCCCAGGACCAACATCAAAACTCCGCAAACACTGCGGGCACTTGGTCGGACCTGCCCACGCGGTAGCCCGAGTCGCTTTCGACCTGGGCCTTGGCAAAACCGAAGTCTGCAGCGAAGGTCGCATGTATTCGGTAGAGTGGCTCGCCCTGTTTTACCTGCTCGCCCAGCTTCTTCAGTAGATCGACTCCGGCTCCCTTGTCCATGGGAGCACCCGCGAGGCGGGCGATCCGCGCCATTTGATAGTTGTCGATTCCGATCACAGTTCCCGACGTCGGTGCCGGCACTTCCAGCACGAGGGATCCCGGCACGAATCGCTCCTTTTGCTGCCCCTGTGCGGCGATGATCTGCTGCATCTTGTCGTGCGCCCGTCCTGAATCCAGGATATCGCGCGCAATGTCGAAGCCGTCGCCACCGCGAACGTCCGGATCGAACTCAATCACACGCCCCGCAAGCCGGAGCGCCTTCTGTCTCAGGTCTACGGGAGCCTCGGATTCGTTCTGCAGCACTCGCATCACGTCGCGGGCTTCGAGCACCGGCCCAATACCTTGCCCGACCGGTTGGCGACCGTCGGTAATGATCACTTGCAGGAACAAGCCCAGGCGGTCTGCCACGTACTCGAAGAGCTTGCGCAGCGCCAGTGCATCGCGCATGTGTCGCACCTTGGCTGTGGGCCCCACCGGAATATCGATGATCAGATGCGTAGACCCGGCCGCCATCTTCTTCGACAGAATCGATGCCACCATCTGCCCCGGATAGTCCACGCCGAGTGGCCGCTCGACAGAAATCAAGATGTCGTCTACTGGGGCGAGGTTGGCGGTACCACCCCAGATGAGCGCGCCGCGCTCACGGCTTACCACTTCGCTCAGGTGTTCAGGCGAGAGCTCGACGTGCGCCAAGACCTCCATCGTGTCCGCCGTCCCCGAAGGCGAAGTAATGGCGCGGCTCGAGGTCTTCGGAATGAGCATCCCATGCGCGGCCACGATGGGGACCACCAACATCGAGGTGCGGTTGCCCGGCAACCCACCGATGCAGTGCTTGTCGGCGACCAGATCGCCGGGCCAATGTAAGCGCTCGCCCTGCGCGACCATCGCACGCGTGAGGTTCATCACCTCGTCCCGATCCAGTCCGGTCTGCCCCGAGGCGACCAGGAACGCCGCGATCTCCATCTTGGCGTAGCGACGCTCGGCAATGTCGCGCGCAATTGCCATGAGGTCATCCGCGGTGAGACGCTCGCCCTCGATCTTGCGCCTTACCGCGTCCATCGATGCCGGTGGCTCGGCATGGCAGACGCTGACGGCCGCTCCGTCCTCGAGACCGAGCGTCGAGATCGCCTCTTCGGAGAGTCCGAGTTCGCCCGGCGCTACCAGGGCGACATCGTCGACCACGTTCAGGACTGCGAGGATACGCTTGCCGTTTGCAGTGATCTCGACCTTGGCGAGCGCCTGGAACCCCTCGGCTCGGTAGTTCTCACACTGCCGGTGCATGTAGGCGACGTTCTCGCGGTAGGTATCGATGGCCACCCTCCGCAAGCTGAGGGTGCCAGACTTGGAGCGAGGGTCGGTTGGGGCTTTGCGAACAGTCATAGAATGCGAGTTCCAAGCAGGTGATGTGGGCCGACCAGTGTACGCCGTCGCGATGCTCCGGGCCAAGCTTGCGGAGGGAGCTCGAGCGCCGGCCAGTGGTGTTCGACCGCTGCCGAACTCCCACGATCCGGCGACGCCCGCAACGTCGGCGATCTCACCCCGTGCCTCGAGGCTACCGCGCGGTGAGATGCGGCGCGTGGCTAGTCAGACTTCTCGATGAGCCCGCGTAGCCGCTCGAGCCGCTCCTGAACGTAGCTGGGAAGCCGGACGTCAACCTCGGCTTCTGCCGACGCATACATCGAAAGGGCCTCCTCCTCGAGAAGTGCATAGGCTTGACGCGCGGACTTTCCCGCGGGGTCGAGCTCGATGGAGGCTTCCCAATAGGAGTACGGGAGCGCCAGCCAGGACGAGCGGCGCAACCGAGACTCGACGACTCCCAACAGGTAGTACGCCAGAGCCTTGTCGGCTTGCGTGGCCTCTCCCTCCACGAATCGCTGGAGTACGGTGCTGGCAACCACGTAGTGTACGAGGGCCTGACGGCTCGTTGGAAAGCGAACGATGTCGCTTGCCGCGTCGAGTATCGAAATCGCCTGCTCGAGGGTCGCAGGATCGGATCGCTTGGCCGTCGCCTCGAGCTCTTTCAGCGACACGAGCCAGCCCTCTACATCCAAGCGCTGGTAGTCCCGGAGGTCGGGACGATCCGCCAGCTTGGACAAGGCCCCCCTTGCTCGCGCGAAATCTCCCTTGAGCCGGATCGATACGACGAGGTAGTTGGTTGCCACCTCCGGTAGCTGCAGTCCGACCACATCGCTCGAGCTGAGCAAACCATCCAAGGTGTCGAGCCCCGCGCTGAACTCGCGCGTCGCAAATTGGAGACGCGCACGCTCCTGAAGTCCCAAGTTTGCGAAAGCCTTCGTGTCGAGAAAGCCCTTGGACAAGGTGGAGTCCGCCGGGATCGCTGATCGAGAGTGGCACTCGACACAGTATTCCGTCATCTGCAAGATCGTGAACTGAGCGCTTTCCGGCTCACCCTGGTCGAATAGATACGCCGCTTCGCGCGCCTCGCGCTCCAGGGAACGTCCGAGAAAGCGGGCGCCGAGTTCTTTGTCGCTCACGTGTTTGGCTACGACACCGGCTGCCTCCGCGAGCTGGTTCAAAGCAGTACGAATCTCATCGGTACTGGCCGGATCTCGAAAGCCACGCGGGGCCACGCTGGCCGGAAGGAGAACACGAAGGTTCGAGAAGATCTGCTTCATCGAATCGCGCACGACCGGTCCGTCGACGCGTTGCGCCCATCCATGCGCCGCGAGCAATAGCCCGCAGGCCCACACCCCTCCGATCAGTATGAAGCTCTTGACACGCACACAATCCTCCCTTGGTCGCTCGGCGCTCAGGGGTATAGATACCCCGTCTGGGTACTCCGATCTGCGGGCTCGAGTCGAACCCCGGCCCCAGCGCCATGAAAGCGCGGGCCTCTCTCGCCCGCCCGAGAACCGCTCTTCCCTCCAAGCATACCGAAGAACGGTCGCGATGAACTCCCTACTCGGCTCTGGCCAGCCAGGCCCGCTTCTGAACAGGGGCTACTCGTTCACGCTCTGGGGCACATCGCCTCTAGTTCACGGCCAGAGCCGCTCCTTGGGCAGTCCGCTTCTCTGTCAGAGCAAACCGCATGCCCCTATCCGCTTCTCGATGGGCCCGGGGCCGTCGGGAAGAGCGCCGATCGAACGGGGAGAGTAGCCGCCAGCTGTTCATTTCGTCTGCATCCGGGCTGACGCTCCTGGCGGAGTCAAATCGCGGGCGGATCCTACAGCTGCGCCTCGAACACAGCGACTCATGCGAAATGATCACCACGAGATCCCTCGCACGCGGGCTCCGCGCTCACTTGCGGAAGAGCATTCCAATCACACTCGCGCGGTGCGGCTTCTGACGGCTCAACCTGGTGTCGTTTGGCGACTGAATCCGTGCTGCCGCAGCCAGTCACCGCGAGCAGGATCGCCTTGCACGCTGGCTACCCACGACCAGCAGGACTTGGCACTGCACAATGGAGCTGGACTACGAGCGAGCGCGTTCCCGTGCTGCGAATCGATGATCCAGAGGCGCGGTTCGTCCGGCAAGGCTCCTCGGACATTCAACGGGGAACTCCCTTGCATGTCAGCGGGGGGCAGGGGAGCATACCGTGCGTTCGGTGGGTTTTGTCCTCCACTTTCGTTGTGTCGGGACTGGGACTCGACTTGGGTTCCGACTTGAAATCAAGGGCGTGGGAGTCGGGCTGAAGGCGCTGGCCTGGGGAGCGGGCGCACGGGTGTCCAAGGGACCTGAAGCGCAGCTCGTGCGGGTGTCAGTGGAGTCGAGGCGGAGAGGTTGGACGAGCGATCCCGCTGCTTCGCCAGCGCCCGCGGGGGAGACGGCTCTCCTACGCCATACCGGGGCAAGTGGGGCTTCTACGGACTCGGCTTCTCTGTAGTCTCGAGGCTCTCGAGCGCCTCGCGCGCCTTCATGTCGCCTTGCTCGGCGGCCAGCTCGAAACCTGGAACAGAGACGGAAGACCAGGCTGGGCCGACAATGGCCCAGAGCGTGGTGTACATGCGCCTTCCTCCGGCAGCGAGGTCGTCAGCGTAGACCGGCCAGGCTTCCCGGGCCAACGCGCCGATGCTCTGGCCGTGAGCGGCGTCCGGGCCTTCCGGAATCCGGAGCAACATCGATGGCCGAGACCCTGCCTGCCCATCGTGATACTGCCCACGGGCGTCGCTACGGTCCCCTCGGCGAGCTGACGCAGGGAGGCGTCCTGTTTCTCGCCCTCTTCTCGACCCTAGGAATGGGCTGGTCGATCGGGCGGGTCTTCGGGGGCCTCTCGGAAGCGGGTGAGATCGGCGTTCGTCTACCCTTCGTGCTCGCAGGCGGCGCGTTCGCCTGGGGCGGCTGGTGCATGTCGGTGTCCGCGGCACTCCTGGCTAGGCTGATCGACGCCGAGGTCGGACTCTACGGACGGGCCGGCACGATGGGGTTCGCCTGCGGTCTCTACGGTCAAGGGCTGGCCTGGCTCGCCCGGCGCGGCTACCTGCCGATGATGGAGAGCGAGTAGCGCAACACCTTCGAGGCCGGAGCGGGCATCTTCCTTGGTTGCGGCCAAGTACTTCAACGAATTCATCTCTTGAAGGGGAGGGCGCAGTGGGAGCCGCTCGTGGCGGAGCCCTTGGGTCTTCGGTTCGTCTTGGGGCTTGCTCGGCCTCATTCCTTTCAAGGGGAGCAGATCTCCTCGATCTCCAACGTTCGTGGTGCGAAGCCTCTCGTTGGAACGCAGAACGGAGGGCAAGTGGCCCGACAGCCCCGCTCCGCTGCAGAAGCATCGGTTGGCGGGAGCTGCCGGGCCTAGGAATCACGGACAGACTACGACGCGCGCCACTCCAGCTCCCAAGCGAGCGGAGCTACCGATGGAGCGATTGAATCCTGCGAAGAGGTCGAAGTTGACCGGTCCTTCCGTATCAGGCTGACCGGCGAGAGCAAACAACCACTTCGATCGAAGGTCTCCGGCAAGCGGGAAGCTCGGGCTGCGGTATTCGAGGCGATCGTTGGATGCCGTGATACTGACCAATTCCCCCGGCATTACGACGTTTGAGGTCTGGGAAATTTGTTGTGTGCCCCGTGCGTCCAAGATCCCATCATGTCCGAAGACCAGCAGGTCATCCCATAGGCTCGGGTCGCCGTCCAGCAGACCTCCGATTTGCATCTCGGCGTCGTTGCTTTGTGTAGCCGCGTCGCCTGCAAATCCATCGTTCGTTTCGGAGTCTCCGATGTTTACTGTGATCCCCTGAGGGATGCCTTCGGCTTCGTCATAGCGGACAAAGAAACGGCTGGAGCGGCGTCGAAACAGAGATCGTGTAGAGGTGATCCTGAGAACAGCCTCGAAGTATCCATCGCCATTCGAATCCACCGGTGCAACGACAAAGTCCACGAATCCGCTGGGAATGCCCTTACTCGTACCGTCGAGTAGATTGATTGTCGCGCAGCGACCGACTCGGATCTCCGGCGATTCCGCGCGGGCCGGCATGTTCACACTGAACAAGATCGCTAGCATGCAGGCGCAGGATGCGATGCTCGAGGCCCTAGGCTTACGTAGCAAGTTCATGCGAATTCCTCCAGTTTGCCATCAAGGGATTGCGGCGATCTGTAGAGGCTCGTCGTGATGAGAAGGGTGAGTTGTGTTCGCGTCTCTTCGGCCTCTCGGGTCGAGTGAGACCGCCGCGGATTTTGGGCTTCTCAATGTATCTCTCTTGCGGATGGTTACAAGGTCGAGCGGTCTCCTGAACCAGTCGCTCTCGTCGCGACGACCTGACGAGGCCTTGAGTCTCATTGCGATTTGAAGTGACATTTGCTGGGAGCAGGGAGAAGTGAGGCAGATTTGGTCATCGATATACTTCTCGACGGGTAGTTTCGACACGCGTTGCGAACCAGGTGGCTGTGCTCTCAGAGAGGGTGCATCGATGCGATCGTGCGTGGTGAGTCACCGGTCCGTCGCTGGTGCGCCATGCAACGGGGAATTCGGGACGACTGGAGGGTCTGCTGGACGAGCGCCGTGGCCTCGAGCGCTTCCGCGAGCTCTCGACGCTCGACGGAGCTCTCGGAGCGCTGAAGCGCCGGCGCGGGATGTCCCCTCCGAATCGCCGCATGACACGCTGCCGTCACGAAGCCCGGCGCGAGGCGAGCCATCCACGGGTTCAGCGTTGACCTCCAGCCATCCGCTTCGAAGCACTTCTCGAAGTAGGTCGACCTGTCAGCGAAGCGATCCCGCTGTCCGACTGATGTAATCCACTCCTTCGCGTGGATCGGCACACGGGGCGCAGGTCTAGGCGTCAACTCATTGGCCTGTGCGGAGATCCAGTCGGCGATACGGTCGGATGCACCGAGCTCGACGAGCGCCTCGATGACCATCGGCGCATGGCTGAATAGACCGTCGCGAAGGTTCGGGCCGTGTCGGTGGAGATGACTCATCGCTCCCCTATAGAGTCGCGTGCTCTGCGAGAGCGTTGCCAAGTGCCAGGGAGGAGTTGCGTTCGGCCTGCATTGGACTCGCGTAGTTCGGCAATGGATGCGACGTAGGGTAGGAACTGAACGCAACTCGAGGTCAAGCCTGGATCCGAGAGGTCGGAACGCGCACCGCCCTTGGGGCGCGATGGAGTACAATCAGGACGGCGACTGAGAGCTAGCTTGGAACGCTCCGAACAGGCCCACCTTGGGGCCGACCAGCGCCACGAAGAAGAAGATGATCACGAGAAGAATGATGAAGGTCCAGCTGAATGTAAGGCCCTTCTTCAGCTTGCTCTTGGGCGTATGCGCAGTCGGCATTCCTATGCACCCCAAAGAAGCTGGTGAATGAACGAGCTCCGGCGTTCTTTGCCCAGCCCCAGAGCGTAGTCCTCGTGATCAGGTCGATGATGTGTTCCGAAGATGAGGTCCCAGTACGGGGCGAGGTTTGCAAAGTTGTGCCGGGATTCGAGCGATTTGGCGTGATGCCAACGGTGGAGAGTGGGATCTCCGCACAAAAGCCCCAAGGGTCCCAAACGGATCGATACGTTGCTGTGCACGAACGTGGCGAAGAGGCCTCGAAGCACGAAGACCGGCATGATCGAGACCATGTCTACCCCCATGATGAATCCGGGCAGATTCAGGCAAAACTGACTATACAGGCTGTCTAGGGGATGTTCGCGGTGCGCGGCGACCCAATCGAGACGTTGAACCGAGTGGTGCACGGCATGAAATCGCCACAGCATGGGGCACACATGGGAAAGCCGATGCCCCCAATAGACCACAAGATCGCCCAAGCTCACAACCAGCACCGCCTGAAGATACAGTGGAGCGCTCGAGACACATTCGCGGAGAGATTCCGGAGACCATCTCATCGTCCAGTGCTGAAGCAGGTTATTGAAGGCCAGTAGCACGGGCAGGAAGAGGAGGTACTGGGCGCAGAAGTACAAGAGATCCAAGCCGAGCTCTGGTCTTAGATGCCGCTGAGTTCTCGCGGTGAACGTTCGTTCCAGCGGAACGAACAACAGGGCCAGAATGAACAGGGAGAGCAGAGAGCTGGCTACGGCATCGGTCAGAATCGACAATGGTAGTTCTCCCGAAGTCCTCGAATTGCTGTGCTAGGTTCGCTTTCGGGGATGCCGAATCTATCGGTCGTTGTGCCCAGAGCTTTCGCCGTACTCTGCAGCCTCCGTCGCCGTTGGGGGAAGCGTCCAGTACGAAATCCAGACGGTGACACTCCATCATGCCGCACATTCGGAGAGCTCGGCGACTTCACATGGAACCGGTCATTGTGCTCGTTCCCTGCGTGGTCCGGTGGGCAGGCATCGGAGAATCGCGCAGGTTGGAGCGATCTCGCAGGAATCGTTCCCGCAGTAGCGCCCACTCGGAGTCGTCGAGCTCCCATTCGCTGTAGAGCGCGACTCCGCGATAGTTCGTGGGCAGTGACTCCCAGTGGCCGAGTCCCCGATGGATCCCGGCGAGTCCATTCGCCAGGCTCTCGACCTCGGGTACGTGGTATCCGGAGCCTGCGTCGTCATACGCCGGGAGCCCCAGCAGGACCTCGCGCGGGTGAGACCACGCAAGGACCTGTTGCGTCCATCGACCCATCAGCCAGACGTAGGGTTTCGAGGCCTGAAGTGCCGTGTCGTACATCATCGGGACGATCTGATCCACGCGCTCGGCGACGCTTCGATAGTACCGCTCCTCCCAGTGCACATCCGGATAGGGGTGGAGCCAGATCGGTGGGGGGTAGGCCGCGACCGAGAGTAGCTTGCCTTCGGGCAGGGCTCCGCGCACCGCGTCCAGGGTTGCCAGAAAACTGGGAGACCCTGCGGTACATGGCTCGATGTTGATATGGACACCGCCGAGGCGAGGATGCGCCCGAAGGAGTGCGGCGACCGACTCCGCAAATCGTTCGCGCCAGGCGGGCAGGGTAGGGAACGCCTGATTTCCCAGTGCGCCCCCGATCCAGGGCAGGACGCGGTAGCCCTCGAAGGCGTCGAGAAACCTCTCCGTTTGCGCGGGATCCACATCCGGGAGGCTGCCATCCTCATTCGTGGGAGCGACGTGTGGAAACACGTCGCGAATTCCATGCGCCCTCAGTTGCTCGGCTAGAGCTCGCACGCGCGCCTCGCTCCGGAACTCTGGAATCCGCTCCACGCGCCGATGCCTCTCGAACCAGGCATCCGCTCCCAACCACCCGTGCTGAAGCCAGATCCCATTTTGGCGCAGGTCATGGCGCCCATCCCGGACGTCGATACCCGGCTCCCAGAGCCCGTAACCCATGAGCGCGATCAACCCCGCAGCCGTAGACAGCACCAAGGTGCGCCATGGCGGTCTGCACAGAAATGCGATCACCTGTGATGTCACGGGCCGCCTCTCGTCTGCGGTGCGCGCTGCCGCCGAGAGTCCGATCCCGCGCGCATTCTAGGAGAAGTCGGCGCGACCCGAGCGAAGCTTCAGTTGTGAGTGTGCGCGATGATTTGGTGCAGTGGGAGATGCTGTCTCAGGTAGGCTCCCATGCGCACCGGTGCCGCAGGGTGTCGGCCAACGGCTGCGATGGCCCTCGGGCCGCAGGCACCTCTCCAGATCAGCGTTCTACCCCCTGTCTGGTCATGAATGGCGCGCGGCCAGAGTCCATCGCCCCTGCCCGCTCGAGTTGTGAAGCACTCCCTACGGAACCGCCGCGGCGGCTGGAAGGATCAGAGCCCTTCGGCCGAGGTCTAGACACTGAGCGTGGTTCGCTGGACCAGGACACCCGTCGAGAAGGTGTACTTGTGCTCGCTCCCGAAGGTGAGGTCAGGTCGCGGACTGGGCGCGACCAGAGACTGCGGCTCGTTCGCGGAGTATGGGGTGACTCCCCCGCGCATTCGTTACGCTGAGGCTAGGGTTCGCATTGGCTTGCTAGCGAGTGAACTTTCAGGGGCGCCTCGGTGTAGAGTGTGAGGCGCCGTCGACGCACAGAGGGAGCCATGGGGAAGTTCGCAACGCCAATGGGAATCGCCGGCGTAGTTCTGGTCCTCACCGGATGTCTGACCATTGAAGGGGGCAGAACTGCCGAGCTCACCTCGTCGCGGTCAGCCCGCGAGGTGGTATCGAGCCGACCTGCAATTCGGATAGAGTTGCACCACGCGCATCGATTCGACGGAAAGCCGCGAGCGACGAACAGCACCCGTATCGAGATACGCCGCGCGTTGGGAAGGCTACAGAAGCGCAATCCGGTGCTCTCGAATGCAGGCTTCGATGTCTCGAACCCGGATCTCGTTCTCGCCTTCGACACGGAAGTGAACGAGGGAAGTTGGCTTATGGCCATGATCGCAGGCGGCTCCTTGACCCTGGTGCCTACGGTCCAGAGCGTAGACTTGGCTGTGCGGGCGACGCTCCGAAGGCCCGATGGCGAGGTCCTCGCCACGGCGACAGCCAGCTCTCGACTCCGGCAGTTCGTCCATGTTCTGCTGCTTCCGGTGACCCCACTCAATCGCTGGACGAGTCCGGGGGATGGTTGGTTCGAGTTCGTTCTCGAAGACGCATTGGAGCGGCTCGTCGGTCCGGAGGTGGGCTCGCCCCCAGGAGCTCTCTGAGTTCTTCGACGTCCGGCTTTCCATTTCGGGTTCGTGTTCTGCGCAGAAGGAAGTGATTCATGCGATTTCTTCGATCCATGGCTGCGGCCCTGATTCTCTGTTCGAGCGGAGCCTGCGTGACGGCGAAGTCGCTCAGTCCCGAGGCACGACGGAACCTGACCAGCCTATCGGTGGATCCAGAGATCCTGGTTCCGGACTTCTACTACTACAGTCAGTCCCAGAATACGGCGGTAACCTTCTTCGGAATCTTTGGCGCCCTCTATGCTGCAAGTGCGAATCGGGACACTGTCGATCAGCTCAATCAGCTGATGATCGACAACGATATTGCGATCGATCGCATCGTGCGTGACGAGTTCATCGACCAGCTTCGCAGCCGCAATCTGGTTCCGGTGGCCGACGGCTCGAAGTCTGTCGTCAAGCTGACGGTCCTTCAGTATGGTCTCAGCATACCGGACGGCTTCACTTCCGCGCTCGTACCCATCTTGTGGCTGAGAGCGGAGCTCTTCGATCCAGAGGGAACGCTTGTCTGGCGTTCCATCGAGAAAATCTCGCCGCTCGGGAATCCGGTGTTTCCGAAGGACCTGAGCCTGTTGATCAACGACCCCGAGACTCTTCGAGCTCACCTGCGAGCGGGCGCCCGCACCGTGGTGTCGGAGATCATAGACACCCTCGCCGAGTAAGCCGGGTCCCTCGAGCGATCCCCATCGGTCCCGCACGAGGTCTGCTGGCCCGATCGGATGGATGTGCCAGGGATGGGCCGCCACTTCGCTCGGTATTCGAAGCGTGTGGGGAGGAGCGGGAACGCGCACCCCAAATAGGCCAACTACCTTGAATCCCTACGCGGAGAGCTGGCTGAGTGGTCGAAGGCGGCGCTCTTGAAGGGTCCTGGAACCGCTCGCGCAGCGCCTCCGAATCGTGAACTCTGTGAGCCCTTTCGGTGAGGTCATCTGGACCACGATGGCGGTGGATGGCCGCGGCCGCCGAGTGCCGATGCGTGCAGATGGTTCTCGTCGAACGTTTGGCTCGCGAATCTATAACCACGCTCTCATGCTGGTCTCACACAGGGCTCGTAGACTCGGCCCATGGAGGGCGCTTCTTGTGTGACATCGCGCCACGGTGGTAGTCACCGCGACAGGACGTATGGACGGGAGGTACGTCCTGTATCGGGCTCACGCACGAGTCCCAGCCCGCCGTGCTCAGCCACAGACCTCCAAACCAGTATCCACCGAGCGATCAGTCCATCTTCATGCCACCGGTTGGATCGCAGCCCACACTCGCCGAAGGAGATCTCCATGCCGATCCGGAACATCTTGGTGCCTACCGACTTCTCGCCGAGCTCTCAGGTGGCGTTCGACCAAGCGCTCGAGCTGGCGAAGCTGCAGGGAGTGCGGCTCCACGTGCTGCACGGCTATTGGGTCTACGTCTCGCTTGCGGCGCCGGATGTTCGGCTTCTACCCGAGAGCTTCATGGATGAGCTGAAGGAATCCGCGAAGGTCAAGCTCGAGGAGCTCGAAAAGCGCGCCCAGCAAGCGGGTGTCGCCTGCACCACTCACCTGTCGCCGCTCCCGCCGGAGACCGCGATCCTGGAAATGGCCGAGTCGATACCAGCGGATCTCATCGTGATGGGGACCCACGGTCACACCGGGCTCAAGCATGCGCTGATCGGGAGCGTCGCCGAACGAATCGTCCGCCTGTCCCACTGCGCCGTCATGACCGTGAAGGCTTCCAAGCCGGTCTGATGCCCCGTTGGTGCCGCCGAGGAAGGCACCCGCCTCCGCCAGGAGACCGAGATGCCGAGCGACCAGAGAAGCCGCAGGAGAGCGGGTCTCCATGCTCTCATCGGTTCTCTCGGAGTCGCGTATTCAGCCCCGGGCCCGCGAGCTTCCGCTCGCCGACGTGGCCGCTGCGCACCGCGCTAGCCAAGGTCGGTAGCTCGTAGGGGACTGGATCCCTACGAGCAGCTTCCGGTGCGAGCGATCGAGCGGTGCGCTACCCCGCATCGGTTGCTTCTGGACTACTGCGCCCGCCCAGCGCGCGGTGATTCGTGCGCCACGGCCGGCTCGCGATCGTGAACGCCAACAGCAACGTCAGTAGCAACCAGCCCCACCCGATCCATATGAGCGCCGCCCAGCTGTACCTCCCGTACGGGCGCTGCAGTTCCCGTACGAGATCCCCGACAAGAATTACCGCGAGCACCCCCGGCACGAAGAGCCGGATCAACCAGTCCCATCCGCGCGCCAGCCGGAAGGTCGAGACGCGATTGACGTGATGACGCAAGCTCGAAATAGAAAACAGCCAGCCGACCACAACACATTCCAGAATTCCTACGACGACCAGAGCATAGTGCGTAACGAAATGATCCACGATGTCCAGCCACAACAGCCCCGCACGCGTGCTGAAAACGATGGATCCAAGAAAGCCCAATGCGGTGACGGCACTCACGAGATATCGACGCGAACACCCGAACTTGTCGACCGCGGCGGATACAAACGCTTCGATGATGGAAATGACAGAAGAGAGCCCCGCCACGAAGAGGCAGAGAAAGAAGACCGCTCCGAATACGGGCCCAGCAGGCATCAACCCGATCGCCGTCGGGTAGGCGACGAAGGCCAAACCGATACTCTGAGTTACGACGTCGGAGAGATCCTTCCCCTGATTATATGCCATGAAACCGAGAACGGAGAACACAGCACAGCCCGCCAGTAACGAATAGCCACTGTTGATGCCTGCGGTGAGCACCGCGTGCCCAGTGATATCACTTCGTTCCGGAAGATAGCTCGCATAAGCGATCATGATGCCGAATCCGAGACTGAGCGTGAAGAAGATCTGGCTGTACGCATCGATCCAAACCTTCGGATCTGACAACTGCGAAAAGTCGGGCGTGAGGTAGGCGCGCAGTCCGACGGTGGCGCCCTCGAGACTGGCCGACCAAGCCACGAGAATCAGGGTGAGCACCAGAAGCAGTGGCATCATCACCTTGTTGGCGCGCTCGATTCCCCCTTGGACGCCTCGATACACGATGATCCAGCTCGCGAACCATGCCACGGCAATTCCCGCTAGGATCTTCCCTCGGACGCCACCGATCTGATTCGGTGAATCGCTGACTTCGAGAAAGCCTGAGAAGAAGTAGGCGTTCGGGTCCTTTCCCCACCCGAGGTCGATCGACAGGATGAAGTAGTTCAGGCACCAGGACATGATCGCCGTGTAGTACAGAACGATGCCGAACATCACGAACGTGACCGCCCACCACCCGAGCCACTCCCAGCGGGGGTGGATCTTCGAGTAGGCCAGCGGTGCGGAACCAACTCGCTCGTGGCCGATTGCATACTCCAGCACCAGCAGTGGCCCTCCCGCGGTCACCAATGCGATGAGATACGGAAGCAGGAACGCACCCCCTCCATGCTCGTAGGCGAGGTAGCTGAAGCGCCAAATGTTTCCGAGCCCGATCGCTGATCCCACCGCGGCAAGTAGGAAACCCGACTGACTCCGCCACTGCTCTCTGCTCATGGGCACCTCCGCAGGTCGTTCAAGTCGGGGCGGCTTCTACTTCGTTGCCATCCAGGCTCGTCCGCCGAAGGATCAGTATGCCAGCTGCCGGAGGCTTCAAGAGGCACGCGACGAGTCCTGCAAACTCATCAGAACTTCTTCTCGGACCTTCCGCCAGATGTATTGCTTGAGTTCGCGGCTTTCCGGCTCGAGGAGCATGTTCTGAGTGCGAGGCCGCTGGAGGGGATTCGGAAGGCTCTCCTTGACCCGGCCCGGCCGACTGCTCAGCACGACGATGCGATCCGCGAGAAGAATCGCCTCATCGATGGAGTGCGTTATGAATAGGACGGTCTTTGCCTCGGAGGTCGCGATGCGACTGAGTTCCTCCTGTAGTACCTGGCGCGTCATCGCGTCGACCGCCGCAAACGGTTCGTCACAGAGAAGGACCTCAGGATCGTTCGCGAGGGTTCGTGCGAGCGCCACACGCTGCTTCATGCCCCCCGATAGCTGATTGGGATAGAGATCTCCGAATCCTTCGATCCCCACGCTTCGAATCAGATTCGCAATCTTTTCTGGGGAGCGGATGCCTTTGATGCTGGGGCCGAAGGCAATGTTCTGAGCGACGGTCAGCCACGGGAACAAGGCGTAGTTCTGGAACACGACGCCACAGCGTGGCTCCACCTTTGCGATAGGATCACCTCGCAGCAGAACGCGCCCCTCCGAGGGCTGCTCGAAGCCCGCGAAGAGATTGAGCAAGGTAGACTTTCCACAGCCCGAGGGTCCGAGCATGACGAGGAACTCTCTTTCTGCGATGGTCAGGTCGATTTGTCTCAGCGCAGTGATGCCGCCGTAGCGGTGTGTGACGCAATCGGCTTGGAGCACGGCAGCCGCACTCATGCGTCTTCCTTCTGAGCGCCCACGAACATCCAAGGCACCAGTCGTCTTTCGAGGCGCTCGAACAGCGCATCCAACAGAAGCACCACCGAGCTGATACATGTCATTCCGACGAGCACCGCCGCAGTGTTCGAGGTTTCTTTCGAGGTCCAGATCAGGCTTCCGAGTCCGACTTGAGTACCCACGATCTCGGCGGAGATGACGCAGGTCCAGGCGATCGCGATGACGACCTTGAGCCCGCTGAGGATGTTGGGGAGCGCCGCTGGCAGGAGCACCCGAATCAGCAGATCCTGCGGGCCGACCCCGAGATTCAGGGCGGCACGGATCAGGTTGGGATCGACCTTCAGGGTAGCTTCCAGCGTGTAAATCAGCGCCGCCGAAAAACTTCCCATGAAGACGATGGCAAGCTTTTGGAGCTCGCCGGCTCCCAGCCAGATCATCGCCAGTGGAACCCAGCTGATCGACGGGAGTGGGCGCAGAAAGCTGACGACCGGAGCGATCGTTGCGCGTAGTCTGGGAAACAACCCCATCGCGACGCCAAGTGGAATCGCGATCGAACAAGAGATCACGAATCCGAGCAGAATACGTAGACACGAGTACGCGATGTGCTCCAATAGGTTGGGGTTCGGGCCGCGGGTGGTGAGCAGTTCCCATGCGTCGCGTAGGGTATTCTCAGGCGTGTCGAGGGCCGGCGGGTTCACGAGAGCCGAGCGCCTGACTTCCCGTACGTTCGAATAGTACGGACGCTCGATCTTCAGGATCTCTCCGGTGACGGGGTCACGAACCGTGTGCATCTCTCCGGTGGACACATAGGTGCGGTGTTCAGTTACCTCGACAAAGAAGGGATAGGTAAGGATGAACCAGACTGCGGTGACTAGCGCAATTCCAGCCGCACCATAGCCCAGCTCGCGTCGCCGGCCGATCGATGCCGGAAAGGCCGTCATCGATCGCTACTCCCAGTACCAGTCGGCAACGGTCCAGTCTCGAAAGCTGGGGACCCTCCGGATCCGTCCCAGCTCCACCAACAGCTCGGACACCTCCTGCGCCTGGCCGAACATCCGCGCGTTGCTCAGCATCGCGCGCTGCCCGTTCCAGCCGATCCAGCGAAAGTTGTGCAGTGCCGCTTCGACGGCAGCCCGCGGCTGACGGACCTCGGCTAGGACGATCTCGGTCAGCTGCACGGGGTGTGCCTGAGCCCACTCGACCGCCTCGAAATAAGCTCGAAATAGGCGCTTTGCGCGTTCTGGGTCTGCGTCGACCCAGCTGCGCGATGCACACAGAACATCCGGCCCAGTCATCGTCCGGTAGCGATGGTAGATTGAGGTGTCCTGGTCGGTTCCCAGGACGCGCGCGTTCGGTAGTGCGCGCAGATCGCTGAAGAAGGGTTCCCAGATCGCCCCGGCATCCGCTTCTCCACTCCGCACGAGATCGACCACTGCGGAATCGGGAGCGTTCAGCACCTCGACGTCTCTGCGGATGTCGAGGCCCGCTTGACGCAGCAGGAGGGCTACGGTCAGGTGCACCGACGTGTTCTGATAGAGTGCGATCTTTCGGCCGGCGAGCTGCTCCACGCTGTCCACGCCAACCGACACGAGCCCCTCATTGCCCGGTGCGATGTTCTGGCTTCCGACCCAATAGAAGTCGCGTCGCTCCGAGGCCATGGCCGCCAGCATCGCGACCTCACCCAGGCTTGCGAACGTGGCGTTGTCCGCGATGAGTGCGTTGATGCGGTCGGCGCTCCCACCAAAGGCACGTCGATCGATCTGGAAGCCGTGCTTGCGAAAGATCCCCAGCCGCTGGCCAGCCCAGACCGGGGCATGACCGTACCAGGCCGAGCCTGCGTACACGACCCGTTCCAACTCAACGGGCTCGGCCGAGGAGCTGGGTTCGTCCCCTCGCGAGCAGTTCGGCAGCGGGGTTGCCAGAAGCAGGATGCCGACGCACTGTATCCAGAACCCGCTACGGGTGCGGCGCGGGTGTGAGGTCTCGCCTCGGCTCTGGGACATTTCTTCCCGTCTATGCACCCTGCGTTCTTCGAACGCCGAGCCAGCGGTTCCCTTGCGGAGCATCTCGTTCCTGCCGAGCACGACGACTCCGGTGAGCCAACGGCGGATTGCACCGTAGTGTTCTCTGCGAGACTCCGCGCGGCACACCGTCATATCGAGTCCTCCGGAAGTATGGAGAAACCTTGGGTCGTCCGTTTCGGTTCCTAAGCAAGTTCGGCGCCGTCCTCGTCGATCCGTCTGCTCGAGTCGCTGCGTAGAGATTTCGTGGTAGGAGCACGTCTACTCGTTGGCTACTCCTCGCGGTGTACTCGCCCGAAAGGCCACCGAAACTCGAGCCCCGAATCTGCGCACAAAAGCGGGTAGGGATTGGAAAGGGAGTTCTTCAAGGGACTGCTGGACTTTGCAGCATCTGGGTCAACTCGGCGCCGATGGGTCGCCGCTAGGGCGACGACCCGAGGTCATTCTTCGGGACCTATGGAAGCTGGGATGTGTTCGGCGTTCTGCATCTGCACAGGGCGGGTGGATCCTCGAGCGGACGTGGCGGGGGCACGGCTCGCTCACTCGCAGTCGTGAGTACGAAGGGACCGATCCTTCGCCACCACCCCGCGAAGCGCGCGCCGCTGGTGTCGTGAATCTCGAGCGGTGACCAGCCGAGAACCACTGGCTGGTCGAGCACGTGCACTTCCACGGAGCGCGTATCGCGCCGCAGTCCGGTGCGCACGATCTTGAGCGCACACTCCTTGGCGGACCAGACGAGGTTTGCGCGTAACCATCGCACATTGGGTACAGCGCTTTGAGAGACGAAGCGGCGTTCGCTTTGCGTCAGATAGTCACGCACGAAGGCATCGCTCCTCGGCTCCACGAGTTCCAGATCGCAGCCGCAGCGCGCCCCGGGGGGGGCCAGTAGGCATACGGCCCAGCCCGCGCGATCGCTCAGGGACAGCTCCAAGCCGGCGGGTCTGCCATCCACGTAGAGCATCGGAGCGCCACGCTCGCGGCCCTGCTCGAGGTTTCGGACCTCGATCCGGCGCAAGTCTCCGCTCTCGCGGGTTACAGCGAACGCCCGGGTCACAGCGTACTTCGCCGCGAGGCGCCGCAGCAGGTAGTCGCTGCGACGCTTCGGAAGACGAAACTCTCGGAGCTTGCGCATTTCGGTCGGACCGAGCCAGCCTAGATCGCTTGGCAACTGAGCTACGGCGACGCTCTGCCAGCAGGGAGTGAGCACCGTTGCGCCGGGCCAGCGCGCCCCAGTCCGACCCTCAAGCCTCTTCATGCACCTTGCCTGCGTGCTCCGAGTCCGTCGTTTCCTGTGCGACCCGTCGCATGCCTCGGGCGATCGCTTCCGCGAGCCAGGGGCGCAGCTGCATCGGACTCAGGATCGCGTCGATCGACCCAACGGCTTTGGCGCGCTGGACGCTGTGAATGCGGTCGAATTCCTCCGCCAACTCGCCCAGCTTCTCCGAGTGGACGGCATCGTAGACGGTGTGCCAACGCGCGCGCAGTCTGCTGCGCGCGGTGTCGTCGCGGGTTGCCGTGATCTCGGCCTCGAGGGTCCGAAGACGCGGGTCGTCACGCGTGCGCCGGTCGACCTCGCCCGCGAAGACCACGGCGGCCGCCGGGGCTCCTCCGATCACGGACGCATAGGAACCATCGAGCGCGGCGACCTCGAGGTGGGGATTGAGTCGACGGGAGAACACGACGTAGGCGCCGCCGTGATATCGACCGATCACGCAGAACAGAATGGGCCCATCGAAGTTGACCACGGCGCGTCCGATCTCTGCCCCGTACTCTAGCTGGAGGCGGCGTAGGGATTCGGGGGAGCCGTCGAATCCGGAAAGGTTCGCGAGCACCACGATGGGCCTGGAGCCGCTGGCCGCGTTGATCGCCCGTGCGACCTTCTTGGAGGCCAGTGGAAAGAGGGTCGCGGCGGTCCACTGATCCGGACCATCGGCGGGCACGAAGCCCAAGCGCGCGAGCGGTCGAGACTCGATCCCGATCAGACAGATCGGCATCCCGCCGAGGTGGGCGTCCCAGACCGCGGCGATCTCGGCTTCGCGCATGTCGGCCCAACGTTCCATGGGCTCGTGGTCGTGATCGATCACGGCGCGCATCACGCGTCGAACCTCGAAGGGCCGACGGCGCGCCGGGTTGTGCTCGCTGCTGAAGATCTCTCCAACCGTTTCGAAACTGTGGTCGCCACCTTCGCCATAGGGGAAGCTGCGAATGTCCCGATCGATGGGATCGTTCGTGGTTGCGCGACGGGGAAAGCGCTCCCCGGGAGACACATAGCTATGTTCATAGTAGCGGAACAGGATTCGGCACGCGTCCTCGAGACTGGCGGCCCAGTACTGGGCTTCGCCGTTGACCCCCATGACGCGATCGTACCCACCGATGCCCTGGTGATCCTCCGCTGAGACGCCGCCTGAGTAGTCGAGCGCCTTCTTTCCCGTCAGCACCATGGATGCCTCCGGAGTCATGATCAGGATACCCCGGTTGTGCATCAACATGGTGGCCTCCGCGTTCCAGTACGATTGGCCTCCAACGTTGATGCCGACGACGATCAGGTTGACTTCGCCACCGCGCTGCGTGAACTCGACCAGGCTGCGCAGCGCGGCTGCGGTCCAGTCGAGATTCTCGGTGCCGCTGTCCATCGCGATCTTGGCGCCTGCCGAGATGGGGAACCATTCGAGTGGGAGCCCCAGGCGCTCGGCGAGCTCGACCGCAGCGATGATGCGTCGGCACTCGGGTTCGGCGAACGAACCCATGTCGCGGCTGGGATCGCCGAGCAACGAGACGCGCCTCATTCCCTCGGGATGCTTCTGCGTGAAGTTGGTGATGATCCCGACCACTATCTTGGCGCGGTTCTGTCCCGGCGGACGCGCGACCGGGACGAGACAGTTCTGCTCGTCCATGTCGTACTCTGTAAACTCCCCGACGGGGAACTCGGTGCGCGTGGCCTCTCGATCGGGCGTCAGCATGCGGATGATCTCGTACGGATACGCCAGGCCGCGTTCTCGCATGCGTACGACCTGCTGGTCGTAGGCCGAAAGCGGCGAGATCGGCCGGTAGGCCACGGGTGTGAAGCGCACCAAGACTCCGCGGCCCGCTGGACTGGAGATCTGGATCACCACGTCGCGCAGCGCCTGGGTCTCCGGGTGCTGGACCCGCGCACGCAGCACTGTCTTCTGGAGTCCGAGGCCCTCGGCGGCCGGGAGCAGGCGATGCGCCAGGCGATACATGTCGTCCACCGAATGCGACGAGGGCGGCCACACGTAGAGGACCACACGATTCCACTGGAGCCGGCGCCGCGCACTGCGGTGCCCCTGGAAGAGCCGAATCGCTGCGAGCGCCTCCAGGAACTGCATCTCGAGATGAGGATAGGTGGGTTCGTCCGCGTCTTGCCCGTGCATGGGAGTGAGATCCCGGACCTCGGCGAAGGCGAAGAGGCGTTCGTCCTTGGGGTTGGAGCGCGCGACGCCGTGGAACAGGTAGACGTCCTCGACGGAGGGTAGACGCTCGATGTCGAAGTTGGAGAGCCGCCAGAGCTGCAACCGTTTGGCCATCATCGGATGCAGACCGCGCAGGGTGGTCTCTTCTTCGGGCCGCCCGTGCTGCCAGCGGAACGTGTATGCGCCGAGCGCATTCATGCCCCGGTCCGTGCCGGGTGAGGCGACCGTCACGACCACACGACGTGGGGCGCACGCGCCCGAGAAGAGCGCGAGTTTCTGCTCCAGCTGCGCCGCGAGGGCCCCGGGTTCGGGCAGGGTTCCTGCTCCCGGGACGAAGATTTCGATGACGAACTCGCGGCCTTCTGGAAGCTCGGCACACAAGATCGAAAGCTCGCTGAAGCATGCGTCGATCGCGTCCAAGTCGGTGTGACTGGCGAGGACCTCGATCTCGAAACCGTCAGGATGCGCGTAGCTCGCCGTGGCATGACTGCGTCCGCCGCGAGTGAAGGTGTGCACGGCTTCGAGCTCACGAATGCGGTAGTAGCGTCGCAGAAGGATCTCGAGGCAGAGCTCACGACCCGCAGCATCGGACGCGGGCAGGCGACGGAGCAGCTGCGGAGCCAGGGGATGAGGTAGCTCGACCAGCGCGTGTACCCAGTCTCCCCGGCCCTCGGTCGCTGCGGCGCGCAAGCTGGCTTCTAGCTGCCCCCCCGCATGCGCATAGGCGTCTGCCTGGATGCGCTCGTAGAAGGGGCGATCGAAGTAGCGATAGCGCACGGCCCGCGCCAGGTCGCTGACCGCTTGATGGATGCCCGTGGTAGCCGAGACGATCCGATCCAGCACGTCCCGCAGTTCGGCGTGGGCTCCCGCGGACAGTACGTCTGCGCAAGAGAGTCGGCGTTCGAGCACGGCGAACACGGTGTCGATCCAGCGCGAGACGTGCGCATGGGCTCGACAGAGCCAGAGGAGCGCCGCTTCGAGTTGCTCCGAGCGCTCGATGGATGTCACATCGTAGTGCGCGAGCGCACGTTCGAGCCGCGTGGTAAAGGAAGGCGAGACGCCCGCCGTGCGCGCGTCCAGGGAGCGCAGGTAGAGCAGCAGGAACTCCTGGGGAGTTCGGTCCTCGTCGTTCGCGAGTCTAGAGTTGGCACTGCGGTGTTCGAAGAGCGCGCAGGTATCCGCGAAGAGTGCCAGGATCTCGTGCTCGTAGCGGAGGAGTTCCGGGTCGTCCGGCGGAAGCCGCCGAGAGAGTTCCTCATGCCGTTGCATCCACGCCTGCAGGTCGCTGGGATCGACGTCGAAGCCGAGCATGGCATAGCGAAGTTCTGCGAGCACGACGGTGGAGTGCTCGCTGGAGTCTTCGAGTTCGCTGTGCGTGCTCGCGAGCGGGCCCAGGTCGAGCGGTTCGCCGCGCTCCTCGTCGGTCTCGCTGCCGCTCGGTTCGAGCACCAGCAGTGGAGCGCCTGCGTCCACCTGCACGTTGGCCGAGACCAGGATGTTGGCCACTCTTCCGGAGCAGGGGGCAAGCACGGGCAACTCGGTCTTCATCGCCTCGAGCACGGCGACCCGCTCACGTGCGCCCACGTCTTGACCCGCCTCGACACAGATCTGGAGCACCACGGCCGGGGCCGGTGAGCGCACCAGACCGATGTCGTCGCGCGATACGCGATGCGGAATCCCGTCGACCTCCACGATCTGATCCGGACCCTCTGCATAGGTGAGCGCGTAGTGCTGTCGCGATCCGATCAGGAGTCGCCGCTCGAGCGGCCCGAGCCGTTCCACTTCGAGTTCGATGCGATGTCCGGAACAGAAGAGGGCGTAGCGTCGTGGGGCCGTTTGGAGCGCGCGTACCGAGTAGGCGATGCCCTGCAAACGCAGCTTGAACTCGTAGCCGACGTCCTTCGGAACGCGCAGGCGACCGCGCGCCGCGGTGGCGTAGAACTGGTCTCGCTCCCGCGCGAGAGCTTGGTCGTAGGCTTCGACCGCTGCGACCACGAGGGCGATGTCGGCGTGCTCATGAGTCAGGTGAGCACCATCGAGCGCGAGACGGTCGAGCCAGCCCACGTCGACGCGGCCGCTGCTCACTTCGTCGCGCCCGAGCAGTCCCAGCAGAAACCCGCGGTTGTTCGCGCCCCCGCGCACGACGAGCTTCATCTCGCGCAGCGCACGGCGAAGCCGCGCGAGCGCTTCGACGCGATCGCGCCCGTGGGCGATCACCTTGGCCAGCATGGAATCGAACTCGGGGGCCACGCGATCGCCGACCGCGAAGCCGGAGTCTATTCGAATGCCTGGGCCTCCCGGCGCCGCGAAGAGCGCAATCTCACCGGGGGCCGGCGCGAATCCGCGCTCGGGATCCTCGGCGTTGATGCGCACTTCGATGGCGTGGCCGTGGGGCTCTGGCGGGGCCGAACCAAGGCGCCCGCCGCTCGCGACGTAGAGCTGCAGCTTCACCAAGTCGACGCCCGAGGTGCACTCGGTGACCGGATGCTCGACCTGCAGGCGCGCGTTCACCTCCATGAACGAGAAGCCTCGATCGCGCGGGTCGTACAGGAACTCGACGGTGCCCGCACCGCAGTAGCCCGCCCGAGTGCCGAGGCGCACCGCGGCTTCGCACACCGTTTGCATCTGCCCCCGGGTGAGCGCGGGCGAGGGACTCTCCTCGATCACTTTCTGGTTTCGGCGCTGGACGGTGCAGTCGCGCACCCCAAGCGCCCAGGTCGTGCCCTGACCGTCCCCCAGGATCTGGACTTCGATGTGTCGCGCACCCTCGATCCGGCGTTCCAGGAACACGGTCTCGTCCCCGAAACCTGCGAGCGCCTCGGCGCGCGCGCTCGTGAACGCTTCTGCGAGATCCAGCTCCGACCGAACGAGGCGGATACCGCGGCCTCCGCCGCCCGCTGTCGCCTTGACCATCAAGGGATAGCCGATACGAGCCGCCGCAGAGTGCGCCGCCGCGAGGTCCTCCACGGGGCCATCGCTCCAGGGTGCGAGCGGCACGCCTGCGGCCTCGGCCATGCGCTTGGAGCCGATCTTGTCTCCCAGCGCGCGCATGGTCTCAGGGCTGGGACCGATGAAGACCCGCCCGAGCTTGCGGCACAGTTCCGCAAAGGCGGCGTGCTCGGCGACGAAGCCCCATCCCACCCACACGGCGTCCGCGCGGGCTTCGTGCAAGGCGCGCTCGATGGCGGAATAGTCGAGGTAGCGATTCTTGCGGCGTCCGTCCGCCGGATCGATGAAGGTGGGCGAGCCGATCGAGATCGCGTGATCGGCCTCGCGCACGAACATCGCCCGAGCCTCGGGTTCGGTATAGAGAGCGATCGACACCAGGTCCACCTGCTGTTCGTGATGGATCTCCTTTAGCGCTCGGATCAGGCGCATGGCGGCTTCGCCCCGATTGACCACGGCGACGCGACGAAACGGAAAGGGTGAGGCGGGTGTCCGCGAGAGCGCGTCGCTCACGAGCGCAAAGCCTCGCGCACGGGCGGCGCGTCGAGCGGCTCGGGGAAGGCCACGGTCTCGTATCCCTCGAGTTGGACCAGGACCCGGCCCTCGGCGTCGAGGACGGCCACTTCAGCGGGGTCATGCGGTGTACGGGCTTCCACCACCGCCAAGCAGCCTTCGGCCGGACCAGCGGCGAAGCGCACGCGCGCGATGCGGTGGGGCAGGCCCAGCGTGTTCTGCGTCGCGATCTCCTGGGCCCCCGCTGCTTGAAAGGCGAGCTCGAGCAGCCTGGGCCGGGTGACGAGGGGCAGATCGGGCGGGTCGTGCTGTTCGGGCAGGCCATCCGCAAAGCGGGCCACCACGCGCTCGTCGCTGCGCCAGGCATTCTGCACGACTTGGTAGGCGGGACCGTGAAAGTAGAAGCGATACAGATCGTGGCCGTCCAGAACGGGCCCGCTCGCGGGGCCAGGCACGCTCTGTCGCCCGAGGTCGCGCGGCTCGCTGGCGAGCCGCAGCTGTGCGCGAAAGTGGAGCTCCTCCCGCGGGTTCGAAAAGCCGGCCAGTTGGCGACGGCCGATCAAGCTGCAATGGGCGAGAATCTCGTCGCCTGCAGCCGTGAAGCGAAGCCGCAGCTCGAGATCGCGGGCTTGGTCGCGGTAGAACTTGAACGGCGCCAGGAATTCGACGGCTTCGACACTTGCTACGAAGTGGTCGGGAAACACCAGCAGCGCGGCTTCGGCGAACGCCTCGATCCCCATGACGCCGGGAAGCACCGGTACGCCATCGATGCGATGATCGTCGAGGAAGCGCTGCTTGCGGGGCTCGAGGCGTGTCACCACGACGAGCCCGCTCTCGGCGTCCATGCGCTGCACCTGGCCCGCCATCGGACCGTGCGGACCGTGCGCGAGTGCGGGCGCATCCAGACCGCAGAGGGGATCGGACGAGTTCTCGAGAATTCCCAAGGCTCCTGCCACCAGGAGCTCCGAGTAGTCCCCGCCGCAGGAGAGCTGCTCCCGGATCAGTGGGATTCCACGCTTCGGGGGCAGCATGTCGATGCCGGCGCGCGCCATGATCTCGGGAATCGAGCCGCGGGATGCCATGCCGATCTCCGCCCAGGCAGTCCAGTCGAGAGCGAGCACCCAGGTGTCCGGCTGTGCGCGACGCGCGTGCGAGGCCAGCTTGCAGAGCAGGTCGTTCGCCGCGGAGTAGTCGCTCTGACCTGCATTGCCGAAGCGACCCGCGATCGAGCTGAAGAACACCACCGCGCGCGCGGAGAGCTCGCGACTGGCCCGCAGCAACTGGAGCGCACCTTCGACCTTGACGTCGAACACCCGCGCGAATTCGTCCGGGCTCTTGTCCGGCAGCGGCCGGCTGATCTCGAGACCCGCGGCGTGGAGCAGCACGTCGATGCGGCCGCTGCTCGCGCGGATGTCGTCCACGACGCGATCCACCTGATCGGGCTGCGTGAGGTCGAGGGCGTGCCACTGCGCGACGCCACCCGCGGACGCGATCGCGCGCAGTGCGCGCGCCGCCGCGGCGAGACGTTCGATGCGGGCGAGCTCGCGCTCGACCTGAACCGGTGTGACGCGCTTTTGCGTCTGCTTGAGCCGTTGGAAGATCGCTTGCCGGAGCGCGTCGCGGTCGCGCTCGAAGAGCTCGAGATCGGGATCGGCCAGATCGGGCGCCGGGCTCAGGTCGAGCAGGTGGAAGTGCCCGCCACTCGCACGTGCGAGATCGGCGACGATCTCGCACACGATGCTACCGGCGGCTCCGGTCACCACATAGACGGTCTCTTCGTCGAGTCGAAGCGCGCGCGTCGCGGCCGGAGTCGGTGGGGCCCAGCCCATGCCGAAGCGTCGTGCGCCGCGGTAGCCGATCTCGACTGCGCCGGGATCGCGCAGGGTCTCGGCGATCAGGCGCTCCGCGACCGACTCGACATCGTCATCGTCGGCGAAGTCGAGCGCCTTGACCAAGGCTTCGGGGCGCTCACGCGCGAAGCTCTTGGTGAGTCCCACTACTCCGCCGCCCAATGGGTGCGTCGCGCCTTCCGGCCCGTACCCATGGCACCCGCCCAGGCGGACCGCGGACACCAGGAAGCGATCCGGAGTCGCGAGGTCGTCGTAGAGAGCGCGCGCAACCTGGTGGAGTCGCTTCACGCCCAGCTCCAGCTGCGCACGCCACTGCTCGGTGGGGAGCGCGACGGGGTCTGCCGCTCCGTCCAGTGCGGGTAGCCAATACAGACCCGCTACGGGGCGCTCGGCATGCCAGGCCGCGATCCGCTGCGTGGCATCCGTGGCATCGCGCGAGGGATCGAGCCAGAGGACCTCGACGCCGAGTGCGACGAGCCGAGCTTCCAGCGCGGTCGCTACGCCGCTGGCATCGGGCATCAGTGCGATGCGAGTACCCGGTGTCAGAGCGACTTCGGTCGCGCGAAAGCGGTTCAGTGCTGGCCGGGGAACCGCGACCGGGACCCGTAGTCGAATCGGATCTGGTCGAAGAAAATCGTCAGCAGGGGCAGGCTCGTCTTCGGACGCCTCGTCGTCGCTCGCTGCGGTCGCGGAGCTCGACGCCGCCCCGGGGCGTCGCTCGAGCACGAAGCGCACGGCGTGGGCGAGTGTGGGGTAGTCGCGCAGCCGCAGGGCCTCGTCGCGCGGGATGTCGTAGGCCTCGCGAATGGCGGCGAAGGTCTCGGCCTGCTTGACGGTGTCGATGCCGAGATCGGCCTCGAGATCCAGGTCGGGTTCGAGCATCTCCTCGGGATAGCCGGTCTTCTCGGCGACGATCGCGAGCACGCGCGCCTGGACTTCGGCTCGCAGCGCTTCCTCGGCTGACAGCTTCGGCGGGGTCTGCGCGGCCGTGTCGGGAGCGGGTGGAGCGGAGGGTGTGATCTCCGCCTGCGACGGGAGGAGCTTCGCCGGACTGGTCGCGTCGTCAGCGTCGGCGAGCTCGGGGCGTCGCTCGAGCACGAAGCGCACGGCGTGGGCGAGTGTGGGGTAGTCGCGCAGTCGCAGGCCCTCGTCGCGCGGGATGTCGTAGGCCTCGCGAATGGCCGCGAAGGTCTCCGCCTGCTTGACGGTGTCGATGCCGAGATCGGCCTCGAGATCCAGATCCGGTTCGAGCATCTCCTCGGGATAGCCGGTCTTCTCGGCGACGATCGCGAGCACGCGCGCCTGGACCTGCGCTTGCGCGCTGGCGGCGGGCCTCTCACTTGCGGGTGTCGGCTCTCCGGTCGGGGCAGGCGAGGGCGTAATCCCCTGCGTCGAACTGGGCGGGGGCATTGCAGGCGCCGCGGTCGGCTGCCGTGTCCCCCGCGCTTGCTGTGGTGCCGGCGACTCGGGCGCGGGCGCGCTCACGCGCTGCGCTCGACCGCGATCCATGACGCGCAGGGTGCGCGCGACCACCTCGAGCTTCGCGTCCGCATCGCCACTCACGTGTTCCAGCCAGCGCGCGAATCCCGTGCGATCGAGGATCCGGGTCTCGTGGCCGCGCGCGTCGGGCTCGGGGCGAGCGTGATCGGTACCGGGCACCCAGCGCAGCAGCGTCATGCTGATCTGCGAGCCGAAGCCCGCACCCAGACGCAGCGCGTAGCGGATCGGGTAGGCACCGCCGCGCGAGAGATGCAGCGGCCCGAGCTCGGGATCGGGCTCGCGGAAGTTGGGCACCGGAGGCACGATGCCCGTCTCGAGTGCGGCCACGGCCACGACATCCTCGATCCCGACGCCCATCGGGTGTCCGGTGAGCCCCTTGGTGTTGGCGACCACGATGCGGTCGGTCGCGTCGCCGAAGACGCGGCGGAGCGCGTGTACCTCGGCGGACGCGCTCCCCCCACGCGCGGGAGTGTAGGTCTCATGGGATACGAAGAGCAACTCACGCGCGAGCTGCTCGCGGTTCAAGCCGAAGCGCG
Source organism: Pseudomonadota bacterium (assembly GCA_003247575.1). Classification (GTDB taxonomy): domain Bacteria; phylum Myxococcota_A; class UBA9160; order SZUA-336; family SZUA-336; genus SZUA-336. Next base: position 65,299 of record QJZC01000048.1, read on the forward strand.
CCTCGGCCTCGGAGACGAGCCGCTCCATCACGTCCTGGATGTGCTCCACATCGAGGCGCGTACCGTGAAAGGCGCTGTTCGCGGTGACGGACGCGAGGACCTCACAGATGGGCCGCAAGCCGCGTTCCTGCGTGCACTGTGGGCTCTCGATGACGAAGCCTGCGGCGCCCATGCCGAGCAGCATCCCGTGGCGACGCCGATCGAAGGGCAGAGCGGCCTGCTCCGGCACCTCGTCGGTGGCGGCGGCCCCAGTCGCCAAAAATCCCGCACCGATCCACTCGAGCAAGCGGTCGCTGGTGACGTCGTCTGCCGCGATCACGACCACCCGGCGACAGCGACCGGCGTGGATCCAGTCTTCGGCGAGCGCGAACGCCTGTGTGGTGCTGGCGCAGGCCGAGTTGATGTGGGTATTGGGGCCGCGCGCGCCGATGTGCTCCGCGAACTGTGCGTGGGCCATCGGCAGGATGCGGAACAGGAAACGCCGGTCGAAGCCGTAGCCTTGTTCCTCGAGCTCGCGCTGCAGCTCGTGCAGGCGATGCTCCAAGTCGCGCACCAGGACCGACTCGGCTCCACTCTCTTCTGATGCGCGCGCACGCAGGGACTCGAGAAGCTCGAGCTTGGAGCGCAGCGCGCGGTCGGCATGATAGCGGTTGAGCTCGTCGGCAAAGGAATCGAAGCCGGGGAAGGCCGAGGCGAAGATCACGCCGGTCTCGTCTCGCAGGGAGTCGGGCAGCATCCAACGATCGGGGAGCAGGCTGCCCGTGCTGGTGGTGCGGTAGTGATGCACGAGGGGGATGCCGGCATCGCGCAGGGCCTCGAGACCTGCGGCGATGGCAAGCTGGCTCGCACGATCGAGGGCCGCCACGCGATCCGCGGCGACGCCGAACTCCCGGGCGATGTCGAGCTCGCCTCCGCGCGCCGCCAGTTTGATTACGTCTTGCGGGTGCTCGATCGTCTCGAAGTGCGGATCGGCACCCTCGCTCTTGACGAGGCGCGTGATGTGCTTGTCGGTGATCGCCTCGCGCAGCGACGCGGGGATGACGTCGATCGCCTGGGTGCCATCGAGGATTCGCTCGATGTTGCGGTCGTCGAAGATGCGCGGTGTGCCCGGGAGACCCAAGCCGATGCCGCTCACCACGGCGGCCTCGGCCGATCGGTACGGCGCTGCGGCACGGTGCAGGATGTTCTGGCCGCGCTCGAGAAACTCCGCGAACAAGCGACCGAGTTCGGTGTAGTGCGCGTCCGTCGGACCCGAGCGGCCGACGGTCGTTCCTCCGATCCCCGATGGAGTACGCGATGCCGTTCCGCGCACGGCGGACGCCTCCGCGGGGCCGGTGGTCGGCGCTCGCCACGCGACCGCAGAGGTGGCTTCCGACTTCGCATCCGTGCGGACCGGCGCGCCCTCGATCGCCTCTTCCCGACCGAAGCCGAGTCCCGCTGCGTAGGCACCGCAGAGCGCTTGATTGAAGGCGACGACGGCGCCCGACTTCGGGTGGTTCGAGAACAGCGCGACAAAGTCCGGGTGCTCGCCGAGCACGTCCTGGGCGAAGCCCTGCAGCGCCTTCTTGGGCCCGACCTCGATCACGGTGCGTACGCCGCTCGCATACAATCGCTCGAGACCCTTCACGAACTGGACCGGCGAAGCCACCTGCGCGATCAGGATCTCACGTATCTGTTCGGCGACATCGGGTCCACGGGGATAGAAGTCCCCATCCACGTTGCCGATCAGCGGAATCCTCGGTGCCTCGAGGTGGAGCTCGCTCAGTGCAGCGCGCAGCGGCTCGCTGGCCGGGGCCACGATCGAGGTGTGAAAGGCATGACTGACCGGCAGCGGCACCACCTGAACTCCCTGGGCCTGGAAGGTCTCGATGGCTCGCTGCATGGGCTCGCTGGCGCCGCCGATCACTGCCTGACTGCGGCTGTTGACGTTCGCGATCACCACGTTGCCCTCGATGTCGCTCACGACCGCTTCGATGTCGGACAGTGGTGCGAAGACCGCGGCCATCTTGCCCGGGTCCTCGATCTCGAGGTCGGCCATTCCCCGCCCGCGTGCACTCACCGCGATCAACGCATCTTCGAACGGCAACGCACCCGACGCGACCAGGGCAGCGTACTCACCCAAACTGTGCCCCATGACCAGGTCGGGGACGATTCCGTAGCTCTCGAACAGGCGAGTCAACGCAATGTCCACGGTGAGCACCGCAGGCTGTGTGATCTCGGTCAAACGAAGCTGCTCGTCGGCCCACTCCATCGCCGCCGCGTCCTCGGGGTCCACGAATACGTACTCACTGAGCGGCCGCGGGAGTAGGGTGTGCATGATCCGATCGGCGTCGTCGAAGGTCGCGCGCACGCAAGGCTCGCTCGCGTAGAGCTCTCGCAACATGTTGGGATACTGCGAACCCTGTCCGGTGTAGAGGAAGGCGAGCTTCGCAGGGCTTCCGCTGCCGCGGAAGATCCCCTGCGGTCGCAGTGCCCACCACACGTTGGCGCGCTCGGATTCGAGAGCGGACAGCGCGCGAGCGCAGCGCGTCGCCAGCTCCTGGGCATCGCCGTAGTCGATCGCCAAGCGCTCGCGCGCGCGCAGATCGCACTCGAGGGGTGCGCGGGGTTCGGGAACGTGGCCTGCGCTGCTATCGCGATGCAGCTCCTCGAGGCGCTGTCGCAAGGCGGCCGAATCCTCCGCCCCCAGCACCACGGCGCCCCGGAGCGGCGGCTTGAGCTCGCTTCTCTGCTCGTTCATGAATCTTCCCTTTCGCGGCAGCGCGATCTGAGTGCTGCGTTTGCCTAGCCGTCCGGGCACGTGCTCTTCGACCACGGCGTGAAAGTTCGTGCCTCCGAAGCCGAAGGCCGAGACCGCGGCACGCCGCACTCCGTCCGCGGGCGGATCCCACGGCTTGGCTTCGGTGTTCACGTAGAAGGGAGTCCGCTCGAAGTCGATACTGGGATTCGGGTGCTCGCAGCCGAGGCTCGGGGGCAGCTCCCTGTGGTGAAGCGCGAGCACCGCTTTGAGCAGCCCTGCCGCCCCGGCCGCGCCCTTGAGGTGACCAATGTTCGACTTCACCGAGCCCAGCGGCACCGAGTGGGGCGGCAACCCGAAGCGACCGAAGACCGCGTTCAGGCTCTGGACCTCGACCACGTCTCCGACTCGAGTGGACGTGCCGTGGCCCTCGATCAGGCCCACAGCCTGCGGGCTGACTCCCGCCATGCGCCAGGCGCGCTCGATCGCCAGCTGCTGTCCGCGCGGGTTGGGCGCCGTGATGCCCTTGCCGCGGCCGTCGCTCGCTCCCCCGACGCCACGGATCACGGCATAGATGCGGTCGTCGTTGCGCTCTGCATCGGCAAGCCGCTTGAGCAGGAAGAACGCCGCTCCCTCGCCCATCACGAAGCCGTCCGCGCCGTCCGCATAGGGGCGGGTTCCGGTGGCGGAGAGCGCGCCGATCTTGCTGAACTTGACGAAGGGCTCGGGGCCCATGTTGCGATCCACGCCCCCGACGAGCACCGCATCGTACTCGCGCTCGAGCAATCCCTCGGAGGCGGCGTCGATCGCAGCGAGCGCTGCGGCACAGGCGGCATCGCAGACGAAGTTCGGTCCGTGCAGATCAAACAGGTTCGCAATGCGCCCGGCCATGCAGTTGGCCAGCTCGCCCGGCATCGTGTCCTCGCTGATCCCGGGCAGGTGTTTGGCCGAGAGCCGCGTGAGGTCCTCCAGGATCCTTTCGCGCACTTGCGGATCGAGGGCGGCAAAGGAGTCCGCCTCGCAGAGCATGTGCGCGAAGCGCGCCGAATGGATGCGCAGCGCGGTCTGGTAGTGGCGTTCCCCCGACATCGCGCTGCCCAGCACGACCGCGGTGCGATCCAACGCCAAGTCACGCTCCGGCCAGCCGTAGTCGCGCAGCACTGCGCGTGCGCAGGCGATCGCCCAGCGCTGCCCCACGTCCATCGCGTCTGCGACCTTGGGCGGAATCGGAAGCCGCCACGTGAGCGGGTCCCACTCCCAGTCTCGGACCCAGCCGCCGAGCTTGGAGTAGGTCTTGTCGGGGACGTGGGGGTCGGGGTGGTAATAGAGCGCGGGGTCCCAACGCTCGCTGGGGACGTCCCGGATGCTGTAGTGACCCTGGCGGATGTTCTGCCAGAAGGTCTCCGCGTTCGGCGCGTCCGGCAAGATGGCACTCACCCCGACGACGGCGAGTGCGCGATCTGCGACGTCGCTCATGCTCTTCCCCCGTGCGAGCGCTCGTAGAGCGCGTCCGCGACCCGGTCCATGTCCGTCATCAAACCCGCCTGAGCGCGCTGGATCGCATCGAAGCCGAGCCCATACGTGAGCTCGGGTAGCTCCGTATCGGAGATTCCGTCGGCTCCACGGATCCAACGCAGGGCGTGCGTCGACACGTCGAGCGCAGCCTCACGCGCGTAGACGCGCGCGATCGCGGCCAGAGTCTCCGCGTCGAAGCGCGGATCGCTCTTCTCGGCTTGCTGCCCAGCGAGGGCACGAGCTGCGCGCCGACTGGCTGCGCCGGCGCCCTCGGCCCAGCAGATCATCTCACCGAGGCGAAACAGGATGTGTTGATTGCGCGTGAGCCGAGCGCTGCGCGCGCGTTCGAGCGCCTCACCCACGGCCTGGAGCGCCAGCGCCGCCGTTGCGCCTCCGCAGCCGGGCGTCGCTCGCTCGAGCTCGCGCAGCCCGCGCGCCTGCTCGGCGTAGTGCTGGCCGCGGCTCTTCAGGTGCAGCTGCCAGCGGTCGCGACTCACCGTCATCTCCATGATCTCGGAGGTGCCCTCGTAGATCGTGGTGATGCGCACGTCGCGACGAATCTTCTCGACCATGTACTCGCGCGTGTAGCCGTAGCCGCCGAGCGCTTGGATGCTGGCATCGGCCGCGCGATTTCCGGCTTCGGTGGCAAGGAACTTGGCGATCGCGCCCTCGGTGATGTAGCAGCCTTCTGGAGACTCGAGCGCATCGAGGGCCGATGCGGTCTCCTCGACGTACGCGCGCGCGGCCTCCAGCCGGACCGCGTGAGGCACGATCAACTTGTGGGTGTAGCCACGCTTTTCACTGAGGGGAGAACCCGCTTGCACGCGCTCGGTGGAGTATTCGATGGCGCGGCGTAGCGCGGCCCAACCCGCGCCGAGTCCAAAGGCGGCCACCATCAAGCGCGTGTAGCCGAAAACAGCGACCGCCTGCTCCAGCCCGCGCCCCTCGACACCGCCCACGAGACGATCCGCGCCCACCTGCACGTCGTCGAGGATCAGTGCCGATGTATTGCTCAGTCGAATCCCGTGCTTGTCCTCCGGGCGCTCGTGCGCGAAGCCCTTCGCGCCGCGCTCGACGACGAACCAGGTCGGCCCGCCGGGGGCGCGCGCCAGGATGGTCGCCACGTCGGCCACCGCACCGTTGCTGATCCACTGCTTGCGCCCCTGCAGGCGATACCCCACGCATGTGCCGTCCTCGAACACGGGCTGCGCCGTGGTTCGCAATGCGGCGAGGTCGCTGCCCGCTTCAGGCTCGGTCGCTCCGTAGGCCATGAGCGCACCGTCTTCGGCGATCTTCGTCAGCCACTCGCGCTTCTGCTCGGGCGTGCCACCGACACGAATCGGGTCGCTGCCGAGGAAGGTGGCGAGCAACGCTGTGGCGACCCCCACATCGACCTCGGCGAGCGTCTCGCAGGTTCGATAGACATCGAACGCCCCGCCGCCCATCCCGCCATACTCTTCGGGAACGAAGAGCAGCTGTGCGCCGAGCTCGGGCCCACACATTTGCCGTACCAGCTCGACCGGCATCTCGTCGTTGGCGTCGAGCTCCAGGATACGCTCGGGTGGAAGGTGTTGCTTCGCGAAGTCACGGATGGAATCCAGCGCGAGCTCCAAGTCTGCACGATCGAGACCTACCGTCATGCGTATGCCCTCCATCGACGTGATTCTGCCTAGTGTACTGACACGTCGATTCTAAGATCGATCATTGTCTCTGGAGAATTCGCACAATCTCGTCATATACGAGGGTGAACGGGAAAAGTTGTCTCCATTCACGTGCGACCGAGACGTCGATTGGGACATTGCGTACTTCTCGGGGACATCGGGTACGCGCGAACGCAATTGCGGGTCGAAGCGCACACTCGATGGGTCGAGCGATCACACATCCGTGATTCCGCGCGGTTCTTGGCATGTCGGAGACCCAGTGTGGCCGTGGCTGCATCGATCGGTGTGTGGTTGCTGCTTGGGGCGAGAGCAACCCGGATCCCCACTCGAGATCGCTCCCCTCGCCCGAGCTGGAACGTATCGAGAGCTCGGCGCCCATGCCGGGCGGAGAACGCGCCTGCAAGTGCTTCGGTGAAGACAGGGCCGTCGTCTACGCAGTCGATCACGAGTGCGTGGATCACGAGCTCGGGAAGCTCGTGATCCAAGTGGAGAAACGCGAAATCCTCGGCTGCCGGAAGAGCGAGGGCGACGGGAAGGAATCGCTCTGATCGCCGCCCTCGTCCAGAACACGTGTGGCGACGTGCTTCCGATCTACCGGCAGCAGGCCCGCTTCAAGTGGCTCGGCTTCGGCGCTTCGGCCAACAGCCCCTTTGACCTACCCCGACGATAGAAGATGTGATCTAGAAGGGAGAATGTGATCTCGAAACGGACCTGCGTGTATCGTTCCAAACTCTCATCATCTCAGCGTGAGGACATCCTGACAGGAATGATCGAAGTCCCCTGGATCGAGCCGCGGGCCGGGTAGGGATTGAAACGTTGCGCCAGGTGAAGCCTGGAAAGCGGGAGTGAAGTGCACGGGTAGTGGCTTTTGAAACTCTTCGTAGCATACCTGCGGGGCTAGACCCCTGTCCGGCAAAGGTTGGCCGTCGGTCGGAACCGAGTGTTGCGTATGGTAGGGGCAACCCGCTGTGCGAAGGGTACACAGGGAGCGTGCGGGCCGCGTGATCGAGCCCCGAAAGTCCCATAGTTGTGAAGGCCGACGGCGTCGTTTTTCCGGAAGGCGGGATCGAGGTGCCAAGGAGGGCCGCTACCGAGGCTTCATCGGGGTCCAAGAGCGGCGCATGCACCTATGGGCGATGTCCAGGAACCTGGGATGTCCTGTCGTTTGCACGTTCAGCGTGCCGGAGGGCAACCGGGAGATGAAGCCCAAGACCCAGGCAGGAGGGCCTCGCCCTGGTCTGGGAGAGCAGAGCGATCCCAGACGTGGTACGGCCCAGCGAAGGCGACAGGCTGCGTAGCAGAAGACGTTTGCGCTAGAGCTCGGCATGCTGCGAGAGTCTCGTCCGTATCTCGCCGAGTAGCTGCTTCCTCTTCCTCCTTCGGTCCGCGCTCGGCTTCCCAAGGATCATCTGGCGTTCTTCGTGTCCGGACCGTGGATGCGCTGGATCTGAGTGCGTTTGAGCCTCGGTACGGCGAGGAAGGTTCGGGCAACAGCCGTACCCCATCGCGAGACGATGCTCGATGTGCTGCTTTGTGCCGATTCGACTGGGACGGTCTCGTGGCGGAGGATGGGGGCGAAGCTGCGGAAAGCGTCGTCTCTCGGGTGCTCGCCCGGATTGTGCGCAAAATGTTCGATCGCGCGTTCTCCTGGCCCCGGTGTGGTGCACGAGGAGTGATTTTTCCGGAGCGCTCCGTG
>QJZC01000017.1 GCA_003247575.1 Pseudomonadota bacterium
AGGCGACGACGCCGCCGTTCATATGGATGACGAAGTACCAGCCGCCAGGAATGAAGACGACCCATGCGATGACGATGCGGACTAGCATCGGCCAGGTAGTGTCTCCCGCCGCCCGTAGGGCCTGATGTAGGACTAACCCCACAGCATCAAAGACCTGCCAGACAGCGCAGAAGCGCAGCATGACGATCCCAACCGCGATGAACTCGAGCACACCCTCGCCGGAGAACGCGAACACGTTCATCAGGAAACCGGGCGTCAGCAGGAAGAACGTTCCAAGTAGGGCCACCCAGGTTGCGGCCGCGGCGAGCGTGAGGACGGTCGCCTGATGCGCATACTCGTAGCGTCTTCGGCCGATCGCCTCTCCGACGACGATCGCGCCCGCGGAAGCCAGACCGAAGGCAGGCATGAACGCGAGCATGTTGATCTGCATCACGACGTTGAACGCGGCGAGCTCGGTGGTCCCCAAATGGGCGACCACGACGTTCACGAAGACCGCAAACGCGACGACCTCCAGGAACCAGTTCACACCGTGCGGTAGCCCGAGGCGGAGAACGCGCACGAACTCGCTCATCTGAAGCATCAGTCGCTCGGGGCGTGGAGGGGTGTCCCTGCCGAGAGCGTAAGGGACAGCGATCGTGGCCAGCCCGGCAAGCGTCCCAATGACACTTGCCCAAGCCGCGCCAACGACGCCGTATCCAGGCAGCCCGAATCGGGGCTCGATGAGCAGATAGTTCGCAAGGAAGTTCACGGCCAGAGTGATGACCCCGGCGCGCATCGCAGGACGGGTATTTCCGAGGCCCCCGTACCAGTTGGCCAGGACTTCGATCCCTACGGCTGGGCCGAGTGAGAGCACCCGAATGGACAGATAGGTAAACAGATCAGCCCGCACTGCGGCCTCGAACGGCATGAATCCGAGCAGAGCGGGCAAGAAGGGAACGGTCGCGACAACCACGATCTGGGTAGCTACGGCGAGAATGAAGCCGTACCAGGCGAATCGGTGGACTCCGGAAAGCTCTCCAGACCCGCGAGACTGGGCGGTGAAGCTCTGCAGGATGTAGACCGTGGTCACGGGGAGAAAGCTGGCCAAATAGGTATTGAACGAGCCCGTAGTGACCGCCGCGAGCGGACCTTCGCCCAATGGGGCGACCATCCATGCGTCACAGAACCCAATCAGTGCCTGAGAGGCACGCGCCAGGACGATCGGCCAGGACAACACAAACAAGGTACGTAGCAGGGAGTTCATGCGCAGCGGTGCTCCGTGCAGACAGCAGTGCTCTGTCGCCCGCGGTCCCGCAGTCCAAAGACAGGCGGGCGACTGGAGCCCAGCATCCTACCTCGCCTGCTCCCGCTGCCGAAAGCTACTTGTGCGGAGTCGGGCCCGGAGAGGAAGTGGAAGGCACCGTCCTCCGCTGCACCTCCAGTCCCGCAGCCGAGCCTCCGAAGAATCCTCAGGTGTCGCTGTACGCTCCGGGCAGCTCGAGTCACGCCCATCGGGGGTGGGCATGATCGCGGAGACAGAGCAGTGAAGCCGTTCTCGGAGTGGAGTCTTCGAGCGAGGCTCGGGCTGCTCCTTACCTTGCTGACAGCCGCCTCGGCCATCGCGCCCGCATGGATCTTTTTCGTCAGACTCGAACAAGAGCTGCTCCGGAGATCACAACCGCACCTGAACGGACTGATCGACCAGCAAGCATCCGAGCTCGAACGATTCGCCGAGCTCCTCCGAGCAGACCTCGCCCTCCTCGCCGCGACCCCGGCGCTGGCGAAGATGGCGCACGCGACCCAGGAGGAGCGCGACCCGTCGGAGGAACTCGGCACGGAGCTTCTCCGGCAGCATCTCGAAGACTTCTTCACCGGCCTCCTGCGAACGCGCCTCGTCTATGACCAGATCCGTCTGATCGACCTCTGCTCTGATGGGAAGGAGCGAGTGCGCGTCGATCGTGACCCGAAGAGCGGGGCCATTCGGCGCGTCGCGGGCGACGAGCTACAGTTCAAACGGGATCGTCCCTACGTCCAGGCGGCCTTGAAGGCATCCCACAGAAGCTTCTACCTGTCGATGATCGAGCTCAACCGCGAGCATGGTCAGGTCACGACGCCGTACCTCCCCGTACTCCGCGCCGCCCGGCTGATCCCGAACGCCTCCGGGGAGCCCTGTGACCTGCTGGTCATCAACATGGCGTTCGAACGCCTCCTCCGGCGTGTTGCCTCCTACCAAGCTGAGCCGCACGACTACTTCATCGTGAACTCACTCGGCGACTTCGTCGCCCACCCAGACAAGGCGCGGACCTATCGCTTCGAGTTCGGAGAGGATTCCGGGGCCCTCGAGGAGTTGCCCGTACTGCAGGCGGTGCTGCGAGAAGGTCGAGAAAGGGGCTGGGCAGAAGGCCCGCTGCACGACGGAGTGAAGACCGTCGCGTCCGCAGTCCGCGCTCGACTGGACCCGGGCGACCCCGAGAAGGACGTCGTGATCGTCGTGCGTGCAACGACACGCGATCTCACCGCTCTCAGCCGCGAGACCGCGGCGCAGGCCGGAGCCCTCGCAGCGATCCTGGTGGTGATCGGTCTCGCCCTCGCCGCCGCCCTCGCCGCTTGGATCCACTCCCCCCTGTCCCGGCTCGCGAACTCGATGGCAACCCTGGATATAGACGACCCGGACGCGCACATCTCCGTCCCCAGAAGCCCCGAGGCACGCGAAGTAGCGCTCGCGTTCAATCGGGTCTTCTCGCGCCTGAGACAGGCCACTGACGAGAGCAAGCGCACAAGTATGGAGCTCGAGCAATTCGCGTACGCCGCCGCGCACGATCTCAAGGAACCGGCGCGCTCGATCCATTCTTTCGCGGGTCTGCTCCAGGCGCGCTACCTGTCCCAGTTCGACGAGCGTGGCCAGAAGGCTCTCCACTTCGTAGCGTCATCTTCGGCTCGGATGCTGCAACTGATCGACCATCTTCTGTCCCACTCGCGCTTGGGGACCGTCGGAGAGGTCGAAGACGTTCCCCTGATAGATCTCGTGCATCAGGTTCTGGACGACCTGGCCGTTGCCTTGGAAACCTCGGCGGGCTCCGTCCAGGTAGGGGAGCTCCCGGTAGTCCTGGGGCGTGCGGTCGACCTGCGAACCTTGTTTCAGAATCTGATCGCGAATGCGCTCAAGTTCCGGAAGCCGGATGTCGCACCCAAGGTCGTGATCGAAGCCCAAGTCCGGAGCGACCGTCGGGTTGAGATCTGCGTCCGCGACAATGGCATCGGGATTCCCCGGACGCAGCGGGAGAACGTCTTCGACCTGTTCCGTCGTGCCCATAGCGAAGCCGACTATCCCGGCTGCGGAATCGGTCTCGCGAGCTGCCGAAAGATCGTGGAGCAACACGGAGGCACGATCTGGATCGACGATGCACGAGAAGGCGGAACGGCTGTCTGGTTCAGCCTGCCCGGGCCAAGCTCGTCTGCGATGTAGACGGGAGTACAGCGCGACGGCACGCTCGAGAAGCTCGAGCCCGTAAGTCCGGGCCTCTCCAGTTCGCCGCAGACTCATATGAAGAGATCGTCCTGCATACTGATCGTCGAGGACTCGGAGGCGGACTGCTACCTCCACCAGATCACGATCGAGGACCTCGACTGCACCGACCACATCGAGATCGCTCGTGACGGGCGCGCAGCGCTCGAGTTCCTGCGCGCTGCTCGATCCGGGCACTGTCAGCTTCCCGAGATCATCCTGCTCGACATCAACATGCCCGTCATGACCGGCTGGGAGTTTCTGGCTCAGTGTGAGTCCGAGCGGTTACTCGAGCAGCGCGACGTCGTCGTCGCGATCCTGTCCACCTCCTGCGACCGCCGCGACATCGAGCGGAGCCGCCAACACCAAGCTGTGCACATGTACCTTCAGAAGCCGCTCACGGTCGACGGACTCGAGCGGGCGCTCGCATGCATCCGGCCCTAGTGTGCTACGTCGGATCGCATTCGCGGAGCTCTAGCTCCAGCAGCTGACCACCAGCATCGTGGAGCTCGAGAGCTCCCCAGGCCCACAGCTGCCCATCTCTTGCACTCTCGCCGGCCCGAGAGCCTCACTCATTCCCTAGCCGATCTCCCGTTTCCGCAGGCCCCACGCAGGCCGCGCGCTGCGAGATCGAGCTTCCGAAGCGGAGAGGACACCACCAGCAAAACTGCGAGTCGCCCACTCACGCAAAGCTCGCATGTCACTCGATCTCGACGAGGTTCACGCACCGGGCCTGGCTGCCGCTCACCTACTCGCAATCTTCCCGTCTCAGCTGGTCGTACCGCAGTCTCGGGGCGCACTAGAACTCTTCACGCAGATCGCCAGGACACTTTCCGGACATTTGGATGACACCAGCGTCCTATCTTTTTCAAGGTTGGCCTTCTCACGCTCGCTCGACGTCGAGAACGTGCGACCTGGAAACCCGCAGCACATTTTCTGGCAAGTCAAACACTGAGCGAACTCAATCAAACGACACCGAGTGCATTCTCTAGTCGCTTCGCACTTCACGAAGACGCAACCGAAAGCCTCATGTTCCACACGTTGCCTTCGAAAATCTCTGTGGCATCTCGAAGAAAATCGTGGCGAGTGAGCAATGAATCGTGATCTAGAGGTTGTCGTCGTCCGTAGTTCGCGAGTAGACTCGGTTCCGTTGTAGTCAGCTTTGACTAGAGTCGAGTTTCGGATGTTGAACCCTGTAGATTCTGTAGACGATGAATTCTGTAGACGAGAAGGTGGTGCTCCCCATGGAAGTTGTTGGTGATCCGGTACGTGTCCTACTTCGGCGGGTCGTCGAATTCGTAGATACGTTCAAGTGCGAGACATCGGTCCGACCGCACCCGATCTTGGAAGCCATGCGCGACCTTCTGCTTGCGCTCGGCGAGCTCGAGGCGCTCGGCTATTCCCGCGAGGAGCTCCTGTCCATGACCACCCCGGTCCGAGAAGTCACGCGGCGTTCGCCCTTCTTCAAGGAGATGTGTGACTGGGATCACGGGGGCCCGGGGAATCACTTTGCTATCTCCTACATCATGGAGGGCATGAATCACTGCCCTCCAGGAACCGCAGAACACGTGCTGGAAGCCTACGGCCTACGCTCTGCGGCGGCGCAGCAGCATCGGAACAAGGTCAGGGCCCAGGCGGAGCAGATCTGCAAGGTCGCGAGCGAGCCCGAGCGCCTCGTCTTCGTCCTCGCCTGCGGGCCCGCACACGACCTGGCCTCGGTGAAGCACTCGCTGCATCCCTCCTCTCGCGTGGTCATCAACGACCTCGACGAAGCCGCACTGCAGATCGCACAGATCAAGTTGCAGGACGTCCCGTGGAAGCTCGAAGTGCGAAAGGGATCGTTCGTGCGCTGCATTCGCCCATCCGAGCGTCCCGACCTGGTCGTAACCGGCGGACTCATGGACTACGTTCCCGATCGCCTGCAGGTTCGCTTCCTGAGAAGGACCTTCGCCGCGCTCGCCCCCGGCGGGACCTATCTGTGGACCAACATCACGCCCGACAATCCCGACCGACTCGGGATCGAGTATCTGGGCAATTGGGTTCTTCTCGAACGCGACGAATCCGACCTTCGCAGGCTCGTTCGCGAGAGCGACATCCCGCTCGATACTTTGTCGCTCGAGCGTGATCCAACGGGCGCGGCATTGATCGCACGCGTGCGGAAGCCTGGCGGCGCGTGAGCATCCCAGCGGCAGAGCGGCACACGTTCCACTAGCGAGGCGTTCTACCAGAGAGGGTTTGAAAATGCGCAAAATGGCGGTAGTTCTCGCGGTCGCTGGAAGCATCGCCGCATCGGCCGCGCGCGCGGATGGCATCTTGAGGGACTCGTTCGGCGCGGTCTCCTCCGGCAGAGCCGGCGCAGGTCTCGCCGTCCCCGATCGCGCATCGATCGTAGCTGAGAACCCAGCACTGATGCTCTCGATCCCAACCTCGAGAATGCTGGAGCTCAGTACCGGAGCCTACTCACTCGACGTGGATTACTCCGACCCGAACGACTCCGATGGCGGCCGATTCCCCCTGAGCCTGACACCCGAGATGGGTGCGATCCACAAGGCCGCCGGAGATTCCTGGGCAGTAGGCTTCCTGCTCTACTCACCTGGAGGATTCAGCGCGGAGTTCGATCTCACGACTCCAGCTCCGCCGATCGGACTCGCCAGCTATGAGACCTCTCTCGTAACGGGCGCGGCGCTCGTCGGTCTCAGCTTCCGTATATCGGAGAAGCTCACGATCGGCGCCTCACTGGGTGGGTCCTACGCCCGGCTGAAGACCGACACCCCCTTCTCGGTTCAGACAGGACCGCTGGCGGGACTGCCGACTCTGATGAAGCTGGACGCCGAAGACTTCGCCCCAACGGGAAGCGTAGGGCTATCATTCGAAACAGGTCCGAGCGACCGCCTGCTGCGCATCGGGATCTCGTATATTCATGGCGCCGACTTCGACCTCGAGGGCGAAGCCTCGTCGCAGCTCTTTCAGATCGCACCCGCACCCATCGCGACGGACTTCGATGCGAAGATCGGGCTGTCGCTTCCACGGCGGGTCGGTGTCGGACTGAGCCGCCGCTTCGGAGCCGGCACTCTTGCGCTGGATGTCCTCTGGACGGACTGGTCGGCCGCATTCGATGGAATTCAGTTTCAGCTGAGCCGCCCGACGAATCCGGTACTCGGTGGCACCGGCTTACGCGACGAGCTCGAGCTGGCTTGGAAGGATTCGCTCACGTACCGGGTAGGATGGGAGTCGGACCTGGGCAAGGGAAACACCCTGCAGCTTGGATACACCTTCCACCGCAGCCCTGTACCGGACTCTCACTCGAATCCATTGATTCCGGCGATTTATGAACACCTGCTTGCGGTCGGATACTCGCGGCAATACGAGCGATGGAAGCTGAGCCTTGCAGGACAGGTCGCCTTCGGACGAACCGCGCGCGTGCGGGAGAGCAGTCTGGTCGGGGGCGAGTTCGACTCGAGCAAGATCGAGGGCTCGGCGTTCGGCATCTTCTTCAGCACGACCTACTTCTGGGACTAGAGCAGTCGCTTCGACGTCAGCGCAGCCGTTCGCGGCTCTCGAGGCGTCACCTGCGGCTTCTTCCACAGGTCCATGATGCGCCTCAGCCCCCCGCGAAGCTCGAGGTACTCGACCGAGTTCCGTGAAGGCGTCGTCAAACCCAACTGGTAGAGGCGCAATGCGTCTTCGTATCGACCTTCCTTCTCCGCCCGCAGCCCGAAGAACGATGCAGCAAGGCAGAGCTCGTTCGGATCGCGGGCCGACCTGAGCACGTCTTCTTCGCTTCCCATGCCGAGCAGCGCCGCCCCGAGTCGATCCTCGAAGCTCGGCTTCGAGCCGAGGTTCGACTCGCCCGTTTGCGGGCCCTTCGATCGACCTTCGAGGTCGCCTCCAGCCCCGGTCTCGCGACCTGCCTCGGCTAGCCTCTCGGAGTCCACCCCATGCTCCGTGTAGTGGGCGACGAGCACGGCATGCCGAGCTGGATCTGGCGCCTCCGCTCGAAGATGCGCGGCTACGCGCAGGAGCCACGTCTTCGCACCGCCGTGGCCCGCCTCGGGATCGGTCGTCAACGTCCACAACAGCTCGTCGGCGTCTCGCAGATAGAAGAGCTTCGCGGCAACCCGGACGGACGAGGGATCGAGCGTTCCGCTCAACCACTCCAGAGCCTCGGCTTCGCCGCGCGCCAGGGCCATGCTCTTGTAGATCTCGGTGCAGAGCATGATGTATCGCTTCGGATCGTGCATCTGCATGCCGAGCTCGACCGCGAGGTCATACTTCTCGCGAGAACGTAGTTCGTCGATCACGGACTGCAGCATGTCGAAAGGAAGACGGAGCTCCACGAGTTCGCGAAACGCTGCAAGCATCGCCGGCCCCCCTGGCTCCGCGAAGGCCTGACCGAATGCGCTCGCGATCTCGAGCTCGGCCGTGCGCGTATGCAGACGCTTGGTGCTCGCGATCTGTTCCGCGGCTTCGGCGTGTCGTCCGCGAAGCCACAACACCAACGCGAGCTCGCGAACGAAGTGCCACATCCCGGGATAGCGCTCGACCGAGCTCCTCGCGATCGCCTCCGCGCGTGGCAGATCGCCCAGCGCGATCTGAGCCTGTGTGGCTTCGACCAGCACTGAGCCTACATATCCATCGAGCTCGGGCTCGAGCCACTCCCACGCCTGCTCAGGACGCCCTGCTCGGCGCAGCTCCCCGCCAATCCCAGACACTGCGTGAGCGAGGTCGATTCCCCGAAACTCGCGCGGATGATCGAAGAACCTTCGCCACACCTCGCTCGCACGCAGGTGATCGTGCGTCCGGGAATGCAGCGCAGCGTAATCCGCGAAGGCATCGTACAGCGGCGCGGGCCGGGCAACCTCGATCTCGTACTCTCGGATCAGCCGCTCCCGATCGAATCCAGGGACGTCTTTGATCCGGCGCAGCACGTCGAGACGCTCGGAAGGCCCGAGGTCCTCCTCCTGGAGAATCTGCCACAGGAGCTCGCCGTCTCCGCGCAGCGCCGCCAGCTCGTTGCGAAGTGCTCGTTGATAGAGGCTGTCGCGGGCCGCCAGCGCTTCTTCCAGTCGCCTCGTACGCGCCGCATCCTGGTAGATGCCGCGCGAGAACCAGAGCGCCCAACCGAGATGACGCGGACGACTGTCGAACCTACGCAGTGCGACATCCGCAACCCGAGTGATCTCACGACTCCCGGACGGGAGAGCTCGATACAGTGTGTAGGCTAGATTGAGGTGCTGACGTGCGGCGAGCACCGATGGCGCCTCGAGCATTTCGCGTCTACGCCGAATCGATGCCGGAGCCTCGCCGTAATCTCGCGCCGCCAGCATGAACTGGGCAACCGCCCGAATGTCCGGCTCTCGCGACGCGGACAGTAGCTCTGCGAACGTGCGCAGCGCCGGCCCGCTGCTCAGCAAACGGTCATAGAAGTAGAACTTCTGATAGAGCGAAGTGTAGAAATGCGCTCGGTAGTAGGCCCGCCGGAGAGCCGCACTCCCGAAGGGCCCTCACTGCTCCGCCGCCAACTCTCGGACCTGCTTCTCGAAGCGGTCCGCGCGCGCGAACGCGCTCGCAGGTTGCCCGTCGGTCGGGGGCTCCATGCCTACTGCCCGTTGTACCTGCATCGCCAGCAGGTCCGGCAGCACACGCGAGTTCGAGAGATCCCCGATGTCCGCATGCGTACGCAGCAGCGGTAGCGAGAGCGCACGCGGCCCGAGCCCCCCATCCACTTTGCCCATTCGAGACTCCGACCTGCCCGCGCCAGTGCCAACCCATAGAGGAACTGAGCCTCGGGCTCCCCTCCGGGAGCCGCTCGCAAGCGAAGCTGCTCACAGTCCCCTCTCACGAAAGATACGAGTGGCTCATCCGGCGCAAGCACGGCAGCTCGCTGCTTTGCATGGGTCGTGTACCCCAGCGCAAGCGCGAGCATACACTCCGCATGCGCCACCTCGTTCTCTCCGTAACTTCGAGCAAATGCCAGCGTCGCGAGCGCTCTTCCGTATAGCCCATCCGCCAGCTGGAATTCGTCCGATACGGTCAGAGCGGGTCGAGCGAGCGCATGCGCCGCAGCACGGAGATCTCCGACGCTCGCCTCACCCGCGACCCAGCGTGCGTCGACTACGGCAAGCACCTCGAAGATCGATGCATCATCGAAGCTCGCGAGCCGAGTCATGAGGGCCGGGCGCTCCTCCGCCTCTGGAGCCAGCTTCGGAGCGCCGGCGTACCGCTGCAAGACGACCACGCGCGCTTCCAAGAGGTCGAGCAGCTCGGAGAAGTCTGGGTACTCTGGCAACAGGCCGAGGGAGCGGCCGTCGAGCGAGACCTCCCAGCCGTCACGCGCACGCTCCGCGATCGCCCGCTCGCCCTCTGAGGCGGCTCGAGTGGGTGCCAGCAACCGTTCGAGCTCGGCGATTGCAAAGAGCCCGCGGTGATCGGGCTCGAGCCGCAGCCGGGCGTCGATCGCAGCGAGGCGTTCCTCGATGCTCGGCACCAACCCGGCCGGGACGACCCGCGGTTCGGGCGGCCCGATCCGGATCGTACCAAATCCGGTTCCGTCGAAGCCGATCCAGTCCAGGTCGGTTGGCACAGGCACCTCACACGCACCGGTTCCGCCATGCAGGGCTACAGACCGCGCAGCGTTGCATGATCTCTGGGCCGGGCGTGGCTCAGAAGATCGAGAGACCGGAACCCCGCACGCAGGCGCCTACGCGATCCAACGCGCGGCGATCTTCCACGCTACTGCTCGATTCGAGGACTCCGAGTGGAGAACAGTACCCTGACACACCGGCGATCCCCACCTGCTCACCCGGAGCAGGAACGACGAGCCCCCAAACCGCAGGCACACCATCCGAATCCATATCGCAGAGTGCGACCGCCGTGTATGCCTTCCGATCTGCATCGACCACAACCGAGTACGAGCAGAAGGTTGGCCGTTCTGGGAACAGTCCGAGCTCGCAGTAACCTGGATCGCTCGCTCCAGGCGCATCGGGACATGCTGGCCACTCGCGAGCCCAACGGCCGGGCCGCCCCGGAGGTGTCCAGTCGAATGGGACATAGGTCCCATAGTCTGCGAAGTATCCACGTTCGGCAGCCCGGATCATCGCAAGATGCAGTTTTGCCTCCGAAGGATGCGCGACGACGCGGACCCGAAGGGTTCCCAGCACCAGAAGCGCCAAGACGTAGGACGTCGAGAGCCCTACGAGGGTCAGGAACGTGTAGAACGACCTTCGCGCCCCTTCGCGTGCTCTGTCGCAGGCGATCCGACCCGGTCCGAGAGCCGGAAGGAGCAACCGCGGAGTCGCGATCGATATCGAAAGCAACGCAGACCACACCAGAACTCGAAGACGGGATTCCGCGTCGCCCTCTGCGAGCAGGATCAGCACGAGAGTCGGCGCTGCGTAGAAGCCCACGATAGCCGCACCCACGCCGAGCACCAGCCATCTCTTGCCAGCTTCGATACGGGGGAATCGCGATGCCAGGTTCGCCCAGGCCACCGGGACCGCAACCAGGCTGAGTAGAGCGAGTCCAGCCAGCGCGCTGAACTCCGCAAGCCCCCGCGCCAAGAGCCCGGCGGAGCGCCCGGGCACGCACACCAGCCAGACCACGGTCAGAGCGATGAGAATGGAGAGCGCCGCCCAGGCAAGCCGGCCCCATAGGGTCCGTGATGGCCCCTTCGCGGCCCGCGCCGTCCGAGCCCGTCGATTGGGTTGGCGCATGCCCAAGAGTTCGGACGCATGTGGGCCCGCTTGAGTCAGCCACCAGTGGAACCCAGACATGCGTGTGGCGACGGAGGGGATCGCTTCGGCGGCCTCGCGCCGAAAAGTGCGAGCGATGCGCACTTTTTGCTCCAGTTTGCGTCAGAAGTTCCGATGACAGGAGTAGAAGGTGATTTCAGGAGCAGCCATGCCCACGACCTCGAAGCTGGACACTTCCACGCCTCTCGGCTCCACCGAAGCCGTTCATTGGAGCTTCGAGCTCGACGAACCCCTTCAGCTACCCGCCTGTGGCGAGCGTGTCGTGTCCTGGATCATCGCCTCCGCACGGCTCGTGCACGCGAACGACGCATTCTCGAAGCTGTATGGCTTTTCCCGCGCCAGTGAGCTCATCGGATCGCCGCTCGGCCGCTTCTGGCCGGACGGCGAGAACACCGGACGCGCGCTCGTTCGCTCGCTGCTCGCGCACCGCAAGCCGGAGTACGCAGCCCTCACGGTCGAGCGGGATCGATGGAATCGCGACGTGCTCTTCCTGAACCAGTTCAAGACGACACTTCTCGATGGCGCTTTGCTGCGGGTCGAAGGGACCCAGCGGGAGGTCGGCGCTGGATTGGGAGCTCTCGATCCGCGCCCGCTCGAGGCAACCAACCCAACGTCGCTCGAGAGGCACTTGGCAGAGCTTGGATCGAACTTTCTCCAGACGGAGGTGCTGCGATGACGCGCCGGTCCACCTGCACTCTACACGTGGCGCTGCCGAGACCTCAGGACCCGCTACCTGCACTTCCTCCATTCCTCTCGCCTGAGCCTCGAGCGATCAAGCGCGAGCCCGGTGTGCCCCCGACTCGACTGGTCGGTTCCTCGAGGCGCCATGAAACTCGCCCCATCGGACACGATCTACAGAGCGACGGCGCGGACTACGACTCGCCAGAACTCGCGGCAGCCTGCCTCAATGCCTCTCGTATCACCGCAGATGCCTCTTGATCGAGGAAAAGAAGCTGACCATCGGCCCATCGCAAGCGAGAGACCACCGCCCTACAGCGCGCACTCACTTCGGACTTCCCTCTTCCCGCTAGACACTCCCCGAGCCCGTCGAGACTGCGGAGCAGCAGACCTCCGTTCACCTGCCCATGGGCATCGCCTTGCATGCTCGCCTGCAGCGCCCACTGATACCAGGGCTCGGCAGAGCCATCGCCCGTCGAGAAATACTGCGCCGCCTCGAGCATGCTGCTCGCGATCCCTTCATGATCCACCCGACCGGCTTCGTCTCCGGTCTCTAGAGCACGTAGCGCATCCTCGTAGTAGCTCACCGCCTCTTCGTGCCGCCCCATCCGGAACAAGGTCGCAGCCGTGCTGCTGAGCGTCCGACCGATCGACGCGGCGTTCATGCGGCCGAGAGAGTCTCCCTTCCTCTTGTACGAAACAGCCGTTTCGAAGCTCTCGAACGCCTTCTCGTAGTTCCCGATCTCGAACTGGCACATCCCGACACAGTGGAGGTGACTCCCGAGCATTTCGTAATCTGCGCCGCGACTCAATGTCGCTCGTTCGGCTTCCGTCGCCGCGCGCATGAACCATCGGGCCGCGTCTGTGTACGCCTTCCGCGCATAGTGGCAATCGCCGACTCCCCGCGCAGCGCGGCTGGCCGTGACTCGATCGAGGACTCCGTCCTCGCGCGTGGCCTCGCGAAACGCGCGCCCGTACCAGTCCAGCGCCTGATCGTAACTCTTCTCTCGCCAGCAGCAGAACCCTGCACCATAGAATCCAGCTGCAACGACCGCACCATCGTAGCTGGGACCGAATATCTCGTTCAGCTCGCGCAAGGTAGCCAGCTTGTACCACTCCGCTGCTCGCGAAAACTGCTCGCACTCGCACAAGGCCTTCGCGATCGTAAGGATGTCTTCCGCTGCGAGAGAGTCGAGCTCCCCTCCCCACGCAGCGGGATCGGTTTCCCAGGCCATCAACTGGCAACGGCGCTCGTCGTCTTGCGGGAAGTCGCAAACCGACCATGCAGCGCGAAGTAGATGCTGCATCTGCAGCTTGCGAACGCGTCCCAAGCGCGCGTGCCCCTCCCATGAAGCATCCGCCAGCACCTCACCGCAAACGAATTGCCGGACCAGCTGGTGCATCCGACGCGTCTGCGAACCCTCGAGCATGTAGTACCGCCGACTCTGTCGCAGTGCTTCCCAGACCTCGTCGGCAGAACAACCGAGTCCGTCCGTCATCACATCGAGCAGCATCGCGTCGAGAATTCGCTCCGAATCATGCTGCACTGCCGCTGCCAAGAGATCCTGGGTACACTGGGAGAGCCGGGACCATACGTATCCCAGGCTGCCGGACATGCCAGGCTCGAGCTTGGCGGACAGACGCTCGCCTACCGGCCCGTCCACGAGCGCGGAAGCCGCCGGAAGCAGTTGCATCGGCACGCCCGCCGAAGCGGCAAAGAGAGCGTCGCCATGGTATCTCGCGGTGTCCTCATCCGTGGTCTGGCGGACGAGCTCGATGGAATCGCCCTCAGAGAGCGACGGGATCTCCACGCACCTCCACAGATTCTTCTCCCAGTCGCGGTACGTGGTCGTGATCAGGACATGGCACCGAGAAGACGGATGCGGGAGCCACGGCAGCACGGCCTCTGGATCAGGAACATCATCGAAGATGATCAGCGAGGCCAGCTGGCTCAGGCGTCTTTGCGCCGAGTACGCGCGCTCCTCGAGCGACAGCTCATCGCTCGAGATGAGATCGAGGTAGGCGGAACCGATGTCGGCAAGCTCGCTCGTCGGCCGCCCAGTGCGCATCGGGATGATGAAGGATCCGCCCAAGTAACTCGACAGATTGCGTTGTGCGTACTCGAGAGCGAGCGCGCTCTTGCCGACCCCCGAGCGCCCCGTCAACACGAGCGTTCCAGCATGCACTCCAGGTGAACCGAGAGCCTTCTCGATCTCGTCCAGCAGCAAGTCCCGCCCGACGAAGACCCGCAGCCGAGGCGTGCGAATGTTCGAAGGCGGAGGCTGGAGCTGCATAGAGGCCTGCGCGGGCTCCGCAGCTGCGCCTCGATGAATCAGCGGAAAGCCGCGACCCACCAGGTAGTCGACGATGTCGCTCAGATCTCTGTCCCATTCGAGCTCGCGTAGGGGCAAGCCCGGAAGGCTCGCGAGCCGCTCGATGCCAGCGATCCCTTCGACGTGCCCCGAGCGAAGAGAGGCGGCCCCGTCGACATAGATCGGCATTACCTTGGCTTCGGACTCGAGCGCAGTCGCGACCTCGCGCCGAACCCAGTCCTCGGCCTGGTGGAGCCGAAGCCGCCCGGCTTCATCGCGCGCGTCCAGCCATCCATGTCCGATCACACAGAAGACGACCGTCGCTCGATCGAGATGCTCGCGAATCACCAGCTGCCACGGCTCATCCGGGGGCAGGCTTCTCGAGTCGATGAAGACACATCCCTTGCCAAATCGATCCCAGAGCGCTCTGGCCAGGCCGAGAGCAGTGCTCTGCGTCTCCGATCTGCGGTAGCTGATGAACAGCAGAGGCGCTCGTTTCATAGGACCAGCCTCGAGGGAACCGACGAGGTTCGACGCAAGCTCGCGAAGTCTTCCGAAGGAAACCGGATAGAGCGGACGCCCCGTCCTGATTCTCAAGCATAGCGGATCGCCCCAAGCGAGGTACCCGGAAGCTTCGAGCCGATACTTCCAAACGAGTGTTCTCGAAGCCGTTTCATCGGAACCGCGGGTCGTTTCCGCTGCGTGGGTTTCGGCGTGGCACCGTATCCGAATTGGCACACGCGAGCGACGCTCGAGTCACACCCCCAAGCGCCGGAGGCGCAGGGCATTACTGATGACGGAAAGGGAGCTCAGGCTCATGGCTGCGGCGGCGATCATGGGACTCAGCAGGAGACCTAGGATGGGGTAGAGGACGCCTGCTGCAACGGGCACACCCGCCGCGTTGTACACGAAGGCAAAAAATAGATTCTGACGGATGTTCGCCATGGTGAGTCGCGAGAGACGACGCGCCCGAGCGATCGCGCGCAAGTCGCCTTTTACTAGGGTGACCCCGGCACTCTCCATGGCCACGTCGGTTCCCGTGCCCATCGCGATTCCAACCTGCGCCTGGGCCAGGGCGGGCGCGTCGTTGATCCCGTCGCCCGCCATGGCGACGATCCGGCCCTCGCTCTGGAGACGTTTGACGACATCGACCTTCTGATCCGGGAGCACCTCGGCTTCGATCTCGTCGATGTCGAGCTTGCGCGCCACGGCCTCGGCCGTGGTCCGGCTGTCCCCTGTCAGCATCACGATTCGCACGCCCTCGCCGTGAAGGGTACGAATGGCTTCCGGCGTGCTTTCCTTGATGGGATCCGCCACACCGACGAGCCCGGCCGCACTGCCATCCATCGCTACGAACATCACCGTCTGTCCATCGGCTCGCAGGGACTCGGCACGCTCGGCCAAGCTGCCGGGGTCGATCCCAAACTCTTCGAGCAATGCCTTGTTGCCTAGACTGATCTCGCGGCCGTCGACCCTACCCTTCACGCCCTTTCCGGTGAGCGACTCGAAGTCCATCGCGTCTGCGAGCTTGATTCCTCGCTCCTCGGCTCCCTTCACGATCGCCGCGGCGAGCGGGTGCTCGCTGCCCCGCTCCAGACTCGCGGCTCGGCGCAGCAGCTCCTCCTCGCCGCCACTCTCCAGGGGCACGACTGACACCAGCTTGGGTCGGCCCTCGGTCAAGGTGCCGGTCTTGTCCACCACGAGGGTGTCGACCTTGCGCACCACCTCGATGGCCTCGGCGTTCCGGAACAGAACCCCCATCATGGCGCCCTTTCCGGTCGCCACCATGATCGACATCGGTGTCGCCAACCCGAGCGCACACGGGCAGGCGATGATGAGCACGGCCACGGCATTGAGCAGCCCATAGGCCATTCTGGGCTCGGGACCGATCCAGGACCACGTGACGAAGGTGGCAATCGCGATCGTAACCACCGTGGGCACAAAATAGCCGGCGACCACGTCGGCGAGCTTCTGGATCGGCGCCCGGCTGCGCTGCGCCTCGGCCACCATGTGCACGATCCGTGAGAGCAGCGTATCCGCTCCCACCTTCTCTGCCCGCATCACGAGCCCGCCGGTCCCATTGACGGTGGCTCCCACTACGTGGTCCCCAACCTCCTTCGGCACCGGAATCGGCTCTCCCGTCACCATCGACTCGTCGATGTGGCTGCGGCCCTCGAGCACGACGCCGTCCACCGGCACCTTCTCTCCGGGTCGGACGCGCAAGCGGTCACCCTTCTGCACCGCATCGAGGGGGACGTCCTCTTCGCTGCCGTCCTCGCGAATTCGGCGTGCGGACTTGGCTGCCATCCCGAGGAGCTGCTTGATCGCAGCACTCGTGCGCGAGCGGGCACGCAGCTCGAGCACCTGGCCGAGCAGGATGAGCGTGACGATCACGCCCGCAGCCTCGAAATATACGGCCACTTCGCCGGCTTCGTTGCGAAACGACGGAGGAAACACCCCGGGAAGCACGGCCGCCACGACGCTGTACGCATAGGACACACTCACTCCGAGCCCGATCAACGTGAACATGTTGAGACTGCGGCGGACGACAGAGAGCACTCCGCGCACGTAGAAGGGCCACGCCGAGTAGAGACACACGGGCGTGGCCAGCGCGAGCTCGGCAAGCACGCGTACGCGCTCGGAGAACAGGGTCGAGACAGGCTGGCCGGGGAGCAGATCACCCATCGCCACGAACATCAGGGGAACCGTGAACGCTGCGCCGAACCAGAAGCGTCGCGTCATGTCCCGGAGCTCCTCGTTCTCCTCCTCTCCCGCTCCGGACGTCGCGCGACGCTCGAGGGCCATCCCGCAGATCCGGCACGCCCCTGGCTCGCTACGAACGATCTCCGGGTGCATGGGACAGACCCACTCCGCGGCAGCAGCCAGCGTCGGGGCGACAGCCTCGAGTGCCATGCCGCATCGCGGGCAGCTCCGCGGCTGAGTCTCGCGCACCTCGGGATGCATGGGACAGGTGTAGATCGTATTCACGCCGAAGACTCCTCTGGTCGGGCCCAGGCTCGACGCAACACACACACGCTCGAGATTCCTGCGCCCGATCCAAGTAGTGTTCCCGCCGTCCAGCCGAGCCAGGCCGCGAAGGTCTCGCCCGCACAATGTAAGGTGATCCCGGGCAGAAGCATCAAGACCACCACAGCGGCAGAGAGGCCGACCAGCCGCGCGTCCAGACGCCCGAGTTTTCGAAAGGAGATGCAGGCGGCGAGGCTAGCCAAAGCAAAGGAGCTCGCGAGGCCCAACCCGCCCGCGCTGGCGAAGAGTCCTGCCTGCTGGCCGAGCCAGCCGCCGACCGGCCCCGACGACCAGGCGTGCAGCACGTGCGGGTCGGGCGAGAGCAGCGCCGCGAGACCGGCGAGCCCAAGCGCGATCAACGCCGTGCGCGCAGCATCCGCGAGCGGCCAGCGGGGAGTTCGGATCCGCAGCCAGCAGAGCGCGAACACCACGACGAAGGCAGCGGCCCAGAGGCAGGAGAATCCCACGAGATGACCGGCCGGGTGGTGCCCGAAGGGATGGCCCGTCAGCGCCACCAGGGCCCCCGCCGCGCCGACCGCGCCCGCTCCGCCCGATGCGATCAAACGCCGGGCCGCCGAGATTCCCGACCGCTCTGCGTCTGCCTGGAGCGCCGAGGCGAGCGCCTCTCGCACACTGCTGCGGAGCTCCTCGGAGGGTCGAAGCGCCTCCCCAATGCCGCCCGATCGATTGTTCGAAGTCACTCGAGCGCCCTCACACGAGGGAGTGGCTCAGATCGAGCCGCCAGACAGGGCCGTGTCCAGCTCGGCGAGGCGGAGACGCTGCATCGCACGCGAGGCCACCTTCCTGATCGCCGCGACGGACTTCCCCAGCTCTCCCGCGAGCTCTGCGTACTCTCGTCCTTCGAGCTTGCTCCCCACGAGAATGCGCCGCTCGAGGTCGCTGAGCTGAGCGAAGATACCGCCGAGCTGTTCCCGCGTAGACGCGACCTGCTCGGGCTCGAGGCTCGGCTCGACAGCGCGCCTCCCCTCGTCGGCGACTCGGATCTCGGGGCGCGCAGCGCTGCGCCGGACATCATCGATGAGCAAGCGCCGGGCGATCTGGAAGAGCCAGGGAGAGAAGCGCCGCTCCGGGTCGTAGCTCGCGCGCGCTCGATGGATCCGTAGGAAGAGATCCTGATAGAGATCCTCCGCTCGCTCCCGCGAGCCCGTGCGGCACAGAAAGAAGCCGTAGATCCGACCCTCGTAGCGCTCGAAGAGCTCCTCGAATGCGGCGACATCCCCGTAGATGTACCCCTGCATGAGCTCCTCGTCTGACCGCTGCGCGACGTCGTCTCCCGAGTGCATGCGCCCCACTCCCCTGCGAGGGCTCGGATCAGAATGAGCTCCCCGGGAAGAGTCGCTGCACAGCTCGTACCCGTCGGTTGGCAGCCGTCGAGCGTCTTCGGGTCATCCAAGGTGAGACTGTTCGCCTCATCCCTCTCTAGCTCGAGACAGAGTATTCCATCCATCGACGATTCTCGCGCGAGGATCTGCGTCCCCGAGGGGATGTCTATCGGCGCTCCGGCCCCAGCCGAGAGCCCCCCTCGAGCTTTCCGCTGGACCCGAGCTTCGGAATGAATCCGGGTGTAGAGCGCATGTAGCCAGCGTAGGCCTCACCGAACTCTGCCAGCGCTTGGCGCTCCTCGCGGCGCGCCAAGCGCACGTACATGACGACGAGGATCGGAAACATCGCCAGGGTCAGGAGGGTGGGCCACTGGAACAGGAAGCCGAGCAGGATCACCAGAAAGCCCACGTACTGAGGGTGTCGGACCCGTGCGTAGGGCCCCGAGGTCGCCAAGCGGCCCTCGCGCTGCGCCCTGTACAGGACGGGCCAGCAGGCCGCAGACAGCATCGAGAAGCCACCCCCGATCAGCACGAAGCTGATCAGGTGAAACGGACCGAAATGTGGATTGGACTTCCAGCCGAAGATCATCTCGAGCAGGTGTCCAGAATCATGGGCAAACCAGTCTACCCCGGGATAACGGCTCTGCAGCCAGCCCGAGAGGAGGTAGATCGTGAGCGGGAACCCATACATCTCGGTAAAGAGCGCAACCAGAAACGCGCTGAAGGCGCCGAACGAGCGCCAGTCCCGCGCCGTCTGCGGCTTGAAGAAGCTGAATGCAAACATGATGAAGATCGCGGAATTCAGCAGGGCCACCGACCAGAGCCCGTACGCTTCGTGGCTCATCGGGAGCCTCCGTTCGCGTAGGGGCCGTCGAGATCGCGACCCTCACCGCCGCCTCCGTGTCCCCCGTGACCGCCATGTCCCCCGTGCCCCCCGTGCATGAAGAGGTGCATCAGCGGACACAGCAGGAAGATCAGGTACGGCAGCACCTGGATCGTGTGCGCCAGGTGCTCGGTCAGCAGAAAGTAGAGGGCTGCGGCGCCGCGCGATGCCATTGCGCGAGCGCAGCCAGCTCTGCGGCTCGCCTCCGCTCCGCTCCGGACTATCTTCGAACCGCTCTCCCGACATGGGCTCCTCTCCCCCTTCGGCTTCCCTCTTCCCGACCGTCGCCCGCTCGGGCGGTCGACTGGTCAGAGACCGAGCCTCTCGAGTAACTACTACGCAGCCCTGGCTCCCGGAGTGACCTGGAGGAGCGAACCTGTGAACCAGCTCACCTTCGCCCCGCCCCAGACGTCCCGAGAAGCTTCGCCGCGGCGCGAGCGATCGCGGGCTCCTCGTCGGTCCGCAGCACGTACACAGGGCGCGAGCCCTCGGTCGAGATTCGCCCCTCGCGTCCGCGCTCGTTCGCCGCCGAGTCGAGCGTCACGCTCCAGCCGCAGAGCAGCTCGCACACGCGCCGGCGCACCTCGGGTGAACCCTCGCCGATTCCCCCCGCAAACACCACGCTGCCCCGACCCCCGAGTAGGGTCAGGTACGCCCCCACCACGAGTACGACTCGGCGCACGAACAGATCGCGGGCGAGAACAGCACCTCGCTCGCCTTCCGCGGCTGCCGCCAGGACAGTCCGCATGTCGGCGCTCCCCGCCAGTCCGAGCAGACCGGCCCGGCGGCTCAGCAGCTCATCCACCTGGTCAGCCGTCCAACCCTTCCGCAGAAGCTGCAACACCAGACCCGCGTCGACATCTCCGCAGCGGGTCCCCATTGGAAGGCCCTCGAGCGGCGTGAACCCCATGCTCGTCTCGACCGAACGGCCCGCGGCCACTGCACATGCAGAGCAACCCTGTCCGAGCTGGAGCGTCACCGCGTACACCTCGCTCTCTTCGACCCCATTCCAGCGAGCCAGCGAAGCGGCCAGTGAGGCGTGCGCGATTCCATGGAATCCATAGCGGAAGAGCCCCTCGCGCTCTGCGAGCTCCAGCGGAAGCGCATAGTGCAGGGACGCGTCGGATCGTCCGGAGTGAAACGCGGTATCGAACACACCCACCATGGGCACACCCGGAAGCAGCTCACGGACTACCCGGATCGCCGTGAGGGCGGCTGGGTTGTGAAGCGGGGCGAGGATCGAGAGATCCTCGATCTCGCGCTCCGCGGCCTCATCGAGCACGGCGCTCTCGACGAGCCGCCGACCTCCGTGCACCACGCGATGGCCGACAGCTTGCAGCGATCGAGTAGCCCCACCAAGTTGGTCGACCGCGCCCCGAACGGCGTCCGCGATGAGGTCTCCCTGGCCAATCTCCACTAGAACCCGTGCGACAGCCGTCACGCTCTTTCCGCGGACGTCGAACACTCCACACTTGAGCGTCGAGCTGCCCGTGTTCACTGCGAGGACTCGCATCCCTCCTCCCCATCTCCCTCCGATGCGCGGAGAGGCGTTCGACCTTCTCCGCTCGCGCAAGGATACGCACGCGGCTCGCCGAGCGGGACACTCGAAGGAGCCCTCGAAGCGGAGGAGCGGACCCATGCCGCGCCCACCCGAGTCACCCCAGGCGCGCTTCCTGCGTACATGCAGGGGCCTGACCCTCGCAGCGAGATGGAGGACTCGGGCGCTGTCGAGCCTGTAGGGAGGAAAGATGGCCGTCGAGATCACGTTCCTCGGGGCCGCAGGGACCGTCACGGGCTCCCTGCCCAAGCTCTGCAGCCTGGGGTTCTCGGGTCGAGTCCACTGCACGCAGGGAACACGCGATCTCCTGCAGATCCTGCTACCCGATTCGGGCTACCTGCAGGAAGAAGAGGCGCGCCATGCCAACAAGTGGAGGCATACGCGACACAACCCCGCACTCCCGCTGTATACCCAGACGACGCCAAGCATGCACTGAAGCAACTGCAACCCATCGCCTACTACGAGGAGGTCGCCGTCGCCCCCGGTGTGTCCGCGCGCTTCACGCGGGCGGGACAAATCCTTGGCTCGGCGTGCCTCGAGCTTCGCGCCGACGGCACGATCGCGTTCACGGGCGACGTCGGGCGACCCGTCGATCCGATCATGAAGCCGCCCGATCCGCTGCGTCCGGCAGACTTCCTGGTCACGGAATCGACCTACGGTGATCGCCGCCACTCCACAGCCGAGCTGCACGACGCGCTGGCTCCCATCATCTCCGAGACCTTGGAGCGGAACGGCGTGGTCCTCGTGCCCGCATTCGCAGTGGGACGCGCGCAGCACCTCCTCCACCTCGTCGCCCAGCTCCGATCCGCGGGACGGATTCCCGACGTTCCCATCTACCTCGACAGCCCGATGGCCATCAGTGCCACCGGCCTCTTCTGTGCACACAGCGAAGATCACCGGCTCAGCGAGGAGGAGTGCCACGCGATGTGCGAGACCGCCCGCTACACCCAAACGGCAGACGAGTCGAGAGCGATCAGCCGCAGCTCCGACCCGATGATCGTGATCTCCGCCAGCGGTATGGCGACCGGGGGGCGCATTCTCCACCACCTGAAGCGCTTCCTTCCAGAAGAACAGAACACGGTGCTGTTCGTCGGCTACCAAGCCGCTGGCACGCGCGGACGCTCCTTGGTCGACGGCACGGACGAAGTCAAGATCCATGGCCAATACGTACCCGTACGCTCGCGAATCGCGCAGATGCCGGGACTGTCGGCGCACGCCGACTACCGTGAGATGCTCGACTGGTTGGCTGCGAGTGCACTCTCACCGCGCGGCGTCTTCGTAACCCACGGCGAGCCCTCGGCCGCCGATGCGTTTCGGCGTCGCCTCCACGACGCCTTCGACTGGAAGGTGACCGTGCCCGAGATGGGAGAGCGCTTCGTGCTGGGGCACAAGGGGGCTACACTCTCGAGGCCGCGATGATGCGGCGAACCGCACCCTCGCAAGCACGCCCTGCCGCCTCCAATACCGGGTCGAGTCCCGGCCGTTCCGCCATCTCATGACCTGCGAGAGGAGTTCTTCCATGCCGATCTCCGACGAGCTGGCCGCCCGCATGGACGCCTATTGGCGAGCCGCGAACTACCTATCCGTGGGGCAGATCTACCTGATGGACAATCCGCTGCTCCGCGAGCCTCTGCGAGCAGAGCACATCAAGCCGCGCCTGCTCGGACACTGGGGCACCTCGCCCGGTCTCAGCTTCATCTATGTGCATCTGAACCGCGTCATCCGGGAGCGGAACCTCGACACCATCTTTGTGACCGGACCGGGCCACGGGGCGCCCGCCATCATCGCCAACACGTGGCTCGAAGGGACGTACAGCGAGCTCTACCCGGAGGTCACGCTGGACGAGGAGGGGATGCGCCGGCTCTTCCGGCAGTTCTCGTTCCCGGGTGGGATCCCGAGCCACACCGCGCCCGAGACGCCCGGCTCGATCCACGAGGGCGGCGAACTCGGCTACTCGCTTGCGCATGCTTTCGGCGCTGCCTTCGACAACCCGGACCTACTCGTCGCATGCGTGGTCGGCGATGGCGAGGCCGAGACTGGGCCGCTCGCAACGAGCTGGCACTCAGGCAAGTTCTTGAACCCTGCACGCGATGGTGCGGTCCTGCCGATCCTGCATTTGAATGGCTGGAAGATCGCCAATCCCACCCTGCTCTCCCGACTCGGGCACGAGGAGCTCGCGGATCTGATCCGGGGTTACGGCTACACCCCGCACCTCGTGGAGGGAGACGATCCGAAGGCGCTCCATCTCGTCATGGCCGAAGTTCTCGACACGGCACTCGATGAAATCCACGAGATCCAGCAGCGTGCGCGATCCCGGGGGAGCGCCGAGCGTCCGCGTTGGCCGCTGATCGTACTCCGGACGCCCAAGGGCTGGACCGGTCCCCGTCAGGTCGATGGACGACAAGTAGAAGGAACCTGGCGTTCCCACCAGGTTCCGCTCGGACACGTGCGCGAAAAGCCCGAGAGCCTGAGCCAGCTCGAAACCTGGATGCAGAGCTACCGGCCCAACGAGCTCTTCGACGACTTCGGTCGACTGCGCCCGGAGCTGGCAGACCTGGCACCGCGCGGGGCGCGCCGCATGGGTGCGAACCCGAATGCCAACGGGGGCCTACTCCTCAAGGACCTCCGGCTTCCCGACTTCCGATCGTACGCGGTGGACGTGCCGCATCCGGGCGCCGTAATGGGCGAGGCGACGCGCGCGCTCGGCGGCTATCTGCGTGACGTCATGAAGCGCAACCTAGAGGCCCGTTCCTTTCGCGTCTTCGGGCCCGACGAGACCGCCTCGAACCGACTCGGTGCGCTCCTCGACGTCACGGCGAAGACATGGATCGGAGAAATCGGCCCCCTCGACGAACATCTCGCTCCAGACGGCCGGGTGATGGAGGTGCTCTCCGAGCACCTCTGTCAGGGATGGCTCGAGGGCTACCTGCTCACCGGCCGCCATGGATTCTTCTCGTGCTACGAGGCGTTCATCCACATCGTCGATTCGATGTTCAACCAGCACGCCAAGTGGCTCAAGGTGGCAGGCGACATCCCTTGGCGACGGCCGATCGCATCGCTTAACTACCTGCTCACGTCACACGTATGGCGCCAGGATCACAACGGCTTCTCGCACCAGGACCCGGGCTTTCTCGATCACGTCGTGAACAAGAAGGCCGACGTGATCCGGGTCTACCTGCCTCCCGATGCGAACACTTTGCTCTACGTGGCCGACCGCTGTCTACGCTCGCGTGACTTCATCAACGTGATCGTGGCAGGCAAGCAGAATCAGCCGCAGTTCCTGGACATGGACGCCGCCGTGAAGCACTGCGAGGCCGGGATCGGCATCTGGGAGTGGGCCAGCAACGATCGCGGCACGGAGCCAGACGTGGTCATGGGGTGCGCGGGCGACGTACCCACGCTCGAAACACTCGCGGCGGTGTCGATGCTGCATGAGCACTTCCCCGACCTGCTCGTGCGCGTCGTGAATGTGGTCGATCTCATGGCGCTCCAGCCAACCAGCGAACACCCGCACGGTCTCTCAGACCGCGACTTCGATACCATCTTCACGCGTGATCGCCCGATCATCTTCGCGTTCCACGGCTACCCGTGGCTGATCCACCGGCTGACCTATCGCCGCACGAACCACGGGAACCTCCACGTACGCGGCTACAAGGAAGAGGGGACGACCACCACCCCATTCGACATGGCAGTGCGCAACGACTTGGACCGCTTCCACCTAGTGGCAGACGTCATCGATCGCGTGCCCAAGCTCGGGCCGCAGGCTGCGTACGCGAAGCAGGCGATCCGTGACAAGCTGATCGAGCACCGCCAGTGGATCCGCACACACGGAGAGGACATGCCGGAGGTGCGCGACTGGCGCTGGCCACAACCGAGCTGAGCGACTCCACGTGCGCGGCCCGGCCCACAGGATCGACGAGACGCTGGCGATCGGAGACATCGTCAACTGCGGGGGTGTTCGCTGGATCTGGGGGCTCATGAGCGTCATTGCTCGAAAACCCGCCGCTGGCGCAGACCAGGCCCATCGCCCCGCGCCACTACCGTAGCCCTAGGCACCAGGCTCTCGGCCTCCCCGACCACCAGCTCGCCGACCATGCCGGCCTCGGTATGACCCGGGATCGTACACAGAACCGAGTATCTCCCCGGGGTGTCCAGCCGATACGTCGCCGCTGCGGTCGCTCCACCCGCCGCATGGAGATGCACCCAGTCGCGGCGGCCATCGGGAGTCTTCACCACGAGCGAATGCTCGGCGGCGCCCACGTTCTCGAGCTCGATGCGAGTCGGCACGCCCGCTTGCACCACGATGCTCGTCGGCTCGAAGCGGAGGACGTCGAGCGCCTGCACGTGAACGGTCACCTCTGCGGTGAGGTCCACGATCCCTGCCGGAAGATCGGCATGCGAGTGCGCGTGCGTACCTCCGTTATTGCCCGACACGGACGAGTGCTCATCGTGTCCACCACCCTTCGCGGAAAGGGCACCCTCCGGATACTGCGCGCGGATCAGCTCGAGCAGGCGCTCGAGCCGGGAGAGCTCCTTGCGAGTGCGCTCGGCATTGCCGGCGTCCGCCGCATCGTGCAGCGCATCCACGACGCGCGCCACCTGCTTGGCCGCCCCTTCAACACGTGCCCGCTTCCCAGGGTCGAGGTCGCCAGACTTTGCAACGAGCGCAGCTACGCGTTCGGGCAACGGCTCCGCTTCGCCGTGCACCTTGGCCAGCGCACCGCTCTCGACATCGGCGGCGAT
>QJZC01000013.1 GCA_003247575.1 Pseudomonadota bacterium
CGCCGCTGCGGTCGCTCCACCCACCGCATGCAGATGCACCCAGTCGCGGCGGCCATCGGGAGTCTTCACCACTAGCGAATGCTCGGCGGCGCCCACGTTCTCGAGCTCGATGCGAGTCGGCACGCCCGCCTGCACCGCGATGCTCGTCGGCTCGAAGCGGAGGACGTCGAGCGCCCGCACATGAACGGTCACTTCTGCGGTGAGGTCCACGGTCCCTGCCGGAAGATCGGCATGCGTGTGCACGTGCGCACCTCCGGTATGGCCCGACACAGACGAGTGCTCATCGTGTCCACCACCCTTCACGGAAAGGGCACCCTCCGGGTACTGCGCGCGGATCAGCTCGAGCAGGCGGTCGAGTCGGGAGAGCTCCTTGCGGGTGCGCTCGGCATTGCCGGCATCCGCCGCATCGTGCAGCGCATCCGCGACGCGCGCCACCTGCTTGCCCGCCCCTTCGACACGCGCCCGCTTCCCAGGGTCTAGGTCGCCAGACTTTGCAACGAGCGCAGCTACGCGTTCGGGCAACGGCTCCGCTTCGCCGTGCACCTTGGCCAGCGCGCCGCTCTCGACATCGGCGGCAATGGCGTCGCGCGCAGCCTGAAGGGCTGCCCACCCGCTCGCGAGATCCGCCGGCTCGGCCGCCTCATGCTCGTGGGAATGGCTGTGATCGCCGTGCCCGTGTTCGGAGTCCGCACTCGCGAACAGGGGCAGCAGCAGAAGGTTTGCGGTGAGAAAGCTCACCAAGGTCGTTCTCGACATCTCGATCTCCTTTGGTTGCTGAAATCTGCGCCGCGGCGATCTATCTCAACGAAACCACCGCGTCCGAGCTCGTCGTCACGACCGCGGGGATCGCGTCGAGCGGGTCCACCTGCTCGCGCGCCAGGTACCGCTCCGAAGCACGACGTCCGAATCGGAAGAACAAGGCAGGCGTCACGGCCATGTCGAGCAAGGTCGAGCTCGAGAGCCCGCCGAGAATCACGACTGCGACGGGATACAGAATCTCCTTGCCCGGCTCGCCCGCAGCGAGCACCAACGGAACTAGCGCGAGGGCAGCCACCAGCGCCGTCATCGTCACGGGCACGAGCCGCTCGAGCGATCCCCGAACGATCATGTGTCGATCGAATCGCTCTCCCTCATGCTCCATCAGGTGCAGGTAGTGGGAGATCATCATGATCGTGTTGCGCGACGCGATTCCGGCCAAGGTGATCAGCCCGACCAAGGTCGCCACGGACACGGCTCCCACCATCACGTAGGTGAGCGCCAAGCCGCCAATGAAGGCCAAGGGAACGTTCAGCAGGATCTGCGCAACGATCACGGTGCTCCGAAAGTGCGAATAGAGCAGCAGGAACATGCTGGCGAGAGTGAACAGACTGAGCAACGCGATGAGGCGGGTCGCCTCCTGCTGACTCTGGAACTGCCCCTGGAAGCTCACCGAGTAGCCCTGCGGTAGCTCGACCTCGCCGACGGCCACCTGCATGTCCGCGACGGTCGAAGCCAGGTCTCGTCCTGAAACGTTCGCCGAGACGACAATGCGGCGACGCACGTTCTCCCTCTGGATGATGTTGGGTCCCTTGGCCTCCCGAACGTCGGCGAGAAGCGAGAGGGGCACCTTCTCTCCGGTCGGGGTGTCGATCAGCATCGCCCGAATGGAACCGACGTCGCCTCGAAAGGGCACGTCGTACCAGACGTAGACCTCGTACGTCCGCTGGCCGTCGAGCACCTGACCCACGACGCGACCATTGAGCGCCGTCTCGAGGGTCTCAGCCAGGTCGCCGACCTGTACTCCGTAGAGCTGTGCGCGCTCCCGGTCGATCGCGATCCTCACCTGGGGAATCTGCACCTGCTTCTCGGTCTGCAGATCGACCACGCCGGAAACATATCCGAGCGCCGTCTCGATCTCCGCCGCCTTGGCACGCAGCAGCCCCAGGTCGTCGCCGAAGAGCTTTACCGCCACCTGAGCGCGCACACCCGAGAGCATGTGGTCGAGCCGGTGCGAAATCGGCTGGCCGACATTCAGCGCGATTCCGGGAATCTCCGACAGCCGCTCGCGGATGTCCGCGAGGATCTCCTCCCGAGAGCGCTCCGAGGACTCGAGATCCACATCGATCTCCGAGTAGTGAACGCCCTCCGCATGTTCGTCGAGCTCGGCCCGCCCCGTCCGGCGGCCCGTGCTCTCGATCTCGGGCACATCGAGCAGGAGCCGCTCCGCGATCGCACCGATCCGGTTCGACTCTGCGAGCGAAGTGCCCGGCGCCACGAGAACATTGATGGTCGCCGTTCCCTCGTTGAACTCCGGCAGAAATTCCTTCCCCATGATCGGATACAGCGAGAACGAGGCCAGCACGAGCAGTCCTGCGACACCGGTGACCACCAGCGGGTGATCCAGGGCCGGTCCGAGCAGGAAGCGTTGGTCGAGATGCTTGAGGTGACGCACCAGCCAGCCGTCTTCCTCCGTCTCCATCCGCTTCATGCGCGGGAGAAGATAGGAGCAGAGCGCGGGGATCACGGTGAGCGACACGATGAACGACGCCGTCATAGCGACGATGGTGGCTACACCGATCGGCGCGAAGAGGCGCCCCTCGATCCCTGCCAACCCGAAGAGCGGCACGAAGACGAGGATGACCAGCAAGGTGGCGAAGAGGATCGAGCTGCGAACCTCGGACGACGCGTCGGCGATGACGCGCAGCACTGGGCGCGGGTGCACGAGGTGACGGTTCTCGCGAAGCCGCCGAAAGACGTTCTCCACGTCGACGATCGCATCGTCCACGACCATTCCGATGGCAACGGCGAGGCCACCGAGGGTCATCGTATTGATCGAGATCCCCGCCCAGTCGAAGAAGATCGCCGCAGCCACGAACGAGAGCGGGATCGCAGTGAGCGTGATCAGCGTGGTGCGCACGTTGAGCAGGAAGAGAAAGAGGACGAGCACCACCATGATCGCCCCGTCTCGGATTGCTTCTTCCACGTTGGCGATCGCCGCATCGATGAAGCGCGCCTGCTCGAACAGGAGGCCCAGCTGCACGTCCTCGGGCAGACCGTGCTCGAGCTCCGCGAGCGCCTGCTTCACCTTTGCGGTGAGAGCGACCGTATCGACGCCGGGCTGTTTCTGCACCGACACGATCACGGCGGCGCGCCCATCCACGCCAGCGTCGCCGCGCAAGATGTTGTGATCGATCTGGAGCTCGGCCACATCGCCCAGAACTACCGGGACCTCGCCTCGCGTCGTCACGACCGTGGCCCGCATTGCATCGAGGTCAGCCGCGCGCGCAATGTTCCGCACCAATGCCTCGCGGGAACCCGCAGTCAGAAAGCCTCCCGGCGTGTTCGTCTGAGAGCGCGCCGCCGCGTCCACGACCTCATCGAGGGTCACGCCGTATGCGGCCATGCGCTCGGGATCCGCGAGCACCTGGTACTGCATCACTCCGCCGCCGATCGGAATGACCTGCGCGACGCCTGGAATCGTGAGCAGCCGCTGACGAAGGGTCCAGTCGGCGATGCTCCGTAGCTCGAGCGGCGTCGTGCCGCCATCCGCGCTCGAGACCCCGATCAGCAGGATCTCGCCCATGATCGAGGAGATCGGGCCCATGACTGGAGCGATGCCCTCGGGGAGCTTCTCCGATGCGAGCTGCAGCCGCTCCTGCACGAGCTGACGTGCCCGGTAGATGTCCATTTGCCAATCGAACTCGACGAACACGATCGAAAGGCCCACACCAGAGCTGGATCGCACGCGGGTCACGCCCGGAGAGCCGTTCACGGCCGTCTCGACGGGGAGCGTCACGAGCGTCTCCACTTCCTCGGGTGCGAGCCCCGGAGCCTCGGTCAACACCGTCACGAGTGGGCGGTTCAGATCGGGGAACACATCGACCGGAAGGTCGCGGATCACGAACACGCCGTAGACGAAGACGAGCACCGACGCGGCCACGATGAACAGCCGATTGCGTAGCGAGAAGGCGATCAAACGACTCAGCATGACTAGCGCACCTCGGATGCCGTACGCGGCCGCCGGCGCAGCAGTCCGTAGGACACCAGGATTCCTACGAGTGCAGCGAGCACCCCCACGACGGCCCAACCGACTCCCGACCATCCGCTGCCCTCGGCGAGCAGGCGCGCCTCACCTCCCGATGCGACCTCTGCATTGCCCGCGGGCTCGGTTGCGACGGGAGTCAGGTACTGGAGCGAGTAGCTCCCCTGAGTGACCACGCGCTCGCCGGGGAGCAATCCGTCGATCACCTCGACGAAGCGGTCGTTCTCGACACCCAGCACGAGCGGCCGGCGCGAGAAGTATTCCGGTCGTTCCTCGTCCTGAACGAACGCGTACAGCTGACCGGCCTCGCCCAGCACGGCACTCCGAGGAATCGCCAGAGCGAGATCCGCGCCGCCTGTGATGAGATGGAGTGTCGCTCGCATGTGCGGGCGCAGTCGATCTGGAGCGTTCTTCACGCGGATGAATACCGCCAGTGAGCGGCTCTTCGGATCGAGCTTGCCACCGAGCCGCTCGACCACGCCCTCGAACTCCTGGTCTGGATAGCTGGGAACACGAACGCGGACCTTCTGGCCCACCGCAACCTGTCCGATCTGCCCCTCGAAGACGCGACCGATGGCCAGCACCTCACGGAGATCCGCGACCTCCAATAGGTGCCGGCTGGGCTCGACCTCGTCCCCGACAACCACGTGACGGTCGGTCACGAGCCCACTCACAGGCGAGCTGTACCGGACCCGCGGCGGCGGGTCGCCGAGTTGCAGGCTCTCGACCTCGACGACTCGCTCGCCCTTCTCGACCTGCTCGCCCTCTTGCGCGAACACCGCCGAGATACGCCCGGAGATGCGGCTCGACACCGTCCCCGAGAGAGCGGGATCCGCGATGATCTCGCCGGTCACGCGCAAGGTCGTCTCGATCGGCTGTAGATCTGCTTCTGCGAGCGTGAGGCCGAGGTTCCGCTGAGCGACCTCGGAGACCTCGATGGGACCAGTGGTCACTAGAGCGCCCGCCTCGCTTCCGGGCGCGGCCGCATGGTCCTCGCCTTCGTGCGCGAAGGTCGGACTCGCGAGGTGAACGATCACTCCGATCATCGAGAACCAGACGAATCGTCTCATGGCACGTAGCCTCCTGGTCTTAGCGGCCCGTTCAGATACGGGCTCGTCGCGGTCGCCGCCTCGAGATCGATGACGGCCTGGCGCAAGTCACTCTGCAGCTCGATCTCGAGCACGCGGACCTCGCTGTACTGGCGCTGAGCCTGAAGGAGCTCCGCCACGCCCACCAACCCCTGGTGATAGCCCCGTTCGAAGATCTCCTGGGATCGCTTTGCTGCGGGAATCAGCTCGCGCGCATAGGCATCGACGCTCGTACGCAGGCCCCTCACACGCGCCTCGGCGGATCGAGTCTGCTCCTCGATCCGAAGCACGAGCGCCTCGCGGGCGCGACGGGCACGTCGCCGCTCTGCGTCGGCGGCCGCGATGCGGCCCTCCCGATCGTCCCAGAGCGGAATCGGCACGCGAACGTCCAGTGAGAGAAAGGAGTCCTGCTGTGTCGGGATCGCATCGTCGAAGGTCTGACGCTCTCGCTCGTAGCCGAGCCTGACGGTCCAGTCCTCCCAGACCTCGGTACGAGCGAGCGCGACGTCCGCCTGTGCGCGCTCGACGGCTCGGTGAGCTGCCTCCAGATCCGGGCGATCCCGCGCCTCGACAGGCCGGGCCGGCGACGGATCCAGTCGCCCGACCGGTACGATGGCGCCGGCTTCGAGCCGCCCGAGGAGGCGAACCAGCCGGGCTTGCGAAGCTGCACGCTCGAGATCCAGACGGCGCGCGTCCTGCTCGAGGCGCAGCCGCTCGATTCGCAACAGGCCCACCTCTGCCGGGGAGACCTCGGCAGCCTCGAGTCGGCGGCCGGTCGCCTGCTCGACACGTCGCACGGAGGCGATCAGCTCGGCCGCGACCGTGATCCGTTCATCGAGCGCGCGCACTGCATAGAAGGCGCTCTGGAGTTCGGCGATCAGGCTTCGCACGACGTCGCGCACCTCAGCCTCGGCGCGCGCGACATCCTGGCTCGCTACCTCCCTCTCACGGGACAGCCGCGCCGTGATGGGAAAACGCTGCTCCACACCGAAGGACAAGGTGCGCTCGCCCTCGGCTCCGAACACGGAGTCATCTAGATACGAGGCCTCGAGCTCCGGGTTGGCAAGGCGGCCGGCCTGCACGAGCCCACCGCGCGCGATCGCAATCGTCTCGATCGCGGCCTGCAGCTCTCGGTTCGATGCCAAGGCTTCGCGAACGGCCGCGTCAGCCGTCAGTTCGCCAGGGCTCGGATTCGGAATCTCCGTGGCCTCGACGGTTGCACTCGAGAGAGCTGCGAACACCGTCGCCACGAAGACGCATAGCCTTCTCATCAGGGTCCACCTCCACGTGAACGAACGCAGGCCCGCCACCGTGGCGGGCGCTTCGTACCAGCGCGAAGGGGATCAGATCAGCAGCGGCGCTCGGGTCCGGGCGTAAGGGGAGTGATGTTCGTTGGCACGCAGTCTGCGCAGGTCGCGCATCGCGGCGAGCTGGGGACGAAGAACCGCGACGACGGTCTCTCCGACGGGTTCCGGAATGGTGTCCACGGCGCGGCTCGGAGGGCTGGTCCACACGGCCGCGATGCCGGCCTGGGAACCATCGCGGCAGCAGGACGGCA
Source organism: Pseudomonadota bacterium (assembly GCA_003247575.1). Taxonomy (GTDB): domain Bacteria; phylum Myxococcota_A; class UBA9160; order SZUA-336; family SZUA-336; genus SZUA-336. The sequence goes on from QJZC01000013.1 coordinate 6,668, forward strand.
GGGACGAGCTGGGATCGTGATCTGGCTGATCTTGAGCCGGCGCATCGATCCCGAGAGTGGACTTCGAGGGATGGGAATGGTGGTGTCCGGCCTCGCTCGCTCCATGGGAGTGGCTAGCGTGATCCGGGGCGCCGTCCGCATGAGCGTGCGCAGCAACGGCGCCTGCATGAGCGCTCGGACAGGATTCCCCCTGCAGCCCTGGGAGAAGTCCCAGAGCGAAGATCACGAGCGTTGTCAGGACCCATCTAGACATCGAGCACACCATTTTAGCGGAGCGCCAATCCCGCCTGCCATACGGCGGATCGGCCCGCGCCACGCCGCGATTGAACGTGCGCAGAAGAACGGCCTCGCGGGAGCAGGCGCTGCGCTCGAACCGAAATCGGTCACCCCTACTCGCCCCCGGCACTCGGAAGGGTCTCCGCCTCGGGAGCGGGCAGGATCGCGGGCCCCACCGTGCAGCACTTCCGCAGCACGACGAGTGACGTCAGCCCACCGCGAAAGCGCTCGAGCCGAGATGCGCCGCAGTCGTGGTACGGCGTGCGCTCGGAATCGAGGAAATGACCTGCGAATCCGCGCTCGACTGCCTTGCGCAGGAAGAACGACCCGGCGCGGGAGAACCATCCCCTGGGCAGGGAGCAGAACGTGTAAACCAGGGTTCCCTCGGGAGCGAGCACGCGCAGGTACTCCTGCACGGCTCGATGAGGATCATCGAGTGTCTCGATCACCCACGAGCTCACGACGAGGTCGAAACCGTCGTCCCCAAACGGAAGACTTCCGACGTCTCCTTGCACACGGGGCGCCCCCACGTCCGACGCGTGGCTCAGCATCTTGTCGGAGCGGTCGATCAGCGATAGCTCAACCTGAGGCTCCAGTTCGAGGATCGTCCGCGACGTGACGCCAGTGCCGCAGCCGGCGTCGAGCACGCGCGCACCGGGCGAGAGTGTGGCCCGAAGCACCTCGATCATAGAACGCTCCGCCTCCCGTCCAGCGAGCCGGAGCCAGATCTTCCGAAAATGCTCGTAGCGTGGCGCCGCCCGGTCGTACACATCCTGTGCGTCCTCGGCCTCTTGGGACGCGATGAACTCCAGATCGTCGATCGCGTCACGCAGCGACGGCATCGCGAATCTCCACGCCGACCTCCGCTCCGTGTGCCGGCACCACGTCGTGAACCACCCCGTGAGTCACCTGGACGAGCGATCCGGTGAATCACACTCCCTTGACGAGGGGTACGCAAACCGAGCGAGTCCAGTGACACGGACACATACTCATAGCCTTCCGCACGACGCGTTGCGATCCCGTAGAGAGGCAACCGAATCTCCAATGCGGACCGGGCTGAATCCCAAACACGGTGAGGAGACAGGCTCGTAGGACCAGCGAGCCTGTCACCTCTCGCCGGACGCGGCCGTACTCGCATCAGTGGAGTCCGAAGTGCGCCGACGGCTCTCGCCCTGGCTCGTGCGTCGGCACCGTTCGAGGCTCGTTCAGCGGCGATGCCACGACAAAGGGTTCACCTGCGTCTGGTGCCGATGCGGACGCAGCGTGCGCGAGTCCAGAAGCGCGTACATGGGTCCACGAGAGAACAGAGGAGACTAGCCGCATGAACTGGCAGAAGATCACCGCCATCATACGCCGGGACGCGCTCGCACCTGTCGAGCAACGGCTCCAGCAGCTCGGCGTTCGGGGACTCAGCGTGAGCACTGTGAAGGGCTACGGCGAGTACGCCAACTTCTTCTGCCACGATTGCTTCATCACGCACGCCCGTATCGAGATCTTCACTGAAGTCGAGCGCGCCAAACCGATCGCCGAGGCAATCCTCTCTGCTGCGCACACGGGCGCCGCGGGCGACGGCCTCGTGGCGATCCTGCCCGCCGCCCAGGCCTAGCGAATTCGGGAGCAGCGGCTGCGCAAACCTGGCGAGCTCTCTGCCGGTTGCCGCGAACAGAACGCGTAGCGCGCTGAGGCTGCCAGGCACCACTCCGGCGCGCATCGTCGAGCCGAGCAGCCACCCGATCCTGACAACCGGAAGTACCCCTCGGGTGCGTGCGAGAACGGACTCACGACCTTGGGTGCAGCCCGGGCTTGTGAAGCTCCGCGCACATACCGGTGTGGCAGTGGCGCAGTGTGTCGGTGGCCGCGTCGGGTTCGGACACGCGATGAATGCGCGATCGATCCTCGGCGTCGATCATGCTTCGCTGCTCGAGTCGCTCGAGCTGGTGCTCCAGCCCGTCCAAGAAGTCCCCACCGAGCAGCAGTATCGGAAAGTGGGGAATCTTGTGCGTCTGGACCAGGGTGAGGGCCTCGAACGCCTCGTCCAAGGTCCCGAACCCGCCCGGAAAGATCAGGAATGCGCACGAGTACCTGACGAACATCAGCTTGCTCGCGAAGAAATAACGGAACGTGCACTCCCGATCGACAGTGAGCTCTCGCGTTATGCGCTCTATGATTGTACCTCCGCTTCGAGTCTGGGGGGACCTATCTCTCATCCGTCGTCAGCGCACGCCCCCCTCTCTCGTGTCAGCTTGCGTTGTGTCAACCTGCCTGCAAGGCCTCTCGGACCTTCTGGCTCAGCGCCGTCTCGCCGAATGGCTTGGGCAGGAAGGCGACCCTCTTTTCGTCGATCTCGCCTCGCGAGAAGATGTTCTGCGTATAGCCCGACATGAACAGGACCGCGATGCCAGGATGGGTCTTTCGGATCGCGATGCTCAGCTGGCGTCCGTTCATCCTTGGCATCACGACGTCGGTCAGCAGAAGGTCGATCGACTTCCGGCTTCTAGCGAGACGGAAAGCCTCCCCTGCGCCGCGCGCCACGATGACCTCGTACCCCAGGTGCCTCAGGCTGCATGCAATCACTTCCCGCACCGCCGCATCGTCTTCGACGACGAGAATCGTCTCACCGGATCCAGGAGACGGCTCGGGAGCTGTCTCGGAAATCGCTTCGGTCACTGCACCCGGCGCCCGAGGAAAGAGGAGTCGGAAGCTGGTTCCGTGGCCCGGCTCGCTCTCGACCTGAATATCCCCTCCATGCTGCTTCATGACTCCATGCACGGTCGCCAGTCCGAGGCCTGTCCCCTTGCCGGACGCCTTCGTCGTAAAGAACGGATCGAATGCCTTGAACTGGGTGGACTCGTCCATTCCAACCCCAGTATCGGCGACTTGCAGCACGACACACGACGACGAGTGCGTTGGAGCACCCAGCTGCGCCAGATCTCCAGTCTCGGAGGAGAGTGAAGTCTGGATCTTCAGGATCCCGCCACCCGGCATCGCGTCTCGCGCGTTGATGCAGAGATTCATCAGCAGCTGCTCCAACTGGGATCTGTCGGCTGCGATGTGCGCGACCTCTGAGCACAGGAAGGTTTGGATCTGAACATCTTCCGGCACGATGCGGCGAATGAGCTTCAGCGCGTGCCGAATGACCTCGTTCAGATCGAGGGACCTTACGTCGAGAGGTTGATTTCGGCCGATCGCCAAGAGCTTCCTGGTGAGCGCGCTGGCGCGCTCTGCGCCCGCTATGATCTCCATGAGTTCCTTTCGCTGTGCGAAGCTGGCAGGAAGCTGATTGAGCATCAGCTCCGCATAACCGAGGACGACGAGTAGGATGTTGTTGAAATCGTGCGCAAGCCCTCCTGCAATGCGCCCCAGCGACTCCAACTTCTGCGCCTGCGCGAGTTGCGCCTGCAGGTGCAACCTCGCTTCTTCTGACTTCCTCTTCTCATCCAGCTCGAGTCGCAAGTGATCGGAGAGCGCTCTCGATTCCGCGTATCTCCGGTCGAGTTCTCCCACCATACTCGTGATCGATTTCCGCAAGCTCTCGAGCTCACCCTGAAACAGTCTCCCAGGGCCGATCGTTCCCGCGTCACGACCGGCGCTGACGTCAGAAGCATATCGCTCCACTCTCTTCAAGGGCCGCAGAACCGTGCGCCACAGAAGCCCATAGAGCAGAATGACGAGAACCATGTCGAGCAAGAGAATCATCGAGACAATGGTCTGCCGAGACCGCCGGAGACTCTCCTCAACGAACCTGGGAGTGAAGAACGCCTGCACGGATCCGATGACTTCTCCAGAGAAGACGATGCCGCGTTCCTCCACGAGAAGCCCCGATCTGGCGAAGACCGCGGTACCACGTGTAGCTTTCCAGTCCTGATCTCGAGTCTGAGTCTGGGTTCTTCCGGCCGCCTGGACGACGATCGCGAATACATTGCGGTCCTGCATCATGCTCTTCGCGACTTCGTCGATCTGTTCTCTATCGATGTTCCAAACGGCGAGTGCGAGGGAGGTGGCTAGCTGCTCCGTGGTCCTCGAGAGATCGCTTTCGAGATGGAGCCACTGCTGCTGCCGGTCCGATACGTAGTAAGCGGCGCCGGCGGCACCAAGAAGCGCGGTAATCCCCGCGAGGAGCAAGCACACCACCAGACTTGCGATGGACCATTCGCGAACGTCCGCGGCGCCTCGCAGGCTCAAGACGCTACCGATAGGAATCGATGTCGAGCCATAGCCCCGATTCCTCGAGTGGCGTCTGCGGACTCAGGTTTGGATTCTCCATCTCGAACCGCTTCCTACCGCGCAGATCGAGCTCTCTGATCTTTCGACCCTGATACTGGTCGAAGATCCGATCGTACGTTCCGTCTGCGATCATCTTCCTCATGCCATTCTCGGCGCGTTCCGCAAGCCGCCGGCCCTCTTCGGTCCTCGAGAACCAGAAGTACATCGGCAAGGGATAGACGAGCAGAATCTCTTCCTCGATCAGGAGCTCCGGAAGCGACTCCTTTCTCTGGGCATACTCATCGAGCACCTCTACGGCTGATCTCGGAAACACATCGAAACGTTTGTGGATCAACATCTCGAAGAGGCCATCGTAATTCGATCCGGTCACCACCTCGAACCCGTTGAATCGAAGAATCCCCACATCGATCCATCCGAGGCCGAGACCGAAGCGCAACTTTCGCAGGTCTTCAAGCGTACGGATCGCGGCGAAGCGGCTCTTGTCCTCCTGCCGGACCAAGAGCACGAAGTAGCCACTCAGGTTTCGGTCAACGGGAATCCGGATCGGAATGAGCCTCTCTTCGAACCGCGGTACCGTGCTGAGATACATGACCGAGATCTTGCCGGACGCGGTCTCGAGCTCGAACGCCTGCCGCCTTTCGCTCATTCTCTCGGAAGGCAGCAGTTCGTAGGCTCCATGAGAATCGAAGGTCTTCTCTAGAGCCGTGCGAAGAATCTCCCAATGGTAGACGTAGCGCTGGTCGAGCTCTGACTCGGGCGCGTTGTAGACATACCGCATGGGGCCGTCTGCAGAACACAGCTGCGTGCCGCAAAGGCACGCGAAGAGAGACAGCGAGGCGATTCTCCAGAGGAAGGCGCTCATGTCCCGCTCCGTCACCACTCTTGGATCGCCACCGATCCCGAATGTGCCGAATCGTCCCATAATATAGCGCCGGAACGGAAGGTTGGAGACGCCGGAGGCCTCTCGAGTGTTTCTCGCTCGGCATGGCTGGACAACCGCCAAAGATCCGAGGCGCGACTCGCACGCGGAGTGTGTCGGCCCCTGCCGGGCTCTCGCCCGTGGCTCTGCCAGAGTCTGGGGTGGGCCGATTCTCCGGCGGAAGCTCCACTCGGAGGCGGGCTACTCATTCTGCGGAAGTTCCAACGGTTAGACTGTCGAAACATCGCTCCTCGAACCGAACATCCGTCAAATGACGTATAGCCGGAGTACGACACCGACGAGTGCTGGGCGAGTCGTTTGCGCGGGGTGGGCAGGCCATCTGCCGGATAGGCGGAGCGCGGGCCCATTGGAGACTCTTGCCCCGACGACAGCGAGACGCCACGGCAGCTTGCTGCGATGGTCACAACTCGAGCCAGGCGCGCACGGCCATTCGGAAAGGATCGAGAGAGATGCCGCACCACACCACGCCCGTTTCTTGCTCCGGGCCCGCCGTTGCCAGCCGCGGGGCTGCACTCAGCGACGGCCGTCTGTCCGAGCTGAGAACGCTCACCGGCGCCTCCTTCCTGCCCTTGGAGTGCGCCGTCTCCGCTGGCCTGCTCGAAGCGATCGGACAGAGCGACGCCCCCGATCCTGGGGGTCACACCGTCCGGCGCCGACTGGGAAGTGTCGTTGCGGGGGCCGATCGCGCGCTACGCCGCGCTCAGACGCATCTCGGCGCCCGCTTCTGGCAAGCCCGCAGCCGAGGATTCGTGGTGGACTTTCCCGCTCAGGCGCAGCTAGAGATGCTCGCCGCGGACTCCCGCTTCGTGCGCGTGCACTACGGTCCGGACGAGAGAGGCGAAAGCGTGATCACCCTGAGCTTGCCTGGTGAGCTCTCGACCGTTGGCCACAGCCTATCCATACCAATGCAGCGAGGAGCTCCAAAGGTGCCCCGCGCGCGCGGGACCGAAGATCCGAGAGCCTCGCAGAGACCGGCCTACCGTCAAGGAGGCAGCGCTCACCCTTCGCATGAGCCGGCAGCGCGCGCTCAGTAGTCTCACCCAGAGCAGCCTGTGCGATGATGCCGTTAGGCCGTCCATGACGGACCTTGCTGGAGGGGATCGATGCAGCGCTCAATCAGCCTGGTCACTTTCAACGCCTGGTTCGGTGAGTACCACATGTACACCCGCCAGGAGGCGCTCTTGGCGCTACTCGCGGAGTTGGATGCAGACGTAGTCGCCCTGCAAGAGGCCACCTCGGAGCTGGTCGAGAAGATCGGGCGAACGCAATGGCTCGAAGGCTATGTCCGGTCCGATCTCGAGGTTCATCCGCACGGACTCCTCTGCCTGTCGCGCGTTCCGGTCAAGCGGTTCGTACGCCACTCGCTCCCATCGATGTTCGGGCGCGAGCTTCTCGTTGCCGAGCTAGACGATCTTGCAGTGGGGATCGTGCACCTGGAGTCGACCCGCGGACTCGCTGCGCAGCGACGAGCGCAACTCGACCAGATCTTTCCGAAGCTCCAAGCCTATCCCGACGCGGCGTTGATGGGAGACTTCAACCTGTGCTCGACCTGGGACGAGAATGACGCCCTCGACCCAACCTACCTCGACCTGTGGCCAGCCCTTCGTTCAGCTGAACCGGGCTGGACCGAAGACACCGAGATCAATCGAATGAGGAAGCAGCTGACCGGGAAGCACAAACAAGTCCGCTTCGATCGAATCCTGCTTCGTTCGAGCCGCTGGAAGGCCACCGCGATCGACCTCTTGGGAACCGAGCCCGTGGAGCCAACCGAACCCGTGACACCGGCTGGCTCGCCGGTCTTTCCCTCGGATCACTTCGGTCTTCGCGCGACGCTCGTTGCGAGCTCTGGTTGACCGGTGTCTTCCGCCCGTCGATGCTCGCTGATGTCCGGCCCACCACGAAGAATGACCAGCTCTTCCCGCTCGGTGCCTGCCACTCCAGCCACGAAGATCTCCACCGAATTCTTTCCAGGCGCTAGTGGCACATTCTTGCAGAAGGCCAGCTGGCTACAAACGCTCGACGACCTTGCGTTCAGAGCTTGCCCCTGCAGGATCATCTCGGCTTTCGCATCCGATTCGCAGTACGCGACATCACATCGACCTCGGTCCCCCTCGCTGGCGAAGGGGATCTCGGCAGAATTGACGCTGACTCGTGGCAGACACCCCGTCACGAAGCCGGAGACCGTGCCCCGAATCTCGAGAGTCTCCTGCGCTTCGTCTACTTCCATTTGGGAGTCCTGCTGAAGGATCTTGTCCTCGAGACGCAGAGCGAGTCCCGTCTCGGCGGGATCACCTGATCCAGCTGAATCTCCTGGATCGAACTCGGCAGAGTCGGACTGCTGGCGGCGCTTGTCCTTGCGCAACCGGTTCTCGCGCAAGAAGGTAAACCCAATGGGCGATTTCTCGCTCCATCCGCCGCGCTGGATCGAATCGTACAGAGCCTCGTAGCCCTCGGGCTTACAGACGAGGGTGTGATCGTCATCCGTGACCAGTACCCGCCAGCGGGTGCCGGGCTCGGTCAGAATCTTGCCGTCGACGCAAAATGCACAGGGCTTGTTGCTCTGCAGCTGCATGCGCTCCGCGGCATCTGGAGTCTGCCGGGGAGCGGTCTCCCAGCGCTCGTCCGACTCCGGAAGATCGACCGGGGCCAGGCTGCACGCACCGACGCCAGCAACGATCAGGCCAACCACTATGCGCTGAGCCCGACGCAGCGATCCGCTCACTCTCCCGGATCCTCCTCCAATGGATCCGCATCGAGGAACTGTCGTCCGGTGTCAACTGTGCAGGCCATGCCTTCGACGGTGTAGACGGTTCGGAAGACCATCGCCAAGAAGATCGGCGGGATCGGGATCGCCGTCGTGGTGGTGCTGGCGGTGTAGTTGATCAACATGTTCCCGCCCTTCTGCCGCAGCGCTTCATAGATGGCCTCGCGAGCGACGGTCTCGTCGATCAGCTTGGCAGAGAACAGGGTCCACTTGGAAACCTTGCCGCTCACCGTACCCATGGGAACCACGTTGCTATTGGGGAACGTATAGTGAGAAGCCTGAATGAAGTCGCTGTGCCCGGTCGTGCAAGCCTGCGAAGCCCCCAGAAGCAGCACGAGGCTCATCAGGGATCCAGTCCCGGAGTGCAGTCGAAACCAGTTCATAGCGAACCCTCTTCTTCGGAAGCGTCGAGCCGCTGTCGGCCTACGTCCATCTTGGCGACAGTGCCGCTCACGCGAACCGTGGTCACGTGGAAGAGTCCGAGCGACGTGGTCGTGCTCTCTTCGACGTAGTCGATCAGCAGGTCACCGCCCTTGGACTTGATTGCGCGATCGATTGCGTCGCCCTTCAGGTCTCCGTCTGGGCTACCCGGGAACAGGAAGCGGACCCGACTGGCCTCCCCGACCGCATTGCCCAGGGGAATGACGTTGCTATTGGGGAACGTGTAGTGAGACATGGCCTTGAGCGATGCATTGCTGCCCTCGAGGCACCCTGTGCTCGAGGCAATCGACACGACCGCTGCTAGCAGCAGTGCCCACCTTCGAGAACGAAGCAGGAACTTCAGCGCTGGCTTCGACATGATCTATCCTTCTCTCCCGTGAGGATCAGCCCATCGGATCGCAAACGAACGTGTACTTTCGAAAGTGAACGAGACAGCTCTGGCGCGCGAAGTTCTCCTTGTCGCGCAGCCCCGCGCGGTCATAGGCCCGGATCAGGCTCGGCAGAACCAGCTCCAAGCGCTCGAAGCGCGAGTAGGCCTGCAAGAGGGTCGAGATCGCCTGCTTCGGCTGCTCCCGACTCAACTGCAGGTCACTCTCCAAGCGGAAGGCGAGCAAGCCGGGCGTGTTGGAGCCGTTGAGAGCGCTCACCAGGTTCGCTTCGGCCTTTTCCCACTCCTGCTGCTTGGCGCGAACCGAAAAGAAGGCAAAGCGCGGCAGGAGGTGGCCACCCATGCGGCCTTTGATCGCCTGACCTGCGAGCTCTTCCGCCCGGGCTTGGTCTCCCGCTGCGAGCGCGTCGAGCGAGCGCCGAGCTGTCTGATACGCCTCGACCACCTCGAGTCGTTCCGGATCCGACTTCACGGAGGTCCAATCGTTGGGCGGCTGCATGCCCGAAGACTGTGCGTACTCGCGCTCGATGTAGGCCGAAAGGTTGGCGATGCGCCGCTCGTCGTTGGCCTTCCGCTCGAGCGAGGGGGTCAGGCGTTCTTGTGTGTCCGCAGACAGGTCCCGCAGCCGCCTGCCAACGCTCGAGATGGTGCTACCCGCGCGTTCGATGAGGTCGTCGCTCGCTTGGGCTCCGACGTCGGGGGGCTGCAGCAGCTCCTGGTCCGGCGCCAGCAGCGCAGCGATGTCCCGCTCCCAGCCCGGTGCATCACTCTTGCGCCGAATCCAGTCGACCGCCGCGCTCGGCGGGTACCCTGCCTTGTGCATGAGATCGATCGCGAAGAGGTCTGCAGCTTCCTCCTTGTTCGCGTTCCAGAGCGGCAAAGGGGTGGCGCCGACGACCTCGACCCAACGCCGGAATTCGACCGAATCCTCTGGAAGGGCATCGCTCGACTGCTCGAGCGGCCGAGCGATCTGCAGATAGTGGAGGTAGATGCGTTGCTCGCGCAGCTCGAAGTCCATCTCGACGGTCCGGTGCCCGAGCAGAGCGTGCGCGAGCTCGTGCGCGAGCACGAAGGCGAGCTCACTCTCATTCTCGATCGTGTCGAGGAGGCCGAGATTCAGGAAGACGTTGCCCGCTGGTGTCGCGTCCGTACCCGGGAGGAGATCGGCCCGCAGATAGACCTGGCCCGGCATCTTCGAGATGGGCGACTGCGCCAGCAGTCGGGTGCGAATCTTGTTCAAGTACGCGTCGACTGCCGCGATCTCTACGAGGCCGAACCCATCCGCACGGTGCTCGACGACATCACGCTCCTCGGAGATCGCCGTAGGGCGATTGAACCGCTTCTTGGGAACCTGATCGATGAACGTCCCATTCCTCGGAACCGAGGTCAGAAAGGGGACTTGCGCCGTATTGATGAAGCTGCAATCGAGCAAGAGGAGACTAAGGGCCACTGCCGCGGAGATTCGGAAACGTGAGCTGTGCATGCTGCTTCGTACCTGCTGCTTCGTACCCAGACGGTGAGATGTGGAGGAGGAGTCAGGAGGCCGATCGACGTCCTGTAGCTAGAATATACTACCGGGAATCTTTTGGAATCGAGCATAGAATCGAGCAAAAGCTCTGAGATCGATGGAAAATGCAGCGCCTAACCTCCATTCGGGATACTTTTCACGCGAGGGGCTCTTTGAACGCGACGTCGATGATGCACGTTTGCTGGGGCAGCATGCATGGCTGACATCTTTCTGAGTTACGCGCGCGAAGATCGCGCTCACGTCGAGCGACTCTCGATCGAGCTCGCGAATCGGGGCTGGAGCGTCTGGTGGGATCGCCAACTCTACGCCGGCGAGGCCTTCTCCAACGAGATCGAGCTTCAGCTCAAGGCAGCGGACTGCGTAATTGTAGTCTGGTCCCCGCACTCGCTTCGCTCCCACTTCGTGCTCGACGAAGCCGGGGTAGCCATCAAGCGCGGCACGCTCCTCCCCATACTATTTCACGAGCCGGAGGCTCCCCTCGGATACCGTCAACTACAGGCGGTGAATCTGACCGACTGGTTCGATTCCGGAGACGAGCAGCCGTTCCGTGAGCTCTGTCGAGCGATCACGCGCAAGCTGAACCCACACGATTCCTCGGTCGCGAGCAGCCCCCCCGCAAGCAGCGGGAGCGCGTCCCGAGCGCCAACGAGCGCGAACAACGCAGTGACTGCAGGAGTCCTCGCGAGTCTGGTGGTCCTAGTCAGTTTGGGCTGGTTCGTTTCCTCGTTCGGAGACGCGGTCTGGTTTGGATCCACACCGAGCGGAGGAGAGCGCGACCCGATCGCGCCTCGGACGTCGAGTTCGACTACCGACGTCGAGGCTCCACCTCCATCGAGCTTCCAGCCCTCCCCCGACCCGCCGGATCGAGCCACTCCGGATACGCAGGTCACCGAGGGCGCCGGCGTTCCGCTCTCCGAGCCTCCCGCTCCGCAGTCCCCTGCTCTCGCGAGCCTCACCCTGCGAGTCTCGCCCGAGACCGCGATCGTCTCGCTCGACGGTGAAAGACTCCCGAGTGCGCAGCAGCAGCTCGATGAGCTCTCACCGGGACGCGATCTGTTGCTGCGCGCGAAGGCCGCAGGGTTCTACACGCAGCAGACGATGGTGCGGCTCCAACCTGGAGAGCGGAGAACGATCGAGCTCGCGCTCACTCCTATGCCAACGACGCCCACTCCATCGAGACCGAGGCTGATTCCAGTCACGCTCGAAGACTTGCGCGCGAGCTCATCCCAGGCGGGCACACCAGCACCATTCTCGATCGCGCACACCGAAATCTCGCAAGCCCATTACGCCAGTCTCGTGGGTGAGCGTCCGTGGGCGGACTGTGGCGTCGAGTCGCGCGACGAGTACCCCGCCGTATGCGTGAGCTGGCTCGAAGCCGTGCGCTTCTGCAACCAGCTCTCGCGTTCCGAAGGCCGCCGTCCGGCTTACGAGATCGAGGGAAAGCAGGTGACTTGGATTCGTTCCGCGAATGGCTATCGTCTTCCCTCCGAGGACGAATGGGAGTTCGCGGCCGACGCAGGTCACGACCGAACATATGTAGGGACGGACCTCGCAGAGGAGGCGTGCCGCTTCGCAAACGTCGCAGACCGCTCTCTCGCTCTGCAGGATGACTCACGTGCGGCGCTCCCGTGCGAGGACGGATTTCCCGAGCTCTCACCCGTGGCCCCTCGGAGTCTGCGAGCGAACGCGCTCGGACTCTACGGGATGGGAGGGAACGTCTCGGAGTGGATCTGGGATCCGCCGGACGACGCCCCACAACTTCGCGGCGTGCGCGGCGCATCCTGGACGAGTGGCCCAAGATCCGCACAGCTCGCTCGCGCCACCGCCGCTCGCGAAGCCGACACCCGCAACCCGAGAATCGGCTTCCGAATCGCGGCGAATCCTGACTGAGCCATCTTCCGCCCCACCCAAGGAAGTACCTACCGGGCCCGCTCTCACGCCGGGTCGATCTGAGCCTGGCGGCGGAGCTGATACGCCGACCAAGCGAGCAGCCCCAACGAAAGCGGGAGCCCCAGTGCGAAGCCCGTGGCATTGCTCTGGGCCTGCGCGGTGTCGGCCGCGGTACCATCGCTGATGCTCCCGCCGTACATCGAGATCGCGGCCCAAGCAGCGACGAAGCTCGCAAACGGCAGGACGTTCAGGCCCGCAGCCAGCACCAGATTGCGCGCACGCCGAGGACTCGGCCACCACGCCAAGCAGACCACCAACGAGCCCAGCATGAAGGACAGGACCAACATCCACACCACGTGCATGCGCGCATGCCCGGGCCAATCCGGATGTTGGACGTGCAGCGCCCCCAAGTCATGAATGACTGACTGAACGCCATATCCGAACGCGAGTGCACTCAGCCCGATCGCAATCAGCAGGGTTGCCATGTTCGAAGCCTGATCCTAGTCCCCAACCGGCAGCGAGACAACAGCCCCCGTGCCTGGATGGCGACACGGTGCCTCCCCTCGAAGCGGACGTCCCAACGGGCGTCGGCCACCGCACGCGTGCCCGAAGCTGCTACCATGCAGACAACTTCAATCGGCTCTCGGTGCAGGCTTTGCGGCGTGGCAGCCACCACTCGACACGGCGTGTTGGGTAGCGATCGAAGCGCCGCAGGTTTCGCACGCAGGGCCTAGCATCCCATACTCTTGGCATTGAGCTCAGACGATTTGGACCTCGCGCTCTTCGACTTCGACGGCACGATCACGACAAGGGACACTTTCACGGCGTTCCTCCGGTTCTCCAGCTCGAGATTTCGCCGGCTCACCGGTGGCACTCTTCTCGCTCCGCTGGCACTCGGCTACAAGCAAGGATGGATCCCCGGCACGCGTGCGCGGCCCATCGCGGCATATGTCGCCCTGCGTGGTCGTCGCGTGCCAGACCTTGAACGCTTGGGAAGAACGTTCGCAGACGAATTCATCAGCGCATGCCTCAGGCCCGAAGCGATGGAGGCGATCCAGTTTCACAAGAAACGAAGCGACTCGATCATCGTGGTATCCGCCTCACTCGACGTCTATCTCACTCCGTGGTGTCGTTCCATGGGAGTGCAGCTGATCTCGACTGAGCTGGAGCACCGCAACTCACGCTATACGGGATGGTACATCGGTAGCGAATGCTCGGGCGCAGAGAAGCGCAGCCGCATTCTCACAGCCTGCGACCTGACGAGCTATCAGGAGATCTACGCGCACGGAGACACCGACGAAGACTACTCCATGCTCAGTATCGCGACCCGTCGCTTCCTTCGCGGCCGCGAGGTCGAATGTTGGCCTCCGCCTGGATACACAAGGTGACATCCGACACGAACATTCCATCAAGGTTCCGCCGGTGAAACGGTTCCGCGCAGTGCAGCACGCTGACAACATCAACCGAGCCCGGAGATCGGCGGTGACATCGCCGGCCGCGGATGAATCCCCGATGCTCTACCACAGATTGGTGAGTCGTAGCTCCATCGGGCTTCGGGCTTGTGGCAGCAAGCCTGTCGCGGAACACCCCGATCCGCGCGCGGCTAGCCGACTCGGAGGCGAAGCCCGAGCTCTGGCCGATTTGTGACCGCCACTTTGCCCCCTACGCCGAGTACCGGAAGCGAACTACCCGCGACATCCCGATCTTCATCTGCGAGCCCACACAAGTCTAGGCTCGGTGATCGCGGGCGTCGTAGCAGCCGCTGACTCCTGGACGTTCGCACGAAGGGCGCAGACGTCCGATTTCGGCGCACACCGCCACCATTAACCGGTATGGTGCACCCATGATCACCTTCGTAAACGCGCTCAGAGTTCCGGTCGAGAGAGATGAAGAATTTGTTACGAAATGGGACCGTGGTGCCGAGTACGTCCGCTCCCAGCCAGGTTTGGTCTGGACCTCCTTGCACCGGGCGGTCCGCCCTGGCGCCCCATTCCGATACTTCACGATCGCCGTCTGGGAGTCACGAGAGGCCTTCGCGACAGCTACCTCTACAAGCTGGTGGCGCTCTTACGTCGCAGACTTTGGCATCTCCGATGAGCGGTCCGGCTTCGGGGTGACACCAACCGTCTCCGACGTCGTCCGGTCTGGAGGCCCATTCGTCTAGCCGCGCAGCCTCACAGCGGCTCCCCCGCCGACTCGAAGCAGGCACCCGCCCCTACCGGGAAGCCGACTCTGGTACGATCTCGGCATCGAGAACTCGACCGCGGTGCGAGCCGGAGGCGTAGATGCCGCCGCCGAGCGCCGGGGCCTGGCCGGCCCTACGGCATGCTCCTCCGGTAGAACGGTGCACAAGGAACTTCTCAGCATCGCGGCAGTCGCGCTCACCTTCGTACTCTTTGCAGGCTACGTACGGCTGATTCGTTCTGGACGAATCCAGCCGCACGTCTTCTCGTGGCTGGTCTGGGGGATGGGCACCCTGACAGTATTCTTCGCTCAGCTCGCAGACGGCGCGGGTGTAGGTGCGTGGCCGATCGGAATCTCGGGTGCGATCACGATCTATATCGCGGCGTTGTCGTATGCACGAAGGGGAGATACGCAGATCGTGCCGAGCGATTGGCGATACTTTCTCGCTGCCCTCTCCGCCTTTCCAGCCTGGCACTTCACATCGAATCCACTCTCCGCCGTCGTCATCCTGACACTCGCCGACCTTCTCGGCTTCGGACCGACCGTCAGGCGCGCCTACCTGGACCCGCATCTGGAGAGCTGCAGGTTCTTTGCCCTCGCAGCGTTACGCAACCTCCTCGTCCTGTTTGCCCTGGAGCACTACTCGTTCACGACGGCATTGTTTCCTGCTGCTGTCGGTGGCGCATGCGTTCTTCTTGCCACCCTGCTCGTCGTTCGACGCAGGACCCTGGCTGTTGACCCTGTCCATCTGCAGAGAGAACCCGGGTCCGGCATGGAGGTCTAGAGTGGAGCGTCGAGCACCGCATCGAGAGGATTCGCAGGAATGCGATCATCCTTGAGGGAGATGCGCTCGAAGCGATCGCTGCCGCTGCGCTGAGCGAGGCGGTCGACGCGTTGCGTGAACGCTTTCCAAACATGATCTGGACTCAACGGTAGACCACCGTGCCCCCGGATGAGCGCGTCCATTCAGAGCAGCCTAGTATTCGGAATCAGATCCTCCTCGTCACGCTCTGCCTTCCCAGTGGAGTCGCCTTGTTATGGCTGGCGATCGTGGAGGTACTCGCGATGGTTGCTGGAATCAGAACCTCGGCGGAGATCGTCATCGTAAATCGCCTATCCCTGGCAGGCTTTGGAGCTGGATTCGGATTGATCGGTGTGGGGGTCTTGGTGGTCGCCCGCGATTTGCTGAAGAATCGCTTGCTCTCGAATCTTGGAGCGGCCCTCGTCTTCGGTGGCGCCGGCATGGCGCTGCTGCTTCCCATTCCAGCCTCGTTTGCTGCAAGCGGCGTGCTGTCACGAGCAGGGTACCAGGTGTGCAAAGCACTCTCCGAACCAAGCTTCAAGCTGACGCGCACCGCGTGGGTACGCCCGCCCTCGGCATGTCGTAGTCAACGCGTTGACATGTCTCGGCGACCGCCGCGCCGAACCGGGGATTGAGGAGCGCGGGGCGCACGTCGAGTCCAAAGACACTCGAGTCCTGCCCCAGATCCTCGAGCTCGATGCCGAGTAGGTCGGCAAGGGGATGCTCCACGGAGTCCATCACCCTCTCGCTGCGGATTCGGGCTCGAGCGGGAGCCAGGGGGACGATCCGGGTGCATCCAACGGCGTGATACCGGCGAGTGCCCGTACCTCAGACAGGGGCATCGCGAGTAGCTCCTCGTAAGCGAAAGCGCCGAGCCAGGAAGCACGCCGCCCCGCACTCCACGACCGCCCGAGATGAACCACCCAACCTATGGCCGAACACGTACTCCGTCCGAGGGAGGGCCGCAGCCCGCGAAGCCCGACGCCGAGCGTGAGGAATGCGTTGGCCCATCCAGGAAGCTGCGCCCAGCTGAAGGGAAGCAAGGTGGCCTCGCCGGTGGGATCTGCACCGCAGCCGGTGAGAACGTGCCAGAGGTCGTGCATCAGGACACTGCGCTCGATCCACCTACGCTCGTCGGCAGGGATTGCCTCCCAGTTGGGAGCGATCTGCCGATAGAGCTCGACGAGCCCTCGGGGATCGAGGGAGTACCTGTCGATGTGATCGAGGTAGGCACGTCCCAGGGTGCCGTCGGGGAGAGCGGCGAGCCGGTTGCGATCCACCAATCGGTTCAGCAGCCGGGGCTGCTCCCTGAGCAGCCGTCTTCCTTCGTAGCACATCTCGAGTCGGCGGATGCAACGGCGAGGACGGTCCGGATCGAGCGCTTGCACGAGTTCGACGGCGTTCGCGGTTGCATACGGGTCCCTGATGAGCGCCCGCAGGCAGCGGATCCCCCGACGCCAGTGACGCGTCGGGCAGGTTCGACG
>QJZC01000019.1 GCA_003247575.1 Pseudomonadota bacterium
GAGCTTCGAAGCCGCGGAGTAGACGCGTGGGCGCGAGCCATGGCCGAACACGTGGACTCGGACTTGGCCGAACACCTCCTCGAGACGGTGCCGCACATCTCGAGAGCCTTCCTGCTGGATTCCGTGACCGATCGCGTGATCGGCTGGAGCCGTCCCGGCGTGCTGCTGATCGGCGACGCCGCGCACACCATGTCCCCGGTTGGCGGGCAGGGCCTCAATCTGGCGCTACGCGACGCAGTGGTCGCCGCCAATCATCTGATCCCGGTGCTCCAGGAGGGCAGGAACGATCGCGACCTCGACCAAGCGGCCGCTCGCATCGAGCCCGAGCGCGCCCCCGAGATCGACCGCATCCAGCGCATCGCCGCTCTCCCACCGCACATCGTGATGGGCCGCGGCGCCCTGCACGAGCCCTTGCGCTGGGCCGTGACTTCGCTCCTGGCGAGCAAGCTGGGAGGTCTGATCGCCCGCAAGACCCTCGACCTGTTCCTGCACGGCGTGACCGACGTCGAGCTGCGTGCGTGAAGCAGCAAGGAATCGATCGAGCCGCCCTCGAAGCCCTCGCCGCGCGCATCGCCGAGTCCGAGAAGCGCAGTGGATTCGAGCTACTCGAGTCAGTGGCTAGATCGTCTGTCCTGCGACGGGCTCGGCGCTCACGGCATCGGTCATCCAGCAATCCTTCCAGGGCCCGTTGGGCTGCTTCGAAAGCAGGAATACGAACGTGAGACTCTCTCGCGGCCCAAAGAGTGTGACACGCTGGCGTGCCACACTCTCGACGACCTCGATCGGCTCGTACAGGACTCTGTCGTAGTCGAGCAACAGTCGATAGGGGTCGCGCTTGATCATCTCCGTGAAGCGCGAGAGGGGCCCTGTCTGCTGCTTGTTCGCAGGGGAGGCGAAACGGAAGGCGGTTGCGATCCCCTTGTCGCGGTCGCCATTCGCTCCGAGGGCCTCGACCTGCACCCGCACGACGTCGGCCGGGCTCAGGCTCGGCCGCGGCGATTCGACGATGTCCGAGTCGAGCGCCGCGCAGAGCTGTGGCAAAAGAAGGGCCAGGAGCCCGATCCAAAGAGAGAGTCCGCCGCGAATCCGGCCGCATTGACGCACGAGCCTTGCCTCCGAGCAACGATGACGATCCGACCACGATAACAAAGACTGCGCCCTGGGGGACCGCGCAGAGTCACCCGAGCCGGCGGTTCACGAGCGGAGGCAAAGCGCCACACTCGTACGCGTTTCACTCCGGTCCGAAGCGAGGTCGTCTCAGCCGCTACGAGATGGCGTCCCGAGGGCGCCGTCAGCGACGGCTCGCGCAGCCAGCAGCGATCTCTGAGCCTGAGAGAAGCGCCCCGGCCTCGATCGGACACAGGCGATCCAGCAGGCTCACGCCGACGAAGCGGCTGTCCAGAATCCACCTGCGGACCTCCTCCGAAGTGGGTTCCAGGAGGATGGGCAGCGATTCGGCCACCTTAAAGGCGACCACGAGCATGCCCGTGCCGCAGAGATCGATCGAGGAGACCTTCGACAGGTCCCACTGAAACATCTCGAGCGAGCCCGCACCGGCCGCGACCAGCTCCTCCAGCTGCCTCAGGAACCGGAAGTACTCCATGGTGCAGCCTGCATCGAGCGCTCCGTCCACCCGCAGGACCGCTGCTTCGTTACCGCTGAGAATCCGGAAGGATGCGGTCATCTGGACCTCCCGAGAAGGACACCGACCGCCTTGTCGGCCGTTGTGCGCCTGAACTTGACGATTCGGACGGTCGGCCAGACGACGCCACAGGCAAGGGTCAGCCTCTAGGCCTCTACCCGGCGAGATCTACACCGAGCCCAGGCGGAGCTCCGCCCGAGCGCCGAGCTCGAAGTACGGGCTCACGCCCCCCGTCCAGGCCGGCAGCATGGCCACCCTTCCGCGCGCCAGGTCGTGCACTTCTTCGCGGTGCAAGTGTCCCATGAGCAGCTCCTGCGCGCTCGCTGCCTCGAGCCACGCCGCGGCCCGCGCGAGATCGATCGGGATGGCGTACGGCTCGATGCGTCCCAGCTTGCGCCGACTGATGCGGCGTATGACGGCGGCTACCGCATTGCGCAAGGCTACAGGGATGATGAGGTAGAGCACGCGGACCGGTGCCGACCGCACGACGCGGCGGTAGCGCTTGTAGCTCAGGTCCCCCTGAACCAAGAGGTCGCCATGCGTGACCACAGTGCGTGCATCGCCGCGCGCGTACACCAGTCCGTTGCCACGTACGCGCAGCCCGATCTGCTCCAGCTCCCGCGGCCCCAGGAAATCTCGATTTCCGCAGACGAAGTCTACGGGGTAACCGCGCGCTGCCAGCGCGATCAACGCGTCGACGACCGGCGCATACGCGCAACTCGAGGCGTGCTCGACGCCGATCCAGTAGTCGAAGAGATCGCCCAAGATGCAGAGCCGATCCGACTCCTGCTCGGCGCACTCCAGGAAAGAGAGGAAATCGGGAACGCGGCGCCCCGCGTCCGGGTCGAGGTGCACGTCTCCGGTCACCCAGACGCGCTCTCCCGCTGCGAGCGGGATCACTTCGAGCTCGGCCAGATCGCGCGACATATTGCAGGTGGTTACACGAGCGGAGCCGGGGTCGCCAGGGGCGTACGATCCGGCTTCGGCCGGGACAGGGCTCGAACCGCTGCCGAGGTTCAGGAGAGCACGGCACCGAAATCCAGGTGCAGTACCGCATCGATGTCCGCGGCGCGTCCGCGTACGTATGCGGCGCAGACGTACGGTCGTTCAGAACTCGGCATGGGCATCTCGTGCAGAATCTCGAGTTCGAGAGCCTGCAGCCGCTCGCGCAGCCGATCCCAGTCGACGCGGGCACACGCCGCTGCCCCCGGCACGCACCCGACCACGACCGCCACAGAGTCGTCTCCGAGTGCGGGCTTGCACTCGAGCTCGTCCCAGTCGGGCGCGAGCTCCTCGAAGAACGCTCGGTAAGGATTGAAGCCAAAGCAGGCGCGAGTGACGTCCGCAGTCAGCAGCCCGAAGCGGAGCGGGTTGACCTCGATGGGAAACAGTCGACCATCAGCACATACGCGCACCTCCACATGCGCGGGGAAGCGGCGCAGCTGCCAGGTCTGATTCCACTCCCAGAGCCGCGCCTCGAGTAGCGGCCGATACTGACTCGAGGTTGCAGGGCTGGTCCGATACACGGTATCGCGCACGTCCCGTCTGTTTAGGAACGGGTGGAGGTAGACACCGAGTAGGACCGGCCTGCCACTAGCGTCGTAGTAGAAATCGACGGCCAGTTCCGTGCCCTCGACGTACTCCTCGAGAACCAGCCACTCCGCGTCGAAGCTCGCTCCGCACGGAGGGGCCGCGGCAACGCGCTGCTGCGCGTCTTCCCAGTCGGCATCGTCGACACAGATGCACACGAGCGCACTCGATGATCCGACGCGCGGCTTCAGCACGATCGCACTCCCCTGCTGGGCCGCGCCGATCCTGCGTCGCACCTGCCCGAGGCTCGCCAGCCTCGGAAGCTCCGCCCGCCGAACGGCAGCACTCCCGGGAGTGACCGTGTCCGGCATCCCCTGGAGTGACGACCGAAAACGTCCCTTGTCGGTCAGCGAATTCAGCGCACAGCGCAGCTTCGGGCCGAGTTGCGACCTCGCGCGCAGCACGGTCGTGGATGCATCCCCGATCACGAGCGCTGATTCGGGCACATGAGCTTCGGGCACATGACATCGGAGCCCACGAGGCAGCGGCCCCTCGGCGTCGAGCTGCGATCGGACGTGGAGCACCTCGACCTGGCGATCACCAGAGACCTCCGCAAGCGAGCGCGTGCGTGGCATCTCGGGATCGAGCAGCAAGCAGCGCTCGCGCGACGCCAGGGCGTCCTCTCGAGAATCCCGACTCATCTGCAAGTCCTCCGTACGGGCGAGCAACGTGAGCGGAGGGCTCGAGCAAAGCTAGCTCAACGGATGACCGACGTGCAGGGCGGCAACTCCGCCAAGTGCTCAGACAGCGGTTCGAGTCTCGAATGTGTGCCGCCTACCCGGAGCCGCGCGCGATCGCACTCCGACACCCGTGTGGGCCAGAGAGACGCGTGTGAGCCAAAGTGCGAGCCAAGAGATCAAAGCCGTCGTTCTGCACTGGTATCGCGATAGGCCTTGTGGTAACTGAGAGACTCATGCGCGACACCTTCCGAGCCTGGGCGGAATCTCCGCATAACCGGCGTACTCTGCACGAGGCGCCGGATCGAGTTCGGCAGGATCGAGATCCGCGGGCTCGAGATCGGCAGGCTCGAGGTCGCTTAATCCGCCTTGCAGCTTGCTTGCTCGCAGTGGTCTCGCTGCTGACGAGCGGGGTCAGCGAGAGGTTCGTCCCCTCGCCCCTGGGCGCCGAATCGGTTGCCGAGGAGCCACGCTCTCAAGAGACCATCGTCTCTCTCGCCAGTCAGCGCCCAGTGCTGCGCACGGTGCGCTCTCTGCGCGGCTTCATCTCACTCCTGCTCCCTCGAACGCCGCGCCGCAGCGAGCGGATCCTCGTCCGAGTCCTCCGAGTGACCAACCGACCACTCACGAGTCTCGGGACACCGCTCGTCATCCGCCTCCGAACCCTACTGATCTGATTCGCGCAGCCAGCCGCCCCACGCTTGCAGTCCTCCCGAGGAGGTCGAAGGTTCAAGGGGCACGAGCTGTCGATGCGACGCGTCGCCAAGCGGCGCCACCCTTTGGACGTGTGCGGACGTTTCTCCGCGTCAGCGCGAGCGCCCCGGTCTGACTTCCGCTCTGCACCGGGCTCTGCGGCCACGTCCCCGCCGACTCTACGAAAACGATCGACACTTCGTCCCGCAGCGTGCCTCACGCGCACGACGCGTTCGCCGAAGTGTGTACCGATAGGATGGGACCCATCATGCATAAGCTCGTTTCAGGTGTTCACAAGTTTCAGCGCTCCGGCTTCGCAGAGCGCAAGGAGCTGTTCAAGAAGCTGGCAGACGGACAGCAGCCCCACTCGCTCTTCATCACGTGCGCAGACTCGCGCATCGATCCCGCCCTGCTCACACAAGCGAGTCCAGGCGAGCTGTTCATTCTGCGCAACGCCGGAAATCTCGTTCCGTCGTACGGAAAGGAGAACGGCGCCGAAGCGGCGGGCATCGAGTATGCTCTGGCCGCGCTCGCTGTAGAGCACATCGTGGTTTGTGGACACTCGCACTGCGGTGCGATGAGCGCTCTCGTGGATCCGAAGCTCGCCGAGTCCATGCCGGCCGTCCGTCAGTGGCTATCGCACGCCGCGGCCACGCGCCGCGTGCTGAGCGAGAACTACCCTGCCT
Organism: Pseudomonadota bacterium; assembly: GCA_003247575.1. Lineage (GTDB taxonomy): Bacteria > Myxococcota_A > UBA9160 > SZUA-336 > SZUA-336 > SZUA-336. The sequence continues at coordinate 5,289 of QJZC01000019.1, forward strand.
TGGCGCAGGACGAAGCCATCAACGTCGCGATTCAAGAGAACGTGTTGATCCAGCTCGAGAACCTGCGAACGCATCCGATGGTGGCGGCTCGCCTGGCGGCCGGCCGGCTGCACCTGCACGGCTGGGTGTACAAGATCGAGACGGGGCAAGTGTTTGCCTTCGATCTCGAAGAGGGCCAGTTCAAGCCGGTTACCGAGACCCAGGCCTCCCCTCGGCCGCGCATTCTCATCAGTCTAGACCGGGCGCTCTGAGCGTCTCCCCAAGCCTGGAGAACGGATAATGAATCTTAAGAAGCGCTTTCTGGAAAACGTGCACGGGGACCTGTTCGGAGGGCTTACCGCGGGCATCGTTGCACTGCCCCTGGCCCTCGGCTTCGGCGTCGCATCAGGGCTCGAGAACGGAGCCGCAGCGGGAATGTACGGAGCGATCGCCGTAGGCTTGTTCGCGGCGATCTTCGGGGGGACGCCCTCACAGATCAGCGGCCCCACGGGTCCGATGACGGTCGTCGTCGCCGGTATCGCCGCCAGTCAGACCGGAAACCCCACTTGGGTCTTCGCGACGGTCGCACTCGCGGGCGTCTTCCAGATCCTTATGGGGGTGATGCGCATCGGGCGCTACGTGAACTACGCGCCCTACCCCGTGGTTTCGGGCTTCATGAGCGGCATCGGTGTGATCGTGATCGTGCTCCAGATCGGTGCGTTGCTCGGCCACGAGCCCGCGAGCAACCCCGTCGCCGCACTCGCCAGCCTACCGGACTACGCACAAAACGTGGACGTGACGGCGCTAGGGCTCGGCCTGGCCACGATTTCGATCATCTATGCGTTCCCGCTGGTCACCAAAGCCGTGCCTGGCACCTTGGTTGCGCTGATCGCGGTCACTACCCTCTCCCTCCTGATTCCAGGCGACGTGCCGCGCATCGGGGCCATCCCGTCCGGTCTCCCCTCGCTGCAGATCCCGGATCTCGACTGGGCCGCAGTCCAAGTGATCCTGCCCTCTGCCTTGGTCCTCGCCGGGGTCGGCGCCATCGACTCGCTCCTGACGTCGCTGGTCGCGGACAAGGTCACCAAGACACAGCACGACAGCGAACAGGAGCTGGTCGGCCAAGGCCTGGGCAACCTGGTGGCCGGATTCATCGGGGGTCTTCCGGGAGCAGGCGCGACCATGCGCACCGTGGTGAACGTCCATTCGGGTGGGCGCTCCCACCTCTCCGGCGTGATTCACGCGATTCTCCTGCTCTCGTTCCTGCTTGCCCTGGGGCCGCTGGCCGCACGCATCCCCATGTCGGTGCTCGCGGGCATCCTGTTCACCGTCGGCATCGGCATCATCGACCGCAAGGGGCTCGGCCATCTATGGGCCGCTCCGCGCGGGGACAGCCTCGCCATGCTGGCGGTGCTCGCGCTGACGGTATTCGTCGATCTGATGTGGGCCGTTGCAATCGGTATGGTGATCTCGAGCCTGTTGCTCGTAAAGCGCCTAGCCGATCTCGATCCTGCCTCTCACGGTCCGCTCGGCGACCACGCAGACGTGAGGCCGGAGCTGGCACCACTGAAGCTTCCGACCGACGTGCTCACCGGGGTCCACCTCGTGGAGATGCGTCAGGCGCTCTTCTTCGGGAATGCGGGCCCGCTTCAGCGGAAGCTGGCCGAGCTCAAGGAAGTCGACGCCGTAATCCTCGAGATGCATCGCGTCACGTACATCGACCAATCAGGCGCGTACGCCTTCGCGGAGGTACTGCGCGAGCTTTCCGACCATGAAACCCGCGTGTACGTGGTCGGACTCCAGGCTGAGCCACAGCAGGTGTTGCAGCAGCTCGGCGTGCTCCCGGACATCTTCGGGTCCCGCACGATGTTCTCGTCAACGGCCCACGCCGTCGAGCAAGCCAAGCAAGACCACTTGGCCGGTCTTCCGGAGCTGGCAAGCCACGCCAGCACCGCATGATCTACACCTCGTTTCCAGGAGACTACCTTCGAGAACAAACCGGGGAATCCGCGCGATTCCACCGACAGCATCGCTAGACTGGCAACTCGTTCAGCACGCGTCACGCCTGTCGCCAGACTACCGAGAAGCGGCACACTTGCCACTGGATGGGGTCGGCGCCGAGATCGCGGGAGGACACGCTGCCGAGAACGGCGGTCAATCGGTGCGCACATCACTCCGATCTGATCCATGTGGGCGCGCAGATCTGGCCGGATACCTATGGCTCCGTAAAGTGCATTCATCGCGGTGCCTCGAGCGAGGTGTTCGCAGCGAAGCGTCTCGAGGACGATTTTCCCGTCGTGCTCAAGATCCTTGAAGCCACACCGCAGGGGAATGAACGGGCGCGGCGCGAGTTCAATGCCATACGCGTCTGTCAGCACCCTGGAATTCCCGAGGCATTCGCACTCGACCTGAGCTGCGAGCGCCCCTGCTTGGTGCTCGAGCGGCTTCCCGGGATATCGCTCAATGCTTGGCTGGAAGCGAGTGGACCGCCGCCGATCGGAGTGACCTTATCACTTGCAATCACCTGGGCAGACATTCTGTCGGCAGTGCACGCTGCGCGAATGTTGCATCGCGACGTTACGCCCAACAACCTACTGATCGATCCTGAGACGTATGAGACGCACCTCATCGACTTCGGGATCACGGCGGGTCTCGGGACTGCAGCGGCAGCCCCCGGTTCGGATCCGGAGGGGGCCGGATGGGCCGGAACGCTGCAATACATGGCTCCCGAGCAGAGCGGGCGCATGAATCGCCGTTGCAGCTTTCACAGCGACCTCTACGGATTCGGTGCCACGCTCTACTACGCGCTCACCGGTCGCCCCCCATTTCTGTTCGCCGATCCGCTCGAGCTGATTCACGCGCACATCGCCCGCCAACCACTCCCGCCGAGCGAGATTCGCGCCCAGATCCCGCAGCCTCTCTCCCGCCTGGTACTCAAACTGCTGGGCAAGGAACCCGAGGAACGCTATGCCAGCGCGAACTCACTGCGCTGCGACCTGATGGCACTGCGCGCTCAGTGGGAAGCTAGCGGACAGATGGATTCGAGCTTTCGGCTCGAGGCGATCCAGGTGCCCGACCGTCCGCGCTACCCCACCAAGCTCTATGGGCGGGAGCGCGAATGCGACGCGCTCGCGGCGAGCATCGCTGCTGCCAGTTCAAGCCGTTCTCGCGTGGTTTCCCTCGAGGGCCCGGCTGGAGTGGGTAAGTCCGCGCTGGTCGACTCGCTGCGGAGCAGGCTCGGCGAGATGGGTGCCTACTTGGTTCAGGGGGCCTTCGATGCCTATGGCGAGCGACCGCATAGTGCCTGGATCGCCTGCCTCGAGTCGTTCGCAGAACAGCTGCTGATAGAGAGTGATGACCGCCTCGCACAGTGGCGCCGAGAGATCCGCGCAAGCTTGGGATCCATCGCAGGCGCGCTGACGGAGTGGGTACCCGATCTGGGCACCTTGCTCGGCGACGTAGCCCCGGTGCCTCCGCTGGGCCCGTCGGAGACCCGAGCCCGTCTGCTCTTGGCGCTTCAGCGCTTTCTCGCCGCAGCAGGAACCCCGGCACATCCGCTCGCGATCTTCCTGGACGAGCTGCAGCACGCGGACTTCGGCAGCCAGTTCTTGCTCCAGGAGATCTTCGCTGCAGAAACGCAGGGGAACTTCGTGATCATCCTCGCATGTCAGGTCGAGGGAGAGGAGACTCCCGCTCCGCTCTCCGCTTCCCTGCAACGGCTCTCCGACCTAGACGTGCCCGTCGATCGCATCGAGCTCGGCGCTCTCAGCCCTTCGGCGCTGCTCGAGTTTCTCGAGGATACCCTCGACAAGCCTCGCGACATGGTCGCTCCACTCGCAATGCGCATCGAGCAGAAAACGGGCTGCAATCCTCTCTGTGTGCGCCAGCTGATCGACCATTGGCACGCACAGGGACTCATCGCTTTCGAGCCAGGCGCGGGGTGGCACTGGGATCTCGATGCGATCGCCGGTGCGAGCGTTCCGGATGGAGCCATCGGCCTGTTGATCGCGAAGCTAGAGAGCCTCCCAGACGACGTGCGAAACACGCTCAGTCGAGCGAGCTGTGCGACCTCTGTCTTTGGTCGCCCCTTGCTGGAGCGGCTCACCGCCCAGAACTCGGATTCCATTCAGGCAAACCTGCTCGAGCTCGAACGACAGGGACTCGTGCTGCCGCTTCGGGAGGGGTTTCGCATTGCCCACGACCGGATTCGTGACGCCGCACGGGTACGGCTGTCGGAAGAGGAACGGTCAATCCTCCACGCCGAAGTCGCAAGCTACCTCCTCGAGGAGCAGCCCGAGGACGAGCGAGACGAGCACGCTTTCGAGATCGCCGATCATCTGGTGCGCGCCGGAGGTTCGCTTCCCCGGGAACTGCTCTCTGCGAGAATCGAGCTCTGCTTGACAGCTGGGCGCGAAGCTCAGCGGGCGGGCGCCCCGCGGGAAGCGCGGCGCTATCTCGACGTGGCCCGCGGGGAGTTCGCGCCCACGGAATGGGACACGCGCCATGCGCTCGGCATGCAGCTCTGGCTGGCCTGTGCCGATAGCACGTTTCAGGCAGGGGATCCGCAGCGCGCGCTCGAGCTACTCGCTGAGGTGGAGCCCCACATCTCGACCGATCTCGAGCGCGCCCAGGTGGAGATGCAGCGGATCACCGTGCTGAACTTGGTGCAGTCTCCCGCGGACTGCGTCCGTCATGCCCTTTCGGTGCTGCGGCGCTTCGGCATCCGCTGGCCACTGCATCCGTCGCTCTTCCGGAGCCAGCTGAGCATTCGGCGCATCTACGCGCGCGTCGCTGCACGTGCGCGGCTGGGCATTCACGCGCCCGGCGGGACGCTTCCACCCCGGCACCTGGCCGCGCTGATGATCATCAACGCCGCCGGTGGCGCGATGGCACGTACGGATAGTCGGCTTACTGCGATCGCGACCTGCTTCGTGATAAAGCAGCCCATGCCGAAGACGATGGGCAGTCGCGAGGCGAACTCGATCGGAAGCCTGGCTCTGTGGATACAGTGTCTGTTGGGGGATGCGAAGCGCTCGGCCGCCCTCGCTGGGGACGCCCATGCTTGGATCAAGGCATCCGGGGACACAATCCACGCAGCTCGGTTCGAGCTGGTGCTCCGAGGATGTCTGCACCCGATGCAAATGCAGCGACGTCGAGCGATCGCGGGGCTGGAGCCCGTCGCCGAGCAGTTGATCGAGAATGGCGACGTCGAATGGGCGTACTACGGGCGATTCCTCAAGTCCGCCTATGGAATGCTCGCCGGAGATCCAGTCGCGGCTGCCCGCGAACAGATGGCTAGCCTGGTTGAGATTGTCCATCGCGCGGGGCACCAATATCCCGCCCCGGAGCGCTGTCTTCGCGTATACGATCGCTTCTGCGATACGGAACGCGCCACGGTGACCCTCGACGAAGCCGTGCGCGAAAGCCGGTCTTGGCTCTCAGAGCACCCCGGAAGTCCCGACGTGTGGGAGCTCACCTTCTGGACCATGGTTCTCTGCGTCTACCAGCGCCACGATCTCCTGTGGGAGGTCTCACAATCCGTCTATCGTGAGCTATTCCGCAAGCTCCCCTATGCGCAGGTGGCAGATCATCTCTTGTATCGCGGCATCGCAGCCGCCGACCTGGCCGCGCGTACGCGCAAGCGCTGCTACACACGCGGGCTGCGCGAAGCCTCGAAGCTCTTGCTTCGCTGGGCAACCTATGGGCCCGACTTCTCGCACATGCTGCTGCTGTTGCACGCCGAAGAAGCCCGTCTACGCGGCAAGCTGGATCGAGCCCATCGCCTGTACGAACAGGCAGCCCGCGGCGCCCTCGGCCAGGAATTCGTGCATCACGCAGCCTTGGCGAAAGAACGCTGCGCGGGGTTGTTGCTCGAAGGGCGCCGCGCCGTCGAGGCGCGCCGCATCCTCACGCAGGCTCTGCAGCTCTACGAAAGCTGGGGAGCCCAACCCAAGCTCCAGCAGCTTCGCGGCGAGCACGCGGCCCTACTCGATCTCTGAGGTGGTTGCCGGAGCAAGACTTTCGCCATCGCAACGCGACGTGCGCGCCTGTCACAGCCGTGAAACGAAATAACAAATTCACGAAGTCATGAGTTCCTATACTTGCGCAAATCGCACCTGCGCAAGATTTGGCTCTGCCATCGATAAAGGAGCACTGACTCATGCTTCAGAGACCCGCCCGCGCGCTCGTCCAGACGCTCGTCGTGGCGTTCGCCACGATCGCGCCCGCCACGATCCTGTCGGGAGATGCCTGGGCCACCGAGGGCGAGCCCTACATCAATTTCGAAACCATTCCGACGCGCGCCCTCGCGATGTCGCCTGACGGATCGCGGTTGTTCGTCACGAACACACCTGATTCTCGACTGGAAATCTTCGATGTATCCAGCGGCCGCCCGGTTCCGGCTGGAGCGGTCACGGTGGGCCTGGATCCGATCGCCGTAGCCGCGCGCAACGATGACGAGGTATGGGTCGTCAACCATCTCTCCGATAGCGTGAGTGTCGTGGATCTCAGTTCGAACCCGAGAGTGGTGCAGACCTTGTTCGTAGGAGACGAGCCCCGTGACATAGTGTTTGCGGGCCCTGACAACAGTCGCGCATTCGTGACCGCCGCTAGGCGCGGCCAGAACCATCCCGACGACGTCGTCAATGAGACACAGGTACCCGGACTTCCTCGAGCCGACGTGTGGGTCTTCGATGCCAACGATCGCGGCGACAAGTTGGGCGGAGAGCCGCTGGCCGTCGTCCCGCTGTTCGCCGACAAGCCTGGGGCGCTAGCCATCACCCCTGACGGAAGCGAAGTCTATGTTTCCATCTTCTCATCAGGAAATCAGACGACCACGATCATCGACCTCGCCGTTTGCGGTAGCGGTCCGCAATCGCGGCCTCACCAGCCAGGCTTCGGGCAGTTCTCGAACCAGGAAGATGGACCGTGCACGCTCCTGAATGGTGGGACCGCGCCAGGTGGCGTTCCCGGCCCCAATGGCAATCAGGCAGATGGTGCCGCAAACCCTCGCACTGGCATCATCGTGAAGTTCGATCCAGCCACCGGAGCTTGGCTCGATGCCGCGGGACGCGACTGGCGCGATGCAGTTCCATTCAGCTTGCCCGACAACGATGTCTTCGTCATCGATGCTTTGGCGAATCCTCCTGCCGTCAAGCGATCCTTCAACGGGGTAGGAACCCTCAACTTCAACGTTTCGATTCATCCGATCAGCGGCAAGGCCTTCGTCTCGACGATCGAAGCCATCAATACGAACCGCTTCATCTCGGCGCCGACACTAGGCTTGTTCCCAAACCCAAACCCTGCAAGCGGTGTCGCCGCAACCGCAGATCCACTTACTGGCCACACGCTCAACGGGCATCTCTATGAGTCGCGGGTCTCGATTCTCAATCCAGCAGATCGAAGCGTCGTAACTCGGCACCTGAACAAGCACATCGACTACGAGGTCGTGCCGTCGCCCCCTGGAGTCAAGGAACGGAGCATCGCCAATCCACAAGGATTGGTGTTCTCCGCCGACGGTGAGACGCTGTTCATCGCGGGACTCGGATCGAACGAGATCGTGCCTTTCTCGACTCGAGAACTGGAGGATGACTCGTTCGTGCCAGATGCGTCCACGCACATCACCCTCAGCGGAGACGGCGGACCCACCGACATGGTGATCGGAACCGATCAGAAGACCATGTTCGCGTACCGCCGCTTCGACAACGCGATCTCTACCGTAGACCTCGAGACTCGCGAAGAGGTGGCGAGTACGCCTATGTTCAGCCCCGAGCCGGCGAAGGTAACCCGCGGCCGCAAGTTCCTGTATGACGCAAGGCTCACCTCGAGCAACGGCGAGGCGAACTGCAATGTATGCCACCCATCCGGTGACAAGGATGATCTCGCTTGGAACCTGGGCTCGCCGTTCTTCGGGCTCAAGGACAACATCAATGACTTCGTCCCGGCTCCAGGACTGCTTTCGCTTCTGTTCCCTGACGCCGCCGACTTCAATCAAGCGATAGGCCTCGGCGCGTCTCCTGAGGGACTGGAGCAAATACTGGCCAACTCGCCTCTCGCGCCCCTGGCGGAGCTGCTCGGGCTCGACCCGAGCGCACTCCTCGACTCCGAGGGTGGAGAGGGCTCAGGCCTCATCGGCGATCTGATCGGAGTGCTGTTCCGCCTCGAAGGTCTCGACTCGTTGATGGACGAGAACGGCGCACTCCTCGGGATCGCCACGGTGAGCCCGACCCTCGAGTTCAACCCGCTCAAGGGGCCGATGACGGTCCTGACTCTGAGAGGCCTCAAGGACAGCGGTCCCATGTTCTGGCGCGGTGATGCGAACTCATCGGATCCGTTGTTCGCTTCCGTCCTCGGATTCACTCCGAATGACGACCCGAACGATGAGCGGAAGAACTTCCAGGAGTTCAACATCGTGTTCCCAGCCCTGCTCGGCCGCGAGGCCCCGCTCGATCCCGAAGATTTCGAGGCATTTACGGACTTCATCCTCACTCTGATCCCTCCGCCGAACCCGCATCGGCCCTTGAGCAACGAGCTCAACGCATCTCAGGCAGCAGGTGAGGAGATCTTTCTCGGGGGAGCCACCGGACTCTTTGGACTCAATGCGGACCCGGAACTGTCCGACCTGGTCTTCACCTGCGAGGAATGCCACGGGATCGATCGTTCCCAGGGCTTCTTTGGGACGCGCGGTCAGGACGTCATCGAGGGCGAGACTCAGTTCTTCAAGGTTCCGCAGTTGCGCAGCGTCTACGACAAGGTTGGAGGCTTTGGCACCACGGCAGGCACAGATATCCTGCCCAACGGCGAGCCCAACCCAACCGGCCCGCAGGTTCGCGGAACCGGAGTGCTACACGACGGGTCTGCGCAGTCGCCTCGGAACTTCCTGAGTGCCGAACAGTTCCAGCTGACGACCGACGAGCTGACCAAGGTGGTCGACTTCACCTTCGCGTTCCCGACCAACCTGGCCCCCGTCGTGGGTCAGCAGGTTACGCTGAGCGAGTCCAGCGGGCGTGATGTACAGCGCCGGATCGATCTCCTCCGGGAATCCGCACTCGACGACTTCGTTCTAGCTACCGGCGAGACCAACAAAGAGTGTGACCTGATCGCCAAGGGCCAGTTTCGCGGACGCGAGCGCGGGTACGTACTCCTCACCTCCGGCCCGGCAAGAGGGCGCTTCCTCGACGACGAGGGCCGCATCCTCTCGGACCGTACGCTTCGGCGTCGCGCGCAAAGTGTAGGCAACGAAGTGACGTTCACCTGCGTCTATCCTGGTGGAGGGAGGCGTCTCGGCGTAGACCGCGATGGCGACGGCCGTCTCGATGGCAACGAGAGATAGAAAGATGTAACCATGAAAGTGGCAGGTAGCCGCTGAGCCCCGCGGTGCACTTGCAGCGCCCGCCCCTAGCCTCCCCCTGGGGAGGGGCGGGCGCACTCAACTCGTGGGAGCTTCGACTTGACTCGTACCCCTCCCTACCTTCTCGATTCCGGCGCTCTGACCCAATCCCTGGGAGTCCCCGAGTGAATCGCCGTAGAGCTGCGTGGTAGAGTGAGGCCTCAGCGTAATGTCCGAGGCCACCATATCCATGCGCCTTGTGCGCCCGTTTCTCGAAGCGGCTCGAGAGGCCGGGGTGCCTCCTCGCTTGCTTCAGCTCTGGGAACAGTTGGCGACAGACACTCGGATCGCAGAGAGCACCGCCATGGCGTTGCTGTGTAGCGCACAGCGTATGACGCAAGACGCTGCACTAGGGGTGCGGGCGGCTCTGCAAGTCTTGCCGGAAGACCAGAGCGATCAGGTAGACCAAGACGGCTCTGCATCCTGGCGCGCGGCACGCGAGCTTCTCCGGCTTCTACATCACCATCTGATCGTGGCCAAGCGCTCTCGGGGCGCCGGGTACTTTGTCGAGGCGGACCTCCTACGCGTCGACCTTCCGCAGCCACGTGACCTCGCCGAGCGCATCAGCTGCGACTTCGCCCTCGCCGTAGCGTATCGAAGCCATCGGCGCCTCATCCACGAGGACCCTGCGGAGCTTCAGTTGTGGTTCCCCTATCCATCTCCGCCGGAATCCGAACTTGCGATCTATCGTCGAGTCTTCGGATCGAAGCTCGGATCGGAGAGCCCGCTCAGGTTCGATGCGCCTCGGCATTCGTTGATCGCGAGGACTTGCGATCAGGCGATCCACTATCGAGGCCACCTGGTGCCCGTTCGCCGACTACTGGCAGATTATGCCCGCAACCGCTCGTGGCGCGTACCCGTCGAGACTTCCTTTACAGATCGGGTGCGCACAGTAGTGATTCGCGAACTCTCCGGAGGCAATCCTACCGCTGACTTTGTGTCCAGCAGACTGGGCGTGAGCCGCAGCACCCTGGTGCGACGCTTGGACGACGAGGGAGTCGCGTTCAAGGATCTGCTCGACCACGTACGCAGCGGTCTGGCAATCCGGCTGCTCATGCGCGAGCGCGTGCCAATCAGCCAAATCGTGCGCCGGCTGGGATACTCCGATCACGCGGCCTTTCACAAGGCGTTCAGGCGCTGGTTCGGACAGTCTCCGACAGCATACTTGCGGAGCCATGCGCCTCCGAAGCCTGGAGAATGAGCCGACCGATCCAACTCCGGCAGCATCAGTTCGCCTTCCAGCACCGCCAGTTCGCAACACGCCGAGCAGGGCGTCTCCAGCGCGACGTTCCCCGCCTGAGTCCGCCTGACACGAATCGACAAATTCGCCAGAGGGCCTGTCCCTATACTGCCGGTCGAGGGGGCAACGCACCTTCCAATCTGGTGACATGCCTCCCTGCCCTGCACAGGAGACCCAAGATGAGCTCGAAGCTCGCCCCTCGACCGGACACCTCGCGTGCAGAAGTTCGCTCCGCGCTCCGGGCCATTTACGACTGGAGCTACGACAGCGAGATCGACCAGCTGCGTACCTTGTACGCGAACGCCCTCGAGCGGCAGTGGATCTCGGTGCGCGACCTCGACTGGGAGCGGGGTATCGATCAGGAGAGGTTCGCCAACACCTTCAGCATAGCGGGCCTCCCCATCCAGAATACCGAGTTCTGGAAGCACTTGGACCCAGACGTCAAGTGGGAGGTGTCGCGCCGCACATCGGCATTCCAGCTCTCGAACTTCCTTCACGGCGAACAGGGCGCGCTGATGGTCGCGAGCCAGCTCGTAAGCGCGGTGCCGCACATGGACGCCAAGTTCTATGCTTCCACGCAGACCGTCGACGAGGCACGGCACGTCGAGGTCTTCGCTGCCTATATCGGGCTGCTCGATGAGGTCTACCCGATCGATCCCTCCGTAAAGCACCTGCTTGACGAGACGATCGGAAGCGAGAGCTGGATTCACAAGCTCGTGGGCATGCAGGTCGTGGTCGAGGGGATGGCGCTCTACCTGTTCCGGGACATGCGGCGGGTCACTGAGGAGCCGCTGCTGAAGCAGCTCCTCACCTATGTCTCGCGCGACGAGGCGCGGCACACGGGGTACGGCATCAAGTACCTACCCCAGGTACTGGCCACCCTGAGCGATACCGAACGACGCGAGCTCGAAGATTTTGCCTTCGAGGGCTCTCGCCTCCTGATCGGCTCTCGCGCAGGGCCGACCCTGCGCGAGAGCATCTTCAAGATCTGGACCCAGGCCGGTCTGGACCCGGCCGCAGTTTTCCAGGAGATCGCAAAGGAGCGCGAGAAGATGCGCGGCGAGGTCAACCGCAGCGGGGGCATCTTCGGTCCGCTGCGAGGGTTCCTCATTCCCACCATGCGGAGCATCGGTCTGTTCAGCGAGCGTCTCGAGGGCTTCTACCGCGACCTGTTCGCTCGCCGAATGAGCGAGCAGGCTGCGAAGCCACCGCGAAGGCTGAACTTCGATGCCGAACTCCCCGAAGACCTCGAAGCCTGGGTCCTCTCCGACGCTTGAGCGGAGATCGAGCAGAACCCAACGTCGGCCGTGCGGTGGGGCGCGGCCACCGTTCGATCCGCAAACCTGCGGAATCGCTCCCGTCGCTCGGCTGGCCCAGACGGGAGGCGAGAGGGGCATTCCATGTCTCTCCGAGACCCCTACCCCGGCCTGCTCCATTGCGTTTCTCTCATTCTAAACACGTTATTTTACTTCGCTTTTACAGATGTTTATAGATTTAATTGTAGAACGACTCCGATTTTCGATAGGCTCGGGATCCCAGATACTGAGCATTGCCACGGCGACCTCCAACCTGTTCTACCGGTGCATCGAACCGAAGCACTCCCGGCGCGATTCCTGAGACGGAAGCAAGCGGGGATCGACTGACTGGCAAGCGCGAGCAAGGAGCAGTCGATGTCGTCGAGAGCGTCCATTCGAGAGTTGGCAGCCGGTCGGCTCTTTCACGTCCCGGTCCTGTTCATATCGGGGCTCCTCGGGATTGCGTGTGACATGCCGATGCCGCCGATGGCTCCGGGGCCGGCCCCCGACCGGGCGGAGGACCGGTTCCTCAACTTCGAGACCATCCCCACGAGGTCGCTCGAGCTCTCGCCAGACGGCACCAGGCTCTTCGCACTCAATACCCCTGACGCTCGCCTCGAGATCTTCGACGTGTCACCGGAGGGGCTGACACCTGCAGGTTCCGTCACCGTGGGACTAGAACCCGTGGCCGTAGCGGCACGCTCCGACAGCGAGGTCTGGGTGGTCAATCACCTCTCCGACAGTGTGAGCGTCGTCGACGTCTCGCAGTCGCCACCTCGCGTGACCCGAACGATCCTGGTCGGCGACGAACCGCGAGACGTGGTCTTCGCCGGCCCCGATCGTAGCCGCGCCTTCGTTTCCGCCGCTCGACGTGGCCAGAACCATCCCGACGACATTCGAGACGAGCTGCAGACCCCGGGTATCGGCCGAGCCGACGTCTGGGTCTTCGACGCGACCCATCTCGGAACGTCGCTTCACGTCGCGCCTCTTACGATCGTGCAGCTGTTCGCGGACAAGCCCGGGGCGTTGACCGTCTCACGCGACGGCCAAGAGGTCTTCGTTGCCATCGCCACCTCGGGCAATCAGACCACGATCATCGACCGCCCAGCGGTGTGCAGATCCGATGGAGCGGGAGGGAACGTCACCACCGGGGGAATGAGTCTGCAGGACGATCCACCTTGCGCGCTCGAGGCCGGTGGGATGTCACCCGGCGGCGTTCCCGGCCCGAACCTCAATCAGGTCGACGGTGCACCGAATCCGATCACGAGCGTCATCGTACGATTCGATCCGGAGACAGGCGCGTGGCGGGATAGCCTGGGCCGAGACTGGAGGGATGCAGTGCAGATCGAACTCCCGGACAACGACGTCTTCGTTCTAGACGCTATGGCGGACCCTCCGCGCGAGAAACAGGTGTTCCAAGGGGTAGGCACCCTGAACAAGAGCCTGGTCGTAGATCCTGTGAGCGGAGACCTGTTCGCCGCGACGATCGAAGCGATCAATCGGAACCGCTTCCTCTCGGTTCCCCGCCTGGGTCTCTTTCCGAACCCCACGCCTCGGCCCGGCGAGGCCACCACCGCAGATCCGGCGACCGGGAAGACGCTGAACGGACACTTGTACGAGTCACGCATCGCCATCCTGAGGCCCAATCAGCCCGTCGTCACGCGGCACTTGAACAAGCACATCGACTACGAAGTGGTACCGTCACCGCCTGGTGTCAAGGAGCGTAGCGTCGCCGACCCGCAGGGTCTCGCCTTCACTCCGGACGGGCAGACGCTGTTCGTCGCGGGACTGGGCTCGAACAAGATCGTCCCGTTCCGCACTTCGGAGCTTCGAGACGACAGCTTCATCCCGGATGCATCGACGCACATTCCGCTCTCCGGAGACGGCGGGCCCACGTCCATGGTCTTGACTTCAGATGGAGCCCGGATGTTCGTGTACCGACGTTTCGATAATGCGATCTCCACCCTGGACCTGGAGGCCCATCGCGAGATCGCGGTCATCCCGCTCTTCAATCCAGAACCCGATGAGGTTCGAGTTGGGCGGAAGTTCTTCTACGACGCGCTGCTCACCTCGAGCAACGGCGAGGCCAATTGCAACGTCTGTCACCCTGCGGCCGACAAGGATGATCTAGCCTGGGATCTCGGATCGCCGTTCCAGGGCATGAGCGCGAATCCGAATTCGAGGGCACCGACGATTCTCGCCTCCTTTGGCGCCGCCGAGTTCAATCCGCTCAAGGGGCCAACGACGGTGCTCACTCTTCGCGGCATCCAGGATGGGGGACCGATGTTCTGGCGGGGAGACGCGACGAATCCGCTGGATCCGTCCGACGAACGTGCCAACTTTCAGAACTTCAACGTGGTCTTCGAGGCGTTGCTGGGTCGTGAACGCCCACTCGACCAACCGGACTTCGACGCATTCACGGACTGGGCTCTCTCGCTCGTGAATCCTCCCAACCCTCACCGCTCGTTGGACAATCAGCTCAGTCCAGAGCAAGCCGAGGGGCGCGCGATCTACTTCGGTATGGAGGGAGGCGTGGACGCCGGCATCGCCAGCTGCAATGAGTGCCACGGCATCGACCCCGCACAAGGATTCTTTGGAACACGCGGCGAGTTCACGCCAGAGGGACAGAACTTCAAGATCACAGGCCTGCGACCCGTCTACGACAAGATCGGTGCGTTCGGGCGGAACTCCGGTCTGATCGGTGATCCCAACGTCAAGGGCGGGGCTCGAACGAATGTCGGTCCTCAGATACGTGGCTATGGGACCCTGCACGACGGGGCGATGGCCAGTATCGAAGAGTTTCTAGCCTTTCCCGGGTTCACCATGGACGCGAGGCAGGTCGAGCGGGTGACGGACTTCCTGTTCGTGTTCCCTACGAACCTCGCACCCGTGGTTGGCCAACAGGCGACACTTCGAGCGGACAGTGCGCCGGATGTCTTGGCCCGCATCGATTTGTTCGAACAGCGGGCGTCTACGGGCTTCGTCATTCCGGGCACTCAGACCGTGAGTGAGTGTGAGCTCGTCGCCAAGGCTGTACTTGATGGGCGCGAGCAAGGCTTCCTCTTCGAGCCGAGCACGGCGAGCTTCATCGACGATACGGGCGCGCGAATACCGCCCGCCGAGCTGCGTACCCTCGCGCAATTTCCTGGGCAAGAGATCACCTTCACCTGTATGTACCCGGGCGGCGGTCGCCGACTCGGTCTCGACCGTGACTCGGATGGCATTCTCGATGGCGGCGCCGCGAGCCTGCCGGCCCCAGTAGTCCCCCCTCAGCCCCAGGATCCGGATGCCCAAGCCGACGCCGAGGCACTCGCCGGGCTAATTCAGCTCGTGCTCTTTCTTGTCGGACTCGGGGGAGGCTTCTGATGCTGGGGCCGCTCGGCGTCGAAGAGCCCTCGACCCACAGATCCTCTACTCGAGGCCGACCCCAAGAATTCGATTTGGTTACAGATGATTTTGATCTTAATTGGAGAGTCTCTCCAGTTTCGAGTACGGTGCCCCCATGGACTCCAAACGACACCGGAGTGGGAGACCTGCGACGAAGGGACGCGAGCGCAGGCGTAGCCGGGTGACCCGGGCCAAGATCGTAGATGCGGCAGCTGAACTGACCGAAAAGCAGGGCTTCGAGCGGACCTCGATGGGAGAGATCGCCAAGCTCGCGCGAGTCGCGCCGAGCACGCTGTATCATCACTTTCCGGACAAGCGTGCCCTGCTCCTTGCTCTCATCGAAGAATGGAGCGAACGGCTCGCGGCGGGGCGACGCTCGGATCTCGAACTCGAGGCCTTCGCCAGGAGCGAACCTCGCGTCTTCCTCGCGAGCTTCCTGAGAAAGGTCTACACGCGGCTGCAGGATCGGAACTGGATCTACGTCGAGCTATTCCTGCTCGTGAATCGCGACCACGAGCTGCGAGAACGCTTCCGAAGCCTGAAAGATGCGGGGATCGAGCGCCTTGCACTGTTGATCGAGCTCGGACAACGGCAGGGAATGCTGCGCCAGAAGCCGGATGCCGCAAGAGCGGCTCTCCTGCTCGGATCCTCATTGGAGATTCTTGCCGTTCAGCTGCACATGCTACAACGGCCGAGCGACGAGACGGAGGCCATGCTCGAAGAGCTGACCGAGATGATCTGCCGCTACCTCGTCGAAGAAGACTGATGTTGCTCGCGACCGTACGCACCGACGACCTGGGCGTCGCGGCCCTGATCGAGTCGCTTCTGCGGTTGCTGCCAGCTTCCTCATTCGGAGGATTCCTGATTCGGAGGAGCCGCAACCGGCTGACGGTCACAGAAGGAAAGTACCCCGGGTGACCTCCTTGCGAAGCACACGAGGCCCGCCCGGAAGCAGGGCCTCGACCAGCTCCATCAGGGCGTCGAAAGCTTCGAAGGGATCGCGATGTCGACGAGCAAAGCGGGTGTCGATCCCCGCCGACTCGGCAATGGGCGCGCGGGAGTCGTCGCTCATGCCGGGTCTCCGACGTCGCGCAAGAATTCCTCTAGCATGTCCTCGCGACCGAACACCTCTCTCGCAGTTGCTTCCGCGAGGAGTTGCCTTGCGATCGGTCTATGAGCGAACAAGGCTTGCATGATCTCGAGCAGCCTTCGGATCAGATCTGACATGCTCGGCGCGTCGCCACGAGATGGACCATTCGCCTCCTCGAATTCAGTCTACTCCCAAGCGCCGGTCGCCGCAGCCCTCCCGGTCCCCGCTGCCGGAGCCGTCCGCTCTCCCCTACCTGACGCTCGCGATGGCGCAACCGTCAGGTAGGGACCGCGCTGAGCGACGACATGCGCCGCGTGTGCGCGACACGTAGCGGCCTTCGACCGGGAGGGAGTACACGCTCACTCGAGGAGGCTCACCAGCACGTCCACGACACGCTCCGCACTCTTGATGGACATCTCACGATGTATGGGGAGGCCTGCCACACCGCGCCGCGTCGGTCTCCAGTTCGGAATCCGCGCTGGCTCCACCATCAGTTCGGGGATATCGATTTCGATGCGTCGCTCGCGCCTCGCAATGTCTGCCACCTCGGCTAGGCGGTCGATCAAGACGGGGTAGTAGAGGCGCGACGCGGCTTCGGGTGGCTGCGCGTAGAGTAGCTGCAACCCAGCGAGCGGTCGGGCGGCGAACTCTCGATCGTAGACGCGCCCCAGCTCCTGGCGAATCCGCCACAGTCGCTCCTCCTTCCGCTGGCCTTCGAGCGCGGACGTGGCGAGCTCGGACACGATGTGGAGCCCCCGCGCGCGAACCACCTCACCGACCCGTTCAGCGATCTTCCAGTCCTCGCACGCCAGAATGCCTGCGCGCCGGTCGACCCGCGGGTCCGCGCCGTGGGCAGCGAAGATGCAGACTCCGCTCGATCCGATGGGGCCCGCTCCCGTGCGTGCACCCATCGCGAAGGCGCCCTCCTGGATCACGCAGCCGTCTCGCGCATGGACCAGGTCGTGGATCTCCTCGACCGCCGCCGGCAGTCCTGCAAAGTGCGACAGCAGCACGACCGGACGCTCCAAATCCAAGTAGTCCTCGATCTGGTTGGGATCCAGATTGAGGTCCTGCGCGCGCACGGGTGCAAACACGGGTATCAATCCGAGCTTCTCCAAGACCTCGCCGACCCAGCGGCCAGCGAACGGCGAGACGACGACCCTGGCCCCCCGCTCCACGCCCATCGCGGCGAAGGCCACCTCGAGTGCAGCGTGCAGATCCAGCAGTGGGACGGCGTGCGCGCACTGGACCCACGCACGAAAAGTTTCAGCGAGCCGCTGCGCGTCACTACCACGTGTCATTGCAGGGTCTCGGTCGACGCGGCGACAGCGGTGAGATGCAGAACTCGACGGTTCCTGCTTCGAACTCACGGAGAGCCAAGCGTTGCCTGCGACTCATTACGGAGCGATCTCGCGCCCCAGGCAGCTCGTGGTTCCCGGGGTGCAGGCGTTGGGCAACCGAGGTAGAGAGCGGGGGCAACCCTCGAGCGGTGGCTCCGAGGGGGTGGGGAGGGTCGATCTTCGGGGAGGCCATCACGATTCCTTGTCATGACGGGCCGGTGCACACATCGATGCTCTTCCACAACTTCTCTTGCCGCGAAGGGCCGCAGTCCGTAAGCTGCGGGCGAGGCCTGAACGCAGATAGAGATGTGCTGTGGCTGTCGAATCCAAGCGACGGCCCAGTTCTGGTTCCTGGTGGATTACCAATCTACTTTGCGCAGGTCAGGAGCCGGTTCCCGTTGCACCGGGACCGGCTCCGCTGGCAGACTCAGTGTCTCTGGATCCTATGGACGAGAGCTCCTCCTTCGCGCTGGCCAACGCACCCAAGGAGCACGAGAGGGTCGGCTCGAGTCTTCTCGAACCGAGACCTTCCAGGTGTCGGGTTCGCCACGCGGCAGCGCGAGCCATCGAAGCGGTGCGCCCGCCGCTACCCGGTGCAGCCGGCGCGCAGCTTCAAACCGCAGCCTCCTGTGTGTACCACACTCGACGGTGTGCGACCAGAATCAGTTCTAGTATCCTGGCAAAATCCAAGGAAGCTCGGGGAAACAGCAGCTGCCGGGCCGAACGGAGGTTCTCGGAGATTTCGGTAAGTCACTATTCTAGAAACAAAAAGGGCCTACTCGACTCTCGATCGCTTCTGCTCAACATCCGAAATCTCGTGGAATCCGCACGAAACTGACATGGAATAATTCACTCTCGATTAGGAATCGAAATTTGCTCACCTTTTCGAGAGACTCTGCGATCGACCATCGTCGGGACCGAGCTTGACCCAGAATTTTCGGGAATGAAATCACTTCGAGACCCCGGCGCAGCTGCACGAGCAGCCGCTCCTATCCAAGGGGGAGCCCATGGCACGGAAGAGCCGCCTGAACGCCTACATCCGGGAGTGGATTGCCCAGCACAACCGGACCATAGCGGCACTCGCCCAGGAAGTGGGGAGCAACGAGAACTCGTTCGGATCCTGGCTGGCTCGCAACAGCTACCCACGGGAGCTGATTCCGCGGCTAGGCGAGGTGATGGGCATCGGAACCGATTTCGAGCTGCTGAGTCGTCAGTTCGACTTCCAGGTCAATGCCAAGCGCGGGCCGGCACCTCGGATCGGCTCCGCTGTCGAGGGGGATGCCGAGGACGCACCCGTTGCCATCATTCGCGCCGGTCGTGCAGATGCGTCGAGCTATCAGGAACAGATCCGATCTCGAATCGCACACCTGACTCCCGGGGACTGCCTGGCCTGGATCGGGCTCGATCGCCTGCCGCCAGAGCTCGACGTCCGGTACTGGCCACAGATGGCAGCGGAGCTCGTGCAAGCGATGCTGCGCGAGGTCGACTTCGTCTACCTCCACGCGGGCCCGTTGGCGACCGATCGCGAGGCACCCTCGCCTCCAGAGGCAGAGCCCGACGAGGCGTCGCCAGTCCTACGCACGTCCGAGTTCGTTCGCGACGGCGCCGATTGGACGCTACGCCTGAAGAGCTTGGAAGAGAACCTCAGCGAAGCGTTTCACGACTCGGGACTCAAAGCGGACGAGGCACGCGCGCGAGTCGAGGGGCGGATGCACGCGCGTGGGCTCGGTCACTGCCCATTCATGACACCCGGCCACCTCTATGTGTCGATTCGACGCTTCAACCACGCGATCGGCCGCTACGAGCATGACGGACTTTGCGTGTTCCCCGCACCCGAAGGGGCAATGTTGCTGCCTCTCGCAGAACGCGAAGCAACGCGGCTCCAGGAGTTCGTGGCCCACGTGATCGACGTCGAGTTCCCGGGCGCTCGCGCCATGGCGCATCGGATCTCTCCTCGAAAGCCCGCGCCGCTGCTCAAGATCGTGCCGCCGATCAGCTGACCTGACATCCGCGACCCTACCCTGCAAGAGGCATTCGCCTGCTTCTCGGTCCGTCCACTGCCCGTGACCGGAGTCGTGAAGGAGTGGGATGGCCCTGCGAGCAGCCGTTCGTTGGCACACGCTGCACCGACCGCGTTATACTGGGCCCCGATGAAGCGTCCGTCGCGTTCACAAGCCTCGATGCCAGTCTCTGCACCTCGATCCGGGGGGCGTCTGGCTGGGCACCGAGAGTTCCGTTGCCTGCCCACGGAGCGGATTCCGAACGGACGCATCGCATATGGCTGGGCCGACTACAGGACACGTGTGTCCACAGTTCGCCCGGAGCCCCGACTCACTAGCTACTCGTCCCAGTAGCTACTCGATCGACTCGACTCGCTTCACACGCCCTCTGGCGCGTGCAGAGTCCGCCGCCTTCGGGTCTCGACCCCGATAGGCGCTCTTTCATGGAACCCCGCCCGGGCTCGAGTCCCGGGCACGAAAGGATCCATGAAATGACCCTGGCCCGTCTGGAATCCGTCGTCTTGGTACGCGGGGGCCGCCGACTCTTCGACTCCATTCACGCAGAGCTCCACAGCGGCGCCCGCATTGGACTCGTCGGAGCGAACGGCTGCGGCAAGTCGAGCCCGCTTCGCCTCTGGTCGGGAGAGCTCGAGCCCGATGCAGGACGTGTATCTCGCGCACGCGGAGTGACATTCGGCCTGCTCGACCAGCAACCGAAAGCCACCGATACGCGCCGCGCTCGCGAAGTCATGCACACCCTGCCCGAGCGGCTCGCCAGAATTCACGCGAGGCTCGCCTCGATCGAGGCAAGGCTCGCCGAACCCAGGGTGTACGAAGACTCCGAACGCTTGGCGCGCGCCTTGACGCAACAAGAAACCGCTCTCGCCGAGTGGATGAGCCACGGCGGAGAGCGTCATGCTGCTCGGGTGCGGGAACTCCTCGCAGTATTCGGCCTCTCGGAGCTCGACCCAGACCGCCGTATGCATGAACTATCCGGAGGGCAGCGCAAACTGGTGACCCTGGTGGCGCTGGCTGCCGGACGGCCCTCCATCCTCCTGCTCGATGAGCCCGATACCCACCTGGATATCGAAGCTCGCTCCCTCCTGGAGACGTTCGTTCGACGGTACGAGGGCACGGTCCTCGTGGTCTCGCACGACCGATATCTACTCGATGCGTGCACAACTTCCATCTTCGAGCTCGAGTCTGGGCGTCTTCGCATCTACCCGGGCAACTACTCGACCTATTCGACCGCACGCTCCCTCGAACGTCTCCATCAGGAGAGACAGCGCGCGGTTCAAGACAAGGAGGTGGCTCGCATCCAGGCCTCGATCCGGCGCTTCGAACACTGGGCCTCACTCGTCGCGAACGAACGGCACATCAAACAAGCCCGAAGTCGACGACGCCAGCTCAAGCGGATGCAGGCGTCGGAGGACTGGGTAGGCGGAACTCATCGAGAGCGAGCCATGCAGCTCCGCATCGCCGGGAAGCATGGTAGCCGCCAAGCGCTCCAACTCCGGAGTCTCTCCTACGGATATGACGAGAGCTCGATTCTCTCGGAGGTGAATCTCGATGTGACCCACGGCGAGCGCGTGGGGATCGTGGGCCCGAACGGTTGCGGCAAGAGCACACTCATACGTGTGATTCGAGGCGAGCTCGCGGCATCGAGTGGAGTGGTCCGCATCGGTACTGGATGCCAGGTCGGGTACTTCTCTCAGGAGCAGAGCGAGCTGCGCAGCTTCGAGGACCATTCGCCCATCGACTACCTGCGCCAGCGCGCGTCGCTACGCAGAGAGGAGGTCGTAAACCGGCTTCTCCAGCTACGTCTTCGGTACGCGCAGCTCGATCGTCCAATTCGAGAGCTCAGCGGTGGAGAGCGGAGCCGTTTGTCCCTGGCGCAGATCTCCTTGCAGGAGCCCAACCTACTGCTCATGGATGAACCCACGAATCACTTGGACATCGCATCGGCCGAGGTACTCGGGTCGATCCTGGAGCGCTTCGAGGGGAGCTTGGTCGTCGCCTCGCACGATCGCTACTTCCTGGACCAGATCGTCGATCGGATCGAGTGGCTCGAGCAGGGGAGACTGATCTCGTATCCAGGCGGATACACAGACGCGCTCGATCACAGAACCCAGGAGAACGCCTGACTCGCTGGTGAGCCGTCACACGTGCGTAATGACTGCCTACCCAGCAAATGGCCCGATGGACGCTTTCTCGTCTACACTGGTGCGCATGCGAGAAGTCTCGTGCCGTGCACTCAGTGGATTCAGGGACTACACGCTCCAGCGGGGCGTCGATTGGCGTGATGTAACCTCAGGGCTTCGCGCAACACCTGACCAGCTGAGGAACCAGAGAGAGTGGATCGATTGGGAGGATTTCGCCGCGATCCTCGAGCGTGTCGAGATAGAGTGCGGTGTAGGATCCTGTGCAGCTGCAGGGCGTAGCGGAATCAACTCAGAAGTCACCTCCCCCTTGCGGCGACTTGCGGGCGGGCTTCTCAAGCTCACCTATCTCTATCGATTCGGAGTTGCGTGGCTCATCCCCTTTCTACTGCGAGAGGTTCAGAGTGAGTTCGAGGTTCTCGAACGCGACCGTCTCCGCATCCAGTTTCGGATTCCGCAACACTTTCCGGAGACGCCCCTCTTCTTTCAGGGCGTACGGGGTGGCCTGGAGGGACTCCCCTCGCTCGTGGGCCTCAGTCCGGCGACGGTAGTCTCCGACATTACTGGCCGAGCGGCGGTGTACGACATCCGACTTCCGCGGCAGCGGGTTGGCGTCGCCCAGCGGATTCGCCTACTTCTCGCCGGACGCGTCATCGAGGAGGTCGAGCGCCAAGGCCAGGTCGTACGAGAGATCGACCACGAGCGCACACGTGTCGAGGGCGAGCTTCGCGAACGTGAGCGCATGCTATCGAATCTGCTCGAGAATCTATCTGGGCTCGCGTACCGCTGTCGCGTCGAGGATCTCAGGTTCGAGTACGCGAGTCCCCAGAGCGCACTGCTCACAGGCCTTCGCGACCGCGAGCTCGTCGACGCGCAGCGTTCTCTGCTCTCTCTCGTGCACCGCGAGGATCGCCAACGCGTGCGGGACGAGATCCAGCAGGCGCTGGAGCGCGGAGCCTCCTGCACGACCGAGTATCGCTTGCTCCATAGCAGTGGCGAAGTGCGCTGGGTTCTCGACGTATCGCGAGCCGTCTTCGATGCCGCTCAGCCAGTCGGGATCGAGGGCTTCATCACAGACATCACCGAGCGAAAACGTCTCGAAGCGGAGCTCGAGCACGCCTTGCGGCAGGAGAGCATCGGGCGGCTCGCGGGTGGAGTCGCTCATGACTTCAACAACATGCTGACCGTGATCACCACCTTGGTCGAGTTGATCCAGGCCGAAGTGCCAGCCGCGAGTACCGTGCGCGAGTACAACGAGCAGATTGGGGCCGCAGCCGATCGGGCAGCGGGACTTACCCGAAAGCTGCTGGAGTTTGCGCGCCGCCAGCCCATCGCACCGCAGATCGTGAACCTGAATTCGCTGATTCAAGGAATGGAGAAGCTCCTTCAGCGCACGCTGATGGAGAATGTGAGGCTCGAGCATCTGCATACGCCCGAGCTATGGAACGTTCGTGTCGACCCGCGTGAATTCGAGCAAGTCTTGCTGAATCTCGCGATCAACGCCCGTCACGCGATGCCCGCTGGCGGTTCCCTGGTGCTCGAGACGAGCAACCTGGTGCTCGAGCAAGAGACCTCGGCTCTCTCGGGCATGAAGCCCGGAAGGTACGTGCTGCTCAGAGTCGCCGACACTGGAGTCGGAATGGATGTGGAGACTCAGAAGCGGGCGTTCGAGCCGTTCTTTACCACCAAGCAGCTCGGCGCAGGAACCGGACTGGGCCTCGCAAGCACACACGGAATCGTCACCCAGGCGGGCGGATGCATCTACCTGAAGAGTGAGCCCGGAGGTGGAACCGAGTTCAGTATCTACCTTCCGCGTGCGCAGGGCGAGGCGGCGGTCGAATGCCGCGTCGCCACCCTGCCACGCCAAGGACGCGGAGAGCGGGTGCTGCTCGTCGAGGACAACGAGATGTTGCTCGAGATCTTCGGCGACGCCCTCGAGCGGCAGGGTTACTGCGTCTCGCGTGCAAGGTCCGCGGAAGAAGCACTCGAGCGCGTGAGCGGTATCGAGATCCAGCCCGACCTGTTGATCACCGATGTGATCCTGCCGGAGCTGGACGGCCCCAGCCTATGTGAGAATTTGCGGAGACGCTGGCCGGAGCTTCCAGCCCTCTTCATCTCGGGCTACAGCAAATGCAGCCAACTCGTGGGTACCGAGGACGCGCGCTCCACTCGATTCCTCCCGAAACCCTTCACTCCCACCGCGCTATCGGCGGAGGTGGATCAGCTTCTCCAATAGATTCCAGATGCGCGACCTAGCCTCCTCTGGATGCAGTCCACTAGCTCGACTGGCCGTCTCGAGCGGCGTTTTTGCGAGCAATCCATTCGGGCTCGAGCAACTCCGACAAGGGGGCCTGCAACGCTCCGACACGATTGAGCAGCCGCAGCGCTTCCGGCAGCTCCCGACCGACAGAGCCCAGAAAGCGGAGCATCTCGATCGCCTCTTGCTCCTCCTGGGGAAAGTCCCCCTTGCAGAGTGGATTCTGGAAGTCCGACAGCGCCGCGAACAGCCAGGGAGCACGCGTCTCTTCGAAGGCCCGCGCGAGGAAGTCGAGCGCCAACCCTTCCAAGCCAGCCGACTCCTCGGCGCGAGCGCACAGCAGCTCGCCCAGCTGGCGCGCCTGTCGCGCCGCAGCCGACATTCCCTGGCCGTAGAGAGGATTGTAGTGACAGATCGCATCCCCGATAGGGATCAGTCCTTCCGGGAACGCGCCCAGCCTCTCGTAGTGGCGTCGGCAGCTCGTCGGAAAGCGGTAGTGTGCAGGGGGCCGCACCGGCTCACTGTCACGCAGGAGCTCGGCGACCTGCGGATCGTCGCTCTCAGAGATCCATAGCTGCATCTCCTCCCACGTACGCGGTGGATAGTCTCCGAAGCGTCCTCCACATGCACAAAGCCACAAGCCCCCCTCCATTTTGATCAACGAGGAGCCTCGCAGCGGTTGGCGCCCCGCCGGGTTGGGGAGCACGAAGAAGCCCGAACCCTCGAAGGCGTGAAAGTCTCTCGGGCGCACGAACGCGCTCGTGTATGCGAAGTCGCAGTGAATCACCGCTTCGTCGGGCGTCGAGAAGCCCATTCGAGGAAGCCACGAGAGCATCCGACTCGCGCGTCCGGTCGCATCAACCGTGAGCTCTGCCCGCTGCTCATCGGTTCGCCCCTCGCGCTCCAGCACCACACCGAGCACTCGGCCGGATTCCCAGATCGGTGCGCGCGCCGAAACGGCATAGTCGATATGTACGTTCGCAATCGCTTGGACGCGTTCTCGAATGCAGGCCTCGAGCAACCCTCGGCTCTGGACGTAGAAGATCGGCCCGTCACGGGGCTCCGGGACGTAGGACGCCAGGGCGTACGACTTGCCCTGCGGCTGAAAGAAGTAGAAGTCACGTCCCGCCACGGTGGGCACCGCGCCGCGCTCGACCAGCGAATCGTCGAAGCCTGGAAAGAGGCGATTGACGAGGTCCAAACCGCCTGGCAGGAGAGCGTGGAAGTGATTGCCCTGAGGAAGCCCCGGTCGCGGATCCGTATGCGTGGGCTCCTGATCTCGCTCGACGACCCTCACTTCGGCAAACGAACTCGAGAGCTCTGCCGCGCTCAAGAGTCCCGCGATGCCACTCCCGAGCACCATCGCGCGCTCTCCCAGCTGAGCTGCGCTCATGCAACCCCTCCTTCCGGTGAAGTGCTCAACGTAGCAGATCGTGCGTTCCGGCGAGCTTCCCACACCACAGCCGTGGGGAGGCTGACGGAGACCTCAGCGCGATCGGACGAAGGCTCGCTGCTGCTCCTCGAGAGCGCTCTCCGAGCAGCCGGCGTAGCGCTCCACGGATTCGTACAGCACCCAATCGGGCTCCGCGTCGCGGACTCTCGCCCAGTCGAAGTGACACCAGGAGTGATGCATCCAGACGATCCTCGCTGCGACGTCGAGCAGGGGCTCCTGCAAGAAGACACGCGTGAAGGAATCTCCGATCACCACGACCGTGAGTCCGGCACCGCCGCGCGTCGCCTCGTAGCCGCGCTCGACGCTCGACCCATCGCGCACCGGATCCATCACGACGCGCTTGTTCGGTACAGCGGACCGGTAGCCGACGATCGACCAGTCGCGCATCTCTTTCGTAAAGAGCGCCAACCGAACCAGATCATACTTGCCATGCATTCGTTCCGTCACCTCGAGATCGATCGGGAGCCTTCGCTCGGGCAGACCCATACGCTCGACGATCAGGTTGAAGGCGGCGAGCGCACCAATCGGGGTCCAGTGCGTGTCCGTTCGGTAGTAGACCGGTGCGGACTGCTTCAGTCGCAACAGAGGCTCCTCGACGTCCAAGACCGCGACCCGACGATCCTGAAGCGCCTTCACCAGCCGCGCGTGATTCGAATCTGGGCGGCGCTCGCGGAGCCACGCGGGCAGGTACTCAGGATAGATCGTGTGCTTGTCGGGCACGGGGACCACCAGAAAGCGCGCACCCAAGGCGGTGACCGCACCTTCGAGCGACTCGAGCAGCGCAGCCTGGTTCTCCAGTCGCTCCTGCCAGTAGCGAGAACTCTCTCTTGGACGATCCAGGAGTCCCTCCGCAAAGAAGAGCCAGCCGGACTCTCCGACCACGACCTTCCCCGAAACCGGTGCGCCGAACTGCGAGCGCAGCCGTGCGTTCAGATCGAGAGCAAACTCCCGAAGTCCGAAATGTTCCTTCAGATGAGCATCGACCCCTCGCAGATACTCGGCAGGCGCCTCCCAGAGCCGAGCCAGGCGCGGAAAGTCTGCCAGTCGAGCACCTACGCCCGGCGCACCGCCCGACTCCGCCCGCAGCGGATTGGCAGCCAGCGAGGTGGCGAGCGACACGGCTAGCGGCGCCATGAGGGTGGCCGCAACAACGATCAAGAGCGCACTGCGTGCGAGACTCGAGAGGAACATAGGATTCTAGAACCTGAAGTAGAGAAACGGACTGTACGCGTCTGCGGCGATGAAGCTGATCGAGAGCCACAGTAGCACAACGAAGCACGCATCCTGTGCGAGCATGGGCGTAGCGTACGTGACCCTCGCCCTCGCCTGCGCGAAGAAGAGCTCGACCATCCGAGTCGCGTATGGAACGCAGGCCACGATCCCGACCGCGAACGCCAGCAGCGAGAGGGGCGTCAGGGCATTCAACACGTTGAGTGCGAACTCGGGAGCATCGCTCAGCCCGAACATGGACCGGAACATGCGCAGTGCATCCTTCGTACCATCGGCGCGGAACCAGACCCAGCCCAGAGCCACGACGAACAGGGTGTACGCCCGTCTCAACCAGTGATTCAGCCTCAGAATCCGTCCGCCGAAGGCACTCCTCTCGAGCACTAGAAAGGCTCCGTGATGCGCACCCCAGATCAAGAAGTTGGCGCTCGCTCCGTGCCACAGCCCACACAGCAGGAATACCACGATCAAGTTCCGGTACGTGCGCGCAGCCCCGTCGCGGTTCCCTCCGAGGGGAATGTACAAATAGTCGCGGAACCAGCGCGAGAGACTGATGTGCCAGCGTCGCCAGAAGTCGGTCACCGATTCTGCTGCGTACGGCAGCCGGAAGTTGCGCGGGAATCGAAATCCCAGGGCCAAGCCCAGCCCGATCGCCATGTTCGAGTACCCGGAGAAGTCGAAGCAGATCTGCAGCGAATAGGCGATCACGCCGGTCCACGCCGCGACGAACGACGGCTCGAGGCCGCGAGTGAGCTCGAATCCGGCGTTCGCGATCGGTGCGAGCTGATCCGCGATCAGCGTCTTCTGCGCCAGACCGATGATGAACAAGCGCGCTCCGTAGGCCGCTCGCGCGAGGGTGACCCGGCGCGAACGGAGGCGTGCCGCGACCTGCTGGTAGCGCACGATCGGCCCAGCGACGAGTTGCGGGAACATCGCGACGTAGAGCGCGAGCTCCGTCGGGGAGCGCGCCGGCGACGCTTCACGCCGATGCACGTCGACCAGGTACGAGATGGCTTGGAATACATAGAAGGAGATGCCGAGCGGAAGCTGCACCTCGGGAATCGGGATCTCGGCAAAGCCCGCGAGACCGCAGACGCGGTTCACGAGCTTGACCATGAGACCGGTATACTTGAGCCCGCCGAGGCAGAGCAGGTTCAGGCCGACCCCCACGAAGAGCCAGTGGCGCGCGCGCTCTCGCGTAGAGCGCGCTACCCGTTCGCCGGTGCAGTAGGTCACCAGGATCACGGCGATGAGCACCGGCAAGAATGTGGGCTCCCCCCAGGCATAGAATGCCAAGCTCGCGAGCAGCAGCACCCGGTTCTTCCAGCGCACGGACGGCAGCAGCCCGCTCAGCAAGAAGACCGCCGGAAGGAAGTAGAACAGAAACGTGACCGAACTGAAGAGCATTCCCGTACCTTGGAGCGATGCGCACGGATTCTACTCACCTGCCTTCGGGTTCGTCACTGCCGCAGCCTTTCCGGCCGCCCATACGAGCTCGGGCGCCCGGAGTGCCTGCGCTGGCCGCCCTGCGCCTCTCCGGCCGACCGACCGGACAGCCCGCGCGGGGACGGTGACTGGGCGGGCCATCCCGCTCCTGGATCAGCCCATCCACGGATCAGCGGAGCAGGCTCGATCCGCCAAGATCGCGATGGAGGCGCCGCGAGCCCTCGAGCGGCCTTCGCGCCAATCGAATCACACGAGAGAATTCCCTCACGAGTAGATCTGAGACGAAGCAACTCGCAGGCGA
Source organism: Pseudomonadota bacterium (assembly GCA_003247575.1). Classification (GTDB taxonomy): domain Bacteria; phylum Myxococcota_A; class UBA9160; order SZUA-336; family SZUA-336; genus SZUA-336. The sequence continues at coordinate 33,851 of QJZC01000019.1, forward strand.
CAGCATCTCACAAACGCGAGCAACTCAGCAGGGCTCGAACCAGACGTAGCTACGGCCTACGAGCCCCCGCACCACCAGCGTATGACAACGCCCGATTTCTACTGCAGAATCTGCTGGCAATCGGGCAAGCGATTCCTACATGCAAACTCGCGAGAGACTGACTTCGAGCAACCGGATGGCCCGACTCATCCGACGGTGGGCTCCGCGTGCACCACACTTTCGTGTGTCAATAGACCTTCGCGAGGGGCCCGACCTCCTCTGCACACTACAGGTCCAGAATCCCGGCCCCGCCTTCATCCTCCACCATGCTCGGCTCCTCTCCCCGCAGCACGGCCTGATCTACCAGCGCGACTCCTTCCTGTCCTCTCCGCTGCTGCCCAAGAGCTTCAGCGACTGGGTGATCAACGAGGAGGTCCCGCGAGATCAGGTGCTCCGGCTCCCGTTCGAGCTCTGGATTCCCTCCTGGGATCCGGAGCACAGCATCCGCATCGCAATCCACACGTCGCGCCGACGCAGGGGCTACCGCTGCAGAATCGGGGCGCTCGGACCACGCGCAGAGAGCTGAGTCCGGGGCAGCAGCTCGAGCTCTCCAGTGAGGGGAAATTCCCCGTTGGAGCTTGGCTGCATTGATTGCCTGCCGGCGAACCTGGAACCTAAAGGCCTCGGATTCCGTTCGAGCTGGGCGAAATGCCGCTCAGTGCAGTACCCCTCGGAGCCCAGGGCACATGGCGAATCCCTCTCACCGCGCAGCTTCCAGATCCGCCGCCGTCCGAGGTACGAAACGCTCGACGAAAGACACCGCGGCGGGAGCTGGCCGCGCAGCTGGAGATGCGCGCGTGAAAGGCGACGACACACAGCTCGCTCTCGAGGAAGAGCTGAAGCGATACCGGAGCTTCATCCGGCTGAGCGACGCAGCGATCTGGTGCTTCGACTTCAAGCCCGGAATTCCTACGGGCCTCGGCGCAGACGAAGCGCTCGAGATCGCACTCCAGACCGGCGTGATGGTCGAATGTAACGACAATCTCGCGGCCATGTACGGCTATGAGAGCGGTGAGGAACTCCTCGGAACTCCGCTGCATACGTTCATCGCGCGCTTCCCCCAAAACAGAGAGTATCTGCATGCGTTCTGGAAGCAGGGTCTCCGCTTGGCCGATGGAGAGAGCACGGAGACCCACCGAGACGGAACCACGCGATCCTTCCTGAACACTCTGATCGGAAGCGTCACCGAGGGCAAGCTCGTCCAGGTCTGGGGAACTCAGCGCGACGTCACCGAGCGCAAGCTGCTCGAAGCGCGCCTGCTCGAAGCTCAGCGAATGGAAGCCGTCGGACAGCTGGCCGGCGGCATCGCGCACGACTTCAACAACATGCTGATGGTCGTCGTCGGCAACCTCGGGGTCGTGCTCGAGCAGACGCCGCTCGAGTCGGAAGACGAGGACGCCCTGCGCGAAGCACTGCGCGCTGCGGATCGGGCTACCGAGCTCACCCGCCAGTTGCTGACCTTCAGCCGCCGAACCTTGGTTCGGCGGGAGCCGGTGTCGCTCCAGGCGGCCATCCACAACGTGTTCCGGATGCTGCGCCGAGTCGTGCACGAGAATATCCGGTTCGAGTTCGATCTCGAGGAAGCGACCCCGCCAATCTTCGCCGATCTGAGCGAGATCGAGCAGATGTTGATCAATCTGGTCGTCAATGCGCGCGATGCCATGCCAGAGGGCGGCACCCTGAGCCTATGCCTCACCGAGGAGACCGACGACGAAAACGCCAGCTGGGTCGTGCTCCGGATCGGTGATACCGGGCTCGGGATGGACGAGGACACGCGAGCACGCATCTTCGAGCCGTTTTTCACCTCCAAAGAACGTAGCACGGGCACGGGACTCGGACTGTCGGTGGTCTATGGGATTGTCAAGCGCTGTGGAGGCTCGATCGAGGCCGAGAGCGAGCTCGGAGTCGGCAGTGAGTTCCTCGTCCGCTTTCCGGCATTGCGGACCGCATCCTGGGAAGCCCCACTCGATGCACCTACGCTGCCGAAGGAACCCGCCCGCTCGGCGACGGTGCTCCTGCTCGAAGATCGGCGGGACGTGCTCCTTCTGATCCGGCGCTTTCTCGAGGCGTCCGGCCATCGGGTGCTCTCCGCCGAGCATCCGACCGCGGCTTTCGAGCTGATCGAATCACAGACCGACCCGATCGACATCCTGCTCTGCGATGTCGTCATGCCCGGAACGAATGGGACCGAGTTTGCGAAGGCGCTGCTCAAGCGCTCTCCGCGCACTCGGGTCATTCTCATGTCGGGCTATGCGGACGTGCCCGAGCTCACGCAACACCAGAGCTGGGGAGCCCGCTTCATGACGAAACCGTTCTCACGCTCCGATCTCGATGAGCAGATCAGGCAATCTCTCGCAGATGCGGACGCCGAGCGCTAGGCAGGGTCCGGCGCGTCGCGATTCGCGGCGCCCGACGACTGCGACGCACGGCTGCCCATGCCCCGAGCTCGATCTCGTCCCGAACGCTGGCACATGCGTCGAGTACGTGTTGGATCTCCCGCTCTCCGAGGGCTGAGGTCACGGTGAGCCGCAACAGGCTGCGGTTGCGTGGTGTCGCCGGCGGCACGAAGGGAGCACCCAACACCCCTCGCTCCGCCAGCAGATCGCGGAGCACCAGAGTTCGGTGCTCTGTTCCCGCTTCGAGCGCGATGATCTGCTCCGTGCCCTGATTCACGGGGTAGCCAAGTTTGCTGAGCCCTTCGCGCAGGCTGGCCGCATTCTGACGCATCTGCTCGCGCGCAGAGTCGGAGCGGCGCAGTACGCGGAGAGTCTCGGAGAAGCCGTGGGCCTCGTAGGAGTGCACGGCCGAGCTGAAGATCGCGATACGCGACTCGATCTTGAAGTAGTCCACGAACTCCTTGGGACAAGCGATGACGCCGCCACGAGCCCCAAAGGCCTTCGAGAGACTCGCCGTGCGAAACAGGATGTCGGACTCGACACCGACCTCGCTCACCACCCCCGCCCCCTGCGGACCGTGGGTACCGAGCGAGTGTGACTCGTCGACGACGGCGACACAGTCGAGCTCGCGTGCGATGCGAGCGAGCTCCACCACCGGGCAGAGACTGCCATGTGTGCTGTAGACCGAATCGACCAGGATGATTCCGGGTCCATGCGTTCGAACACACCGCTCGAGATGGGCCATGTCGTTGTGTCGAAAGGCATGAATCGGAGCGCCCGTCTGGCGCGCTCCCTGATGCAGCGACATATGCGCAAAGAAGTCGATGTAGATCGGAACGTCGGGATTTGCGATCGACTGCAACAAGCCTACGTTCGCCGCCCAGCCCGACTGACAGAGGATCGCACCTTCACTTCCGACGTGACGGGCGAACTCGTCCTCGAAGACGTGCTGCGGAGATCGATCGTCGAGAAACACGGCCGACATGATTCCCGGATCGTTCTCACTCGCCAGCGCAGCACGTTTGGCCTCGATGATCGAGGTGTGCTTCGCCATCTGCAGGTAGTCGTTGGTGTGCAGCTCTACCGCACCTGGCTGCGGCTCGGGCTGATGGAAGAAGTGGCGATCGCGCCATTCTTGCTCTGCCCGCTGTGTGAACGACTGATAGATACGACTCGAGATGAACTCTGGGAGAACGGGCGCCGTCCGGCCCGTGTGACGTTTGATGGAGGTAATCATCGGTGGGGCTCCCGGGGGGGGAACCAAAGTAGGTGGCTGTCATAGTAACGCACATTTGCGTCGGCGCACTTGTGGCCCGTTCTACACACACCCACGAACGTTTGCGCGCAGGGGCGCGCTCCTCACTCCCCCAGACCCCTTTGCGAGACAGCCATGCTCAAGGCTGGACACTCTCGCCAGGGCTCGGGTTCGCGAGCGGCTCACTCGGGCGGCCGAGCCGGCGACATCCCTCCTCGAACTGGAGGGCACATGCGCGCTCGTAGAACCGCTCCGCGAGCACCGGATCGGTTGGGGGCTTGTCTCCTCGCTGGTAGATCCCACCGAGGGACACGCATGCCGGCGCGACCGCCGCCTCGCAAGCCTCGCTGAGCAGCTCGACCGCCCGTGTCATGTTCTCGCGCACGGCCGTCCCAGACTCGTACATGCGGCCCAGATTGTAGAGCGCCGCCGGCAGCTTGGTCGCGGACGCCTTGAGATACAGCCGTGCGGCCCCGTAGGGGTCGGGCTCATTCCCCCCCCTTCCTTCCTCGAGCATGCTCCCGAGGTTGTTGCAGGCCTCCGCGACGTCCGCCTCACAAGCATCGCCGTAGAGCTCCAGGGCGCGCGCCTCGTCCTGAACCACCCCAACCCCCGCCTCGAGCGCTCGAGCCAGATTCGCGCAACCGCCCTGATCGCGCTGAGCGCAAGCTTGCTTGAACAGGGTCGCCGCCCGCGCAAGGTCGGCCTCGACGGAACGTCCATCCCGGTAAAGCACTCCCAGATTGGCGCACGCGGTCCCGTCCCCATCCCGGCAGGCCATGCGATACAGATCGCGCGCACGCTCGAGACTCGGCTGGACCCCACGTCCCTTCTCGTAGAGCAGGCCCAGGCTGGAGCAAGCTGCAGAGTCTCCCCCGCTGCAGCCCCGATCGAAGAGCTCGGCCGCTCGCTGCGGATTCTCGGCCCCCGCCTCGCCGCTCGAGTGCAACACGGCAGCAGCGGTGCAAGCCGTTGCGGTACCGATGTCACAATATTCCTCGAGCCGCGCTAGCTCCTCCGCAGATCCCGCCCGCGCGCTAGTGGCGGTCCCGATCAGCAGACCTGCGAACAGCCCTAGGGTTCCGCACCGTCTCCACGCGTCGAAGCGTCCGGATCCATCGCGCTCCTCTCGATTCATGGCACCCTCACCTCCTGATCAGCGCCTGCACAGTCGCAGGCAGTGTCTCACGCGCGGGGCCTCCCGGACACGAGCGCACGGCGCCCACTCTCGACTACCCACTGGCACTGCCGGTGAGTCGCTCGAACACCTCACCTGTAGGGGTTATGCCCAGCGGCGAGCTCCACTCCAGAAACGCATCGAGACGATGGAAGTCTGGCACAGCGCCCGGTACAGAAGTGTGCGCCAGATAGCGTCTAGCGGCTCCAACCCCGTGAATTGCGTAGGCATTGGCACGATCGAGCCCGAGCGGGAGCAACGCTGGAGCCACGACGGCGGCTCCGCTCCACCGTTCGCCACGTAGAGTCGCGCGATACTCGATGCGCAGGTCGCTCACGCAGACGCCGCGCGCCCCTCGGAAGGCCAGCGCCAGATAGTGGCCATGAGGCCCGAACTCGAGCTCTAGATAGCAATCGTCGCCACCCAGGAGGAAGCACTCGACGACCTCGTGGTTCCAAAGGCCGTCCAGGCGACCGGGGGAGACCGCGGGAGCGGGGTCCCCATGGAAGGGTGCATCGATGCTGATGTGCAAGTCTCCGCACCTTTCGCCGAAGCGGAGCTCCACCGATTCGCGGGCAGCTGCTGGGCTGCCATCCCAGAGACGAGCTATCTGCACTCTGATGGCCTCCGCATGCCCACCTCGTGCCGCTCGTGCACCATCCAGATGTTCCGAGCACTTGCCGTGCGGCGCATGCGAAGACATTCTCCCCGGTCCATGTCCGAATGCAACGACGACACGGATGAACTCTTGATCGAGCTAGCTCGAACGATGCTCGCGCGGTTCCCCCAGCTACGCGAGCCAGGGCTCGAACCACTCGGCAGCGGGCTCATGCACCAGACGTTCGCGGTACACGACGCCCAGGGGGAGTTCGTACTGCAACGCGTTCACCCGCTCTTCTCTCACGAGATCCATCAGAACATACAGGCGGTCACCCACCACCTGGCCGCAAGTGGGATCCCAACCCCCGAGCTGGTTCCCACCGCTAACGGAGAGATCTTCGCGCTCGACTTCGAAGACAGATGTTGGCGGCTGCTCACGCGGGTCTCCGGTGAGACACTGGACAGGTGCCCGACCGCCGCACACGCGGAATCGGCGAGTGCGTTGATCGCGCGCGTCCACTCTGCACTCGAAACGCTCGACTACAGCTACCGGCCGCTCGGCCTATTGCTCCACGACACCGACGGCCACCTGCTCACCCTCCGCCGCGTCCTCGCACAGCACGACGAACATCCACTCATCCGTGAAGCGGGAGCACTAGCGCGCGAGATCTTCTCGATCGCGGACAGCTGGGAGCCGTTCGACGTCCTCCCGAAGCGTCCCGCGCACGGTGACCTGAAGTTCAACAACGTCCTGTTCTCCATCGGCAGCACGCACGCGCACGCCCTGATCGATCTCGACACAGTCGGTCCTCTGCCCCTCTATGCAGAGCTCGGAGATGCTTGGCGATCTTGGTGCAATCGCCGCCCCGACGACTGCGGCAGCGCCGAGCTCGACCTCGACATCTGGCGTGCGTCCGCGCGGAGCTACCTCGATACGACCCACCTCTCACTCGAGCCCTTCGAGCTCCGGTCGCTTGCCGAGGCCATAGAGCGAATCAGCATCGAGCTCGCCGCGCGTTTCACCGCGGACATGCTGTGCGAATCCTACTTCGGCTGGGATCGTTCACGTTACGCGCGCGCAGGCGAGCACCACTGCATGCGAGCGCGCGCCCACCTGGATTTGTATCGCCAAGCTCGCGAGACCCGTAGCGAGCGTGCCAGCTTTCTCGGCGGCTGAACCTCTCAGCTGCCGGAGCTCTCCGCTGCAGAAAGCCGGACCTTCAGCGTGGGTCTCTTCCGTGGAAGCCCTCGGCCTCCCGCGGAGCTTCCACATCGACCTCGACCGTTCGACCTCGCTCGCGCTCCCGTTGCTCGGTCGCCATCTCCTCCCTAAGCAGCTCGAGCAAACGAACCTTGAGTAGACCCGTGTGCCTGCGCGCAAGTCGAGGGGAGAGTGCTGGCGCCTTGCCACCATCGAGGCGGGAGACGAGCACGTGGCGCTCGGTACGATGCCCCTCCGAGTCCCGCGCCAGAATGTCGATTCGATTCTCCCCAGGCGCGACACGCACGAGCGCAGCGAAGCTGCCATCGGCTTGCACCAGAACGCGCTCCGCAGGGTCAGCGGTCGTTCGGTTCACGATCTCGAGCGCGACGAGCCGGGCCAGCTGCAGGTTCTCGAAGGTCGCGAGCAGCTCCGCTGGCTGCACGACCGGCGTCAGACGTCCACCCGAGATCTGCGCGAGTTCCTCCATGACGCTGGCGTCTTGGTTGGCCGTATCTCCAATAGGGAACGGATCGATGCGGATGCCGCGGGATGCGACCAGCCTGCCGATCTTCAGCGTGTGCTCCGCGTTCTCCTCGCGACTCGGGAACGGCCGGGTCGGCTGTCCATCGGTCATCAGCAGCACCACCGGTGTCGCCTCCGGACGCGGACGACTGCGACCGGCGCCGAGGATCTCCTCTGCAGCAGCGAGCAGTGCAGCCGCGATATGCGTGTGGCCGGCCGGGCGATGCACGAGCAGGTAGTCGAGCACCTCGTAGAGATGCGTGAAGTCCGAGGTGAGCGGCGCCAGCCGAATCGCATCGGGCGTGTTCGGATCGTCGTCGCCCGCGAAGGTGACGATCCCGACGCGTGTGGTGCGCGGATCGAGTTGCCGCAAGAGCGCCCGCGTCGCAAAGATCTGGGCAGCGAGCACCGTATCGCCCCAGTCGTCGCTGGTTCCCTCGATCCAACGCCCCCCCCGCCCGGAGCCAACCCAGCCGTCGCCATCCACATCGGCCCCTGCGGGAGCCGCGGTACTGCGGGAGGTATCGATCAGCACCACCAGATCATAGAGTTCGTGCCGACCCGAGAAGGTCAGCGCCTGCCCCGCAACGAACACCCGGGAGTCGTCTCCGCCGACGATCGAGCGATCCCGAGGCGTCATCAGACTCACACGCAGGCCGACGTCTCCCTGCTGAGCCGGCGCGGTCGTTGGAGAGCCCCCATCCGCCTGAGCCAGACTGGCCGCAAACAGCGCCAGAATCGCGATACCTCTCGCTGCCGACATGTGGGCCTATTCTCCCTGGGGATCGAAGCAGACTGCAAGCCGGCTTCTCGCCTCGAGCCGCGCCGCGGACCTCCGAAGACAGCTCGCGCGACCCAAGGGAGGACTCGGACGGCGGACAAGAATTCACCAAGAACGGAAGATTTTTTCATACATAGTGAAAAGTCCGATCCCCACTCCAGCTGATTGCAGGATCCGGTCGAGACCCCCACAAACTATTCACACAATTACAGAAAAGGCCCGTATACTCCAATCAACCGTACTAGACACCGTGTAGTGACATTCGAGTGCCCCACGCGGTGCCCAGCTCCCGAGGTTGATCGTGATTCATGCTCCACGCGGCCGTGCATTCTCTTCGCTCGAGACTGCGCGCGTTGCGTTCGCTCGGGAACGGCACCAGAATCAAGTGCCTGCGGATTCCTTCCAGCTGTTCGCGATCGGGTCATCGCGCAGGCCGGCGGCGAGCCCCATCTCCGCGCGGCTGCCTCTTCCTACAAGAACAGCGGAACCACCAAGAACAGCTGAACCGCGAATCGGAGCTGTTGAACATCTTTGCCGAGACCGGCGCAAGCCGGTCGTTCTTCCCCATTGTCGAGCCAGGAGACCGTCGTGAACCCATCGAGGATGCTGCAGATCTTCGGAGTGTGCTTGGGGCTGTCCAGCGCGGGCGTGATGAGCATCGCGTACGCCAAGGACCTCTGGATACACCCCCGAAACGAACCCTTCAATGACTCCGTGCACTACCAGGCTCAGGACGGCGAGGTCTTCTACAAAGCCGAGAACGATCTCGGGCGCGCGCTCGGAGACATCAGCCTCGTGCGCGGGGATCGACCGCTGGTCACGGTCACGATCGGCGGGGACATCTTCGACAAGGTGGCGCAGAGCAACGGCGCGTTGCGCCCGGTCCTGCTCTGGGACAACGACGGGGACGGACGCGTCGATCGCAGTGCCGCGGGCCGACTCGAGGGGAACCTCGCGATCTTCGATTCGCCACGGTTGGCCGACGTCAATCTCGAGCTGACCCGTTGGCAGCTCGGGGTCAAGTACATCGCCGGCGCCAGTGGCGACCGGGCACTCGATGGACGTTATCTCGCATCGGTGGAATCGGACGACGCCAACATCGCGTTCGTACGCGACGACGCGATCGAGGTCGAGGAACTGGCGGAGGAAGCGCCACCCGCCGAGCCACCCGCTCCCCAGGTCGCGCCCGGCCTGGTGATCCTGAAGCACCGTGCCGATCGACCCTTCGATCTCGCGGGCTTCGCCGATGACCCGACCCGCTACATCGAGGACTTCGACCGACTCTCCCGCACGGAGGACGGCGACGACTGGACCGCCAAGGCCCCCGAGTCCGAGGACGGCCGGCTGCTCACACACTTCGGGGAAGAGGATCTCTTCATCGTCCGCACCGAAGGCGGCGCAACCCTCGAGGTCGAGTGGGGCGACATGCCGATGGTCGCGTTCTTCGAGTTCTATCTCGAAGTCGAACCCGACGCGGATGGCTGCTACAACTCGCTCAACTCGGGACTCGTCAACCCGGATGGCAGCCCCGTCCAGGTGCCACACCGCTTTTTCTACTGCCCGAACGAGTCCGTAGCCCTAATGGACATCCCCGACGGCTACGAAGTCGGCCTCACCGCAGTCGTCGGCAATCAGTTCATCGAACGAACCGGCGGCGGCAACAGCACCTGGGACAACGTGAAGCTCTATGCGCAGGAGATCTACCCGCGCAGCCCGCTGCGCCGCGCGACAGGGAGCGTCACCGGTAACATCCGCGCGGGCTTCGTCGATGCGGGTCAGGACCTGAAGGACATGTTCCAGTTCGCGGTGACGGGAACGCGTCCGAAGAGCATTCACACCGGTCAGGAGGTGTACCAGGCCTCGCCCATCACCGCAGTTCCACGGGCGCTCTGGAGGCTCGCCAAGCTACAGCCGCTCAATGCGATCGACGAACTCGCCACTGGTGTGGACAGCGTGGTACAGGTCGGGGCGAGCGCGGTCAGCGCCGTGGACAACACAGTGCTGAACACCGTGCTCCAGGGCACCGTGGGAACCGTTGGCTCTCCAGAGGCCGCAGACTCGACTGGGCACTGGATCGGGGCGCTGACCATGTCGGCTGCCCAGAACCTGCCCGGCGGTGAGCGCAGCTTCGACGCATACAGCATCGACGGAGTGTTGCACCACAATCGAGGCTTCGAGCCACTGCGGTACACGCGGACAGATCTCCAGCTGAACGTGGACCGCGTCATGACCGCCGTGGATGCCGCCATCATCGCCAACGCGAGCGACGACTCCAGTGATGACGACGGTGCTGCGGACGACGATGGTGGCAACGGTGGTGATGACGGTGGCGGAGGAAACGGCGGCGGCGGCGGCGGAAACAACAACCCGCCCGCACCACCGCCGGGCGGCATGGACAATCCGCAGCCACCGGCGATGGATCCCCCCATGATGGATCCGGGCGGCATGGATCCCCCGGTGAAGATGAAGAAGGTCTTCAAGAAGCGCCCCAAGAAGGTGGTCAAGAAGAAGGCCCCCAAGCGCAAGGTAGTCAAGAAGAAGGCGCCCAAGCGCAAGGTGGTGAAGAAGAAGGTCTTCAAGAAGAAGGTTGCCAAGAAGAAGATCTTCAAGAAGAAGGTCGCGAAGAAGAAGATCTTCAAGAAGAAGTTCGGCAATCGCTCCGGACTCGCCGACGGAACGAACCCAGGGCGCGGAGCCGGCCGCATCCGGAGCCCGAACCTGGGCACGCTCAACCCGAACAAGGCGCGCAGCTTGAGCAAGGCGACCAAGCTCAAGAAGATCTTCGGCAGCAAGCGAGTGCGCGCCCTCAAGGGGAGGTGAACGGCTGCCTCTGACGAGCTCTGTCGCTCCGACAGGCTCTGTCCTGCGGCAGGCTTTGTCGGCGCGATTCCGGCGAGCGGACCGCAGAGTCGGTTCGCTCGCACCCCGCCGCTCGAGTCGGGCTCGAGCGGGATCCACTCTTCGAGTGACTAGTCCAGGGGCGGTTCGAGGAGCACTCCTCGAGCCGCCCCGCCCCCCGCCTGCAGGCGCTCTCGCGCCCCCAGCGTGGGTCTCTTGGCCCGCGCTCTGGTCTGGGGTTGGCCCGTCGGAGCCATCGGTGTATGTATTGTCTGCTTATGCACTATGACACCGACGACATACGCATCGATCAGATCCGCCCGCTGATCCCACCAGCTGTCCTGATGGAGGAGCTGCCCACTTCAGATCCAGCCTCGGAGACCGTCGCCAACGCACGCGCGGCGATCGCCAACATCCTGCGGGGCGAAGATCCACGCCTCCTCGTCATCGTCGGGCCGTGCTCGATCCATGACCCTCGTGCCGCCGAGGAGTACGCACAGCGCCTCAAGCCCCTGATCGCGGAGTTCTCGGACGAGCTCTTCATCGCAATGCGGGTGTACTTCGAGAAGCCGCGCACCACCGTCGGCTGGAAGGGGCTGATCAATGACCCCAATCTGGACGGTAGCTTCGCCATCAATCGCGGACTACGCGCGGCACGCTCGCTTCTCCTGTCTCTCGCCGACCAAGGGCTGCCGGTCGGCACCGAGTTCCTCGACACGATCACCCCACAGTTCATTGCCGATCTCGTGAGCTGGGGAGCAATCGGCGCGCGCACCACCGAGAGCCAGGTCCACCGCGAGCTCGCCTCCGGGCTCTCGATGCCATGTGGCTTCAAGAATGGCACCGACGGCAGCGTGCAAATTGCCGTCGATGCCATCGAGGCGGCAAGCCATCCGCATCACTTTCTCTCGGTGACGAAGCAGGGGATCTCCGCCGTCGTCGGAACCAAGGGGAATCCCGACTGCCACGTCGTCCTACGCGGGTCCAACCAGGGGCCGAACTTCTCGCCCGAGGATCTCCGCGCTACGGCGGAGTGCCTCGAGAAGTCCGGTCTGCCGAGCCGCATCATGGTGGACTGCAGTCACGGCAACAGCCGAAAGGATCCCGTTCGGCAGCCAGAAGTCGCTCGATCCGTCGTGCAGCAACGCATTCGGGGGAACGACACGGTGTTCGGCCTCATGCTCGAGAGCCACATTCTCGAGGGACGCCAGGACTATCAGCCGGGCCACCCACTCGAGTACGGCCGCAGCATCACCGATGCCTGCATGGGCTGGGAGCGGACCGAGTCCCTGCTGCGCGAGCTCGCCGGCTCGCTGCGCTCGCCCCAAGTAGGCTAAGCCAAGGACCCCTCACGGTCCGCAGCTCACCGGCAAGGGAGCACACACCGGCTGGGGAGCGCCCCCGCCAGCATTTGGAGCCACGCGGCAGACATATCCGTCGCGACAGCCAGCCTCGAAGAGCGTGAAATCGCAGCGTGCCAAGCAGCGTCCGACGCCATCCGGCATAGCAGCACACATGGTGCTCGGATCGGCTCCCCGCTGCGTCGGGCAGGAATCCGTGCACGCCTGCGTACAGTAGCCCCCCGGCCACCCTTCCCCACTACGGAGGCACACCGCCGAGGCGCTTCGACAGCTCGACGCGTCGAAGCACTGACTGCCGATCGCGCCGCGGGGTGCCGGCAGGCTCAGCTCCGCATCGCACGGGCCCAGCGGGGTCTCGTCCGCAACTCTGGCTGCATAAACGCGACGATGCTCGGACCAACCCGCCCGCGGAACTCCAAACAGATGGCGCGCCGCCAGCGGAGAGACGTCCCAGGCCGGGCGGCCGCCCGCCTCCTCGACGCAGATGTTCGGACCGAGGTCCGCAACCTCGACCACGACGCAGCGCGATCGCTCCGCATTGGTCAGACGAAAGCGGGCTCCGCACCCGAAACGCTGCCGATTGGCGGCGTAGTACCAAGTGCCATCTGCATCGGGTGCCGCCTCGCAGTTGGTCGGCTGCTCATCGCCAGGTCCTCCGAAGGTCGTGAGCTCGTAGACCTGATCCAGCGGAATCCGATCATCCGTAGCCGATCCGATGCGCTCGAGACAGCGCAACACCGTCTCGCCCGCAGGTCCACGCGTATCCGCTGGCTCCCACACGGGGAAGGGCTCGGGGCAGGAATCGATCCATGCCCCCTCTTCAGATGCCGGTCGTCGGGACCTCACATCGTTCGAGCGTACGTCGTCCAGCAAGTCGGATACGTCCCCAGGGGTGTCGGAGAGCGCCTGATCGAGCACGGCTGGGGGCCGCGCAGGGTTCGTGCGGCCTGTTCCATCCAGCCCACCGCACCCGAGAAGCAGCGCACCAAGCCCATATCCCGTAGACCACAGGGCCCGCAAAGCCCGACGTGGCCCCCAGACCGTCCATCTCGGTCGCAACGATCGCACCCTCCCTCGTTCGAGCTCCGTCGTTCGAACCCCCACCGACGCGCCGGGCAAAGTCCCAGCACGGAGCCGGTGAGTGTATCAATGGCGAACGCGCTTGCATCCGGGGTGTTTTGTTCTCGCATCGAGCCGGCAAGGGCTGACCCTGAGGGAGCCTGCGCTACACTAGCGCCTTCTCGAAGACGGCGTTGACCAGACGGGTAGGCGTGAAGCACGCGCCGGCTCGGGCGTCGCCCCGCTAGAGATCGACGGACGATTAGCTCAGCTGGCTAGAGCGCTGCGTTGACATCGCAGAGGTCACTGGTTCAAGTCCAGTATCGTCCACCACCCTCATTCGCGCGTCGTCAGGTTCGTTCGCACGTCGTCGAGTCCCACGACACCCGAGTTCAGGAGCTCGCACTGAAAGCGCAGATGAGCAAGCCCCTCGTCATCTACCACGCACATTGCTCCGACGGATTCACCGCTGCCTGGGTTGCCGCACGTGCCCTGGGCTACGCCGAACTCTACCCCGGCCTGTTCGATCAGCGGCCTCCCTACGACCTGGCCCGCGGGCGTGATGTCTACATCGTCGACTTCAGCTATCCGCGGGATCAGCTCGAGGAACTCCACACTGTCGTGTGCGGCGCCGACCTCGCATCGCGCCGGCGCCTCGTCGTGTTGGACCACCACAAGACTGCGGAGGCCAACCTGAGCGGGCTTGGCTACTGCACCTTCGATATGAACCGCTCGGGTGCCGGACTCACGTGGGATCACTTCCATCCGGGAAAGCGTCGACCGTGGATCGTAGACTATGTCGAGGATCGAGACCTCTGGCGTTTCTCGCTGCCCGACTCCAAGGCGCTCTCCCTGCGAATCCAGATCGCGCCGCATACACTCGAGACCTGGGATGAGCTCTCGCAACGCCCGCTCGACGAGCTCGTGCGCGAGGCCGCCGGCTGCGCGCTCTATCTGCAGCACTGCATCGAGGAAGCGCTCCGACGCGCATACCGCACGCACTTGTACTACCCCGGCCATCCGGAGCCCGGCGCGCCCTGTGTCTGCGTCAACGCGGGGCCCGCTGGCGTTTCAGACATCTTGCACGCGCTGCTGGAACGCTTCGAGGACGTCCCTGCTGCCCTGGCCTGGCAGCTGGGAGCCGACGGCAAGCTGCAGTGCTCCTTGCGGTCCCGCCCAGACTTCGATTGCTCGGTCATCGCTCGGGCTTTGGGCGGAGGTGGCCATGCTCAGGCAAGCGGGTTCCGTCTCGGACTCGAGACCCGGACCGCACGCCAGCTGTTGACGCCCGACTCCCCCACGTCCGACTGAGCTCCGACGCAATCCGTCAGCCTGGGCTACTTGGCTGCGTCCGCACCCGTCTCCGCACTCCGAGAGAGGCGAAAGCTGCTCGCTCGATTCGACACCACTGCACGACCACTGCGCTCAAGGGGCGCGCCTGGCGCGTCGATGCGAAAGCACGAACCTGGAGCCTCTGGTGCACCTATACGGCTACCGCATTCTAGAGTGTAAGCATGCGTCCTCTCGTTCCGAAGTGCACTTCGCCATCCGGGAACGCGACAAGCGCGAGGTCGTGCTGAAGCGTAGCGCAACTTCCACGCAGCGAGCCTCGTCCAGAATCCGCCGAGAGTTCGAGCTTCTCTCGCGCATGGACTCTCCGCGGATCGTTCGCGCTCTCGATCTCGAGCAGGCAGACGACTCCGACGTCCTGGTCCTCGAACGCTTTTCAGGCATCGACCTGTCGGAGTTCATCGCGAAGGACAGGCCCGACCTCGCCACCTTCCTCGAGATCGCTTTACAATGCGCCGAAGCCCTGTCGGAGATTCACGGGGCGCGGATCATCCACAAGGACATCAAGCCCGGAAACATCCTGATCGACCCTGAGACTCTGGCAATCCAGGTGATCGACTTCGGAATCTCGTCAGAGCTCGGTGAGACGCGGCGCGATCCGAAGGCGCACGGAGCCGAGGGCACGCTCTGCTATCTATCGCCAGAGCAGACGGGATTCCTGGACGCTGGAGTGGACTCCCGGAGCGATCTCTACTCGCTCGGAGCCACCTTGTTCGAGCTCGTCACCGATCATCCTCCATTCGAGGCGGAGACGCGGGACAAGCTCGTCCATGCTCACCTTGCGTTGCGCGCAACGCCCGCCTCCGAGATCGTTCCCGGGTTTCCGACGGCCATCTCCCGCATCATCGAGCGCCTCTTGGACAAGGATCCGGAGGCACGCTACCAGACCGCGCAGGGCCTACGAGCAGACCTCGCCGCGTGCCATCAGCAATGGACCCAGAAAGGGTCGATCGATCCCGAGTTTGTCTTGGGCAGCCAAGACACTCCCCACCGGCTGCGACTCCCACGACGGCTCTACGGACGCGAAGGATCGCTCGAGCGCCTGCAAGAAGCTCTCGAGCGAGCACAGCAAGGCCGCGCCACCTTCGTCTTGTTGCTAGGCCCCCCGGGCATCGGCAAGTCCGCTCTAGCGGAGTCGGTGCGGGAGCCCATATCCAACGTAGGGGGACGCTACTCTCGAGCCAAGTTCGATCGGTATCGACGTGACCGTCCTTATGCAGGGTTCATCGATCTGTTCGAGGGGCTCTTCGAGCAGCTCCTGATTCAGCCGGAAACGGCTCTCGAGAGCTGGCGACTCCACCTGAACGAGGCTCTAGGGGATCATGCTCCAGAGCTGGCGGCGCTGATTCCGGGCCTTGCAGCGCTCCTCGAGACGCCGGAAGCACCACTCCGGCTCTCGGCTGCGGAGCGACAAGCGCGCATTGCCTCCGGGGTCCGACGCCTCGTACGTGCGATCGGAGGCCCGAATCGGCCATTGGCCTTCGTACTCGACGATCTCCATTGGGCAGATGCGGGCAGCCTGTTCGTGCTCGAAGAGCTGATCGGAGATCGGAGCCCACAGCACCTGCTCGTGATCGGAACCGCGCGCGCGAATCAGCGCGATCGCTCCGAAGCCTGGCGCGAGCACCTGACCTCCGCAGCACCGACCTCGGATTCGCTGCGAGAACTAAATCTGCGCCCACTCGGGCCCGGGGACACCTCCCAGTACCTCTCCGACGTTCTCGGCCGCAGCCAGAGCGACATCGCCCCGCTGACGCGCCGCGTGTCCCTGAGGACGGGCGGCAGTCCACAGCTGATTCGCGAGTTCCTGCTGGAACTGCAGGACCAGGGCGCCCTCTGTTCAGGGGCCGACGGATGGTCCTGGGACGAGGCTGCCGTCGACGCGGCGGCAATGTCGGATCAGGCGGTCAGCTTCGCATCCGCTGCCATCCGCACCCTACCCGCCTCCGGCCGCCAGCTACTCGAGGCAGCCAGCTGCATCGGCGACGTGTTCGACCCCGACTTCCTGCTCGAAGTGGTCGCAGCAGATCGCGTGCACGGGTTTCGAGATTTGATGACGCTCTCGAATGCGTGCTTGATCGCGCCATGCCGCGACGGCTTCCGCTTCGTGCACGACCGACTCCGCGAGGCGGCAGGACAGAAGCTCGAGCCGGAACAGAAGCGATCGATCCATCGGGCGATCGGCGAGGCATTGATCCGCAGGTCGCAAGACCCGGACTCCGCAAGCACTCGCTCGATGCGGATCGCCGACCACCTCAACCTTGCCGGAGCGCCGATCTCCGAAGACGAACGCCTACGACTGATCGAAGTCAACCTCCAGGCCGGGAAGGGAGCTCTCGAATCGAGCACCGCCGAGCGCGCCGACGGATACCTGCGCGCAGGTCTCGCGCTCTACCGCGACGAGGACTGGCAGGCGCATCACGATCTCGGCTTCGAGCTGTACTTCGGCCTGATCCAGAGCGCGATCTTCGGCGGTGTCTCCGAGCAAGCGGAACGCTACCTCGCATTCCTCGAGACGCGCGGCCTGGGCCTGGACAAGTGGGCGCGCGTCGCCGCAACCCGCATAGAACTGCGCACGGCTGTGCACGGAGCGCCCAGCGGGGTCGAGGCAGGGCTGAACGCTCTCAAGCGACTCGGACTGCAGTTTCCATTGGCACCCTCGCGACTGCGTCTGATGATCGATATCTGGCGTACGCGCCTCTGCCTGCGGCGCCGCGAGAGCATCACCCGATCCCCCGGCCCCAGCACCCAGATCAGCGCAGAATGGAAAGCGCTGCAGCAGGTGATCGCGGCGATCGGGCCTGCGCTCTTCCGCGAGAACCTATGCCTGCACCTGATGACCGTGTCGTACTTCATTCGCGGTCAGGTCAGTCGCCGGTCGGGCGTGCACCCGCTCACGCTCGCCTCCTTCGCACACTCGCAAGCCGTGATCACAGGCGACTACGCCTATGCTACTCAACTCGGCCAGAGCGCCCTCGCACAGATCCTCGAGCGCAATCAGCCGACACTCGAGGTCCAGGTTCAGCACATCTGCAACGTCCTGATCGACCCGTGGCGTAGGCCACGGAGACAGCTTCTCGAGAACATCCAGCGCGTGACCGAGCGTTGTTTCGAGCTCGGTGTGCGCGAGATCGGGATGTACTCGAAGCTCTGGCACGCGCTGGTTCTGCTGACTGTCGGAGAACCTCTCTCGCTCGTCGAGCGCGAGCTCGAAGAACACCTTCCACTCGCCAAGCGAACTGCACCTACCGCCTGGGCACTCCGATTGGGGATCCTGACCGCCCTCGCGCCGCTCACCGGAGCCCCCAATAGCTGTAGCCGCTCGCTCTCTGGAAACGCTACACGCGAGCTCCCGACGGAGGCCACCGTACTGCTGGCAAGCTCGCGCCACTACTCGAATCTGTCGGGAACCATTCGAATCATGACGCTCTACCTGCTCGGTCAGGTGGAGGAAGCGTACTTCCAGGCCAAGGAGATCAGCCGGACGATCCTCTGGTCGGGAGGCACCACCCTTCACGTCTCGGAGTTCGAGCTGTTCTTCGCGCTCAGTGCCGGCTCACTCGCCCAAACCACGCGCGGGCGAGTGCGCAAGCGTGCACTGCGCGAGCTCGCGCGGCTCACTGCGACTCTCACCCGGCGGGCGCGTAGCGCTCCATTCAACTTCGGGCATCTCGTCGCACTGCTGGATGCCGAGCGCAAGATCACTCGTAGGATTCCGAATAAGGCCGAGAAGGCGTACCAGAGGGCGGCAGAGCTGGCGACCGAGAACGGCTTCCGGAATCACTTGGCCATCATTCACGAACGCTGGGCTGCACTCCTCGTCTCGGTCGGGGAGCAAGCCCGCGCGGCCGAGCTGCGCACGCTTGCGATCGACGGCTACGAGGCGTGGGGCGCCCACGTCAAGGTGGCGCAGCTCCGCCAGTCCCGCCATCGAGGCGGGTGATCCGTGGGCGACGCCCCGATGGCATTTCTCGCCAGGGCCTCGAACCCGGCGCAGGTACTGCTACTCTCGCTCCAATGCGTAGATCTACACGCTACGACCTCAAGAGCCCGGAGCTGAGCAGCAAGATCGACGACCTCGTCGAGGCGACAGTGGCGGAATACGGTGGAGCCGCAGGAAGCGAGTTCGTGCGTCAGCTCGTCGTCACTGCGCTTCGACTCGTCGAGGACAAGACGGCGGTCGGCGACGTCAAGCTCTTCAACAGTGCACTCAAGGAGCTGCGGCACGCATGTCGGGTCTTTGCTCCTTACGAGCACGTTCGCAAGGTTGCGGTCTTCGGAAGCGCGCGTACCGCCGAGTCCCACCCCGATTGGGAGCAGGCCTATCGTTTTGCGGAGCGGATGGTCACCGAAGGTTGGATGGCCATCACGGGCGCCGGCGACGGGATCATGGGAGCTGCACAGGGCGGCGCGGGCCGCGAGCAGTCCTTTGGTGTGAATATCCGCCTGCCCTTCGAGCAGTCAGCCAATGCGACGATCGCGGGCGACCGCAAGCTGATCAACTTTCGGTACTTCTTCACGCGCAAGGTCATGTTCGTGAAGGAAGCACACGCCATCGTCTTGTTTCCTGGCGGCTTCGGTACGCACGACGAGGGATTCGAAGCGCTCACCTTGATCCAGACGGGCAAGAGCGACATCGTCCCCGTGGTCTTCGTCGAGTCTCCAGGCGCGACCTATTGGAAGGAGTGGGAGCACTATCTGCACTCCCAGCTCCTTTCCCGGGAGCTGATCAGCGCAGAGGACTTGCACCTGTTTCGCGTCACGAATGATGTCCAGGTGGCAGTAGATGAGATTCTGGGCTTCTACAGCAATTTTCACTCCAGCCGCTACGTGGGTCCGACCTTGGTGCTACGGGTCCGCCACGCACCATCCACAGAGAATCTAGAGGAGCTCAACGACGAGTTCTCCGGGATCCTCATGCGTGGCCGAATCGAAGTCTCGCATGCTCTGCCCGAAGAAGCGGACGAGATGCCGGAGCTACCCCGCGTGCTTTTGCAGTTCAATCGGCGCAACGTCGGTCGCCTGCGGCTCTTGATCGACCGCCTGAACGCGCTCTCGCCCGCGGCCGCGTCGACGCCCGCCGATGCAAGCCCGCGGGAGATCGTCGAATCGGAACTCTCCCCGGCCCAGGAACGGCGCGAGATCGAGGACAGCGACGCCGATCCACTCTAGCCGGACTAGCCGCTCTAGCCGGACTCCGCTACCTCGCGAACGAAGCTCGCGACATCCTCGAGTACACTCGAGCCCGAACGCAGGGGAATCGAGAATGTGGCCAGCAACCCGGCGTGGTCCAGGTCCTCGTAGAGCTTGACACGGACGTCACCGCCGGCGGCTTTCACCGCACCCGCGAGGTTGACGGTGTTCTTCTTAAACACCGTCTGGTCGCTGAGGCCGTGCAGCAGGAACAGCGGTGCGCGCGAGCGCCCCGCGAAAGTGAGCGGCTGTGTCGCCTCGTAGGGGCCCCCGGCGAAGATGGCGCGTAGATCCGCCCGACGTGCATTGAAGTCGTACGGGCCCGCGAGACCGACCATTCCGCGGATCCAATCCTGCTTCCCGCCGACCTCTTCGAGATAGCGAGCATCGAGCGTGAGCAGGGCTGCGATGTGCGCCCCGGCCGAGTGGCCCATGACGAACACATCCTGCGGATCGCCACCGAGACGCGCTGCTTCCGCGTGCGCCCAGGCGACGGATGCTGCGGCATCGCGCACGAAGCTCGGAAACCGCACCTCGGGATACTTTCGGTAGTCCGGAACCACCGCGATGAATCCGCGCGAGGTCAGCGCCTGAGCGGCAAAGATGTAGTCGCGCTTGTGGCCCGTCTTCCAGCCTCCCCCGTAGAAGAACACGACGATCGGAGCGCGCTCGACTCCGCGCGGCTTGTAGACGTCGAGCCGCTGATCGGGCGCCTCTCCATAGGCGATGTCGCGCTCGACGTCGTAGGCACCGAGCCGAGCGAGCGTGTTCACGAGCGTGAGCGACGCGGAACCGCAGCCCGCCAGGCCCGCCACCAGCCCCAGGGCCAGCCCAGCCCCGAGCGCGAGTCGGAAAATCGGTTGCACCTAGGGTCTCCTCTCGCCGGGATCGAGTTCGTATAATCGCCGGTCCACCTCGAAAACGCGAACGAGACGCGACGGAGACCCGATGTTCCTCTACCTGAAAGCCGCTCACTTGATCGCGATGGTGGCCTGGTTCGCCGGTCTCTTCTACATGTTCCGTCTGCTCGTCTACCACGCCGAGAACCGGGACTCACCGGAGATTACCACGCTCCTCAAGACAATGGAGCGCCGCCTACTACGCGGGATCATGACTCCCGCGATGGTCGCCACGCTGGTCTTCGGGATCAGCATGCTGGCAGCGCAGCCCTCCTACCTCCAGCTTGCCTGGCTCAGGCTCAAGCTGCCCCTGGTCGCTGGCTTGGTGGGCTACCACATGTACGTGGCTCGCGCGCGTCGGCGCTTCGAGCAGGACGACGTCTTCCTGACGCCGACTCAGTGTCGGATTCGCAACGAGCTTCCGCTGCTGTTTCTCGTACCCATCGTTCTGCTGGCGGTCCTACGGCCCACGTGGTAGCCGCCTTGACGGGCGTGGGCAGGGCCGCCGCAAACCCTCACAGCTGCGGTCGTGAGCACCTCGGCCTGTCCGAGCGTGCGTGCAGAGCCCGGATTGGGGCGCGCTCAGCCTTCCTCGCGGTAAAAGACGAACTCGATGCGACGGTTCTTCTGCCGCCCCTCTTCGGTCTCGTTCGAGTTGAGCGGTTGCGTATCTGCGAAGCC
This sequence comes from Pseudomonadota bacterium, assembly GCA_003247575.1. Lineage (GTDB taxonomy): Bacteria > Myxococcota_A > UBA9160 > SZUA-336 > SZUA-336 > SZUA-336. The sequence continues at coordinate 55,206 of QJZC01000019.1, forward strand.
GGCCGCGGCGATCCTGGATGGCTCCAGCCCCCCGATGTCGATGAGATGGCGTACGCCCGCCACAGCGCGAGCCGCGGACAGCTCCCAGTTGGATGGGAACTGCGGACTCCGGATGGGCCGATCATCGGTGTGGCCCTCGACCATGATCTTGTACGGGAACAGCGCAGCCAGCTCGGCCACCTCTTCCATGATCGCAGCCGCCTCCGCCTTGAGATTATTCTGGCCGGGTCCGAACAGCAGCTGCGAATCGGCGCGGATCGTGACCCCCTTGTCGCCCAGGACGGCTTCTACGCGATCGTCGAGCCCGCGCTCCTCGATCACCTTGTCTACGACCTCGAGTAGCTCCTTATCCAGCTTGCGCTTCTCTTCCTCTTCCCTCTGCTCCTGGTCGGCCACTGCATTTGTCTGATTCTGCTCCGGCTGCGGGGGCGGCGGCTCCTCCTCCGGAATGATGGGCGCCTCCTGCATCGCCTTCGAAATCTCGATCACGTCCCCCGACATGGTCTCCTGCAGCCCTTCGGTGCGAGCGCTCACACCGAAGGCCTCATCCATCGATCCCATCATCTTCTTGAACTTGACGACGTTCATTTCAGCGAACGACAGCAACAAGACGAAGAAGCAGAGGAGCAGGCTCATCATGTCCCCGAACGTGGCCATCCACGCCGGGGCACCTTCCATCTTTGGTGGCTCGTCGTCCGAATCCGACACCTGCGAACTCTCCCGCTATAGGTTGCTTACCCAGCCGCCGGCGCCTAGGCCTCGGCGGGTTGATTCGCTCGCTCGCGCTCTCTTGGAGAGAGCAGCGCATCGAGCTTGGTCTGGGTCACTGTCTTGTTGTCCCCATTTGCGACGGACTCGATGCCGGCAATCGCAAGGCGACAGCGAATCGTCTCTTCCTTGGTGCGCGCCTCGAGCTTGTCGGCGATCGGGCCAAAGACCAAGAACGCGAACACAGCCCCGTAGAAGGTCGTGAGCAGCGCGACAGCCATGGCCGGGCCGATCGCCGCGGGGTCGTCCATCGCCTGGAGCATGTTCACGAGGCCGATCAGGGTTCCGATCATCCCCATCGCAGGCGCCGTCGCTGCCATGAAGCGGAAGATCGTCTGCCCACGCTGATGCCGCGCCTGGATCGCACCCAGCTCCCGCATCATCGTCTCCGCTATGAAGTCCTTGTCCATACCGTCGATCGCCATCACGACACCGCGCGCGAGGAACTGATCGGTCACCTCGACCTGCTCGAGACCCAGCACTCCCTCTTTCCTCGCCTTCTGAGAGAGCTCGTGAATCTTCTCGACCAGCTCGTCCACGGGCATGCCCCGATCGAAGAAGGCATTCATGGCGACACCGAAAGCACCCATCACGTGCTGCAACTTCTGATGGATGAGCGTAGCCGCAACCGTACCTCCCAGGACGATCATCAATCCGGGGGCGTTGATGAAGGCACCGAGCGACCCATCCAGCAAGATCGATGCGATGATCAAGCCGAACCCGAGAACGATCCCTATGACGGTTGCAAGATCCACCTGTCACCCACTCCAACTCGGATACATCCGAAGATCGACCCAAGGGGCTGCCAGAGGATCGAGCTCACTCCGACCAGCGCGCCCGAGCCGATGCGGCCTCTGCAGATCCCTCCGCCCACCGTATCGGCGCGCGGCGGGCAATCTTTGGTGCACCGTCAGGCGTGTCGCGCCGGCACACGCGATGGCGGGGCCGCCGGCGCCGATCCCCTCACGAGCGGGAGTCGTCGTCGTCCGCGAAGACGAAGCGACTGATCATGTCGAGCGTACTCGCCGCGACTGCGCGTGTGCGCTCGGGGTCGCCGTCTTCGTACGCACGCCAGGCGTTCCACTGCACGGCGTTGTGGATCACATGGGTCGCGCTCGCGACATCGATTTCGCGCAGCAGTCCGCGCCTGTCGAGCTCGTCGAGAAAGGCCCTCACTGCCTCGCGCGTCCGTGCCCACACGCTCTCCACCTGCTCGCGCACCTCTGGGTCCTTGAAGTACCGCTCCCAGAGCACCCGCCGCATGCCCGGAGACAGGTGCTGGGCCTCGAAGATCAGGTCGATCAGGGTCCTCGTCGTGGCGCGAGGATCGTCCACACCCGCCTTCTTCGGATCCAGTCGCTCGACCACCGCCTGGTTGAATGGAACCAGCACGTCCTCGACGATCTCGAGCAGAATCGCTCGCTTGTTCTCGAAGTAGGAGTAGACGGTCCCGACACCGACGCCCGCACGCGCCGCGATGGCGGCGGTGGTCGCCCCGTCGTACCCATGGAGCTCGAAGCAGGCAATCGCCGCTCGCAGGATGTTCTGGCGGGTTCGCCGACTCCGCGCCTGCTTGGGCCGCCGCGGACCTCGCTGGGGGTCGGCCGCAGGGGTGCGAGTCGTGCCGGCCTTGCGCGGCCCCCCCCGTCGTGGAATCGGATGTTCGGGATTCATGCCCTGCGCATGCTACCTGACTCTCGACCGGATCGGTGCCCTCGAAAATCCGAATCCGACGTCATATTTGAATTGACCCCCCGGGATGCGCAGCGCTACTTTGAGCGGGGAGGCATTCCATGACCACGGCTTCGCGATCCTTCGACTCCAGGCTCGACCCGAAGCGCCTCGCTGGAAGCGAGCGCGAGCTCGAGACCATTCTCACCTCTTTCGACACCGCCTACGCCTGGCGCTACGACGGCGTGAAGGAGGGTCTGCGGGACCTGTACGAGAAGGCCAAGCGCGAGCAGTGGAACAGCACCACGACCCTGGCTTGGGACACGCCCGTCGATCCGGAATCCGAAATCCTTCCTCAAGCAGTCAATCCGCTGATGGGGTTCTCCGGCTTCCAGAAGCTGAACGAGCGCGAGCGTGTGCGCGTGCGCCACGCTCAGATGGCCCTTCAGCTCTCGCAGTTCCTGCACGGCGAGCAGGGTGCGCTCATCGTCGCGTCTCAGCTCGTGGGCGCGGTCCCATGGATCGATGCCAAATACTACGCGGGTACCCAGACGATGGACGAAGCTCGTCACGTCGAAGTATTCAGTCGCTACGTCCGCGAGAAGCTCGAATGGGAGTGGCCGATCAACGAGAACCTGAAGGAGCTGCTCGACGCAGTCATCAGCGAGAGCCGCTGGGACTTCAAGTATCTCGGCATGCAGATCCTGATCGAGGGGTTGGCCATGGCAGCCTTCGGAAACATGTACCGAATCTGCAAGGAGCCACTACTACAGGAGCTGATCAAGTACGTGATGCGCGACGAGTCCAGGCACGTTGCCTTCGGCGTCCTCTCGCTCCGAGAGCAGTACACCGACATGGCTCCATCGGAGCTCGCCGACCGCGAAGACTTCATCATCTACGCCTCGGAGCTCATGGCCCAGCGCCTCCTCGGTGGCGACATCGCCGAGCTCATGGGATGGAACAAGGTCGAAGTGCAAGCGGTCGTGCGCGAGTCTCCTACGTTTCAGCTCTTTCAACAGCTGCTCTTCTCGCGCATCGTCCCAAACCTGAAGAAGCTCGGACTGCTGACCCCGCGAGTTCGCAAAGCCTATGAGAAACTCGACATCCTGCGCTTCGAGGACTTCGACATCGAGGCCGCCGATCGGGAGATCGGGCTCGTTCTGTAAGGTACTTTCCCGAATTGGGAATCCTGCTTCCAAACGACGCTCGCAAACCACGCGCACCCGCTCGGCAGGCACAGCGCAGGCGCTGAACCCAACAGCAGAATCACTCAGACCCTTCTGCACAGGGGGTTTTTTCGGGTCCATGCTTTGCAGTCCCCGTGAGCATGTATTCCGATGCGTCTCCCTCATGGTGTCGCCGTGCCAGCGCGCGGCCTTCCTTCTCGATTGCTGCGTCCCGCTACGCGCGGCGCGGCCTCGCGACCGTGACTGCCGGGCTACTGCTCACGGGCTGCGGATACACCCATATCAATCGAGACTCCGCGAATCGCCCCGAACGCTCGACCGGCAGCGCCGCGCGGGTCGTGCTACCCGGCGAGCAGATGCCGGCCATGGACGAGCCCATCACCACCAGCGAGCCCGTCCAACTGGGTGGTAGCTCCGCGGAGTCCGACGTCTCTACACGCGACCGCGACGTCCCCTTCGGCCCTCTGACCGTGCTCCTCGGTTACCCCTTCTGGATCTTCGGGAAGTCGGTCTCGCAGGAGGCCGACCAGGCCGTGACCGAGCGCGAACAGGAAGAGCAGGCACAGCGTGGCTCTGAGACGCAGAGAGCAGCCAAGCGTCGCGAGATCCAACAGGAGCGCCTCGAGCGTGAGAACGCACGCATGCGCGAAGCCTTGCGGAGAGGGAGTGCGGATCCCGCGACCTCGAGCCGCACACCCGAGCCGACTCGACCGCCGCGGCCCGACAAAGACGGCAGCGCGCTCCCAAGCTCGCAGCCGAGTACCGGAGCCCGAGGACGCTCCCAGGATCGCCGCGATCTACAGCGCGAGCTGGCAACCCTACAGCGCGCGATCGAGCGACGTAGCGCGCCGGCGCCGAGCGCAGCGCCTCGCACGCAGAGCGAGGCCGTCCGCCCCGAGGAGTCCACGGCTCCCCTTCCGGCACCTCTCGAGCGCAGCGGGGCGCCGTTGACTTCTCGCCCGTCGCGCAACCCGGTACTCGAGGGCGAGCCATCCAGGGTCGAGGATCAGGATCGCGATGGGCGCCCCGACCGCTGGCTCTTCGGATCCCCAGAGCGTCCGACACGCGAGCTCTTGGACCAGAACCGCGATGGCCGAGCCGACGTCGTGCGTCATTTCGATGCGGACAGCAAGCTCGTGCGCCTGGAGGAGGACCTCGACTTCGACGGGAGCTTCGAGATCACGACACAGTTCCGCGAGGGACAGCGCAGCCGGCGTCTCGAAGATACCGATGCCGACGGGCGCCCAGACCGATGGACCTACTTCCAAGGCGGGGAGGTGCGCCGCATCGAGTCGGATGCCGACGGCGATGGGTTCCGCGATTCCGTCTCACTCTACAGCGACGGTCAGCTCGAGGAGCAGCAGCAGGATCGAAACGGCGATGGACAGCCCGATCGCCTCGAACGCTACCGCGCGGGCGAGACGATCGAGGTGCACGAGGATCTCGACGGGGATGGCGCACTCGACGTCGCCTCGTACTACGAAGCAGGCAAACTGGTCCGCCGCGAGCTTCGATCCGCTGAGGTGCTACAGCGCTGGTCCGGAGGCGAGCCGACGCCCGTCACCGAGCGCGCCGAGGCACCCTGATGGAGTGGCCGGTGCGATCGAGCTTGGGCTTCGCCATGGGACTCTGGGGGATGCTGTCTCTGGCGCTGCCCCCGGTCGCAGCACTGGCCGGTCCCAGCGAGGGAGTGCTCGATCGCGTGAATGCGATTCGCCGCGAGGCGCAGCTGATCACACTCGCCAGATCCGACGAGCTGGATGCCGTGGCGATGGCGCACGCGCGCGATATGGCGCGACACGGTTACCTGGATCACGTCGATCGCTCGGGCCGCAATCCGCTGGAACGCGCTCAGGCGGCAGGCCTCTCTGGCTTTCACCTGCTCGCAGAGAACATCGGGATGTCAGATGCGCAGAACGAGCGCGTAGACGCGATCCTGCGGGCCTGGCTGGACTCACCGGTGCACCGTGCCAACCTCATGCAGCCTGCCTTCAACACCACGGGCATCGGATACGCCACCGGCCGCAGCGGACAGACGTTCATCGTCCAGCTCTTCGCAACCTACTGAGTCGCGACCTACGGAGCGACGAGCACCAGGACCTAGCCCCCGGTTGGCGTCTTGGTCTCCTCGGGCGGAACCTCGACCGAGCGCACGGAGAGTCGCAGCTTCTGCGGATCGATCGATACGATGCGCAGGCCGGGGGGATGCGCGATCAGCTCGGGAGAAACCTTGAAAGTCCTCCGGCCGAGCTGCACCAGGAACGCGTCGATCTCGACCTTGAGCTCGCCGCGATCTATCAAGAAGAAGTCGCGCCGCAACCCGCTGAAGACGGCCTCGATGGCGGGCGGCTCGATGCTCTCGAGCTCGTAACCACTGGGTAGATTCGTCACCACCACCGGAACCTGCAAGGTCTGCTCGGCCGACTCCGAGCCGGGAATCACGAGCAGCCAGAGCACGCCGCTCAGTGCGAACGCACCACCAGCCGCCTTCCAGTCAGCGACGACCCGCGAGAACCACCTCCGCATCAACGCGAGGGTTCCGGTGCGGCGAAGCTTGCCGCGACCGGCCTGGGCGCGCCCTAGACGCTGTTGTTGGAAGGTCCGGATCAAGGCCGTCAGGGCCGCCGCGTTCTCCATCGGCTGCAGGGTCCCTGCACGCGCAACACTGACGCTTCCGCGCTCCTCGGATACGACGATGCAAAGCGCGTCGCACACCTCCGACAGCCCGAGTGCGGCAGCGTGACGCGTCCCGCGCATGCCGATCTGTTCGAGGTCCGCCGATAGGGGGAGGTGCGCAGCAAAGCGACGAATACGATCTCCCGCGAGCAGAACCGCACCATCGTGACCCGGAGAGTGCGGATCGAACAAGCTCATCAGCAACGGCTCCGAGACCTGCCCCTCGAGCTCGATGCCGCCCTGTAGATGTCGCTCCACCGGATCGAACCCCGGCAGTACGATCAACGCGCCCCGGCGTTGAGACGCCAGGTGAAAGGTGACCGCTACGAGCTTGTCGATCACTCCAGGCGCGCTCTGGGCCCCTCCCTGACGCCGCATGCCCCAAAGCGCGAGACGTTCGAATGCCTGGCGCAGCTCTGCATTGAAGAGCACCACCACCAACAGCGCAAAGGCCGTGAAGAAGCCCTGCAGCATCCACGCGGTGAGCCCGAGGCCCAGCTGGCGCGCCATGAGGAAGATGCCGCCGAGGATCCCCATCCCGACGACAGCGAGGTGAGCTCGAGCCTCACGCAGCCAAGTCATGGCGAAGTAGACGAGCACAGCCACGAGGGCGATATCGATGGCGTCTCCGAGCACGATGCATCCAGTATATCCTCATGCTTGGACGCGGATGTGCCCGTCGTACTAGACCCGTTACCCTAGTCTGGAGAATGCAGATCCCACGTCCCGGCCGTACTCCCTCGAGGCTTCGCGTCGCGCTCTGGACCTGCTTGCTCGCGTCGTTGCAGGGATGCGCCTACGTTCCCTTCGTGGCGGGACGCGCCGACGGCGTTCTCGAGCAGACAGGAGTGGAGTCGCATTCCCCAGCTTCGTCCAATGCCTCGCGGCCGAGTTCGACACGCGCGCCAGCGGGCCCGCGCGTGACGTCCCTCGAGCTCGCGGGCCACGAGGCCCTCGACGCGGACACGCTGGCGCCCTTCCTCCCCTTTCCAATGCCGAGTCGCGCGCGCGCAGTCTGGAGCGAACCGCCACTCTACGACGCAGTCGCACTCGACGACGCGGTAGACCAGCTCCTGAATCTCTATCGCCGACGCGGTTACTTCGATGCGCACATCGAACCGCGTCTCGAGTGGAGCGAAGATCGATCCCAGGTTCGCATCCGGCTCGAGATCCGGGAGGGCGCACCCGTGCGCGTCACCGATCGCGGCCTGGAGTTCGCGCAGGGTGCGCGGGCCAGCCGGCTCCCGCTCGCCGCGCTGACGGAGGGGCTACCGCTCGCGACCGGCGACATCTTCGAGATCGGTCGCTACGACGCGAGCAAGCAGCAGATCCTGAGCCGCCTACGCGAAGCTGGGCATCTCGAAGCGCGGCTCGAAGGGGGCGCAGAGATCGACGTCGTAACCCGCTCAGCCGTAGTTCGTTGGTCGCTGGACCCTGGGCCGCTGGTCCTGCTCGGACCGGTGCAGATCGAGGGCCTGACACGCCTCGATCCGAAGGTGATCGGCAAGGAGCTCGAGGGCCGGCCGGGCGCCCCCCTCGCGGCCAGCTGGCTCGAGGATGCTCAGCGACGACTGTCCGAGCTCGGCTGGTTTCGTTCGGTCACCGTAGCGGCCGCACGCGAAGCAACGCCCCCGCTCGCGGAAGGGCTAGCAACGGCCACGGACATCGCCGCAACGACGGAGTCGGTGAGCGAGGCACCCCCGCGAGTGCAGTTGGAGCTGCAACCAACCGCGCTCCCCGCCGTGGGAGATGCGAGCGAAGGCCCATCTGCACCCCTGCTCTCGACAGCCGAGACATGGCCGGTGCTGATCCGCGTCGAGGAGCGTCCACCCCGCAGCGTGCGCGCATCCGTGGGCTACGGCACCGAGGATCGCGCTCGCGTAGAGCTCGGTTGGCAGCATCGACACCTGCTCGGAAGCGGGCGGGCGCTGCGCGTTCGCGCGCGTCACTCCAGCTTGCTGACCGGCCTGGAGTTCGACGTGCGCTTCCCGCGCTTCGCGGGAACCCGCATGCTGGCTGATCTGACCTTGGACGGCCGGCAGGAGACGCTGGGCGCTTACGATGCGCGCCGCCTCGAAGCACGGCTCGAATTCGCTCGCAGCCTCCAAGGCGGTGCACATCTGCGCTTCGGACATCGCGTGAGTGCCACTCGGATCGACGACGTGTCACCAGCCGCGTTCGCAGTCCTCGATGATCCGGAGGAGTCGTCGATCCAGAGCGCGACGTTCGCGCAACTCGACCTCGGTCGCATCGACGACGCCACCGCACCGCGACACGGTCAGAGCATGCGACTCTTCTCGTCGCTCGCCACGCAGGCACTCGGGTCGGACGACTCGTACATCAAGAGCGAGCTGGATCTGCGTGCCTTTCGGCCACTGGCCGAGCTGGGCCTGTCCGCTCGCGGAGTCGTTGCGGGAAGGGTCCGGGTAGCTACCACGCTCCCACTCGGAACGACCCAGGCCGAGGATGTGCCCCTGCCGGAACGGCTCTTCGCGGGTGGTGGCGACTCAGTGCGCGGCTTCGAATTCCAACAGCTCGGCCCGCTCGATGCGACGAACGAGCCGCTCGGGGGCACGAGTCTGCTGGTGGCCAATCTCGAATGGCGCGTGCCCCTGACCGAGCGCTTCGGGGGCGTGCTGTTCCTGGACGCGGGACAGGTAGACCTCGAGCCCCTGAATTTTCGTCCCTCGAATCTCCAGTACGCAGTGGGTGCCGGTTTGAGAATCTCGACTCCGGTCGGGCCACTTCGCCTCGACCTCGCCTCGCTGCTCAATCCACATCGCGATCTCGATCGCTTTCGGATTCACTTTTCCGTTGGCCACACCTTCTGAGGAAACGCGCGGCTGCGCAGTCAGCGACAAGCACCGCCGCGGGCGGGGGGCACACGCCGTGCGCGCGGCGTTGCTGCTGATCGGAGCGTCGGCTCTCGCTGCCATCGCCGCGCTGCTACTCGTACTCTGGGTCGGAGGTCCCCCTCCGAGCTGGGTCCGAGGCGCGCTCGAATCCGTGCTCGCACAACAGCTCGATGCCGAGGTCGAGATCGCATCGATCGCGCGCCCGGTCTATCCGGAGCTACGCCTGCGGAATCTCTCGCTGCGCTGGCCCGGCGGCGGCCGCTTCGAGGTACGCGAGCTGCGGATCGACTACGCCGTCTCACTCGCGGGTTTCCTCGCGGGTGAGCCGGCAGAGATTCGGATCGACGAGATTCGGCTGATCCATCCGACCCTCAGCTGGGATGGGGCACTGCCGGGCACGCAGGACCCGGATTCTGGGCTGCCCGAACCCGAGGACAGCGCTGGCGCTGCCGGCTTTCCGCAGATCCGATTCCAGCTGGACCGCGTGTCGATCTCCGAAGGGCAGCTCGCCTGGGACCCCGCTCCTCAGCCCCCGGTCCGAGGCCCTGCACTGTCCGCACCCGAGGCGACCCATCGCATCTCCCTGTCGATCAGCGGACGCGCCTCGGAGTTCGATCTGGATCAGCCGCTGCCCCTCCCGACAGAAGCAGAAGCCAAGCTGGACTGGGCGGCATTCAGCTTCCAGGGCCGCCAGATCGCCCCTGGCGCTGCGAACCTGAGCTGGAGCGGTCGGCAGCTGGAAATCGACGACTTCCGAGGGACGCTCGAAGCCGCTCGCCTGGCCGGAGAGGCCAGCATCGCATTCTCGACACAGCCGTCCGAGCTCTCTCCGCAAACCGCCCGAATCGCGCTCGCAGTCAGCGGAGTAGATCTCGCACGCCTCTCACCGCTGGAACAGCTCAGATCCGACCTGCAGGGTGAGATCTCTGCAGAGATTTCCTTCACCGACACGGCTGCGCCGCAGGGGCAGATCCGTGCAGAGCTACGAGGACCCGCCGCGGGGCTTGCGATCGACGAGATCGCGCTCGATCTGCGCTTCTCCGACCGGGGCTTCACGCTCGAGTCCGCCATCATCGACGGCCTCGCGGCCCGCCTACGCGCGCGATCGGCGAGCGAACTCCCTGACGCCTTCCGCTTCGACCTCGAGGTGCCCGACCTGTCTCGCCTCGAACTTCCAGGGGTGAGTCCCCTGGGTCTCTCCGGTCGGCTCTCCGGGGAGGGCGTCCTGGGCCTGGTAGACGGACGCCCCGAAGGCTGGGCGGAACTCACCGCGAACCCGATCGCGTGGTCGGGCTTTCACGCGGACCAGCTCACCCTGCGCCTCGAGCCGGCTGCAGACCAGCTCCGCGGAACCGTCTCGTTCACAAACCTGGGCGGCGTATCGGGACGCACCGACGCCACCTTGCCCGCGGCCATGTATGCGGAGCTTCGAGAGGGCACAATCACATGGACGCACCTCCGCGACCTCTCGCTCGAATGGACCCTACGCAGCGACGACATCGGCCCACTGCTGGGCAAGACCAGGCCCGACTGGCCGCGGGTCCACAGCCAGCTCGAGAGCAGCGGGCGGCTTCGCGGGCTGGAGCCGATGCGCGAGCTCGAGGCGAGCCTCGCCCTGCGCGCGCTCTCGCTCACCCGCGACGACGCGACTCGCCTCGACACGCTCACGGTCCGTGAGCCGATCTCGCTCGACCTGCAGCTGGCTCTCGCAGGGCCGCTCGAGCACTCCCGCCGATCCGAGGTTCCGCGCGGCCAGCTTCCGCGGGGCAGTGTTCCAGTGGGCGAGCCCGCAACGCGTTCGCTTTCGACCAAACTGAGCGCGAAGGGGCCACTGGGCCTCGAGCTTCTCGCCGAGCTCGGCATTCCCTTCGCTGCGGACGGTCAGCTCCCCTCGGGTGATGTCGATCTGCGCAAGCTCGAGCTGACCCGCCGATCCCCGCAGGGCGCTGGTGGAGTCCTGACGGCCTCTGGATCCGTCGGCCACACCGGGGAGTTGGACTTGGGAATCGAGCTACGCGACCTCGCGCTCGGCTCGGTGCCCTGGTCCGAGTGGCTCGCAGAGCCTCCCCAGCTCGGTGGTGATCTGCGCGCAGACCTCAGGCTCCGAGGTCCATGGACTCGCCCAGAGCTCGATGGGAAGCTGGTCTGGAGCGATCCACGGGTCGAAGAGACGAGGGCCGACCAGCTCGAGTTCCGCATCGCTTCATCGAACTCTGCGCTCGATGTCGTCGGCGAGTTGGACGCGCTCGGGATCCGGGTCGCTACCGTGCAGGCAAGGATCCCCCGACAGGCAAACGGCGGCCTGAGCGACGAGGCCCCGCTCGGACTCTCGTGGCGGTCTACCAGTGCCGAGATCGAGACGCAGGATCTCGACGTTGCGCTGCTGGATCCCTTGTTGCCTCGCGCCGTGGATGCGCCCAGCGGCAAGCTCCGGATGCGACTCGAAGCGATCGCCTCCGGGACTGGAGCGGGAGGCTCGGTAGAGGCTGGCGCCGGCTGGCGTCCCGAAGTTCGCGGCCGGGTCGACCTACGCGAGGGCAGCCTGTCGATCCCCGCGCTGCGACGCACCTTCGCTCCCATCTCGGGAACCCTGCACTTCTCACCCAAGCGCTTGTCCCTGGAAGCTCTGGAGATCGCGAACGCGGGCGCAGAAGGGCGGGCGACTCTCACGGGCTACGTCGAGCTCGAGCAGGGTTTGCCGGGTGCTGCGCGCCTCGACGCTCGTTTCGAGACTCTTCAGCTCGCCGATTCCAGGAGACTTCGCTTCGCGCTGGACGGTCAGACTACGCTTCGCGGTCCGCTCGAGGCGCTCGAGTTCTCCGGCAAGCTCAGCTTGCGAGACGCACGTCTGGGGGCGCCGGAGGAGTCCGATCCCATCTGGCGCGAGGTGCGCGTCCTTCGCGAGCGCTCGGTCGGCACCCAGGTCCGCGAGACCCCGGACGAGCTCGCGCGTGCATTCACGAACATGCGAGGGTCACTCGCCCTCAACGTTCCCGCGCAGACGTGGGTACGGGCACAGGGCGCCGAGCTCGAGCTCGTGGGGCAGGTCGAGTTACGCAAACGCCCCGGCGACGTGGCGCGCTTCTTCGGGAACCTCGACGTACGCCGAGGGCGCTATCAGTTCGGTCCCAGACTGCTGGTGTTCGAGCGCGGAAGCGCGACCCTGACCGGGGCAGCGGAGCTCGACCCACTCATCGACGTGCTCACCACGACGCGCATCCAAGAGTACGACGTCAGCGTCGGATTGAACGGGCGCCTCTCGAACCTGCAGCTCAGCACGAGCAGCTCGCCCAGCCTGGAGCGAGACGACGTGCTCTCGCTGTTGCTCTTCGGGCGGCGCCGAGGTGATCTCGAAGCTTCCCGGGCAAAGGCACTGCAGCTCGCCCTCACCCAGCTCGGCTCGGAGCTCGGGGGGAGCCAGCTCCAGGAACGACTACGCAGCTATCTACCTTTCGACACCTTCGCCTTCGAGGTCGGCCCTGGAGCGTCCGGAAGTCGTTTCGAAGTCGGTCGCTACATACGAGATGACATCTTCGTACGCTACGGGAAGAGCCTCGCGACCGATCGCGAGCTAGAGAGCGACCAGGTCTCCGTCGAGTGGGAGGTCACGCCTTCGGTGAGCATAAAAAGCGAGACCTCGACGGACGGCTCGACCGGCGCGGACATCATTTGGCAGAAGGACTACTGACCCGACGGCGCTTCACGCGCTTGACTTGCTTCTTCCGGGGATTGGGACGCACTCCGAGGAGATCCTTGTGTCCGACGTCGATCAGCACTCCATGCAGCGCAGAACGTCCGAGCAGCATGCGGTAGATCATCTTCTCCCGATCCACCAGACTGATCTCGACCTCACGCTCGATGGGACCGATGCGCAGTACGGTGGTGACGAAGATCCGCGTCGTATAATGCCCGTTGCTCGACCGGACGCGTCCGCGCCGCGAGATCGGCGCGACGACCCTCACTCGTCGATGCTGCTTCCGACGATGGAGCACGACCTCGAAGCGCACGTCGCGCCCCCTATTCACCTCCTCGATGGCATCCACGTGGAGCGCACTCGTGCGCGCGCCCGTATCGGTCTTGGCCCGCAGCCCGCTGATCCCCCACTCGGGTAGCGCCACGTACTCGCTCCAACCGAGCACCGGCCGCTCCTCGCTCCGCTTGCGCGTCACCGTCTTGGCTCCCGATTCGCTCCGCCCCAAATCCACCATCCTGTCCTTGAATTCTCGAATGCTTGATACCCGTCTCGCGTGCGCTCGCCCGCCTGCGATGGACGCTCCACGGGGCTATCATGGCGCCTAGGAAGGGTCTGCCGTCGCGCCAATGGACCGCGCGTCGCAGACTCCCCGACCCCAACCTCAAGGCCCGAGAGGATTCCTCCGCATGGCGACAGAGTCTCTGAAGATTGCAATCTTGTCGACTGGCCCCAAGCTCTATAGCACGCGGCGACTACGCGAGGCCTGTGAGCAGCGAGGTCACAGCGCAAAGGTTCTGAATACGCTTCGCTTCTCGATGCTGGTGCGCGAGAACGAGCCCAAGCTGCTGTTTCGCGGAAAGGAGCTGTCGAGCTACGATGCGGTCATTCCCCGCATCGGCGCCTCGATCACTCACTATGGATGCGCCGTCGTGCGCCAGTTCGAGCAGATGGGCGTCTTCTGCGTCAGCACGGCAAACGCGATCTCGGTCTCTCGGGACAAGCTGCGCTCGATCCAGGTTCTGAGCCGACACGAAATCGGGCTGGCGACCACGGCCTTCGTGAGGCAGCCCGCCGACGTGCTGCCTGCAGTCCAATGGGTGGGTGGAGCCCCAGTCGTCATCAAGGTGCTCGAGGGTACCCAGGGGATCGGCGTCATCTTGGCAGACTCCCCGAAGATCGCTCAGGCCATCATCGAGACCCTACAGAGCGCAAAGCAGAACGTGCTGATTCAGTCGTTCGTGAAGGAAAGCCGTGGAACGGACATCCGCGCATTCGTGGTCGGCAACCGTGTCGTAGCCGCGATGCGGAGACGCGCCCAGGGGGACGAGTTCCGCAGCAACGTTCACCGCGGCGGACGCACCGAGGCCGTACAGCTCGACCCGGACTACGAGCGCACCGCGATCCACGCCGCACAGGTGCTGGGCCTTCGCGTCGCCGGCGTAGACATGCTCGACAGCGACTCGGGGCCCAAGATCATGGAGGTGAACTCATCGCCTGGACTCCAAGGAATCGAGGAGGCAACCAAGATCGATGTCGCGGGAGCGATCGTGGAGCTCATCGAAGAAGAGGTCCTCTTCCCAGAAATCGACATCCGGCAGCGCCTCACACTCTCGGCGGGGTACGCCGTCACCGAGGTCCCGATCGAGGCCAACTCCGAACTGGCGCATCAGACGATTCGCGACTCGAAGCTGCGCGAGCGCGATATCGTCATTCTGAGCATCCGCCGCGGCGGACTCGTGATCCCTAACCCTCGAGGTGATCGCGAGCTGCTCCCCGGCGACCTACTGCTCTGCTACGGAAAATCTTTGGCGCTCAAGTCGATGGCCCCGAAGCGTATCCGTGCCAAAACTCCGACGGTCACCGAACGTAACCCGGATTCGAGCGCGTGAACGACATCCGTCAGCACGATCCCATCGAACTCGCAGGAGTCGTGGTCAAGTGCGGCGAGCACCGGCGCATCGACATTCCGATCACCTCGGCGTATGGCCACGCCCAGGTCTCACTACCAGCCGTGGTGATCCACGGCAGGCGTCCCGGCCCGCGCCTATTCGTAAGCGCCGCCATTCATGGGGACGAGCTGAACGGCGTCGAGATCATTCGTCGCTTGCGTCATCTAGCCTCGATGCGCAAGCTGTCTGGCACGCTGATCCTCGTACCGGTCGTCAATGTGTACGGCTTCATCACGCAGAGTCGCTATCTCCCAGATCGTCGCGATCTCAACCGCTCCTTCCCTGGATCCAGTCGGGGCTCCGTGGCTTCGCGACTCGCCAACGTGTTCATGCAAGCCATCACAAGCCTCTGCACGCACGGAATCGATCTTCACACGGGCTCGAATCATCGGACCAACCTTCCTCAGATTCGAGCTTGGCTGGATGATCCCGAGACCGAGCGCCTCGCGCGCGCGTTCGGCGTGCCGGTCATTCTGAATTCGAATCTACGCGATGGCTCCCTGCGCCAAGCCGTGCTCGAGGACAACACTCCAATGCTGCTCTACGAAGCAGGCGAAGCGTTACGCTTCGATGAAATTGCGATTCGAGCGGGCGTGCGGGGCATCCTGGGCGTGATGCGCGCACTCGAGATGCTCCCGCCGTCGCGCAAGCGCTCGTCACGCGTAGAACCCATGGTTGCGCGCTCCACCGTGTGGCTACGCGCACCAGAGTCCGGGGTCTTCCGCTTTCTCGTAGGACTCGGCAAGCGCGTACGCGAAGGAGACCTGGTCGGCATCATCTCCGACCCGCTGGGGGACGAGGAGATCCCGGTCACCGCATCCAGCAGCGGACTCATCATCGGTCGCACGCAGCTCCCGCTGGTGAATGCCGGGGATGCGCTGATTCACATCGCGACCATGGGCCGGCCCGGCGCCGCCGCCGCTGGCGTAGAGACCTTCCACGAAGAGCTCCATCCCGATCTAGCGGAGTCGGAATCTGGGGAGCCTCCGATCCTCTAGCCTATCCCATGCTGTTCAGGGATACGTCCTGGCGTGTCGCTGAGCTTCACTGGCACGTTGGTCAAAAATCGTGGTCCGCAAGCACGGAATTCATTTATTCCCGCCGAGTCTGAGGAATATAATCCGCTGCTATGAGCAGAACCCCAAATGCAGTCAAGAAGACGGTCACTTCCCTCAGGCGGGAAGAAGCGGAGATCTCACGGCGAATCGGCCAAGTTCAGGACACGATCGATCGTCTCGAGCAACTCACTACTTCCGGAAGTGTACGTGCCCGCAAGACGGCCAAGCGAAAGCGTAGGCTCAGTGCGAAGGGCCGCGAGGCCATTTCTCGTGCCGCAAAGAAGCGCTGGGCCGCGTATCGGAAGGAACAGCGCCGCGCGCGATAGGAGTAACACGCTCGTGTACTGCGCTGGAAACTGCGGGCGCGAGGTCGCTCGCGCCCTCTTCCAGCGAGCAGTGTTCAACCACTCCGCTCATCGTTGCAGAATCCTGCAAGCCGTCGCCGCGACTGTCGCGCTAGTCGGCGCGGGCGTCGTCCCAATGCGGATAGTCCGAGCGCAACTTGCGAAGCTCGAAGTTCTTCTCCACCCACTCGATCAACCTGGGCGTCAGCGATAGATCGCGAGTTTCACGAGGCGCGGAAAGATCGAAGCTCTGCTTCACTCCACCCGGCGATCGTAGCTCGAGACTCGCAGGCAGCCCAACCGCAACGAGATCCACCGCGACTCCGTCGTAATGATTGGACCTACGCGCACCCTCCTCGGTTGCGTACACCACCTCGTACGTATCGGCCATCGTCCTCGCTGCTTCGCGCGTCGCCGCCCATCCGTCGGGATGCTGCCAGGAGATCGCGACACCCATCCCCCACTCGCGATTCCTCCGCTCCAGCTTTTCGAGAACGCGACGGCCCTCTGCGGCGCTCGCTGCGCGGCTCAAGAGGAACGCTCCCCACATCAGGTACCCGCGTTCGCGCCTACGCAACGTAGAGGTGAGTGCGACCTGTGCACCCTGCTCTCGAAGCTGCTGGATCAAGCTCTGGATACGGGCACTCAGGCCGCTATTCGGTCGTATCGTACGCAGAGCCTGCAACATTTCGGCTTCATCGGATGGGTTTCGAAAGCGCGTGGTCCAACGCGGCCCCAATGGATCGCCATCGGCGGCCGGTTCGTAGTCCTTCTGGGGCGCGGGTCGATCGATCGCGAGCTCTGCTCGCGTTCCGTAGCGGCGCGGACGCTCCCCGAAGACTTCTTGTGGATGTACGAGGATCCCAGCCGAGCGTGCGCGACCCGAGGGAACGACGACATCGCGCCCACGCAGCCCTTGCACCCCCGCGACCAATACGTCGTCGAGGAAGTAGCAGAAATCTTCCAGATCGAGCGGGCGACGGAACTGCACGCGCAGCGCGCGCAGGAGCTCCTTGTCTGTGGCATCGGTGACGGCGAGCAACGACGCACCATCCACCACAACCCCACTCACTTCGAGCCGCCACGCACCGAGCTGACGCCCAGCCTCGCGCAAGGTCGGTCTCCAGTCGTCAGCGACAGGGGCGGGCAACCGTTCGAAGCGACGATCGGTCGAGAGGATCGCCTCCTGCGCGCTCGCACTACTCCACGGCAGCAGCAGAGCACACAAGGCACCGAGAGCACGCACCAAGCCGTCGCGCAGGTGCGCTCTCACCCTCAAGCAAGCGCCTTCTGTAGGTAGTGCCGCGCGACCTCGAAGCGATCGTTTCCCCAGAACATCTCCTTCGCGACGAATAGAGTCGGAGCGCCGAAGACTCCACGCTCGATCGCCTCGCGGGAGCAGGCATCGATGCGATCGGAGAGGTCCTGCGACGTCGCACGGGCGATCGCATCTGCGCCATCCAGACCGGCACCTTCCAGTAGCTCACGGACCACAGTCGGATCCGACACATCGCGCGCTTGTGCCCAGCGGGCCCGGAACGCCGGATAGTGAAACTCTCGAAAGACACCAGCATCGCGAGCGACCAGCGCGGCCTGTGCGAGCAGCCGAGTGCTCGGACGAGAGCGACGTGCGTCCGGAGAGAAGTCCGCCCCGCAGACCTCGGCCCAATGCGCGATGTCTTGCGCGGCGTGTGCACGCTTGCGCGGTCCCATTCCGGGCGCACTCACCCCCTGTGGCAGCGGATTCGGTGCCGGCTCGCGGACGATCGACAACAGCATCGGATGAAAGTCGATCTCTACCCCCAGATCGCCAAAGTACGCCTCTACCCGGCAGTTCCCCAGATACGCCCAAGGACACGCATAGTCGTAGTAGAACGGAACCTGCATCTCGTCGCCCCTCCTCGTGAAAACCCGTCGATGAGGCATCTCCGGGCGCCAGACGTCTCGAGCGGACCACGCCCGGAAGCACACGGCGTATCAGTCTACGGACGGCCGCTGCGCCTGCAAAGCCCCCGTCTCGAGTTGGAGCATCGGAAGTTGGAGCATCGGAGGCTCCTGGCAGCACCTCACAGACACCGCGCCGGAGCGCCGCGGCACGCTTGCTACACTGAGCGAATGGATGCCCGAGACCTAGAGGTACGCTGCGAATCTTGCGACGCCGGCTTCGCGGCCGGCACGCCGGAGTGCATTCACTGCGGCCGGCGGCTCCCCAAGAAGCGCCGCTCGGCCGATCCCGACCTCCGGCTGCAGTCGAGCTCGCGCGATCTCGGCAATCCGGCGGACTTCCCGCACGAGCCCGAGCTGGAGCGTACTCCCGAGGCCCGCGCTCGGCGTCCACGCGAGGGGCCTGGACCGGCGCAGCCGGAAGAGGACGATATCCCTGTGGGCGGGCTGATCAACAACCTCTTTCCCGGAATGCTCGCCTTGGGCTTCCTGGCTGTCAGCTACGTGCTGCGCGCCTGCGGGAACTCCTAGCGCGCTAATCCTGCTCGGCAGGATCGAGCACTGCTTCGACGCGGCGGTCGTTCCACCAGAGTGTCATCGGGCTCTCCAGCTGGAACGGCTCGGGCAGCACGAGATAGCCCAGGCTCAGGAGGCCGGCGGCCATCGGGCCCTCGCGTCCGAGCAGCCACCCCTGTTCGCTGACGCGCTCCGCCAACGGCTGAAACGTGCGCCCCGCCTGTGCCACGAAGAAGCGAGGATAGAACTCGCTGTCGACGTCGGTGCGCACGGCGAACACCACGACTTTCGACTCGGGCTTTGCTCCGAGCTCGGTCAGCGCGCTGCGGACGGTCTGCTCCAAGGCTGGAGAGTACGCAAACTGAAGCGAGAGCTGGGGAGCTCCGCGGACATCCTCGACGGCGATCGTCGCGGGTGCGAGCTGCTGACGCAACGAGAGCAGCTCGACGAGATCGCGTAGCTCATCGGGTGCCAGGCTGAGCAGCTGCGACTCGGGTAGTTGACCCTGAGGCTCGACCTCACCCACTGCGCCAGTGCGAGCGACCTCCGACTCGCGGTTCGAAGAGCGGCTCGAAGAGCGAAGGCTCGGTGCTTCGTCGCTCGATTCGCGGCTACTACGCGCATTCTGGCGTCGCAGCGAGCGGATCTGCTGCGCCTTGTCCACCAGGTTGTAGGGGTTGTTGGGATCCTGCTCCTCCTGGTCCACATACCAGGTGTACGGACGCGGCAGATATTCCGGGCGGATCGGCGGTAGCTCGGACGCCGGTACGAACTTGGGATCCTTGCACGGTGCCGCCGCCCTGGAGCTGACCACGAAGAAGCTTCCGTCCGGGCACACCCCGGTGATCGAGTCGTCCGCCTGGGCCGCAGACCAGGTGACCAGCGAGGCAGCCAACAACGACAGAGTCCCGGACAGGACGGGCAGGGATGCCGACCGACCGCGACGAGGCAGACTGGGAACCTGGGAGTTCGTGAGATTTGGGGAGTCTTTCACCCCCCCAGTTTATTCAAGTGAAAATATAATGGAGGATCGAAACCTACTGATTTTACTATCAGATACAGTTTCATAAGGTATCACTTGAAGTTTTGACGCGCGCTTCCGGAAGGCTGCACCCGGCGTCCCGCACCCCGCCTGCGCACCAGCTGCTCCAGCGCAGCGCGTTCGTCCCGCTGGAGCGGCCTGCACTCCCCGGGCGCCAATCCCCGCAGGCTCAGCGGGCCGAAGCCCACCCGAATCAGCCGGCGCACGGGATGCCCTATGGAATCGAACATCCTGCGGATCTGATGCCGGCGCCCCTCGATGAGAACGACCTCCACGACGCTCGCGGAGTCGCTCGCCCTGACCAGGCGTACATCCTCGGCCGCAGCCAGACACTCGTCCAGCTGCACCCCCTGCCGTAGTGCGCGCAGGGCGTCAGCCCCCACCTTTCCCGTGGCTGTAACCCGGTAGGTGCGGGGAACTCGAAAGGATGGATGCAACATATGCTGCGCGAGCTCGCCATCGTTGGTCAGCAGCAACAACCCTTCGCTCGCGGAGTCGAGCCGCCCCACCGGGAACAGGCGCCGCGAGCTCGAAGTCAGATCGACGACGGTGCGGCGCGCGTGCGGGTCACGCGTCGTCGAGACCACTCCACGGGGCTTGTGCAGCAGGTAATACCGCCGCGGCTCGCGACCGGCGAGCATGCGCCCATCGACGCGCACTCGATCTCGCGTACGATCGACTCGCACACCGAGCTCGCGGATGATCCGACCATTGACACTCACGCGCCCAGCGCGGATCAGCTCCTCGCAGGCGCGCCGAGACGCCACCCCGGCTGCGGCCAACACCTTCTGCAGGCGTTCCCTACGATCTGCCTGTTGACTCATCACTGTCCTCGAGCTCGCCGCCCGCGACATCGTACACTTCTGACGCTTCTGACGCACTCGAATCGCCGGGGCCCGCGGCGGGCTCGGCCTCGGACGCGCTCTCGCCACTCGCAGCGAACTCAGCGCGCACAGCCGGCTCTGCACCGGCGGCAGACTCGGCGCACGCTTCGCTCTCGACCTTCTCAGCGGACAGTTCCGACGTCCCAGGCGGCTCGCGGGACTCCCCGTCCCGCGGCGAGCCTGCATCCCCCGGGGAATGTGCGTCCCCCGAAGACAGGACTTCCTCCGCTTCAGGCTCGCCCGAGGAGACGTCGGCAGAGTCGGACGCGGGTATGTTTCCCGCGGCGGGCTCCACCTCTGACTCCTCCGACGAGGATGCGACCCGCTGCTCTGCGATTGCGGCTTCGATCGGGGTCGCCTCCACCTCGCCGGGAGCGACCAGATCGCGGAGATCGGGCAAATCTCGCAGCGAGCCCAACCCGAAGACCTCGAGGAACTGAGCCGTCGTCCCATAGAGAGCGGGACGGCCGGGCGCGTCGCGCCGGCCGACGATGCGCACCAGGCCGCGCTCCAGCAAAGCTCGCACCACGGCGCCGCTATCCACACTGCGGATCTCCTCGACCTCAGGCCGCGAGATCGGCTGTCGATAGGCGATTACTGCGAGCGTATCCAGCGAGGCTCGGCTGAGCTTTATGCGTCGCTCCGGCTGGATCGAGGCAAGCATCTCGCCGAACTCGGGTCGGGTGCGAAAGCGGTATCCACCCGATACCTCGACGATCTCGTACGGGCGCCCGCTGACCTCGAGCTGCTTGTTGATGTCTTGAACGCCCGCGGCAATCTGGCCTGGAGTCCAACCGAGCACCCGCTTGAGCGCCGTCGGGCCCACAGAGCCACTCCCTGCAAAGATCAGTGCCTCGAGGACCGCGAGCGGCGAGTCAGGTCCCGCCATCGGATTCCTCCACTCTCAATCGGATCCGCAGGCCTCCATGCGGCACTCCGGTCTCGTCCACGTTCTGATAGATCCGAATCACCTGGATGCGAGTGAGCTCCAGGACCGCCAAGAATGTGATCACCACACGCGCGCGACTCGGCTCACCATCGCGCAGCACGGCTTCGAACTCGAGCATCTCGTCCGGCTTGGCCTGCAGCCTGTCCATCACTGCAAGCATCTGGTCCTGCAGGGTGAACCTCTCGCGCACGACCTTGTGCACGGCGCTCTCCTGCGGCAGCGACTCGAGCACCCGGCGCATGGCGAGGACCAGGGCCTCGAGCTCGACCCGCAGGACCGGCTCTCGCTCCGGAATCTGAGACAGATCGGGATCCACCTGGAAGACATCACGCCCGAGCAACGGACGCTCGGAGAGCTGATCGGCCGCTTCCCGGAACGCCGCGAAAGCGGCCAAGCGACGCGCGAGCTCGGCGCGGGGATCCTCGCCCTCCTCCTCCTCCTCGCCCTCCTCGGGCGGCAGGAGCGCGCGAGACTTGATGTGGGCCAGGGTCGCGGCCATCAGCAGATAGTCGGCTGCTGCGTCGATATCGAGGCGACGCATGAAATCGAGGTACTCGAGGTACTGCGCCGAGATCAGCGCAATCGGGATATCCGAGACGTCGACCTCGTTGGCCCGGCACAGGTGGAGCAGCAAGTCCAAGGGCCCTTCGAAGGTGGGGAGCTTCACGGCTCCCATGGCCTGCGTACCCTCGCCGGCACCGGCCTCCGCGGCTTCCACCGAAACCGGTCCAGCAGCCGAGGACGCGGCCTCGGGCGGATTCGACTCCACCGGGATCATACGGAGCCGCCCCGCGGATGTGCGCGGTCGATCAACGAGCGCAGGCGCTCTCGACTCACGTGTGTGTAGATCTCGGTCGTGCCGATGTCCGCATGACCGAGTAGCTCTTGAACCGAACGCAGATCCGCTCCCCCCTCGAGCAAGTGCGTCGCGAACGAGTGCCTGAGCCCATGCGGACTGAGCCTCGCGCGAATCCCCGCAAGCCGCGCATGATAACGCACGCGGTACCAGACGGCCTGGCGCGTGATCCGAGCCCCGCGCGCCGAGAGGAAGACGGCCGCCTCGGACCGGCTCCGATCCCAGCGGGGACGCACCTCGCGGAGATACCGCTCCAAGGCGGCGATACAGGCTTCTCCGAGCGGAGCAATGCGCTGGCGACGGCCCTTCCCCTCGACCCAGCAGAGCGCCGAGTCGAGCTCTAGCGCCGAACCGTCGAGCCCCACCAGCTCGCTCACTCGCAGCCCTCCTGCATACAAGGTCTCCAACATGGCGCGATCGCGAATGCCGAGCGGCGATTCGTCGGGCGAACGCAGCAGGGCGTCAACCTCCCGAGCGCTCAGAACCTCGGGCGTACGTCGTCGCACGCGCGGCCTGGCGATCCCTTCGAGCGGATCGCCCGCCAGAGCCCCTTCTGCACGCAAATAGCGGAACCACTGAGACAAGGCCGACAACGCTCGCCCACGCGAGCGCGGGGCGAGCCCCTCGGATTGCAGACGCTCGAGATGTCTTCGCACGACCGGAGCATCGACGCTCGACAGGGATCGCTCGCCAGCCGTCGCGCGGAACGAAGCCAGATCCCGCCCATAGCACTCGATCGTATTCGCTGAGAGTCCCCGCTCGACGGACAGATGCTGCAAAAAGGCGTCGATTGCGGTGTCGAGATCCACGGATGTCTCGACTCAGCTACTCGGCGGTTCGATTGCCCGCAGAATCGAGTTGGCAATCTGCTTCCGGCGGGCGGAGTCTGTAATCTGGGATCCGTCCTCAGTGATGTAGAACACGTCGACCACGCGGTGTGCGCGCGTCGACGCGAGGGACATAACGACATCGAGTCCCTCGGCAGTCAGGCTCCGCGTGATGTCGTAGAGCAAGCCGGGCCGATCATCCGCAACCACATCGATGATCGTATAGAAGTCCGAGTCCTCGTTTGCCAGGTGCACGCCCGGGGGACGCGCGCGTCCGACGCGCCGCTCCGCTCCCCAGCGTGGCTTGGGTGTGATGAGCTCCTTGCCCTCTTCGAGGACGCTTCGCAGGCGATCCTCGATGCGACCACGCTCGTGCTCCTCCTCGACGGTACCGCCGCGCATCGGAGTCAGCTGGAAGATATCGACCGCCAGACCGTTGCGAGAAGTGTAGGCCTGCGCGCCGAGAACGTCGTGTCCGAGCGCCGCGATCACGCCGGCCGTCGTCGAGAACAGTCCGCGCTGATCTCGCGCAAACAGCACCAGACCGCAGAAGGGCGAGAGCCCGCCCGCGGCAGAGCGGAAGATGTATGCCCCTAGCTTCTTGCCGGAATCGACGAACTCGAGCCCAAAACGCATCTGCGAGGCGATCTCGCTGGCATTGTGCGAGATGAGATAGCGGCGCGGCATCGCATCGAGGAATCCCTCTGCACGCGTACGGTCGCCTCCCATCCGCACCAGCTGCTCGAGTGCATCGTGCTGGCGCTCGGAGACGAGCTTGCTGGTGCGCTCGAGAAAGTACTCGTCGGCAGCCGCCTCCTTGCCTCCCGCCTCGAGCCACTCGGCCGCATTGCGGTAGAACGCGTCGAGGATTCCCGCCTTCCAGCTGGTCCACGCCTCGCGCGAGACGCTGCGAATGTCGGCCACCGTCGCGAGGTACAGAATGCGGAGCTGTTCTCGCGAGCGGGCGAGATTTGCAAGACGCAAGATGACGCGCGGATCGTGCACATTTCGCCGCTCGGCCATCGCGTTCATGGTGAGGTGGTGGCGCACGATGAACTGCACGTACTGCGCCTCGCGTGGCGCGAGATGCAAGCGGCGCGCAAGCGTCGGGATGAGCTGTGCACCCTTCTCGGAGTGCCCGCCACCGCGCCCCTTTCCGATGTCGTGCAGCAGACAGCCGAGGAACAGCACCCATGGCTGCTGCACCTCGCGAATCAGCTTGGTTGCGAGGGGGAGCTTTTCGCGGTAGCGCCCCCTCTGGACCCGACGCAGCTCCTCGATCAAGAAGAGCGAGTGCACATCGACCGTGTACGTGTGGTAGAGATCCTGGAGCCAGAGCCCCACCACGCCCGAGAACTCCGGGATATAGGCGCCGAGCACACCGAGCTCGGCCATGAGCTTGAGAGACCGGTAGACGCGTGTTGGCGCAGCCAGTATCTGCTTGAACAGATCCGCCGCAGCGGGATCCTCTCGAAACTCGTCGTCGATCAGATCGAGATGATGGCGCAGCATTCGCTGCGTGCGCACCGAGATATCCACGTCGTGATGCTGGGCAATCGCGAATGCGGCAAGCATCCGGATGGGCCGGTCTACGAGCAGCGAGTCACGAGGGATCTCGAGCTGTGCACCAGCTACGGCGAAGCCCTCGGCTACTGCGTAGGTCGGCGGTGCGCGGCGCTGCTTGCGACGATCCAGCAACCCGAGGGCGTGCACGATCACGTGCCGCGAGACGCGCTCGACGACGCGAGCCTGCACGTAGTACTCGCGCATCAGCCGCTCGACCGCCAGCAGGTTCTCGGAGTGCTCGAACCCGAGGAAGTCTGCTAGCTGCTCTTGCGCCACGTAGTGCAACCGATCATCCTTGCGGCCCTTTCGATGCAGCTGGTTGCGCACACGCCAGAGGAAGTCGAGCGCACGGCTCAGATCCTCGAGATCCTGATCGTCGATGAACCCATGCACGCGCAGGTCCCGCACCTTGCGCACGTCCCACTGGACGGCGCGCGCCACCCAGAGCGCGGTGTGGTAATCGCGCAGTCCCCCCACGCTCTCGCGTAGGTTCGGCTGGAGAAGATAGAGAGACTCCCCGAATTCCTCGTGACGTCTCCGCTGTTCGTCGAGTTTCCCCAGCACGAAGGGCTCTGCGTCCTCGCGCATGAGGCTGCGCACCTCATCGTGTAGCTCCGCATAGAGCTCCGGATCCCCAACGAGAAACCTCATGTCCATATAGGAGGTCAGCGTAGGCAGATCCTCGCGTCCCACACGCAGACACTCGGTCAGGTTTCGCGCAGCGCCTCCCACCACGAAGCGAGCGTCCCAGAGACGCTGAGTGAGGGACTCGGCGATGGTCTCGACGTAGGGGTTGAGCTTGCCGCGGTAGAGGAACAACAGGTCGATATCCGAACCGAGCGACAGCTCCGAGCGCCCATAACCACCGACGGCCACGATCGCCAGACGAAAGTTCAGACGCGGGAAGTCCTGGAAGTAGCGATCTTCGGCCAGCCGGAACAAGCGACGAATCAGCCGGTCGATCAGCTCGGTGTGCTCGTTCATGACCACGAGAGCAGGTGACCCAGCATCGTGTTGGGTCAGGAGATAATCACGAACCGCCGCAGCATAGGCGCGCACGCTCTCATTGAGCTCTCGCACCGAGGGACTGGCCTCGGACTCCCCGAAATATTCTTCGCAAAGTGGCTGGATCATCTACGGCCCTGCTGAGTGGCAAGTCTACTGGCATGTGGCATAGCGCAAGGTTCCATCTGCAATTCCAGTGGCCGCGGCATCGATGCGTCCGCGGATGCTGGCTGCGTGCATCCCCGCCGGAGCGGACCCTGCACATTTGCTGCCGGTCGCGCGATCCGAGCCGCTCTGCGTGTCGCGCATGGCGAGCTGCGACGCGATCAGTGTAGCCCACCCGAGAGACACCAGAATCTGCTCTAGCATATCGAGTTCGGCTAGCGAGGTGCCATGCTCACCCGCTGCGGCGCGGACACACCCTGATCTGGAGTCAGATCTCGGAGGAGCGCCTCAGCCCCGCCGCAGCAGAATAGGGGGGCGGAACTGGCGCCAACGCCCTGCCCAGACGCCGCCTGAGCATGGCCAGGCCACCCCCCGCCGGATTCGCGTCGATCCCCCCTCGATCGGCAATCAACTCGACCGATCGGACGGGCAGGAATGCGGGCGCGGTTGCCGAGAGCCAGCCAGCGCGCTGCGAGTCGAGCTCGGGATCGAGATCGGCGTGGCTGCACCGGGAGCCTTCGGGCGTGGGAGGCGATCCTCCCGGCCGCCCGCTCCTCACCCAGCGCCGTCAACCTGCCGCTTCAACCGAACCAGCTCGAGAAGTGCGTCGATCGGGGTCATGCGATCGGGATCCAGCTCGCGCAGCGCCTCGCGCAGCGGATCCCGGGCGGACTCGAACAAACCGAGCTGCGCTGGCGCAGGTCGGCGGGCTGGTGCCGCCTTGCGCGCCAGTCGAGGCCGACCTCCCTCGTCGAACTCGCCGCCTTCCAGGTTTTGGAGCACGTCCCGAGCCCGCTGCACGACCGCGGGCGGCAGCCCAGCGTACTTCGCAACCTCGATCCCGTAGCTACGGCTTGCCGCACCGGGCTCCATGCGACGCAGGAACAGGATGTCTCCGTCGCGCTCCGCGCAGGCAAAGTGAAAGTTGCGTACGCCAGCCCGCGTCTGAGCCAGATCCGCCAGCTCATGGTAGTGGGTCGCGAAGAGCGCTCGCGGACGCAGTCCCGGCGTGTCGTGCAGGTATTCGCTGACCGCCCATGCGATCGACAGCCCATCGAAGGTCGAGGTTCCGCGCCCGATCTCATCGAGCAGCACCAAGCTCCGCTCGGTCGCCTCCGACAGAATGCTCGCTGTCTCGCGCATCTCGACCATGAACGTACTCTCGCCGGTCGTGAGGGAGTCGCTCGCTCCGACACGCGTGAAGATGCGGTCCACGATCCCCACGTGCGCGGCCTCCGCGGGCACCCACGACCCCATCTGAGCGAGCAGCGCGATCAGGGCCAGCTGTCGTAGCAGGGTCGACTTTCCGGCCATGTTCGGCCCGGTCAGGATCAAGAAGTGCACGCCCGCCCCGTCCACGTGGACGTCGTTCGGGATGAATCCATCGGGCGTGAACCGCTCTGCGACAGGATGCCGCCCGGCCACGATACGAAGCTCGCGAGAATGATCGAGCGTGGGACGCACGTAGTCGTGGGTACGCGCGACCTCTGCCAAGCACTGCGCGACGTCGAGTGCGGCGATCGAGCGCGACACCTGGCGCAGCGAGCTCGCGCGCTCCGCCACGTCGTCTCGCAATGCCCCCAACACTCGGGCTTCCGCCTCGGCGGCCGCCTCGCGCGAGCGCAGCACCACCCCTTCCCAGTGGAGCAACTCCTCGGTCGTGTACCGCTCCGCGTTGGCCGTGGTCTGCTTGCGACGGTAGCTCTCCGGGACCTTGCTCGTGTGCGCCTTCGATACCTCGATCGAGTAGCCGAACACGCGGTTGTAGCGAACGCGCAATCCCTTGATCCCGAGTCGCTCACGCTCCCGAATCTCGAGCTCAGCGAGATAGGCATCTCCCTGCTCCGCTTCGCTGCGGATGCGATCCACGCCCGGATCCGCGCCATCGCAGATGTAGCCGATGTAGGGCTCACCGCGCGGAGGAGTCGGTGGCTCGTCGACCAGGGTCCGCCGCAGACACTCCACCAAAGCGCGCACGACCGTAACCTGATCTTCGGGTACAGGCGCGTGCTCGTGGACGCCGAGCACGCCCGCGAGCGACGAACGCAGAGCCGCCAGGTCGCGTGGGGACACCGCAGGCAGCAAGACTCGCGTCACGCTGCGCTCCAGATCTCCGACGCGGCGGAGCGCATCCCGCAGGTGACGCCGCTCCATGTCGGAGCCGATCCAGCGCTCGACCTCCTCCTGGCGCGCCTGGATGGCATCCGGATCCAGCAGCGGCTCACCCATTCGACTCACCAAGAGGCGTCGCCCCATGGGCGTGCGGGTCTGGTCGAGGGTCTCGAGCAACGTGCCGCGCTCGCCTCCGTCCCGGGTGTTCCGTAGTAGCTCGAGATGCGAGCGCGTCGATGGATCCAGCAGCATGTGATCAGCCGCACGGTACTGGCGCAGCTCGTCCACCGACTCGAGGGCGGCAGGCTGGAAGGTGCTCACTGTCGCCCATACCGCAGCCGCGGCGCAATGCTGTGGAGAGTCCTGCCGCGCCTCGAAGCCATGCGGAGTGCGCCCCACGCGCTCGAGCACCGACCTGGGCTCGAAGTCGGCAGCGGGCACGAAGCGCGCGACGATCTTGCTCGGAAGCCGTTCAGTGAGATCCTTGTCGACCTCACGCAGCAGGAGCTCGCGCGGAGCGACCCGCGCCAGCTCCGCTTGCAGCACCCCAGCGGCCTCGGTCCGCATCGCGGCAAACTCCCCCGTCGAGGCGTCGAGATAGGCGAAGCCGAGCTCCGTGCCAGCGCGCAGCGCAGCAGCCACGTAGTTGGCTTCCGAGCCCGACAGGCGCGCCGCATCAGCGACGATCCCCGGCGAGATCACCTCTACGATCTCGCGACGGACGAGCCCCTTCGCAAGCTTGGGATCCTCGACCTGCTCGCCGATGGCCACCCGGTGACCGGCCTCGAGCAGGCGCCGGATGTATCCTTCTGCCGCATGGAATGGAATGCCGCACATCGGGATCGGGTTCTCGGCATCCTTGTCGCGCGAGGTGAGGACCAGATCCAGCAGAGGGGCAGCGACCTCGGCGTCATTCAAGAACAGCTCATAGAAGTCGCCCATGCGAAAGAAGAGCAGAGCGTCCGGAACCTGCGCCTTGAGCGCGAGGAACTGGCGCATCATCGGAGTCTGCGCGCTGCGCGAGGTCATCTCGGCCCCCATATGTTCGAGCCGCGGCAGTCTAATCCACCCGCGCTCCCGCCCGCGAGCGTTTCGGCCAACGGACGACGAGAGCGTCTTCGAGTCACCGCCCGCGAAGCAGCGGAGCAGGCGCGGCCAGGGTTGGCGCGCGGCGCCCAGCGGCTGGCCAGCCGCAGCAGCGACGTCTATCCTAGCGGCCGTGAGTGAACGACCGTTTCGAATTCTGGGCTTGCAACAGGTGGCAATCGGCGCAGCTGACAAGAGCGCGCTGCGCCGGCTCTGGGTGGATCTGCTGGGCCTCTCGGTGCACGGAACCTACCGCAGCGAGTCCGAGAACGTGGACGAAGACATCGTGGAGCTCGGCTCGGGCCCCGGCCGTATCGAGCTCGATCTGATGGTCCCGCTGGATCCAGACAAGCGCCCCCGCGTAGACCAACCGCCACTGAATCACATCGGGCTCTGGGTCGACGACATCCACCTTGCCGAGCGATGGCTCCGCGAGCAGGGCGTTCGCTTTACACCGGGTGGGATCCGCAAAGGAGCTGCGGGCCACGAAGTCTGCTTCATCCATCCGAAGGGAAGCGCGGACCAGCCTCGCAGCGGCGAGGGAGTCCTCATCGAGCTCGTCCAAGCGCCACCCGAGGTCCTCCGGCTATCCGAGCCAGCGGGGGGGGCCGAGGACGCGACGGGCTGACCGGACGAGCATCCGTCGGGGGAAGTCGTGGAGCGTAGCATTCAGACGGGTGCGCTCCTGACTCTCGCGATCATTGCAGTTGCGGCAGCTTTGTACTGGCTGCGGCCCGTGATGCTTCCCTTCATTCTGGCTCTCTTCATCGCGATGGGCCTCTCCCGCCTGGTGTCGTGGCTGATGCGGCGGCTTCGCTTACCACACCTGCTGGCCGTAGCCTGCACACTCCTTCTCGCCGGCGTGGGACTGTCGGGTGTCGCAGCGATCACGTGGGCCTCCGTCGCTCAGCTGAGCCGGAATGCCCAAGCGTATCAGGCGCAGTCTCGCGCCCTGTTCGATCGTGCGGTAGCTCTGATACCCGCAGAGAGCCTGTCGCAGCTCGCGGCCGGTTTGAGCGAGAATGCCGCGGGATCGCTGGGCCAGATCCTGCTCGGAACCACGAACACCGTGCTCGCCCTGCTCTCACAATCCGTGCTCGTCATGATCTTCGTGCTGTTCCTGCTGCTCGGTGGACAGCAGAACGGGAAGCGCGCCGACGGGAGCGTGCTCGCCGAAGTAGAAGACCGGGTGCAGCGTTACCTGATCACGAAGGCCGCCATCTCTGGGGCGACCGGGCTCCTCGTGGGGTTGGTGCTCGGCATTCTAGGTGTCGATCTGGCGCTGGCCTTCGGGCTATTCGCATTCCTGCTCAACTTCGTGCCAAGCGTCGGCTCGATCATCGCAACCCTGCTCCCACTGCCCATCGTGCTGCTGAGTCCCGACGTCTCCCCCACGACGGCCGTGCTGGCGATGGCGCTGCCGGGCACGGTCCAGATCACGCTCGGAAACGTCGTCGAGCCCAAGATCATGGGCGAGTCGCTGGATCTGCATCCGGTCGCCATCCTGCTAGCGCTGATCTTCTGGGGGATGCTCTGGGGGATCGCTGGCGCCCTCCTGGCATGTCCCCTCACGGCGATCATGAAGATCCTGTTCGCCCGGCTCGAACCTACGCAGGACCTAGCAGAGCTGATGGCAGGGCGCCTGCCCTCTGGCTGGCAGAGGTCGCCTCCTGGGGACACCCCCTAGCTGCGAATCGAGTCCCAGGCGGCATCGATCTGGGCTTCACTCACGTCGTCGCGGATCTCTGCGGAACCGATACGCGGGACGAGCACGAACCGGATGCGCGAGCCGACCACCTTCTTGTCGAGCGCCATCGCCGCCCGCAGCGACTCACAGCCAGCCAGCTCGGCTCGCACAGGCAAGCCGGCCGCGGCGACCATCTCCTCGAGCCGTCTCCGGACCTCGACGTCTGCCATTCCCAGGTCGGCGGCCAGCTGCGCAGCTGCCAACATTCCGAGGCCGACCGCCTCGCCGTGTAGATGGACCCCGTAACCGCTCGTCGCTTCGATCGCGTGCGCAAACGTATGCCCGAAATTCAGATGCGCGCGCACACCCGCCTCGCGCTCGTCTTCGCGCACGACCGCCGCCTTGATCGCGACGTTGCGCTCGACCAGCTCCATCACCGCCACAGCGTCCAGGCTACGAATCGCGTGCATCGCATCGGACATCCACGCGAAGAGCTCGGGATCCCGAATCGTCCCGTGCTTGATGCATTCGGCGAGACCTGCGGATAGCTCCCGCGAGGGCAATGTTCGCAGCACCTCCGGATCCATCACGACCGCTCGAGGTTGATAGAAGGCGCCGATCAGGTTCTTGCCTTCAGGGACGTTCACCCCGACCTTGCCTCCTACGCTCGAATCGACCATGGCCAGAAGCGTCGTCGGACACTGGACGAAGGGCACACCGCGCAGATAGGTAGCGGCAGCAAAGCCCGCCGCGTCCCCTGTGACGCCGCCACCGAGCGCGACCACGGGCGCGCCTCGCTCGAGCCCGTTCTCGAGCCAGCGGTGGTAGAGCGCCTCGACTCGAGCGAGCGACTTGCTGGACTCTCCCGACGGGAGCTCGGAAACGACCGGCTCGAGACCCGCGTCGCGCAGCGCCGCCTCCGCGCGGCGCCCATGGCCGCCGCGAATCGCAGCATCCACCACGAGGGCGCACTTTCCACCGCGCGCGTAGGGATAGACGATGTGTCCCAGCTCCTCGATTCCGCCAGGCTGTAGCGAGATCGTGTAGCCGCGTGGCTCCGTGTCGAACTGCAACTCGATTCGACGTGCGCTCGCTGCCTCGCTCATATCCATGCAATCCTCCGCTCCCCCTCAACTCTGTCGGCTCCTTCCCGCCAAAGAGATGAGCTCCACGGGGCGGGCCCGACCTTCCGATCGGGGGCGAGCCAAGCATAGCCAATCCACCTCGCCAGCGAGGCCGCATCTGCCCACACGCAGCCCCGTGCGTTATGGTTCGCGGCCGAGGAGGAAGCCCAGTGACCCAGCGGACACCATCCTATGCCCAGATCGTCGATTTCGACGAGATCGAGCGTCGGCGTGACGAGCTCGGCACGATCGTCTGCACTTCGGGCGGCTTCGACCCACTTCACCCCGGCCACGCGACCTGCATCGTCGAGTCCCAGAAGTTCGGCGACACGGTCATCGTCCTCGTCAATGGCGACCGCTTCCTCACGGACAAGAAGGGGCGTCCATTTCAGGATCTGGAGACGCGCTGCAACATCGTCGCATGCCTGCGAGGGGTGGACTTCGTGATCCCCTTCGAGATCGAGGACGACCCAACCGTGTGCGTGGCGCTGCGCCGCCTTCGCCCGCACGTCTTCACCAAGGGTGGCGACCGAACCGACCTGCACAACATTCCCGAGTGGGAGGTCTGTCAGGAGTTCGGCATCCGGATCGAGGCCGGCGTCGGCCTCGACAAGCAGTGGTCGAGCTCCGACTTCCTGCGCGACTGGGGAGAGTACTGGTCGTCCAGGCGATCCGGCGGCCTGCGCTAGCTCGAATTCCAGCGCCTCAAGCGCCCGGCGGTAGCCTCGCGAATGAACTTGTAGAAGTGCCAGTGGGTGACGCAGCGATTCATGAACTGCGCAAACCCGATCACGTCTCCACGGTGACGCAGATTGCGCGGGAAGAAGCGCAGGTAGACCCCGCCCACGTCCTTCAGTGCGCCTTCGCGACGCAGCTCGAAGAAGAGATTCCAGAGCAGGATCAGGCCGTAAGCAAGCGTAGGAAAGAGCTTTCCCTCGCTCGCCCGGCGCGAGATCTCAGCGCGCTTCCGAAGATACTCGGGCAGCTCGTAGGACTTGAAGTAGCGTTCGAGGAAGTTGGCAGGCGTATAGAGCCGCTTCACGAGCTCCCAGTAGCCGGCTTGGAGCTCCGCGGCCGTCATCTGAGCTGGGACGATGTTGCAGTTGGGATTGTCGAGATTCAGGCGACCGGCTTTCTCCAAGCGCGCATATAGCGGTGTCTTGGGGATCGCGCTCAGCATTCCAACCATGGCGAGCTGAATCCCGTTGTCCTGGATGAAGCGAAACTGCTCCTCGAACACGGACTTGTCGTCCGCATCGAAACCGACGATGAAGCCGGAGTACACGTCGAGTCCCGCATTCTGCACGCGCTCGAGCTTCGCGGAGAGTGAGTCGCCGCGCGTGTTCTGAAACTTCTTGGTCTCGTTGAGCGACTCGATACGAGGAGTCTCGATGCCGATGAACACATAGCGGAAGTTGGCTCGATACATGAGATCGAGTAGCTCGGGATCATCCGCCAGGTTGATGCTCGCTTCGGTCGAGAGCCTGAGGGGATATCCGTTCTGCTCCTGCCAATCTACGAGCAACCGGAGCAGCTCGCGGGCCAGCTTCTTGTTGCCGATGAAGTTGTCATCCACGATGAAGACGGAGAAGAAGCCCGCAGCCCGCATCTGCTCCAGCTCCGCGATCACCTGCTCTGGAGGCTTGTTGCGTGGCTTGCGACCGAAGGTGACGATGATGTCGCAAAACTCGCATTGGAAGGGACAGCCACGCGAGAACTGCAGCGACCCAGAGGCATATTTGTTGGCCTTGAGGAGGTCGTAGCGCGGCATGGGCACCTTCCCCATGTCCGTTCGCTCGGCCTGCTCATAGACGTCCTGAATGGGACGCCCCGCTGCGAACTCCGACAGAAACTCGGGCCAGGTCGTGTCCGCCTCTCCGAGGAAGAGGACATCGCAGAGTCCGTCGAAGTAGGCCTCATCCACGGAGGCGTAGGGGCCACCCACGACGACGAACGTATCGATGTCTCGCAGGCGCAGCAGGATCTCGCGCATCCGATCCTTCTGGACGATCATCCCGGTCAGACCAACAATGTCATATTGTGCAAGGGAGTCGAAATC
The DNA here is from genome assembly GCA_003247575.1 of Pseudomonadota bacterium. GTDB lineage: Bacteria > Myxococcota_A > UBA9160 > SZUA-336 > SZUA-336 > SZUA-336. The sequence continues at coordinate 89,230 of QJZC01000019.1, forward strand.
GATCGGCTCGACGTTCTCATCCACCAAAACGATGTCGTGGCCTTCCGCCAGCCCGGCGAGCGCCGGCAGAGCGCCTGTCATCATCGACGAGCGCCGATTACCGGGATAGAGCGGCAGAGCGTAGTCGAATCCCCAATACGAGGGCTCGAAGCGCGGGTTGATCAGGCAAATCGAAAGGCGTGACTTTGGCAGGGACACGACGATTGGATTCCTTTGGGTACGACACCACTCGGCGAGCCTGTCATGGATTCGCCCGTACAGCAACTCGAGCTGGCACGATCCATCCGGGCGGACGTACGCGAGTGCGGACCTCCAAACTCTACCGGAGATCGCTCGCCATATCTCGCAATCGTGGATCGCTGGAGCCTTCGCACGTTCAAGAGAAGGAGTCCCAAGCTCCACACTGCGGGCAACGCCAACGCAACATCGAGTCCTTCCCCCCACAGCTCCTGCAGCCGTAGAGCGGTGTGGTCGTCGGGAGATGCTCCAACAGGAGCTCGAACGCCTTGACGGCTTCCGGCTCTCTCCCGGCTCGGAGCAGTGCTCTACCGACTTCTGCGTACGCAGGATAGCAGTCGGGCTCGTCCAACACGAGCTGTCGTAGCTCTGCGATTGCGCGCTCCACGGCTCCCGTGCGGAGCGCGGCGCGCGCCCACCAGAGCCTCACCTCGGGATCGTCGGGAGCTGCTGCCCTCCGCTCCTGCATGAAGCGCCAGAAACCGTCTGCATCGCTCACCACTTCGAATGCGCGTGACAAGCGGATATAGAGCACGCCGGCAGCTCGCGACTCGAGCGGAAGGGCGCGTCGCCAGAGATCGATGGCCTTCTTCGGCTTGCCCTCGTCCATTCGAATGTCGCCCATCACCAGATACGGTTCCGCACAGCGGCGATCCGCGGCCACCGCGCGTCGGAAGGCCTTGCGCGCCTCACCAATCTGGCCTCGAGCACGGTACTCGCGCATGAGCCCGGCCCAGAGGTGCGCTCGAATCGTTGGCGTGCGTGGATCCGCCGAGCCAATGCGCTTGCGTACCGCGATCGCCTCGAGCCAATTCCCCCCCTCGACGTAGATGGACTCCAACGCCCGCAGCGCCTGCAGCTCTCCCGGAAGCTCCTCGAGGAGCTCGAGAAACGCAGCGGTCGCCCTCTTCAAGAAGCCGCCCGACCTAAAGTCGAGCGCGAGACCGAGCAGGGCCTCACGGCGCAGCTCGTCGCAAAGCTCCGGCCGAAGAAGAAGATTCTGGTGTACGTGAATCGCGCGCCCAATCTCGCCGCGTCGCCGATATACGTTCGCCAGCGCGAGATACAGATCCGCTGAGGAGGAGTCTTCCCGCACAGCGGCTGCGAGCACCGCCTCCGCGCTGGCCAGGTCTCCAGCCAGCACATGCTTCAGGGCGACCCGAAGCGGCGATCCCACGATCGCGCGCACGTCGCGCGAGTGCGACGACCACAGCGCCACTCGGTCTACGCCTCCGCGGCTCGACTAGCCTCTCTAGCTCCGGCAGCGAGCGGCAGAGTCCGCAGCCCGTGGAGCTCGCGTTCGAGCTCCTCGATGCGTCGCAGGTCGCGCCGGCGCTGGACGCGCGCCTGCATGACCGGCCAGGCCAACGCGAGACTCGAAACCGAGGCCCCCACACCGACCGCGGCGAGTACCGCAAGTGCCATGGGCATCGGTCCCAGCTCCGCGAAGACCAAGTCGAGACTCACTGGCTCGAGATTCGCCAAAGCGAAAACGGTCGCATACACCACCGCCGCCGCTCCGAGCCCGAGACGAACGAAGCTCATATCTCGTCCCCTCCTGGGAGCGGGTGCATCCCACACGCAGCGTGCGATGCACCCGCTCGATCAGGCTTCTTCGTCGGGCTCTCCGATGCCGCGCGCTTGGTCGATCCGCTCCTTCAGCTCCTTCCCCACCTTGAAAAACGGGGTTCGCTTGGCCGGAATCTTCACCTCGGCACCCGTCTTTGGATTGCGGCCCTCACGCGCCTCTCGAATCTTGACCTGGAAGCTTCCGAAGCCCCGGATCTCGATGCGGTCATTGCGACGCAGCGAGTCCGTCATGCTGTCGAAAATGGTGTTCACCACCAGCTCCGTGTCCTTCTTCGAGATATGCGGCACGCGCTCGGCCACACGCTCGATGAGATCACTCTTGGTCATCCCGAACTTCCCCCACTCGCTCGGTCGGACCGGATCACCCATTGCCATCCCCGGAGTCGCGTCGCAGGTGCCGCAGCAGATCCTCTAGACCGGAGCTGCGATCTGCGAGAGTCGCACTCTGCGTTCGCTCCTGCTGCTTGACACGCTCGATCGCCTCGCGCTGCTCGCGGTCGTCGATCGCGCGAATCGAGAGCGCAATCTTGTGCTCGGCTGCATCGACACGCACGACCAGCGCTTCGACCTCTTGGCCCTGCTTGATTGCGTCGTGCACGTTCTCGACGTTGCGCCCCACCTCCGAGGCGAACACGAGGCCCTCGATGCCGGGCTCGATCTCGACGAAGGCACCGAAGTCGGCCACGCTGGTAACCGTCCCCTGAATCTTCGTCCCGACCGGGTACTTGTTGGGGATCTCCTCCCAAGGATCGCGGGTCATCTGCTTGATACCGAGGGAGAACTTCTCGTTCTCCATATCGACGCGCAGCACAACCGCCTCCAGTTCGTCTCCCTTCTTGAACATCTCCTTCGGGTCTCGGATCTTCTCCGTCCAGGAGATGTCGGAGACGTGGACGAGACCGTCGATGCCTTCTTCGATCCCGACGAAGACACCGAAATTTGTCACGTTGCGCACGACGCCGGTGACTCGGGTGCCCGCTGGATACTTCTGCTCGAGCACCGTCCACGGATTCGGCTCGATCTGCTTCATACCGAGGGAGATCTTGCGCTCGCCTTCATCCACGTCGAGGACGAGGCAGTCCACTTCGTCCCCGATCGCAACGACCTTGGATGGGTGCTTGACCCGCTTGGTCCAGCTCATCTCCGAGATGTGGATCAGGCCCTCGATTCCAGGCTCCAGCTCCACGAAGGCTCCGTAGTCCGCAAGCGAAACCACCTTGCCTCGCATACGCAGGCCAATCGGATAGCGCTGAGCGACATTCTGCCACGGATCTGGCTGCGTCTGCTTGAGTCCCAAGCTGACCCGCTCGCTGTCGCGATCGAAGCGGAGCACGCGAACCTTGACGGTGTCGCCGACCTGGAACAGCTCCGAGGGGTGCCCGATTCGCCCCCACGACATGTCCGTGATGTGGAGCAGACCATCAACACCGCCCAGATCCACGAAGGCGCCGTAGTCGGTGAGGTTCTTGACGATCCCCTCGACGACCGCGCCCTCTTCCAGATCCTTGAGCGTGTCCTCGCGCATCGACTGTCGCTCGTGCTCGAGCAATGCGCGCCGCGAAAGTACGATGTTCCCTCGGCGCTGGTTGAACTTGATGATCTTGAAGCTGTGGGTCTCACCGATCACGCGCTCGAGGTTGCGCACAGGACGAAGATCTACCTGGCTGCCCGGCAAGAATGCATTGACCCCGTTCAGGTTCACCTGCAAGCCGCCCTTGACTCGCCCGGTGATGACCCCCTCGACAGGCTGGTCCTTCTCGTGCGCTTCGGCCAGATTGAGCCAGACGCGAACGCGATCGGCCTTCTCCTTGGAGAGCAGCACGACCCCGTCCTCGTTCTCGACCTCCTCCACCATGACCTCGACCCGTTGGCCAGGCTCGATGTCGGCGATGCCCTTGGAGTTCGCGAACTGCCAGGTGGGTACGAGCCCCTCGGACTTGAAGCCGATGTCCACGAGGACGTGCTCGGGGTCGGCCCGAAGAATCGTACCGTTCACGACTGCACCGGCTTTGATCTCCGGAACGCTCTGCTCGAAGAGGTCGGCAAAGCTTTCTTCAGTTTCCGTTTGAGGCTCGTGCGATCCGTCTACCATGTCTTACCCTTATCTAGAAGACGTTCCAATGGACTGTCTCTCCGTAGCGTCGATGGCGGTTGTCCTCCACCATCTGGAATGAATTGATCCCTTCACAACCGTTCGGCTGCGCCACAGCCGGCCTCGATCGCCTCTAGGAGTCGAGGTCGATCTGCACGGTGCAACGCACCCACCAACACGTCGAAATTCGCCCGAAAGCGTTCCGCCTCTGCCGCGACCCGTTCCCGGTTCGCCCAGAGGATCTCGCACCAGAGATCCGGATTCGCGCGCGCAATGCGCAGGAAGTCGCGCAGCCCGGAACCGGCGAGCTCGAGTGCATCCATGTCCGCCAGACCACGTGCAAATGCGAAGGCCACGAGGTGCGGCGCGTGCGACAGCACGGCGACGATACCATCGTGCTCGTCCGGTGTGTGGCGCGTCGTGCGTGCACCGAGAGCGCGCCAGAAGGCTTCGACTCGCTGAACGTCGTCCTCGAGCTCGCATCCAGCCAGCGCGAGCAGACAGGGTGCATCCACAAACAAGGTCGAGTCAGCATGCTCGAAGCCACTGCGCTCTCCGCCCGCCATGGGATGCGCCCCCACGCACTTCTCCGGCCGCTGCAGCCAACGCCGCGCGGCATCCGCCACCGGGCGTTTCACGCTCACCGTGTCCGTAACGAGCGCGGTGTCGCTCACATGTTTCGAAAGCTCGCAGAAGACCGCGTCGACGGCGCAGACCGGAACGGCCACGACGATACCATCGGCCCAGGCGGCTGCCTCGGCGAGAGGGAGCTGATCGAACTCACATCCGGGAAGTTCGCTCCGATCCACGACGCGGATCTGGTGCGCCGCTCCGCGTTCACGCGCGGCCAAGGCGACAGAACCGCCGATCAGCCCCGAGCCGATGATGGCGAGGCGCTCGAAGACCACGCCGCTCACGAGCCCCCGAGCTCCTGACGCAGCGCCTCGAGGAAACGCGCGTTCTCTTCGGGCAGCCCAGCAGTCACACGCAAGTAGTGGCGAAGTCCGAATGCCGCAAGAGAGCGGGCGATGACGCCACGCCCCTGCAGGCGTCGATCGAGCGCGGGCCCGTCCTCCTCGACGTCGACGAGCACGAAGTTCGCATCGCTTGGGATGTAGCGAAGGCCGAGGGCATCAAAGCCGGTCTCGAGCTGCTTCAGGCCCTGCAGGGTCAGCTCGCGCGCTGCCTGCACGTGCTCCTGGTCCTCGATCGCGGCTTCCGCCGCAGCTTGTGCCAGCGAGTTCACATTGAAGGGATGTCGCGCGCGCTCCAAACAGTGAATGAGCTCCGCATCGGCGACCGCGTATCCGACGCGTAGCGCAGCCAGCCCGTAGATCTTCGAGAAGGTGCGCATCACCACGAGGTTGGGATACATCGAGACGGCTTCGAGGGTCCGCGGACGGTCGTCACGTCGCATGTACTCGATGTAGGCTTCGTCGAGCACGAGCACAACATCCTGCGGGACGCGTTGGAGCAAAACCTCGAGCTCCGCCTGGCCCAGGCTGGTCCCGGTCGGATTGTTCGGATTCGCGATGAAGACGAGCTTCGTGTTGGGGCCGATCGCGTCGCACAGGGATTCCGGATCGAGCGCAAAGGGCGATCGGAGCTCGACCGGCCGCACCTTCCCACCCATTCCCGCAGCCACGATCGGATACATCGCGAAGCTCGGCCAGAAGTACGCGACCTCGTCTCCTGGGTTCAGGAAGACCTTCGCCAGAATCTCGAGAATCTCGTCCGAGCCTGCACCGAACAGCAGGTTCTCGGGAGCCACTCCGAGCTGCTTCGACACGGCCGCACGCAGGTGAAAACAGGAGCCGTCGGGATATCGGTGGAGCTCTCCGATCGACTCCGCCACCGCCTGAATCGCGCGGGGCGAGGGACCGAGTGGAGACTCGTTCGAGCCGAGCTTGATCACGCCCGAAACCCCGAGTTCGCGCTCCAGCTCAGAGATCGGCTTCCCGGGTGGGTAGGCGCTCAAGTCGCCAATATGCGCCCGAATGCGACCCAGAATCTCGCTCACGACGGATCCGCCCGAGGATAGCTACCGACCACTTTCAGGAACTGGCATCGGGCCTGCAGCATCGCGATCGCGGCGGCCACCGGCTCGTCGTCGACGTGCCCCTCGAAGTCACAGAAGAAGACGTAGTCCCATGCGCGCACCTTCGTCGGGCGCGACTCGATCCGGGTCAGATTGACCCCGTGTTGCGCGAACGGCTCGAGCGCGCGGTACAACGTGCCCGATTCGTCGCGGCGGGTCGAAAACAGAATCGACGTGATGTCGCGCGCGCTTCGCGGGGGCGGACGTTTGCTCAACACGAGGAAGCGCGTCGTGTTCCCACGATAATCCTCGATGCCCGAGCTGATGACCTCGAGACCGTAGAGACCAGCGGTCACCGAACTCGCGATCGCTGCAACGCTCTCGTCGCGGCTGGCCCGCTCGGCGGCCTGCGCGGTGGACGGAGTCGGGAGGAGCGGCACACCCGGCAGATTCAGCTCGAGCCACTGCCTGCACTGCGCGAGCCCCTGCGGGTGCGAACAGACCGCCTTGACATCGGCTAACAATCCAGTCCGCGACAAGAGCTCGTGACGAATCGGGAGCAGGATCTCCGCCGAGATGCAGAGAGGCGAGTCCACCAGGAGATCGAGCGTATTCGTGACCACCCCTTCGCTCGAGTTCTCGACGGGCACCACACCGAACTCACACCCCGAAGCCTCGACCTCCGAGAAGATGTCGCCGATCGACGCGGTCGGCACGAACTCGGACATGCGACCAAATTGCTGGAGTGCAGCTTGATGGGTATACGTCCCTTGCGGACCGAGATAGGCGACGCGTACCCCCTTTTGCAGGGCCCGCGAGGCCGACAAGATCTCCCTAAATACGTTGCGGATCGCAGCGGTCGGGAAGTCTCCAGAGTTCTGACGTTCGAGACGCTCGAAGATCTCGAGTTCGCGACTCGCCACGAAGACGGATGCGTTGCTATCGGCCTTGAGTGCACCGATCGCAGCATTCCGCGTCGCACGCTCGCCGAGCAACTCCAAGATGCGATCGTCGATCGCATCGATCTCCGCGCGGAGCTTCTGGATCTCCTGCGTGGGGTCGCTCAAACGAATTCGGGGCTACGGCGAATTGGGAAACTCATGGAAGAATTGCCACGCATTCCTTGGGCCAGCTGAGCTGGCAGCCGTGTCGGCAGACGCTCATGTCCAGTCGAACCATCAACCTGCGATTCTGCAATCGTGCAATACGCATCGGGCTTGGCGCACGAAGCAGCTCGATGTTCTAGTTTCGACATGAGCAAGCTATCCGCGTCCGGCGGCGTCCGACCCTCGGACGTCCCGATCTCCCTGCCGAGCCAACGACGATCGTTCCAGCACGACGCGCGCCGCTGAAGTACGAGCAGCCCAGTCGGCCAGTGGGCGTTCGACCAAGCCATTGGCCGTTCGACCACTTTCGCCTCTTCGCGCCCGCTCCGCCAGCCAGCTCGCGGGAATCCGCGCGCCCTCTGCGCCTCGCCGGCAGGATCCGGCCAAGGCCATGAAATCGGAACGACCTTCGTGGCCGCGGGTACCGCGGCTCCTCACAAAGTGCGCCGACTATACCCCAGGCAACTGCGCTTGCCAACACACCGGAATCCAATTCCCGAGCTCTGGCCAGGACTTCCAAGAGGTACTCTCGCACGCGGCTATACTTTCGGCCGGAGGGGCACACTGCATGAGTCTCGGGAATTCATGGGTCATCGGACTGACGGGCGGGATCGGTACCGGCAAGACATGCGTAGCTAATCTGCTACGCCGCCTCGGTGCAGCGGTAGAATGCGCCGACGAGATCGTGCACGAGCTCCAAGCTCCGGGAGGACGGGCCCTCGAAAGGATCGCTGAAACCTTCGGAGCCGAGTATCTCGACCCTGCGGGCGCACTGGATCGGGCGCGCCTGGGCGAGCTCGTCTTCCGGGACGCCAGCGCGCGCCAACGTCTCAATCAGATCATCCATCCCATGGTCCTCGAGGAGTTACGCGCTCGGCTCCAGGCAGATGCAGAGGCCGGGTATGAGGTGATCGTGCTCGACATCCCGCTACTCATCGAAGGTCGATTGGCTGGGCGTGGGGCTGGCGCAACGTTGCCGTTCGACCACATCGTGCTGGTCTACGCGCCGCGAGAACTGCAGCTCGAGCGCGTCGCGGCGCGCGATGGGCTCGAGCCTGATGCGGTCGAGAACCGGCTGCGCTCTCAGCTCGGGATCGACGAGAAGTGTGAACACGCCGACGTCATCATCGACAACTCGGGCCCCTGGGAGAAGACCGAGCAAACCGTGCGCGAGCTCTACGCTGACTGGCTGCGCGAACGCCCCTGATCCACGCCGGCCTCCACGGCTCGCGCCGCACTCACGAATCGCTCCAGCTTCTCGCGGGATTTGACCCCGGGCGCGCTCTCTAGACCAGAGCACGCATCGACGCCGAAGGGCCAGACGGAGCGAATCGCGCTGGCAACGTTGTCCGGCCCAAGCCCTCCGGCGATCCACACCTGGCGTCCGGCTTCGACGAGCTTTAGGGCCAGTTCCAGCTTCCACGAACGACCGCTCCCCCCTCCTGACGGGTGATCGATGAGCAGCTCCGCACGTGGATAGAGATCGGCGCCCTCGATGCCTTGCGGGTCTCCCGCCAGAACCTTGATGACGGGCCACCCGATCGCGCTCGCGTACTCGGGAGGCTCGGCCCCATGCAGCTGCACACAATCGAGCCCGAGTCGCTCCGCCTGCTCGAGGAGCTGCCCGAGTGGTGCATCCTGGAACACACCGACACAGCGAGCCCGACCGCGCGCCAGCTCGCACAGCTGCTGCGCGAGCTCGAACTCGAGCGCACGCGGAGTGCCGGGAACGAAGTTGAACCCCAGCGCATCGACCTCGAGCGCGAGACACGCCTCTACGTCCTCTGGGCGGGTCAGGCCACAGACCTTGAGCTGCGTCATGGGGCGCCCCGCATTCGCCGCAGCTCGGCCCCGGGATCGGGGGCACGCATGAGCGCCTCGCCGATCAGAAAGCCGCGTACGCCCTCCCGCGACAGCTCCGCGACCACGGCAGGCTCGTCGAGCCCGCTCTCGCTGATCAAGGTGAGGCCGGTCGCGTGAGGCAACAGCTGCCGGGTGACGCCGACGTCCGTCACGAAGGTGCGTAGGTCGCGGTTGTTGACGCCGACGAGCTCCGCACCCAGAGCGCGCGCCCGCTCGAGCTCCTCGAGCGAGTGTACCTCGACCAACACGTCGAGCCCATGAGCCGCGGCAGCCGCCGAAAGATCGGCCAGCTGGCCGTCACCGAGCGCCGCCACGATGAGCAGGATCGCGTCGGCACCGTGCGCCCGAGCCTCGACCACCTGAAGCTCGTCGATCATGAAGTCCTTCCGTAGGAGGGGCAGCTCGACCGCCGCACGGACGCGTTCGAGATCATCGAGTCCCCCCTGAAAGAAGTCACGATCCGTGAGAACCGACATCGCGGCCGCACCCGACTCCGCATACGCCTTGGCGATCTCCTCGGGGGTGGCGCCGGCGCGAATCATCCCCTTCGAGGGAGACGCCCGCTTGAACTCGGCAATCACTACCGGCGCGCTGCCCACCTGGATCGCCCGCAGGAACCCCCGCGCGGAAACAGCCTCGCGAGCGCGAGCAGCGAGCTCCTTGGCCCGCAGCGACCCCCGCAGGGCTGCCACCTCGTCGCGCTTTCGCTCGAGAATCCGATCGAGCACGGTCATGCGGGCCCTCCGGCGCCGGCGCGCTCCGTGCGGCACCACCCGACCCACTGCTCGAGCTTGGCCTGGGCCCCGCCGGAGTCGAGCATGCGTTGGGCCAGCGCAACGCCCGCCGCCAGATCGTCCGCGGCGGGATTCCCTGCGACGTACAGGGCAGCGCCCGCATTGAGCACGACCACGTCGCGCGCCGGTCCAGGAGCGCCAGCCAGAACCTGGCGAATGATTTCGGCGTTCGCGGCCGCATCCCCTCCTGCGAGGTCGTCCAGATGGGCACCGGCGACAAACTTCTCGGGATCGATCGTGAAGCTCTCTCTGCGACCCTCTACCTGAGCATGGACATGCGTGGGTGCGCAGCTGGAGATCTCATCGAGCCCGTCCTCGCTGTGAACTACCCACGCTCGCTCGCTACCGAGTCTGACGAGCGCCTCCAGCGCCAGCTCCGCCTGCTCGGCCGATCCGACACCGAGCAGCTGCCGGCGCACGCGCATCGGATTCACCAGTGGACCCAGTCGGTTGAACAGGGTCGGAATCGGCAGCGCGGCGCGTAGGGGAGCGATCGCTCCGAAGGCGGGATGACAGACGCGCGCAAACAAGAACCCGATCCCGTTCACCTCTACGGAGACCGCCATGCGTTCGGGTGCCAGATCGAGCGGCACGCCGAGCGCCTCGAGCACTTCTGCACTGCCACACAGGCTGGTGGCGCGTCGATTGCCGTGCTTGGCGACGGGCGTCCCCGCAGCGGCGACCACGAGCGCCGCTGCGGTCGAAATGTTGAAGGTGTTGGGGCCATCGCCGCCGGTACCGCACGTATCGATCGCACCCGCCGGTGCCTTCGGTAGGGGCAGAGCGAGCCGGCGAGTCGCCTCCGCAGCTCCAACCAGCTCGTCGAGGGTCTCTCCGCGCATGCGCAGAGCTGCGAGCAGCGCCGCACAGACGCGCGCATCAACGTCTTCGGTCATCATCGAAACGATCACCTGCCCCATCCTCTCGGATGAGAGCTGCGCTCCACCAATTACGTCCCGCAGCGCTTGCTCGATCATGCGGCGGACGCGAACCGATCGGCCCGAAGGAGGAAGTTCCGCAGCAAGGGCTTGCCCTGCGTCGTCAGGATGGACTCCGGATGGAACTGCACTCCGTACACCGGGTGCTCTCTGTGAACCAGCCCCATGATCTCCCCGTCCTCTGTACACGCCGTCTCGACGAGGACCTCGGGAAGCGAGCTCTTCTCGACCGACAGCGAGTGATAGCGCGTCGCCACGAACGGATTCGGGAGGCCCTCGAAGATCCCTTCTCCGCAGTGGGAAACCTGGGAGGTCTTGCCGTGCATCAGCCGCTGTGCAGACACGACACGTGCCCCGAAGGCGGCGCCAATCGACTGATGGCCGAGACAAACCCCGAGGATCGGGATCACCCCTGCGTAGCGCTGGATCGCGGCCACGCTGATCCCAGCCTCTCGCGGGGTGCACGGCCCCGGTGAAACGACCAATCCCTGGCAGGATCTCTCCCCGATGGCCTCGACCGAGATCGCATCATTGCGCACGACGTCGCAGGTTGCTCCCAGTTCCCCGAGGTACTGCACCAAGTTGAAGGTGAACGAGTCGTAGTTGTCGATGATCAGAATCTTCATGCGCTCTCATCCTCCGCGAGCGAGACCGCACGGATCAACGCACCTGCCTTGTGCAATGTCTCTTCATATTCGAGCTCGGGATCGGAATCGGCAACGATCCCGGCTCCGGCTTGAATATAGATCTTGTCGTCCTGGATCAACATCGTGCGGATCGCGATGCACATGTCCATGCGCCCGTAGTAGTCGATGTAGCCGACCGCTCCCCCGTAGAGCCCGCGTCGCTCCGGTTCGAGCTCGTCGATGATCTCCATGGCGCGAATCTTGGGCGCGCCGGACAAGGTGCCCGCCGGAAACGTCGCTCGCAGGACGTCCACTGCGTCACAGCCCTCGCGCAGGCGCGCGCGCACGTTCGACACGATGTGCATCACGTGCGAATAGCGCTCGATCACCTGCAGCTGGTCCACGCGCACGGATCCAGTCTCGGCCACGCGACCCAAATCGTTGCGCCCCAGATCGACAAGCATGATGTGTTCCGCGAGCTCCTTAGGGTCGGCCAGCAGCTCACGCTCGAAAGCTGAATCCTCCTCGGCCGTCTCTCCACGTGGCCGAGTTCCAGCGATCGGGCGCAGTGCGATGTCGCGGGCGTCCCCCTCTTCGCCCTCGAGGCGCGCGAGAACCTCGGGCGAGGAGCCGAGGATGACCCGCTCCTCGCAGCGCATGAAGAAGAGGTAGGGCGAGGGATTGACGATGCGTAACCAGCGATAGATCGAGACGGGGTCACAACGCAGGGGCAACGTAAGTCGCTGGGACGGGACGACCTGAAAGATGTCGCCCGCTTGGATGTAGCTGCGCGCTCGCTCGACCGCCGCACAGAAGTCCTCACGCGAGAAGTTGGACTGAAACTCGGGCGTGCGGGTCGTGTGCGGAGGGCTGCTCATACACACTGACTTCGTCTGGGACCGAAGCGGGCCCGCGAGCTGCCGACCGAAGTCGTCGAGCTCCCGGATCGCCTTGTCATACAGACGATCTGCCGATGCGGGGTCATCGATCTCGGCAATCTGGATCAGAGTCAGGCGATCGCGAAGTCGATCATGAACCAGCAAGCGCTCGGGAAACCGGAAGAACACATCTGGGCAGGCGAGCGTGTCCGGGTTCGCATCGGGCAGCCGCTCGATGTACCGCACCCAGTCGTAGCTCACGTAGCCGACAGCCCCGCCAGCGAAGGGCGGGAGATCAGGCAGCTCCGCAGGCTTGAGCTCGCGGAGTAGCTGGCGCACGAACTCAAGTGGGTCCTGGGATCGGTCGCGCGGAAGCTCCACGCTCTCATGGCTTTCGCCGCGTTGGATGGCCAAGTCACTTCCGCGACTGGTCAGGGTCGCCCGGGCTCCAACCCCGACGATGCTGTATCGCCCCCAGCGCCCTTCATCCTCGACGGACTCGAACAGGAAGGCAGTCTTGCCGTCGTCGAGCTTGAGGAAGCACGCTAGTGGAGTTACGAGGTCGGCGAGAACCTCGCGGACGACGGGCACGGCAAGGTGCCGCTGCGCAAGTTGCGCGAATTCTTCCCGACTCGGACGCACCATGGACCTACCTTCATCGTCGTCCGAGCTTTCCACAGCGGCTCGACTCAGTCAACGTCGACACCTTACACCGTGCAGGAACACAGGAGGAGGGGGATTCAACCCGGAATGACGGATGCGGCACTCTCGCCCTCAGCGAAAGAACTGAGGCGCCAACGACTGAGTGCCAGTCTCGCGTCCGAGACCCGACAAACGGATCTCGAACATCAAGCGCGTCTCGTCGGGCCGAAGACGTTTCTGGACCATACCGATGAACTGCCAACAATCGCACGCCGAGTAGAAGCGGAAGCCGAGCGAACCGTTCCGAGTAGAGGTCTCCTCGAAGGAGAGGAAGCCTCCCAGGAACAGATCCAGCCGGTTGGCCACCGCCCAGTTGCCTGCGATGTTCACCTGATTGATCCGCTCGAGATTGCGCTCGAAGCGCTCGAAGGCATCGTCGTCGCGCAGGAAGTTCTCGAACACGGATGCGCGATCTCGCACATAGTTATATGAGACCACCGCACTGGTCTGACGAGACGAGGAGCCGAGATCCCCGGCAACGAACAGCGACACCAGCGCCTCCTCCACCCGGGTCTCCTTGGGATCGTACCCGAGGTCCGCGCTGACGCGAACATTGGGGTTCGGAGTCAGAGCCGCGTCCAGGAACACGTTGGAAGGACGCTTGTCGAGGAAGTCGTAGCCTCCACCTACACGGAACTCCGCGAGCTCGCGCGGTGCCGCTCCAGGAAGCAGCGCCGAGCCGAAGATGCGATTGCTGATTGCGAAATTGAGGAAGCGCGCGTCATCCACACGATCGGTCGGATTGCGCAAGAGCAGCCGTGGATCTGCGTCGATCAAACGCTCGGCGCGGATGGAGGCTGCGGGAACGAAGAGCGGATTTCCCGTCTGGTCCTGCGCGTTTAGATACGTGAAGCCGATGCGAGGCTCGATCTGGTGCCGCAGGCCGACGTCGCCCAGCTGAAAATCGCGGCTGACCCGCATCCGCGCATCGATGCGTCCGGTGACGATGCCTCTGTGGTCGGAGCCCGCCTCTTCGGCGAAGTACAACGTATCGCGATAGCCCACCTCGGACAGAGTCTCGATCCCGCCCCACTGAAAGGGCAATGCTAGGCGCGGATACACGTCTACTCGGTGCCCGCGATCCGCCAGCAGCTCTCCCGGTTGGAAGATCCCGTCGCCTTCGCCACCGCGCGGGCGATTGCCATTGTCGGCACTGTTGTCGGCACCATTGAAGATCCCGGCCCGATTCGGTTCGTCCTGATCGAACAGGCCATCCGGTCCGGTATCGAAGAACTGCCCGTTCACGGGCCTGTTGCCTCGTAGTTCGTCGAGCTCGTCCTTCTGATAGTAGTAGGTGTATCGGAAGTCGAGCGCGCCTCGCAGGACCGTCTCCCCGAATGAGAGGGTTCGAGGCATGAGGTTCACGTTGACGTCGGGCAGGCGCTGAAGGAACGCATCGTCGCGGTCCAGATCGTTGGGGCTCTGAAGGTCGTCGAGCAAGGTTGCCTCGATCCCCGTGTACATGCCCTCGCGGAAGCGGGTGAGCCAAGCCGAGGACTCCAGGAAACGCGCGCTCTCGAGACGTTGACCGAAGTTGTCGAAGTCGAGGAGGAACTGGTTGTCACTGATGCGGCGCAGGTCGGCTCCGAAGCGGGTGCCGGCTCCCAGCGGCTGCTCGTGGCGCAGCCAGAACGCGTATCGGTCGTCCGAGAAGCGCTCTGTGGGATCGCCCTCGTCGATCTCATCGTCTCCGGGAAGCACGGCGAAGCCGCCCTCGCCGTAACCCTCTTCGCCGAAGACGTACTCGAGGTCGGCATCGAGCTTCACACCCCGCTTCGCCATATAGATCGGGGTCAAGGTCAGGTTGACGTCATCGCGAACCGCCCAGAAGAATGGAGTGCGGATGTCCGTGCCGCCACGTGAGCTGGTCCCGACCGAAGGAATCAGGAAGCCACTCTGACGCTCCGTCTTCACTGGAAAAATGAAATAGGGGGTATACAGGATCGGGACCCCCAGGGTCCGGAAGGTGACGTTTTTGGCCACCGCGTAGCCGCCCATGGTCAGGTTCGTGGACGACGCGGTGATCTCCCAGGGCCTGCGGCCCTTGCCAGGCGGGCAGCGACACGTCGTGAACATGCCCCGATCGATGCGGTAGGCGTCGGGACCGAGCTTCTCGATCTCATCGCTCGTGATGAAGAATCCAGGCGCCGCGGCGTCCACCGTGGCCTGCTCCGCCAGGATACGGACCTCGATCAGGTCGACCCAGGCGAACTCGGCCCGAATCACGTCGGAGCCATCTCGGATGACCACGTCTCCGGAGGCGACGCCCACGTTCGTCTGTGCGCTGAAGATCAGCCAGTTCGCTGTCAGGACGCGTCCTTGCTGCGAAACCCGCACATTGCCATCGAGCTCGTACAGATCGCGTTCCTGCTCGTACACGACCTGATCTGCGGAGATGTTGTAGGGCACGCCGGGAACCGGCTGAAAGCGGTCGTCCTGCGCCCACGCGACCTGGGCCGCCAAGCTGACGGTCAGGCCGAGGAGCAGCGCCGACAGACCGGCAAACCAAGCGGGACAGCGACGAGACGGAGGGGATCCCGGCAGCGATTGGGCCAACGACGGCGACGAGGAGGAACGAGGTGCTTGCATCGGGGACTAGTTCACCCCAAATCCTCCGTGACAGCAAGCGCTTCGCCGTTTCGCCCCACGCTCGGCGGAAGCCTCGGGTGCGCGCAGATCAGCTGATCAGCGCTTCGAGCGACTCGGGCGACACGACGGTCAGCTGATCCTCGGTCAGCTGTACCCAGCCGCGATCGAGCAGTTCGTGCAGCGCTCGATACGCTACGACCATGGGCAGCCGCGCCTCGGCTGCGAGCTCCGCAAGACAGTCGGCCACGGGACCCGATCCCTGCGAGACCTGCCGCCGCAGGAGCACGCCAGCGAGCGTCGCCGTATCGCCGCCGGACTCTCCGCTCCCGTCGATCTCCCGCATCCACTCCGACGCGAGGTGACGGATCATGCGCATCGAGAACTCCGCGCTCTCTCGACACATGCGATTCAGGAGCGGCAGGTCGAGCACGAGAACGACGGCGTCATCGTCGGCAATCGCGCAATACGGACTCGCCTGGCCGAGAATCGCAGAGATCTCGCCGAAGACGGCCCCCCCGGCGAGCCGGCGCGCCACGCGCCCATCGCGCGCCTCGATTCGCACGGTCCCCGACCGAACGATGTAGAGTTCGCGTACGCTCGCACCGTGTTCGAGAATGCATTGGTCGGCGGAGAAGCTCCGCTCGACTTCCTCGGGCTTCATCGCCTCTCCGTGGGAGTCGCGGCGAGGCGTTCCAGCTGCACCTGCTCCCAGCACGCCTTCGCACTCCCAGAATCGACCCTGCGTGTCGAGCTCTTGAGTGCGCGGCGCTAGTTCAGGTGGCGGTTGATCAGTTCGTCCAGCTCCTCGCGTGTGTGTACACCCGGCTGGAGCTGTTCGAGGATCTTGCCATCGCGCGACACCAGAACATGCTGAGGGAACTCGAAGGCCCCATACGCCTCAGCCAGACCGCTGTCGGAACGCACGACCGGGTACTCGATCCCCTTGTCTGCGACCCAGACGGCGAGCTCGTCGGCTTCGAGATCCTCGACGGCAATCCCCACGACCTCGACTCCCTCTTCTCGGCGCGCAGCGTAGACCGCGTTCAGCTCGGGGATCGCCTTGACGCACGGAACGCACCAGGTTGCCCAGAAGTCCAAGAGGACCAGCTTTCCCTGGAGCTCGGTGAGCGAGAGCTGACCACCGCCGATGCGCTCGAGCGCGAAGTCTGGTGCGGGCAATCCATCCGACTCGGAACGCTCGCCGCATCCACCCGAGAGACCGAAGGCAACCACCGCCAGCAGCACGCGCCCGATTCGACGGAGCGTTCTATACCGACCGGGCGCTCGATACGCGCGGGGAAAGGCTCGGGGAGCGCCGCCGCCCTCAGTACGGGTAGGCATCGGACGGTTGAGAATCGAGCGGGGGATCCAGGGCGGGGTCTCGCCCGACGAAGACGAGAGGTCGCTCTCCCCCCAGATGCTCTGATGTGACCAAGTAGTCCCCACGCAGAGAGCGCGCCAACAGCACCTGCGCGAGCTCCGGCTGGCCCCCGCTCAGGGCATAGGCGAAGCCCGCGGTGAGCGCGCCAGCGCCCGCGTAGAGCACCTTGACCGGTCCGTACACCGCGGACGCAAGCACCGACAGGAACCCGATCCCGGCCTCCCCCCAGACGGTGCGCTGAGCCGCGTGCGCCGGACCCGCGGCCACGAGCACGAGAGCCAGAGCCAGACCGCAGACACGCGCACGGCGCGGGAGATCGACCGAGATCGACCGAAGCCGGGAGTGCGCGACGAATACTGGAGAACCCTGAGACCCGATTGGGGATGACTGAGTGTTCATGTCCGGAAATAAACTAAAATTCCCCGCACGTGTCGAGAAGCAAGGTGACCGGCCCGTCGTTCACGAGTTCTACCCTCATTTGTTCCCTGAATCGCCCTGTCGCCACTCGAACGCCCTTCCGCTGCACCAGGTCGACCAACACGTCGATCCACTTGCGCGCGACCTCTGGAGCGGCCGCTGCGTTGTAGCTCGGGCGGCGTCCCTTGCGACAATCTCCAAGCAAGGTGAACTGTGACACGATGACCAGCTCCCCTCCGACATCGAGCAGAGAGTGGTTCATTCGTCCCTCTGCGTCCGAGAAGATGCGCAGATGCACCAGCTTGTCGGCCATGCGCTCGACGTCTTTCGCGACGTCTCCGTCCGCGACTCCCACGAGTGCCAACACGCCGTGCTCGATGCTTCCGACGCACTCTTCGCCAACGTCCACACGCGCGCGCGTCACTCGCTGAACGACTGCCCTCACGGACGCGTCTGGGTCGCAAAGCGGCCGTCGTAGATCGCCTCTCCCTCGGTCCGCTCGAGCACGATCTGACAGATTCGGATACCCGGATGCAAGGCGAGCGCGACATTGGAAACGTTCGTCATCTCCAGCACCTGTCGGTTTCGCACGCCTGGGTGCACGAAGCCCGATGTGGCGTGCACAGTCAGCCCGAAGCGGGCAGTCCGGCTACGTCCCTCCAGCCAACCGCAGAGGTCGGGCGGAAGCTCGATGCGCTCGGTCGTAACCCCGTGGATCGTCTGACCCGGCTCGAGCACGAAGCAATCGTGGATCTTCAGCAGCTCGGTCTGTTCGTGGGGATCGGAGTCATCGGTGAGCGCCAGCGGACCCGCGACGTTCGCGAGCGGCACTCGGATCTCCTCCGCCAGGTGCAAATCGATCGAAGCCGCTCCCACCTGCGTGGGGCAGAACGGATCGATCCGTACGCGGCCGGCTTCGATCTCTCTCAGAATGACCTCTCGCGTCAGCACACACATCCGTGGAACCTCTCGAAGGGAAGTCGATGCTCGCGCTCTGGCTGCAGTTGTCAAGCACCCCAGGCGGCGCTTACCGTAGCCGGATGCATCCATACTTCGACGTCACACGACCTCACCTCTTTGCGCACCGCGGCGCCTCGGGGCTCGCACCGGAGAACACGCTGGTCGCGTTCGAGCGAGCACGGGCCGCAGGACTCGTCTACCTGGAAATGGACTGTCACGCGACGGCCGATGGCGAGATCGTCATTTGCCACGACCCGACCCTGGAGCGCACGACGAATGGCAGGGGTCTGATCCGAGAGCACCGCTTCGCAGAGCTCGAACAGCTCGACGCCGGCTACCGGTTCTCTTCCGACGGCATCCGCTTCCCGTTCCGGGACACCGGCGTCCGCATCCCCCGGTTGTCCGAGGTGCTTACTCAGCTCCCGAACGTCCGCATCAATCTGGAGATCAAACAGGCAGACCCCCCGGTCGTAGACCTCGTAGTCGACCTGCTCCGAAGACACGATGCGTGCCAGAGAACACTGCTGGCCGCCGAGGAGGACTCGATCCTGGACGAGATCCGCTCCTCTGCGGCGGGCACGGCACTCGGCTCTTCGCGCGAAGACGTGATGCTCTTCTACGCCGCACTCGACGCGGGCAAGATAGACGCATTCGAGCCCCGGGGACACGCCTTGCAGATCCCGCCCCGCGCGCTGGGCCGCGAATTGATCACACCGGAGATGCTCGAGGCAGCGAGACAGCTGGGGCTCTTCGTGCACGTCTGGACGATCAATGATCCCCGCGAGATCCGAGCGCTGCTCGCGAGCGGCGTCGATGGCGTCATGTCGGACTTCCCGCAGTATCTCCTAGAGGCGACGCGAGCCTCCTGAGGGCATAGCGCGCTGCCGCAGCCACTCCCGGATCCGCATCGTGTTGGTACGGGCGAATCAAGGGAACGAGCTCGCGACGACCCAGGTTCGCAGCCGCGATGAGCGCATTGCGTCGCACGCCGGCGGGCTTGCTGCGCCGGATTGCAGAACCTCGCAGACGCTCCCGAAGCGCAGCCTCGTCGAGCTCGAGCAGTTCGCGTAGGTCGGGCGCGTACCACCCCGGGCGCGGATCGAAGGCCGGCTCCCCCGAGAGCGGACGCTTGCGCCTGCGATTCCATGGACACACCTCCTGGCACAGGTCGCAGCCGGCGACATGCGCGCCCGTCGCCGCAGCCTCCGCCTCCGTGAGCTCGCCGCGCTTCTCCACCGTCCAGTACGCAATGCAGAGCCGCGCATCCAGCACCCGAGGCTGTGGGAAGGCTCCTGTCGGACACACGTCGAGACAGGCACTGCAGGTCCCGCAGCGATCGGGAACGGGCTCGTCCGGGGGGAGCGCCAAGTCGGTGAGCAACACTCCCAAGAACAGGTAGGAGCCGAGGGCCGTGTCGATGATGCACGTGTTCTTGCCAACGAATCCGATGCCCGCCTTCTCGGCCAGCAGACGCTCCGGAATCGGCCCCGTGTCGACGTAGCTCTTGAAGCTCGCTTCCGGGAACCGTTCGAGCAACGCGGAGCGCAGTCGCTCGAGGCGCTCCAGGAGCAGCTCGTGATAGTCCGCGCCCCAGGCGTAGCGCGACACCCAGCCGGTGCCTGCGGGGCGGTCGCTCGACGAGTCCGGCTGACCTCGGTCGTATGCCATCCCGACGACAATCACACTGCGCGCACCCGGGAGTACGCGCGTGAGATCTTCGCGCTCCTCGAGCCGCCGCTCGATGTAGCGCATTTCGGCTGCATAGCCGCGCGCGACCCAGTCACGGACTCGCGTCAGCTCGGGATAGGACTCCACACGCGCAACGCCAGAGCGATCGAATCCAACGCGGCGCGCCAGCTCGCGGATTCGTGGGCCATCCATCTCGTCGAAGTTCCCCGTCGGCACTGCTATTCTGGCCGGGTGCCGAGAGCAAGGTCATCCATGTCTACGCGTCCTCCCGCGCCTCCTCCCATTCGTCCGGCGCCTCCTTCCAGGCGCTCGGACGCTCAGCAACCCGAGCGATACCCGCGGGTCGCTCGGCGACTGTGGAGCCCCCTTCGCCCTGCCCTTGCAGCCCTTGCACTGGCTTGTCTGCTCGCGTGTGCACACGATGTCATACCCCTCGACGAAGAGCCCGTGCCTTCGCTGATCCCCCCAGCAACCCCGGTTGCGCTGACCCTAGCGGTCGATGTCCAGGCCTTCGAGGCGAAGCGACTCGTCGAGCAGACCTTCATGGACCGATTCGCGCAGGCACTTCGCGACGCTCAGCTATTCGTGGGCATCATCTATCCGATTCCCGATGGCTTCGATCCGCGCTGGGAGCTACGCCTCTCCGTACGCGACGAGCTGTACGATCCGAACAGCAATTTCTGGAAAGCGTTTCTCGCCAATGCCTTCCTGCCGTTTCGGTTCGTGTTCTATCAGCAAGAGGACTACACGCTCTATGTCGAAGCACGGATCACACGCAAGGACGATGTGGTGGGAAGCTACAGCTCGAAGGCCTCCGTCCGGCACCTCTTTCAGACCTACGATCCTCGCAAGGAGCTCGCGGCTGCCGAGCTCCTGGTAAATCGCACCACGGCCGAGCTACTCGCCGCACTCTCGCGAGATGCTGCCCGAATCGACGAAGAGGACCGCCGCCGCGCGGGCCAGTAGACGTTCGAGCCGCACACCGTACACACGAAACAGGGCGCTCGTCACTCCGACGCGTCCGGATCGTATCCCAGATTCGGACGCAGCCAGCGTTCGACTTCGCCGATTTCCACTTCCTTGCGGCGCGCGTAGTCAACGACCTGGTCGCGACCGATGCGACCCACATTGAAGTAGCGCGCGTCGGGTGAGGACAAATACAGACCGCTCACACTGGCCGCAGGCCACATCGCATAGCTCGAGGTCAGCTCCATCCCCAGGGAACGCGCTCCCAACAGCTCGAACAGCGCCTCCTTCGAACTATGGTCTGGACACGCGGGATAGCCGAACGCCGGACGGATCCCAGCAAAGCTCTCGGCACGTAGCTCGTCCTGCGAATACTCTGCCTCACGTTCGTAACCCCAGTCGAGCCGCGCGCGCGCGTGCAGGTACTCTGCAAAGGCTTCCGCCAGACGGTCCGCCAATGCCTTCACCAGGATCGCCCGGTAGTCGTCATGCTCTGCTTCGAAGCGCCGCGCCAGCTCTTCGGCCCCCAAGCCGGCGGTCACGGCGAAAGCTCCCACGTAGTCTGGGACGGCGCTCTCCACCGGCGCCACGAAGTCGACGAGCGAGCGCGACGCGCGTGCCGCCTCCCGCCGCTCCTGCTGTCGGAGCATGGGGAAGCGCACGATCTCGACCTCGCGAGACTCGTCGCGATAGAGCACGAGATCCTCCCCTTCGGCATTCGCCGGCCAGAACCCGTAGACTCCCTTCGCCTGGATCCACGCATGCTCGATGATCTGGTCGAGTAGCTCCTGGCCGTTGTCGAAGAGCTCCCGAGCTGCGGCGCCGTGCTCGGGATGATCGAAGATCTTCGGAAACCGCCCCTTGAGCTCCCACGCGCTGAAGAAGAAGGTCCAGTCGATGTAGTCGCGCAACTCGAGGAGAGGCGGCTCCACTTCTCGCAGCCCCAGGAAGCTCGGAACTGGCGGGCGGTTCGCAGCGAAATCGAGGCGGAGCCGGCCCGCGATCGCCTCCTCGAGGCTCTGCAGCGGCTTCGCCTGCTTCTTTCCGTGGACCGCACGCAACCGTTCCTGACTGGCCAGGTTCTCGCGCGCGAAGTCTTCGCGCTTCTTTGGGTCGAGCAGCGCCGCCAT
This sequence comes from Pseudomonadota bacterium, assembly GCA_003247575.1. Classification (GTDB taxonomy): domain Bacteria; phylum Myxococcota_A; class UBA9160; order SZUA-336; family SZUA-336; genus SZUA-336. The sequence continues at coordinate 111,226 of QJZC01000019.1, forward strand.
CACGCCGACCGCACGGGACGCGTCGGAGACGTGCACGGTCTGGGCCCCGTAGCCTGGAGCGACCTTCACCGCAGTATGCTGCTTACTCGTCGTCGCGCCGCCAATCAAGAGAGGTCGATCGAGACCTCGCCGCTCCATCTCCTGCGCAACGTGAACCATCTCGTCGAGCGATGGGGTGATGAGTCCGGACAATCCGATCACGTCGGCCCCAACCTCCGCCGCCGTATCCAGGATCTTGTCACAGGGCACCATGACCCCGAGATCGATCACCTCGTAGCTGTTGCAGCGCAACACGACCCCGACGATGTTCTTGCCGATATCGTGGACGTCTCCCTTCACGGTGGCGATCACGAGCTTCCCCTGGCTGCTTCCCGCGAGGCGCGTCTCTTCCATGAACGGCTCGAGATAGGCCACCGCACGCTTCATCACGCGTGCGCTCTTCACTACCTGGGGTAGAAACATCTTACCGGCACCGAAGAGGTCCCCGACGACGCGCATGCCGTCCATCATGGGTCTCTCGATGACCTCGAGCGGGCTTCCGAGTTTGAGTCGCGCTTCCTCAGCATCCGCCTCGATGAAATCGACGATGCCGTGGACCAGAGCATGCGAGATTCGCTCTTCGACACTGCCTTCGCGCCACGCAAGATCGACCTCGGCCTTCTTCCCCGAGCCGCGTACCCGTTCGGCCAGCTCGACCATACGCTCCGTCGCATCCGGCCGCCGATCGAAGATGAGATCCTCGACGTGCTCGCGCAGCTCGGCCGGAATGTCCTCGTAGACCGCCAGCTGGCCGGCGTTCACGATTCCCATGTCGAGGCCAGCCCGTATCGCGTGATAGAGAAACGCGGAGTGGATCGCTTCGCGTACGGCGTCGTTCCCGCGAAACGAGAAGCTGAGATTGCTCACACCACCGCTGATGCGCGCGCCGGGGCAAGCTCGCTTGATGAGCGGAATCGCTTCGATGAAGTTCTTGGCAAACGCGGCATGCTCTTCGATCCCGGTCCCGATGGCGAGGATGTTCGGGTCGAAGATGATGTCCTCTCCGGCGAAGCCCGCCTTCTCCGTAAGCAGCCGATAGGCTCTCTTACAGATCTCGAGCTTGCGCTCCACCGTCTCCGCTTGTCCGACCTCGTCGAAGGCCATCACCACGACCGCAGCACCGTAGAGGCGTGCGCGCTTCGCCTTCTCCAGGAAGTCGGCTTCGCCCTCCTTCAGACTGATCGAGTTGACCACAGGACGGCCCTGTACACACTTGAGACCGGCCTCGATCACCGACCACTTGGAGCTGTCCACGACGATCGGCACACGCGCGACCTCGGGGTCTGCTCCGATCTGATTCAGGAAGCGGGTGATCGCCGCTTCGGAGTCGAGCATCCCCTCGTCCATGTTGACGTCGATCAGATTGGCCCCGTTGCGCACCTGACTGAGCGCGACCTCGGCGGCCACGTCGAACTGGTCGCGCTTGATCAGGTTGGCGAATCGCTTGCTTCCCGTGACGTTTGTCCTCTCGCCAATCATCACGAAGTTGGATTCGGGTGTGATCTCGAAGGACTCGAGCCCCGCATAGCGGGCGCGGGCCTCGACCTTGGGTACCGTGCGTGGCCTTTTCTCTGCCACGGCCTGCGCGATCGCTCGAATATGGTCCGGGTTCGATCCGCAGCAGCCGCCGACGACGTTCACGAAGCCCGCGTCAGCAAATCCCGCGATGAGGGATGCCATCTCGGAAGGCGTCTGATCATACTCGCCCAGAGCGTTCGGCAACCCAGCGTTCGGGTAGCAAATGATTCGCGTATCCGCGATCGACGACAGCTCGCGCAGATATGGTCGCACCTCCGCAGCTCCCAGCCCGCAGTTGAGGCCGATGCAAACAGGCGACACGTGTTTGACGGTGAGCCAGAAGGCGTCGATCGTCTGGCCCGACAAATTGCGCCCGCTCTTGTCTGCGAAGGTCACCGAAACGAAAACGGGCAGGCGAGCTCCTCGCTCCTCGAATGTGTCCAGAATCGCAACGATCGCAGCCTTCGCGTTCAGTGAGTCGAATACGGTCTCGACGAGTAGGATGTCCGCACCCCCGTCCCATAGGCCGCGAACCTGCTCGGCGTAGGCGTCGCGCACCTGGTCGAAGGTGTGCGTGCGATGCGCCGGGTCATCTACATCCGTTCCTACTGCGAGGGTGATCGGGAGCGGCCCGATGGAGCCCGCTACGAAGCGGGGGCGCTCAGGCGTGCGCCCGGTAAATTCATCACAGACGCGGCGCGCGAGCTCTGCGCTGGTCCGGTTCATCTCGTATGCGTGGTCCTGGAGTCCGAACTCGCCCTGAGCGATCGAGGTCGCCCCGAACGTATCGGTCTCGATCAAATCGGCGCCCGCGTCGAGGTAGCGCCGATGGATCTCCTCGATGACGTCTGGACGCGTCAGCACGAGCACTTCGGAGTCCCCCTTGAGCTCCTTGGGATGCTGGGCGAAGCGCGCGCCGCGATAGTCGGTCTCGACCAGCCCAAACCCCTGGATCAGGCTCCCCATCGCCCCATCGATCACCAGGATGCGCTCCCGCAGGGCTGCCTCGAGACGCTCGGCCCGCTCGTCGTCACGTAGATCGGTCATCTGCACCTTCGTCGCTGGTCCGCGCACACGCGGGTGGTCTAAGACGGGCCAGCCGGAGGAGCTGGTGCGGCCCTGCCGCCGACTCTCCTACTCGCCACCAGGCTGAAGGATCTCAAAATGTGACGCTGAGCTCTAGTGCGCGAGGGCAATTTACCCCAACTAGAAGCCGGCCAGTGTCGAGGAGCGATGGGAGCCTCGGCAGGCGGCGCGACACACGCCGAGCTCCACCAGCTGCGCATTCACCTGCTCCGCCCAGCCACGATTGGCGCGCGGGTTGGCCGGGCTCGGGTGCAGAATCTGCCCCACCTGCGCGACCTCCGCAGGAAGGACGGAGCGGGCCCGCTGCGCTGCGAACTGACCCACACCGACGACCCACTCGGGCTGCAAGATCGCGACCGCGCGCTGGAGGTGGCGATCACAGGCAGCAAACAGCGGGGCAGCTTCGGACTTCCGGACGCGGTCAGGCGTCAGATTCCGACCACTGGTCTCGACGAAGAGCAGCGGACAGTAGTTGAGAACGATCGCCTGCGCGAAGAAGTGCTCCGGTGTGCCGTACTTCGCCGAGATCGCGCCCCAGAGCCTCGCGCCACTGACCTCGCTACGTGTACAGCTGAAGCCCTGGATCGGGCGCTTCGGATGTTCCCGTGCGGGCCTGTCGATCTTTGCCTCGATCCCGAGCCAATCGCGCACGGAAGCAACTTCTCCGAAGGGCACCCCCGTCTGCGCCATCCCGAACGGGCCGGGATTCATCCCCAGATAGACGATTCGCTTGGGCGCATCGCCTGCCCGCTCGAGATAGGCTGCGTGGGCCCGCCAGGCGTAGGCGAGTGGATTGTACACATGCGAGACGGGTGCTCCGAACTCCAGCGGATCGACTGCGCGCGCAAGCTCCCGTGCAGCTCGTCGCAGAGCAACCGCACGGCTCATGAGGATCCCAGACTCATGAAGTCTCGAGCCTCACGCAGGCTCGAGATAGTGCAGGCTGAACTGATCCGCGGTGTCCGTCCATACCTTGGAGACCTGAAGCCCGGCAGCCTCGCTGAGCGCGCTGAAGCTCGCGAGCGTGAACTTCTGGGATACCTCGGTCAGGATGCGCTCACCAGCCTCGAAACAGAACTGCTTGGACCCGATCTCCACACACTGATTCACTGCGCTGCGAACGTACATCTCGATCCGTTGCCGCTCCGTATCGTACTCGGCTTCATACGACCAAGCACGCATGTCGAAGTCTGCACCCAGCTCACGATTCATGCGCTCAAGTAGGTTGAGTTCGAACGCTGCCGTCACGCCTCGCCGATCGTCATAGGCTGCGACCAGCGTCTCGGAGTCCTTGTGAAGGTCGACTCCGACCAGAATGCCACCCTCGTCACCGGATACCTGGCCCAACTGGCGCAGCATGTCGATCGAGTCCTTCAAATTCATGTTGCCAATCGTGGAGCCGGAGAAATACGTCACACAGCGACGCGGTGAGATCGCCCAATCGGGCAGATCGAATGCACGTGTATAGTCTGCGCATACCGGTAGAATCTCGAGATCGGGATAGCGTTCTACGAGCGACCGGGCTGTCGTCTGCAGGTGGTCGCGAGAAATATCGACCGGCACGTACGCTACCGCATCGTGCAGTCGATCCAGGAGAACACGAGTCTTCAAACTGCTGCCGCTGCCGAACTCGATCAGCGCACAGGCGGGGCCGAGCGTGGCGCAGATCTCCTCGCCAGCCCTGCGCAGAATCTCGAGCTCTGCGCGAGTGAGGTAGTACTCGTCCAGCTCGCAGATCTCATCGAACAGCTCCGAGCCTCGTTCGTCATACAGATACTGACTCGGTAACCTTCGCGGAGATTCTTTGAGAGCCGCGCAGACGTCGCTCAGGAACTCCTCGTTCTCTGGGCCGAAATCCCCGACCAGATCTACGCGATCCACGCTCACCTCCTCGCGCACGATACACCGCTCATGCTTGTCGTTCGATTCGCAATCCTCGAGGTACGACGACCCGCTCCAACGCATCGAAGCCAGTCTGCGCCAGCAGCGCTAGAAGTGCCGCAGGGACGGCACCTTGGAGGATCAGACCCAGGTCGTCAAGTCGGATCCCGGTCAGGATGGGTTGCCCCAAGCCCCCTGCTCCGATCAAGGCCCCGAGTGTCGCCGTGCCGATGTTGATCACCGCACTCGTCTTGATCCCTGCGAGGATCGAACGAGATGCGAGCGGGAGCTCGATCCACCACAGCCTCCGCCACTCCGGCAGCCCCAGAGCTGCGGCCGATTCCCGTAGCTCCGCAGGGGTTTCGCAAAGCCCCGTGTAGGTATTTCGCACGATCGGCAACAGGCTATAGAGGAAGAGTGCCGCGATCGCCGGCGGCGCACCTATTCCGAGAAGTGGAATCATGAACACGAGCAGGGCCAGAGAAGGGATCGTCTGGACCACACCGGTCATCCCGAGCGCCACACGAGCCGCGCTCGGAACGCGCGCGCTGAGAATGCCGAGCGGGAGCGCCAAAGCGATCGCGAGCAGCAACGACACCGAAACCAATGCGAGGTGGGCCAGCGTGTGTGCCCACACCTGTCCGAGCACTCCCGGTTCCTCCAGGTTCACCTCGAGACCGAAGCTCTCCCGCACGAACTCCGCCGCCACTGCCGTCTCGGAGCGTCCTGCTAGCTTGACACCGGCATTCATGGCAATCATCTGCGACTCGGAGATCTGACCCGAGAGCTCCTGCAGCAGCTCCGCGACACCGGGCGCGCTCTGTTCGAGAGCGATCCGATAGAGCAGGACGGCACGGTACTCCGGAAAGAAGCCACGGTCGTCTTCGAGCACACGCAGCGCATAGGTCTGAATCTCGGCGTCGGTCGAGTACAAATCCGTAGCCGCCAGAGCACCGCTCTGTAGACCTCGGTACGCAAGATCGTGATCCATACCGCGCACATCTTTGTGACGAAATCCATACGTTTGCTTGAGTCCGGGCCAGCCGTCCGTACGATCCATGAACTCGTTCGTGAAGCCGAGTGGGAGCTCCGGGCGCGCAGCGAGGTCGGACAGGCTCGAAACCTCGAGTTCTGCGGCACGTTGCTCCAGCATTCCGATGGCATACGTGTTCTCGAAGCCGAGGGGATCGGTCATTCCGATACCACGCTCGAGCAATACCTGCCGCAGCTGCTCGAACGACAGATCCGTGCGTCCCCCCAGTAGCTCCTGACGAATCGTCCCGGTGTACTCCGGATACGCATCGAGCTCGCCCGAGCGCAGCGCGTTCCAGAGGACGCGAGTCCCTCCGAGCTCGCGCACGTGCACACTGCGGATCGATGCTTGGCGAGAGTCGACCAGGATGCGCACGACCTCCGCCAAGACGACCGACTCTGTGAATTTCTTGGATCCGACCGTGAATTCGGGCGCGGCCAGGCCGGCTCGTGGCCCCGTCATCCCGAACACGAGCCCCGATAACCAGAGAGTCATCAGGAGTCGCGCGCTACGGGTCTTCACGAATCCAGTCCGAATTGGTCGAGCGGCCCACTCTGTGCCTGGATGAAGCGGCTCACGAAGGGATCCGCCGGCTCGGAAACCAGCTGGCCGAAGGAGCCGTCCTGTACCACCTCTCCGCCCCGGAGCAGGATCAATCGGTCTCCGAAGAAGGCCGCCTCGCGCACGTCGTGCGTCACCAACACGACAGTCTTCTCCAGCGAGCGGAAGATCTCTCGCAGCTCAAACTGAAGCTCCGCCCGCGTAATCGGATCGAGCGCGCCGAGCGGCTCGTCGAGCAGGAGGATCGGGGGATCGAGCAACAGTGCGCGCATCAGACTCACGCGTTGACGTTGGCCACCCGAGAGCTCGCATGGGTAGCGGTCGAGCAGCTCGGGCGACATCCGCGCAAGCTCCGCCAGCTCGGCCACGCGAGCTCGCCGGCGAGCGTCCTCGTAGGCCAGATATCGTCCCATCAGCTCGACGTTCGCGCGTGCGGTGAGGTGAGGAAACAGGCCGCCAGTCTGGACCACGTACCCGATCTGCAGACGCAATCGCTGCACGTTCTGCGCGGTGAGCCTCTCGCCCGCGACCCGAACCTCTCCAGTGTCAGGGCGGAGCAGCCCGACGATAAGCTGCAACACGGTAGATTTGCCGGACCCGCTCGATCCGAGTAAGACGCTCGTACGCGCCGCTTCGAACACCAGACTGAGGCGCCGGAGCGCTTCCACGTCGCCGTAGCGTTTCGAAGCCTCGGCCAGCTCGATCAACGGGCCGGCTCCGGCACCCCACAGCTCACGGCTCAGATCTTGCGATCACGACCCTGCCAGTACCGATCGCGCACCGCGCGTCGATAGATCTTTCCCGTATCGTAGCGCGGCAGATCATTCGCGAAGTCGACCGACCGTGGGCACTTGTAGTGCGCCAGGTGGCTGCGACAGTGCTCCAAGAGATCGGCGACGAGCTCGGTACTCGGTGAATGCTCTGGCTGGAGGACCACCACAGCTCGAACTTCCTCGCCCCAGTCATCGTTCGGAATCCCGATCGTTGCGACGTCGGCTACCGCAGGGTGCGTCAACAACACCGCGTCGACCTCGGCCGGATAGATGTTGACACCGCCGCTGATGATCAGATCGGCCGAACGATCTGCCAGGAACAGGTAACCGTCCTCGTCGAGATATCCCATGTCCCCCAGAGTGAAGTACGCCGAGTCCTCGTGGTACGCCTCACGCGTCTTGGCCGCATCTCCGTAGTACTCGAAGCGCGCCTGCTCCGGAGCCTTGAGGAACACGCGCCCGACCTGTCCAGGCAGCGCGCCTTCGCCCGCATCGTCCAGGATTCGCACCTGCCCTGGGTCTGGCCTTCCAACCGTGCCCGGGCGCTCGAGCCAGAGTTCGGGTGAGACGAACGAGCCGAAGCCCTCCGTGGCAGCGTAGTACTCATAGACGATCGGCCCCAGCCAGTCCATCAGAGCCTGCTTCACCGGCACAGGACACGGAGCCGCTCCATGAAGGATCACGCGCAGGCTCGAGAGGTCGTACTTGTCGCGCACATCATCCGGGAGGCTCAGCCAGCGATGGAACATGGTCGGGACCATGTGTGTGTGCGTGACACCGTGGCGCTCGATGAGCTGCAACGCAGCTTCCGAGTCCCAGCCGTCCATCATCACCACGTGTGCTCCCGCGCTGAGCGGACCGAGCAGGGAGAAGGCCAGCGGAGCCGCGTGGTACAGAGGGCCCGTACACAAATGCGCGTCCTTCCCGGCCTGGTAGCTCAGCACGGAACCGATTGCGCGCGCGGTCGCCCCATTGCCTCGCGTGGAGCCGCCTGCCCGCCGGTACACACCCTTGGGCTTGCCCGTGGTCCCCGACGTATAGAGCATCTGTGTCCCGAGCTCGGGATCTGGGATGTCGCCTGCGGGCTCTTTCGCCACAGCCTGCTCGTACAGCTCGAAGCCCGGGATCGCACCTCCGATGGCGAAGCGCGCACGCACCGCATCGAGACCACTGGCAGCCGGACCCACGCTCGCTTCGAAACGGGCATCGGCGATGACCGCTCTCGCTTCGCAGTTCTCGAGAATGTACTGGATCTCGTGCTGCTGAAGGTGCCAGTTGATCGGTGTCAGCCGCAGGCCACTGCGCTGCACCGCGGCTTGCGTCTCGGCAAACTCACGCCGGTTCGCACAGATGAGGGCGACAGCCTCACCGCTCTTCACGCCACGACTGCGGAGAGCGCGAGCCAGCTGATTCGCGCGCGCGTTCAGCTGCGCAAAGGTGTGTGTTCCGTCTTCGGCCGTCAGCGCCGGCGCATCCGGTTGCTGGCGTGCATGCAGGGCAAGCAACATTCCAGATCGTACTGCCGTCAACGCATCCATCGGCTCTCCCGTCGAGTCGCCCGCGCCCTGCGTCATTTCTTGCACTCGCTGTCGATCTTCTCCAGCGCCTTCGAGGTTCCGGAGAGTGAGTAGGTATCCGTCGTCTTGGTGCCTCGCGACGAGACTCCCTTGACCACCATCTTGGACCCCTTCTCGATCTCTTCACGGAGACGAGCATCGGTCTTGGAGTCCTTCGCCCATGCCGATTCGCCCTCGACGAAGAGCCGGAAGCGCTTCGCACCGTCGATGACCACCTCGACCTCGCTGTCCGGCTTGAGTGGGTAGCCGGCGCTGAAGCTGATCTCATCGCGCACATCTGCCTTGGGACGGTGCGAGATACTCACGGACACGGGATCCCGCTTGCTGTAGTCACCCTTCATATCGGTGGGCTCGCTGTACACGAAGCAGTGCTTGCCCTCCTGGGTCTCGACCACGTACGCGCCCCACTTCTCGAACTGCCCGAGCTGCTTCGGGGGTGCCGCTCGAACCTCTCCTGCGAAGCCGAGCAGCAACACGCCCAATACACCGATGAGAGGCGCAAACGACGCGACTCGCACACGCGACCAGGCCGTGCTCCCAACGAGCGGAGCGCGCAGCAGCGCTCTGCCTCTCTCCTCTCGCGACGCGGTTGGCGATGAAATGTGTCGAGAATCCACTTGCAAGATATCCCCCTTTCCAGGCTCACGCGAAGCGCGCCAGCTTCCCCCGCGTTACCACTCGATTGCAATCCCGAACGTCATCCCGTTCCACTCAAGATTTAATGGATGCAACGACCTCGATCCTAGCAGCTTGGAATGTCACTTCTGCGGCTCTCGGCGTAAAGTAGACTCTGAGAGGACGAGAGATTAGGCGCGATGGCTGCATCAGAAAATTGTAGGCGGTCCCCATCAAGAACGGCCATCATAGGGACGCAGGCGTGAGGAAATCCAGTTCAGCGACACGAGAAGTTCCGCCACTCCTCGGCACTGGCCAGCCACTCTCCCGGGAGAGAATGGCAGCAGAGCAAGGGGGACGTCGTGCAGCCTGATCGAGAGAAAGCACCGACTCGGCGGGGAGAGTCCGGCGGGACGTGGTCCGTCGCCGTGGGCACCTCACATGGGCGCGTGCTCCCTCTCCTGACCACCACCTTCCTGATCACGGCGGGAAGCCTCGGCGCGGCCCGGAGCGTGATGGGACAGGCGTCCTGTGCAAGCTGGCCCGGCGAACCGGACCCACTTCCGACCGTGGGGAGCAGCAACTCCTTCTCGTCTCTCTGGGCCGAGACACGTGCAGCCCAGCTGATCGAACTCGCCCGACGCGTCGAGGTCGCCGATCCGGCCGCTGCACGCAGCCTGCTCGATCACGCGCTGTGCCTCGATGCCCAGAGCCCCGACGCGAGCGCGATGCTGGGCACCCTGCTGCCGCTCCAGACGGTCAATCCTCGGCCCAGCCTGCGGAGCTTCTCGCAGTCCACACTCGATGAGATCGATCGCGACTTGGCCGAGGCGCGCGCGGCGCTCGAAGACGCGCGCTTCCGCGCCGCCTTGGACCTCGCGCGCGCCCTCATGGAACGGCTCGACGGCGACGTGGACATTCCCGCAGTGCGCGCCCGCCTGGCGCGCACTGCAATCTTGGCGGCAACCGTTCACACGGCGCTCGGAGAGCTCGATCTCGCGGAATCCGCACTCCGCCAGGTGCGCGACCTGATGCCGGACTACGCGCTGGCGGACTCGGCCCCGCCCAAGCTGCGCAGAATCTGGGAGCAGCTCTCCAATGCGCAGGTCGGGGCCGGCCGGTGAGGGCTCGGGGCCGGACCGTCGAGACCGGGTGCTCTGGGGGCATCGGGCGCTCGCCCGCAGGGCGTCACACGCTGGTTGGGGTGCTATCCGGGTTGATCGCCGCATGTGCGGTACCCGCGCCCGGTCCAGATCCGGCACTGGCCCAGCTCCGCATCGTACAGATGCCGGACGTAGACGCAGCCCAGCTCTCCCTCCCTTCCCTTACCGTGCTCGTGGAGGTGTCTGCCGCGATCGCGAACCCGTCGCTCACCGCGCCGAGCGATATCGCGAAGTACGCGCAGCACGCCTGCGCCACGGCCCAGAGCTTCGTGTCGCGCCTGAAGCGTGGCACGCCCATCCGCATCCAACCCTTCACGACTCGCCGATCCAACACATCTTCGTGTGCGATCGAGATCGGTCGACGCCCGGCAACGAGGCTCGCCCCCGATGTGTGGCAAGTAGACTCGCCGGCACGAGCGGTCCGGCGCTGGGCCGACGATCCCGAGCGCAGTGGGAGCCGCATCCAGCTGATCGCGAACCTCGATTCCGGCTCCGCTCAGGAGCTCTGTCAGCTGGCAGCCGAGCGCGCATCGGAAGGACTCTGGGTCGAATCGATCCGGCTGGATGGAGGGCCGCCCGTCGCGGGTTGCCTGGAAGGCCCCCCCGAAGCCCCGCTGTCGCACCTCCAGGAGTTGCTCCAGAGCGCGGGCGAAAGCCGCGGGCCGCTGCGCATCCTGCGTCCAGGCCCCAGCGGCGAGCGGTCCGTTCTGTTTCGCGGAGAAGCCGGCGGCGAGATCATCGAACTGAGCCCAGGACTAGTGATCGTCGTGCTCGAGGGAAGTGGTGGCGAGGATGAGGAGCTCGGGCCGTTCGTTCTCCGGCCGGGAACGCTGACGACGGTTCGTACCGTGCCCGTCGCTTCCGACGTCGGCAGGGCCGGCTCCACGGCTGCCGGGCCATTCCACTGGTGGGAGCTCGAACAGACGCGTGCAAGCCAAAGCCCATAGAACCTCCGGCGCGGGGCGCGCGCACTTGCTTCCGTGCATCCTCGGGGCAGCGCTGAGCCTCGGTGCGCCGAGCGTCGCCTCGACCCAGTCGCTCGAGGACGCTCGCCAGGGCTCCGCGCACGACCTGCTCGAACGGGCGCTCGAGAATCTCCAGTCGATCTCGATCGCGGCGCGGGTGAACGCGCGGAGTCGCGCGGAAGACGACGCGCTGGAAGAGCGCAGCTTCCTGGTGCTCCGCTACCGCGGGGGCGACAGCCTCCACACGCTGCTGGGAGGATTCGGCTCCGGGTCCAAGCTCCTCGGGGTCCGGATCCTCCAGATCGACGGGCCGGATCCCGGCAACTCCCGGGCCTATATCCACTCGCCCGAGATCGGGATCATCCCCCAGCCGACCCCTTACCGGCTGGTAGATCCCTTTCTGGGGCGTGCGATTTTGCAAGGGAATTCCCTCGCCAGCCCGGCCGTTCGTGGCCTAGACTTCGAGATCATCGGTCGCACACCCGCGGTCATCGCTGGCGAGCCGGTCGAGCGGATCCGGGCACGCCCGTTCCGGTCGGCAGACTACGACACGGCCGAGTTCTTCGTGGCCCCGTCGGACGCGGCAATTCTAGAATCCAGGTACTATAGGAGCGGAGAGCTCGAGCCTTCACGCACAGTGGAAACCCCGCGCGCACGTATGCGGCTACTGAGCAATCACCTGCTACCCGAGATGATGATCTACACCGAAGACGGCAAGAAGACCTCATTGGAGCTGCGCTACGTGGAACTTTCCACGCCGCCTCCGGGACTGTTCGAGCCCACACGGTTCCACCTGCAGGCGATCGAGGACATCGTGCCGGCAGAGTCCGAGGGGCCCTAGATGTTGCGGGACCCCTTCTCCGCCGAGGACGAGGCCTCTCTCTACGTCGCTCGACCCGCCAGCGAGGCTGCGCTCACCGCTCTGGAGACCGCTCTCGCGGGGGCTCCGGGTGTGGCCGCTCTGCTCGGCCCGGTCGGGATCGGCAAGTCGCTGCTCCTCAAGGTCCTCGAGGCCAAGCTCGCCTCGACACACTGCTGCGTACGCCTCGACTACGACGGACTGAGCATCGGGGAGTTCTGTCAGTGGGTCCTGCGCGAGCTCGACGCTCGGGAAACGCTCGAGAGCGAGCGTATGCTCAGCCACAAGCCGACCCTCGCAAAATTTCGCGAGTGGGTGCAGCGAGAGCGCTCGTTCGCGGACACGGATGATCCCGAGTCCGGCTTGATCCAGCTCGCCGTCGAGTTCCAGGGCCGCGGCTTCCCGGTTGCCCTACTCATCGATGCAGCCGACGCGCTCAAGCCCGACTCGACTCGGCGGCTCGTCGAGCTCGTGCAGCGCGCCACGGGAGCACTCCGCTTCGTCGTGGCCATCACGCAGGGCCTCCCCGAGGGACACGCGATCCTCGAGGCTCTCGGGCCCGACGCCGTGCGCGTGCAGTACGACCAGCCGATGTCGCTCGATGAGACGATTTTCTACATCCAGGAGCGGCTCACCAAGTCGGGTGCCTCGGAGGAGCTCCGCGCATGCCTCGACGAATCGAGGGTCAGACGACTGTTCAAATACAGCCAGGGCAACCCTCGTCGCCTTCACGGCGAGATCGGACTGATTCACCTCGAACTCTCGCGCGTTCGCGCCGGGATCCCAGCGATGGGCCCAGCCACCTACGCGCCGTCATCCTCGACTCCAGACCTCGCTCAGCGGCCCTGGCAACGGGAGCCGAAGCCTCGACACGCATCGGCGCCGCCGACGCCCGGAACTAGCAATGCGGTGCCCGAGACGCCTCAGCCCGTCGTGGAAGGCGAGACGCCCGCCGCCTCCGTGGTCGTGCCGGAGAGCTCTGCCGCTGCACCTGAGTTGACCTCCGAGACCGAGCTCGCGCCGCCGAACTCGCAGGACCGTCCGAGCCTACCCGCGCCTCAAGACGAGTCGCCGGCCGAGGTGTCGTCCGAGTCGAGCTCGCAGACGTCGCCAACCGCCGACACGTGCGACAACGCACCCACAGCATCGTCGTCCTCGCCTCCATCGGACACAGAGGTCCGGGCCGCAGAGATGCAGCAGGACCCGACCTCCGCTGCGCCTGTGCTCGACGCAGAGGACGACCCCGAGATCGAAGCAGCACTGGCAGCAGTCGCTCCGCAACCCACCGCTGTAGAGCCGAAGGAGGCGCAGCCAACGCGCAAGGCGCCGGAGACGCGTTCGAACGCGGGCGTGCGCCGTTCCCGACGCGCAAAGCAGAGGATCACACGGCTCTTCGATCGCGGAGCAAAGGACTCCAAGCCAGCCGCTGCAGCTTCGGAGCCAGCGGAGACCTCCTCGCCCGCTCCGGAAGTAGCAAGCCCGGCCGCAGCAGAGGCATCCCCAGCGGTACGTAGGGACCGCGCGACGCCACCCCCGCGCCAGGCATCCGGGGCAGTAACCGATACGCCCTCGGACTCCGAGATGAAGTCCCCGATGTCCGAACCTGCGACCTCTGACCAGACCTCGAGCTCGGCTGCCGAGACTTCGGCGTCCGGAGCCTCGCCGGTCTCGGAGACGCGGGTCGCGAACGCGAAGTCGAAGCCGACGGACTCGCAGCCAGCGGATGCGCTGGAGGCAGCCTCGGATTCCGAGCCGGGACACACCGCCGAGCCAGACACCGAGGGCACCCACACCCCCGAGGAGGAGATCCTCCTGGATGTCGAGATCGTGGCGGCGGAGGAACCAGCTGCCTCAACTGCAGCCAGCCCGGCGCCGCCCGCTGGTCCTGCGGCCGCGGAGGTCGCTCACCAGGTTCCAGCCGATCCCGCAGACAGGTCGACCGGGACCTCGACTCTCGTCTCGCCGGACGCACAGTCCGACCCCGATCTCTTCGCCGACGCCAAGCGCAACTGGGACGCGTTCGCCACCGCGAGCACTCGACTCTCGGATGTGAGTCTCGAGCTGAGCGAACCGTCTTCCGCCGAGACCCGGCCGCCCGAACGACCAACGGCGGAAGCCACTACCCCTACGGCGGCAGTTCCGCAGCCGTATTCCAGCCGGGGCGCCCAGGCCAAGTCCACCCAGAGTGTGAGCCCCAAGCCAGGCTCCGACAGCTCGCGGAAGACCTCCTTGATCGCGCCGACCTCGCGCACCGCCGCGCCGGCCCCGACCTCCAGCCCGCGCCGAGCACAGCGCAAGGGAGTCGTCGCGGCTGTCCTGGGTGTCCTAGGGCTCGGCGCAGTCGCGCTGATCGTCACCAACACCTCGGATGAACCGCTCCCCGATGTCGCCAGCCCACCCGTCGCAACCGTGCTCCCCATTCCGGCGGACAAGCCCGGCACCGATGTCGCGACCTCTCCACTCCCCGAGCGAGGGGAGTCATCGGCATCCGAACTCCGAGTCAGCCCACCACCGCCGCAGCGCGAGGAGCCGAAAGCCCCTCCGATTCTGACCAACGTGAATGCGAAACCATGGGCAACGATCGAGATCGACGGTCGCCTGGTGGGAGAGACTCCTCTGGGTGAACTTCCTCTCTCGCCGGGCCCTCACGCCTTCCGAGCCACTCTCCCCAGTGGACGTGTGATCGAACGCACAGAAGTGATCTCGGCGGAGAATTCGCGCATCGTCTTTGAATAGCCACGACCTTCGCCCGCCACTCAAAGAGCGGAGCATTCCGGCCGATTGAGGCGGACAGGATCCAATCCGAGGGTGTCACGTGAACCTGCAGGTCGTGTCCATAGTCTGGTGCAAGCCGATCTCCTGCCACTCACTCGATGCTGCGCTGATCCCGGCGCGCGCAGGCATCTACGAGATCCTATGGGACAGAGACTCCGACTCCGAGCGAATTTTCATGGGAGAGAGCGATGACATCCGGCAGAGCATGGTGCAGCACATCTCCGGACGCACACCATTCGCTGCGGTCGCATCACGAGTTCTGGAGCCAGATGCCTGCTTTCGTTACTGGCTTTGCGACTCACGCGTTCAACGCAGCCAAGTAGCTGCCGCTCTCTGGGATTCCTACCCGTATGAGTGCGGTGCGGACTGGACGGATCTCGGCGCAACCTGCGTACGCGTCTCCGAGGAAGACTAGCCAAGCACTCGGCACGGTGGAGCACGATCGGGCTACGCTCCAGCGCGCTTCGAACGAGGTCGTGCCCGAGGCACCCGCAGCGAACCAACACGCCATGACCCCGGAAGAGAACACCAACAATACTGAGCTGCTCATCCGCGAAATCGAGCGGTTCCCAACCTTGCCGGACGTCGCAACCCTGGCGCTGGAAGAGCTCGAGCGGCCCGACTGCGACTTCGACGAGGTCGCATCACTGGTCTCCCTCGACCCGGTGCTGGCCAGCAGAATCCTTCGCATGGCCAACTCTGCATACTTCGGAGCGGTCCACAAAGCCGAGAACGTGGACGCAGCCCTGTGTCGCCTGGGGATTCGTGAATGCCGGGCGCTGATCCTGACGGTCGCCTTGATGGATTCGATCCCGGATCTCCCGAGCCCAGTCAGCGCAAAGAGCTTCTGGACGCTGAGCCTCGCCTCAGCACTGATCTCGCAGAAGATCGCCGAGGATATCGGCTATCCGTCACCGGAGCGGGCGTACCTCGCGGGCCTGGTTCACCTGCTCGGACAAGCCGTGCTAGCCATCCAGTTCACGGATCGCTTCAGACACGCAGTGGAACTCGGTCGCCGCGACCAGCTCCCACTGGTCGTTGCGTTGACCGAGGAGTTCGGCTGTGATCATGCCGGACTGACGGCGCACATTCTCCGCCGATGGAGTTTCCCCGAGGAAGTCACCCACGCGATTCGCTACCAATTCACGCCTTCTGCCGCTCGTAACGAAGCGCTGCTGGCATCGCTCATCGTGGCTGGTGACGGCATGTGCAGAGACTTCGAGCTCGCTCTCGAGGACTTCGGCTACTCCGTACGAAGCTGGCTCTCGCGTATCGATCCCTGCCTCGAACAGGCTCTCCGCGCTGCGGACCTGGGTACGACCGTCGAGTACTTCGATCGGCTCGCAGAGCCTGCGCAGGAAGCGATTGACTTCGCGCTCACCATCTTCTGAGCGGCTCGAGAGCAGGCCCAGCGCAAACCTCCGGCGCCGGCTGCGTGCGGGTGTTATAGGTACAGCTGCGCGGGCGCTTCTGTTAAATCGCGTCCCAACGAACCGCCAGAACGCGTAAAATTTCGGCCCTGGAACTGGAATGCTGGCTGCTATCTCGATCCTTGATCTGATCCAGAGTTTCGCCAAACGGGCACTTTCCTGCGCCTCGGGACGCTCTCCGAGCGTCCGGTGGGGTGCTGTCTGTGTACGAACGCCTCAGGGGTCGGAGGTCCGACCCCGGCCGGCTCTCGCAGTCGTTCCTCTGACGATCGCCTGGCTGTCCGTCGCGCCAGGTGGAGCCACGGCGCTCGCGCAGGAAGTCGGCAGCGCTCTCGCATGTAGCGCCTGGGCAGGAGAGATGGATCCTCTGCCGAGCACCACCAGCCCAGACCCGTTCGCAAAGCGCTGGGCTGAGCTGCGCCAGAGAGAACTGCGCGTCTTGGCCTCTGGGATCGAAGCGGAGCAACCGATCCTCGCCCGGCGTCTACGGGCGCATGCTGACTGCCTGGGCCGGACACGCTCAACTCTTTCCGGCACTGGGAGGCTGGGTAGCCAGCCCTCCGTGGGCGCGGGGGCGAGGGGGCCCTCGGTCACGTATCGGCCGCGTCCGCAGCTGCCCCGACGTGCAAGACCTCCGACCGCACCACCTCCGCCGAAGATCGACTTTGCCGATGTGGATCGCGCTATGGACCAAGCAGGAGCAGAGATCGCTGCAGCCCGTTTCCAGCAGGCTCTCCTCTTCGCAGACGATGCTCGGGCTCGGCTCGAGCCCAAACCGGATGTCGGAGCCCGTCAGGAGCGCCAGGTTCAAGTGGAGATTCTATCTGCGACCGCCTTGGTTGCACTCGGGCGAAGCGAGGAGGCGGCGGAGAACTTCGCCCGAGCGCTGAACATGAAGCCCGATCTCAAGCTCGACGAGCAGACGACCCCCCCAAAGATCCTGCGCCTCTTCACACAAGTGCGCGATGGACGCAGCGCGCTCGGAGAGCCGGGGGTGAATCCATGAGCGCCCTCGCATGGATCCTGCCGGAGAGACTGTGCAGAGCGCTTGCCTCGTGCGCAATCCTGGCCTGGGCAGGGGGATGCGTGACTCCAGTCACAGACGCCCTGCCTACTCGCGAGCCCGTGCAGCCCGGCGCCGCTGAGATTGAGGTCGAGGTCTACCGGGGGTTGTCGGCCGGAACGCTCCCGCAGGGGACCTCCCATCTGCTGGTGGACGTGACGCCGATGACCTACCCCGATGACCGTCCGCGGGAAGAGGCAGCGCTCGCAGCGCTCGCCAACCGCATGCTTCAGCAGCTCGAGCTCGAGCTACCTACCGAAGCCGACCGAAACGTCTACCCCTTCCTACGCGCATCGTCTGCCGAGTCGGAGGCACCCGCTTGCCCATCGGACCCACAGAAGCAGACCTACGCAAGTGTGGCCATCGATCAGATCCGCACGGTCCTCGCCGGACGCCTGCTCCTGGACGGCGCCCGCGTGTGGCTGATCACGGACCTCAGCAGCGAGTGCGCTCCGCTGCTCTGCTCGGCTGCAGAGCGGCTGATTCAGCAGGGTGGCTGGCTCGATCTGGTTCAGGTCGGGACGGGAGCCCCTCCGAACTGTCTATCGCAGCTACGCCCATCCTCACGTCAGCCAAGCGCTCTCACGGCGGTCGGATCCCAGCCAGCTCCCTCGTTCCGGATCGAGTCCGTAGTGGCCGAAGGGACTCCGCGCGTCCTGGCACGGGGCACTGCCCAAGGCCCCCCTATCGAAGTGGGTGTCGGCTACCGCGCAATCGTGGTCGAAACCCAGCCCGAGGAACGAATCGGGCCCATCGAGCTGCGCCCGGGGCAGAGGGTTCGTGTCCAGCTCATGGACTTCCCAGTCTCGGCCCCGAGTGCCAGAGAGTGGAAGATCGAGGTCGAGAATGCGGCCCCCTAGTGCTGTATGGATCATGGCTATGATCACGGCATCCGCGCCCGTGCACTCGAGCCTTGCATCCGATATCACAGAACTCTTCGAGTCACCTCGGCGGAGCTCCGCCATTCAAGCGCTGTCGGCCGAGCAGATCGTCCGCAGAGCGTTCGAGAATGTCTTCCCGAGTGGCTTTGGCATGGAGATCGAAACGACTCGCGTCGGCACTTCGAGAGAGGACGAGAGCTCTGAGTTTCGCGTGTATCGCCGGGCGATCGATGGAGAGATGCGCATTCTCACAGAGAGCCTCGCTCCACCCGAGATCGAAGGAACGCGCATGCTGCAAATGGAATCCTCAGATGGCGCAGAACGCACCTTCGCCTATGTTCGATCTGTGGCACGCGAGCCCTTTGCCACCACGTTCCGACTTGCCGATCCCTTCCTGTGTAGCTGGTACGACAAGACCAGCTCCACTGAGCCAGCCGGTGCCGAGCCTCTGCAAGGCGCCTATCGCCCACCCTTTCAAATTCTTTCGCGCAGACCGGACAAAGTCGAAGGCGAGCCCGTGCAGCGCATCCTCGTGCGGCCCTTGATCGATCGGGGCTACGATCGATTGGAGCTCGCAATTGCGGAGCGTGACTTCGCGATTCTGGAATACCTCCACTTCACGACGGCGCAGGACGCCGCACCGTCCCTCGTCGCGCGGGCCGTCCGAGAGGACATGGTCGTACTCGATGGACACGTTCTTCCCACCCGCCTACGCTACGAGGACCGCGCCCTGGCGCAGGTCACCGTCGTGTCGATCAGGCACAGCCCAATTCCGCCGGACGCACCCGACACGCTGTTCGACCCACGCAGCTTCCACAGACCCCGTACCGCGCCCCTGGCACCGGCCGGGGCTCAGTAGAACACGAGCGTGATCGTCGAGCCCTTCGCAGCCGAGCCCGATCTGGCGTTCTACGTCGCAAGGCCTGCGATCGAGCGAGCCATCGCCCAAGTGCGCGAGGGTCTCGAGGGACACTCCGCACGGTTGGTTCTTCTGTACGGACCTCCCGGGATCGGCAAGTCGATCGTACTCGAACGCGTCGCCCACGAAGTCTCAGCCACGGCGATCTGCCTGAGACTCGACCATGCAGGACTCACGATTCCAGAGCTCTGCAGCTGGCTGGCGAATGAGTTGGAGTCACTTCAGCTTCACGCCCCAGCCGCACGTTCATGGTCGGCACGGATCCGTGGACTGCTCTCACGTTCGGACTACGACCCGAGCAACCCAGAACTCGTGCTGGCGCGTCGTGTCGCAGAGTGCGGGGGCGGCGCAGCGCGGGTATTCGCTCTGATCGATGATGCGGACGAGATGAGCTCCGACGATCTACGCAGACTCGAGAGCGTAGCGGAGCGATGTGCTGACGCCCTGAGCATCTGCGTCGCCTCCTCAAACGAGGACATGACCGCAGCACTCGCACACTCCATGGCGCTCGTACGCTTCGAAGAGCCCATGTCCGAGCACGAGACCAGGGAGTACATTGCAACGCGTCTCAGCCGGGCACGGGCGCCGCGAGAGCTCGAATCTCAGCTCGAGCCGCGCCAGGTCCAACGACTTTATCGGTTCTCTGGGGGCAACCCACGCCGCCTTCACGCCGAGCTCAGCTTGATCCGTATCGAGGGTGCATGGCCCGAATCCCGGGAGCGAGACGACCCCGCGCCCGGTGAGCGGCAAGCGCACCAAGGCGGTGGAGCATCACCTCAGGCCCCCCCTCAGATCCCCGTAACTTCGATCGAAAGTGACACCACTGGACCCGGCGAGTCGAAATCACTTCGCACTCACGCGCAATCCGGCAGCTCCAGCAAGCACCTGGCCAGTGGGGAAGAACTGGCCTCCGGGCTTAAGGAAGAGTCCCCGAGCCGAGAGCCCGCAGTCTCTGCACCCAGGCGACCTCGGGGCGCGATGATTATCGGCTCGCTTCTCCTGCTCGGCCTCCTGGCCGCCGCAGCGCTCCTTTCGGGCGATGACGCCCCCCCGGAACGCAACGCCGACGCGTCTCCAGAAGCGGCTGTGCAGCCATCGACGGACCTTCCAGAGGAACTGGCTGAGACTTCCTCGAATCGCCCCGGAGCACGCGAAGGCGCGCAACGGCCTCTGGACGCGAGCGCTGCACCTGCCCTGCCGCGAGTCGAATCGCGAGCTCCGGAGCAACCACGGGACAGCCGGGCTCGAGCCGTGGCGATTCGGGTCAGCATCAACGCGGACCCCTGGGCCATGATCTGGATCGATGGGTTGGAAGCGGGCGAGACGCCCCTCGGCGACGTTCTGATTCCGCCGGGTACGCATCGATTCCGCGCACGCCTTCCCGATGGGCGCGTCGTAGAACAGTCCGTCGAGATCAGTGAGCGCCGCCGCTGGGTCTACTTCGAGTAGGTCACCGCCGAGTCAGTAGCGTCCCTTGAATCCCTTCCCACCTGTGTTGGAGAGCCAGCCGCGGTTTTCCATGCACTCACTGTAGATGAAGCGCAGTCGACGCTCCTGGCGGCGCTTTTCCTGCTCGGCCTGAAAGGGATCACTCGGGTCCACGCGACGACAGAGGGTCCCTCGCCCCTCAGTGTTGTAGCCGCATTGCTCACCACTCTCGTTTGCGAGAGCCGTCACCGCCCTGCGTCCGCATGACCGGCTCGCCTTGCGGAAGGCCTGCTCCCCTTCCCCCTGCTTCTGCCAGTACAGATCCTTGGCAGCACAGCCAACGCCCGCGAGGCCAAGTGCGATTGCGCAGGCCAAAAGTCTCGCTGGCGACATACGTCCGATTCTCATGGAGCCCTTCCTCCTTCCTGATCCATTTCCTACGGCCCGAGGGAGGCCGCTTCTAGTGTATCCGATTCCCAATTCAGGTCGCGCTTTGATGGACATCCGTCCTGCACGCACGGCAAGGCCAGCCTCTGCGCTCTCGGACCGGCCCTGAGCCGCCGCATGCACAACATTCAGGCCAAACACAAAATCGTGTGTGCCTCATTCTGATTATTCGAAAGAACAAGCGGATAGCCCCAATCCGTGCTCGAAGAAACAGCGCAAAGGCAGCGAGTTGTTTGGCTAGACGTGCAACTAACTTGTCATTCGTCAAGGGCTAACCGCATGTCTCTCATGTACGAAGACACTCTTCGATGCTAGTTTGCGAGAACCATGTCGTCCGTAGAGCTTCCGCGTAGGGGTAAGGAACCCAGATCGCGCTCGGAGAAGGCCGCGCTTTCCGACAAGCGCCTGATCCAGGCAGCATTGGAACTGATCGCCGAATCGGGGATCGAGCGAGTCACGTTGCGCTCGATTGGAGAACGGGCAGGTTACAGCCGCGGTCTCGTCAACTACCGTTTCGGCACCAAGGAGAAGTTGCTGCGCGAAGCCACGAAGCGGCTCGTCCAACACTGGACGGATGACATCAATGACTTGAACGAACAGCGCGCTGCAACTGGATTGAGTGCGATCTCACGGCTGATCGAGCGGCATCAACGGAGTCTCGTCTCGAACAAGCCCGAATCCCGCGCCTACCATGCCCTCCTCTATTCCGCTCTCGGTCCGATGCCCAACCTCCGCGAGCAGCTGGCCCAGGTGAACTCTCAAATGCGGGAGCAGATCGCAACCTGGATCGAGGATGGGGTAGCCAACGGCGAGATCCGGGATGACACTCGGCCGATGGAGGCCGCATCGTGGATCGATGCCGCTGCGCGCGGTGTCGCATATCAGTGGTACATGGATCCCGACGGAATCGACCTAGAACAGACCTTTTCCAATTTGTTGACAGCAATTCACAGGGCTCTCCGCCGGCCACCCACGTAGAGATACTCCCGCGGACGAGCACCCGGGTCACACGGCCCGTTGACTCTCCACTCACAAGGTGGCTCCTCGCGCCAGCTCGCAGCAAGACTAGCGAGACACTTCCGACGCTCACACGACCGCGGGGTACGGTACGGAATCATCGTTAGATTGTCGTGAACTTCGGCCCCTAACACACGTTATTTGTGCCTAGAACGGACTAATGGGGCTTCTCGACCGCGGAGCCCCGGACGACCAGCGCAAGCTCGAGCCCGACCTCACCAGGAAATCGCCCTGGGAAGCGAGCGATCGCGCGGCACCACATCGGATGGGAAACTCCTGAAATTGGGGCCGGATCGCACGCCGCCCCGCCTGAGAGGTCGTCCGAGCTCGACGAGTCGGCTCCAACGACGCCGCGGAGCCAGTAGGTGGGCTGCGCGGAGCTCCGTCGTACGACTGCAGCAGCCGAGGCCGCGTAGTGAGCATCCACAATGCGCTGCTCGGGGACCGAGACCCGCAGCACGTCTACCCCACGACGCACCAGAATCCACTGGTTCGGCGGGAGGGTACGCAGCAGGGCCACTGCCCGAGCCAGGGGAGGTGGCCTGGGGACGAAGTCCACCTCGGCCCAGGCCACACAGGCCAACCAGGCCGTCGCGGCCATCCCGACCCCGACCGCGCGAGCAGGCCGGGGATCGCGCGCCAGCGCCAGCGCAAGGAGTCCCAGGCCCAGGACCACCACCGGAGCCAGATGGCGGACGTGGTCCGCATTCTGCGCACCCAATGTCCAAGCCAGGTGCGCCACCATGCACACCGCCGCAGCGCACACCGACTGCGCTCGCAGCTCGATGTGGCGCGCTGCATATCCACCCAGCACCGCGCCGCACACCCCCCCTGGCACCCCACCAACCAAGGACAGCAGGGCCTGCCCCCAGGTGCGGGTAGAGGCGACGCCTGGCGCCCCCCAGATCTGGAAGTGCCCGGAAACGAAGCGGATGCCTTCCGTGACGTAGGCAAACCCGTCGGCCTGCCACACGAAGAGCCCCATGGGAACGAGAATCGCACAGAATCCGCCGGCCACGCGCCAGAGCCGCGGACGCGCAAACAGGGCGAGACAGCCCCAAGCAGCGAGCACGATGACCGCGTACGACGGCCTGGCTGCGACGCAGAGACCGAGCGCTACCCCGGCCCATCCCCACCGCTCCCGTGCGACCAGCCAGAGATACGCCAGGACGCAAGCTACTCCGAGACCGTCGGAGAGCAACGAGAGCGCCAGGCTTGGGAACAAGGGCTGCAAGAGCATGGCCCCTGCAGCCCAGGTCGCGATCGCACGGTTCGAGGTCGCCGCGAAGACCCAGAGGAAGCAGAGTGGCGCCAGTGCGAGGGATGCGAGCATGGAGGCCGCGTGCAGCGCATGCAGTGGATCCAGCCAGAAGGAGAAGGCACGCCCCAAGAGTACGAAGGCCGGATAGCCCGGAAAGTGAGGGGACAGCTCGAGAACACTGAAGCGCGACACACCTCGCACGAAGTACAGCGCATCGTCGGACGGGAGCCCGACGGGCTGCTGCCAGAGCCAGAGCGAGGCAGCCAGACACAGTCCGATCAAGCTGGCCAGAGTGAGCGCTCGGCGAGTCGCCGAGCGCAACCGCTCCCTAGAACACAAGCGACCCTAGACTCCGGAGGACGATCTCGCGACCACGGGCGAATTCCTCCGCATCTGCCGCGCGGGCCCCCACACCGAAAACTCCTGGATTCCCGATCGCCGCGAGGCAGCTTCGGAGTGCTTCCCCGCCGGCAACTCGAGCCGTTGCCTCCATACGGGGGGCCAGCAGATCGAAGTACCGCTTCGACCGAACGACGAGTGACTTGGCCACCTGATAGTCATCGAGCTGCTCACCGGCGGCAGTCAGGCGCCGCTGGATCTCGACCGCGAAGGCCGCCAGGTAGACTCCGTCGACGCGTCTGGAATCTCGATCTTCCAAGGCGCTCTTCAAGTCATCTGCCAAGCTCTTCTGAAACTCTCGGTCGAGATATTGGAGCTCCTCGACCACCGCCAGGCTTGCACTTCGAGCCTGTTCGATGTCCTGATTTCCCAGCGCGGCTAGAGTTGCCTCGCGCGCCTCGATCAAGGGCTCCGCTCCAGCTGCAGCGTACGAATAGGCGTACGCTTGCTGCCCCACCCCCAGCACGATCACCGCAACGCCGATCACGAACGCATGTACCCACTTCGAGGAACGCGAGAGCTCGGGATCCACCCGTCCATTGGTCTCCATCCGACATCCGCTAGACGACACTCTCGACCTCGATCACAGTAGGTTCATTGCGTAGCTCGAGCACGTCGGGACGCCGTTCTGGCGCCTCGATCAGACTCCGCGCGACCCCGAGACCCATCTCCATGGCAGTGTCCGAAAAGATGTACCGAAAGGTCCCCTGTCGGCCACAGAGAGAGAGGTTCGAGAACTGGTTCAGCCATGCGATAGAGCGCGCACGCTCACGCGCATAGTCGAGATCCATGAGTGGATACGCACAGGGTGCTCGTCTACTGAAACTCTCCCCGGTAAGCGCAGCGGAGTCGACCCCCAGGAGTTCGAGATCCCTGCAAACGCGCGAGTACAGTTGCGCATCGCTGCACTCCCATAGCTCATCCCCTGGATCGCACGGGATCTCGAACATGAGCGAAGTGCGTCCGGGTGGAGACATGAACGGCGAGCGGCGCTTGGGCTCTTGCAAGCGGGTCGCTACCAGCTCCGGATCCGAAAGATATTGCCATGTATAGGGCGATACATCGGGGCGGTCCACCAACACCTGAAAGAATCGAAGACCTCGGAAGCGAAGCTTGGAGTCACCTCCACTCAGCCTGACCAGCTCCGGGAGCGGAAGAGTGGAGACGAAGTGCTCGGCATCGAAGCGGCACTCCCCCTGAGGCGAGCGTCCGACGACGCTCACGATTCTTCCCGAAGCCAGCTCGAGCTGCTCGACTCGAGTGCCGAGCACGAGCTGCCCCCCCGCTTCTACGAAACGCTCGGCGAGACGCTCGAACAGCAGCCCGAAGCCAGTGCGCGGATAGCGATACCTCCGCGCGTACGTCCGGGGCGTGGCTCTCGCGCCCGGAACGAGTCGCCGGGCCACATCGCGCAGATCGATCAGGCTGATTCGCTGCGCAGCCCAGTCCGCCGACAGATGTCTCGGGTCGATCCCCCACAGCTTTCGTGTGTAGCCTTCGAAGAAGGCGCGGTACAGGGTGTGGCCGAATCGCGCTTCGATCCACTCGGCGAAACTCTCTGCGCTGCCTGGACGCGTGAGCGAGACACGGATCAGATCCCGCAGGGCTCCGGCGAGCATCGCGATCGGCGCATTGCGCAGCAGATCCGGCAGCGCGAGGGGATAACGGTAGGTCCTTCCCTCGAAGCGGATGACACTGCTCCGCTCTGCGGTCAACAGATCCTCGCCAAGCAGCTCGTCCACCAGATGCAGCAGTTCTCGGTTCGCGGTGATGAAGCGATGCCCGCCGAAGTCGAAGCGGTACGTTCCCGAAGCGGCCTCGAATCCGTGGCTCCCGGATAGCCCGCCGACCTGCGGAGCCCGCTCCACGACGCAGACGTCGAGTCCAGCATTGGCAAGCACGTAGCCCGCCATGAGCCCGGCGGGCCCAGCGCCGAGAATCAGCGTACGTTCAGGCGGGCGCGGGCGCATAGGCCCTCCTCCACAGAAATACGAAGGCACCCAGGTAGAGCGCCCAGGCCGAGAACTGCAGCAAGCTCGGAGCCGCGTTGTACCCAAACAGCGCCCGGACGAAGAGGCCGACGCCCACGCGATCGTCGAGCAGGAAGGAGATGTCGAACAGCTGGGTCACCAGCACGGGCAGCCACTGGAGCGCCTGCATCAGATTGACGCTCGAACTGAACAGCCCCGCGGCGATCACGATCAGCAGCAGACCGGAGTACTTGAAGAAAGGGGTCAGCGGAACGCGGCGCGTACCTCGGAGTAGTGCCCACACCAGGACGACCGAGGAGACCACTCCGAGTAGCGCTCCCGAAAGCCCACCGCGCCAGGAAAGCGCTCCCGCCTCTGCATACATCAGCGCGGAGAAGAACAATACCGTCTCGAACCCCTCGCGCAGCACGGCAGCGAATGCCAGAGAAACCATGCCCAGGATATTGCGCGAACTCAGGTGCGCCTGGAGCTCGCGCTGCACGGCCGACGTCCGAGCGCGAGACTGTCGCTGCATCCAGATCGCCATGTAGCTCAGCACACCACTGGCAAACAGCAGAATCGCAACCATCAGACAGTTCTGATAGTACGCGTTGTCGAACTGCGAGATGACTACCTGGAATATGAAGGCAAAGCAAAGGGAAGCAACGAGTCCACCAACTACCCCCAAGTACAGAAAGCGGCGGTAGTGCGCGGCGTCGAGCCGATCCAGATACGACAGCATGATCCCGACGAGCAAGAATGCCTCGAGTCCCTCGCGAAAGGTGATCAGAAAGCTAGCCAACATCAGGGACGCTCCAAGCTACGCTCGAGTCGCACGAGCGAGTGCACCGGGGGAAGTTGTAGATCCGGGAAGGACTTCTTGACCTGCTCCGAGAGCGCCCGCGGAAAGCTCCGAAAGCGCAGCTCGACCAGAGCCATGAGCGGGAACTCCATCGGTCCGCCTAGCCGAAATTCCTCGTCACGAAACTCTCCGGCGGGAATGCGCGTATCGGAGAGCAGGGTCGCATAGCGCCAAAAGCGCAGACCGACAGGACGCCCGTCCGCATCGCCGAGTACCTTGTTGAACATCCGCGCTGAGTTCGGCACGCGTCCGCGGTCGTCGAGGGCACCGCTCTCTAGAACCACGCGTCCGCGTGCATCTCGCACTCTCACGTAGAGCCAAAACTGGCGGAGGTCGGCAACTCCAGTTGGAAGGTGGTGGCCTGCACCGACATTGCGCACGCGCACGCGCAAGCTGCGACCCTCATCGGTCCCGTCGGAGACGAGCGAAGCCCCGAGCTCTGCGGCGCTACGCAGCAACGCCAGGCCCTGGTCCGCCGCCGCGGAATCGCGCGCGGCAACGAGGTCGATGCTGGCCCCGGTGAACCGATGCGTGCGGACATTCGACTTCCAGCGGCCCCCATCCGTCGCCCTACCCTCGACCGCGGACCCGATTTTCTGGACATCCGCATGCATGTGACAGTCCAGGCAAGTCCGGTTTTCTGCGGGAGAGTCCGGCCGGTTGTAGGACGACGCAGCCCACTCGGCGTACGTATCCGAGATCACCGCCCCTGCTCCTGGACTGAACTCACTGTGGCACGATCCGCAGTAGCGAGGATCCGAGTAAAACGGCTTCCAATAGGAGTCGGCGTGCACCGATGGACGTGACGCAATCAGACGCTCAGAGAACCAGCGTAGGATCGCCGATGAGCTCGCCTCGAAAGGATAGCGCTCACGGTCGCTCAGATTGACGCTCAAGCTGGCATTTCCGCCGGCGTGCTCGAGGCGGCTGACCCGATGGCAGAACAGACAATCCGTGCCTTCCCCGAGCGGATCGGTCGCAGCGGCGGACGCCGCAGGGTTCAGCCCGGCTACGAAGGGTTCGCGAGCAGCGGCTCCCGGCCGCAGCGCATGGCTGCTCGCCCGCCCCGACGCGAGGTGCCTAGGATTGTGACACCCCATACACCAGGCGCGGAACGCCTCGCCCTCGTCCTGCGCCGCGAGATCCTCCAGCGCAAGATAGTACGGGTGGGAACTGCCCATTCGGTGATGATTCGAGCTGCTCCACTGGGAGTAGATCGCGGAGTGGCAGTCCTGACACTGGCTCGCCGTCGTCCACGCGGAGTCGTCGAGCTTCGACTCCCCGCCCTCGACGCGCAACCACGTGGACAGAAAGGGCAAATTTTCGGAGGCTGTCACGTAGGCGTGCAGGTCCTGCATGCTCGCGACCAACCTGGCGGGCGGAGCCTCGGGATCGACGCGCTCCAAGCCCATGCGTTCGTCTGCACCGAGACCACCCTGCGTATCCTGGATCATGCGGATGTAGTCGCCGACGAAGTCCTGGGCGACCAGAGTCGAGAGCCCAGAGTGCCCCGTCACCGCCGCCCCGGGCTCGTGCTTCGGATACCGTTGCGCATCTCCGATGAGATAGCGATTCGTGAAGTTGAAGCCGTCCAGGTGGCAGCTGCCACAGCTCATCCAGAAGTCGCCCGCCAGGGGAAAGGTCGGATCGTCGTCTACATTGGCGCTGAAGAAGACCCGTTGCCCGCGACGCTCGCGCGGGTCGACCGGGTCTCCGCTCACCAGACGAGCAAAGCGCGCCTCGACAAGCTCTACGCGTGCAAACGGGCCCTCTCCTCCGCGGGTGAGCTTCGCGATATCGAGGGTCCCCGCCTGCTGTACCAGGATCTCCTGATTTCGGATCACCAGGCCCTTCGGCAGGTCCCCGGGCAGGTGGCGCACGATCTGGATCGCCTGCGCTCCGCCTTGCGATCGCTTGCCCCGCCGCCGGGAGCGGCGCCTGTCGGAGTCACGCGCGCGACGCGAGAGATCGAAGACCACGAGATCCTCGCTGGCCGCGAGGGTGACATAGGCCTTGTCTCCGCTCGGCGAGAACGCGAGATCATGCGGATTGGAGATGATCCGCGTCTTGCTTGCCCCGTCACTGAGGTCGATCTGTCGAAACAGCTGCTTCCTACGATCGACTCGCTCCCGTTCCGCACCCGGCTCAAGCGACAGCACGGAGACTGCAGGAAAGATCGTCGAACGAAACTGGAACGGATGCCCGAAGCTCCAAAGTACATGCGGAAGCCAGGCCTCGCTCTGGTCCGGCGAGATCGCGATGTCGTCGAGCAAGCGAGGGAGTCCCTGAGATGCGAAGGCATCGGCGTCGCGCGTCGCAGCAAGCGCGATCGAACGCACGCGCACGGGCGGCGTTGCGCGCACGTCGACGATCGAAACCTCACCCAGCATCGAGTGCGTGACGAACAGCCGACCATCCCGCGCGAGAGCCAGCCCACGGGGCGTGTCCGGCAGAGGTAGGCGCTCGAGGACCTCACCGGTGCGGTCGATCCCCACCAGCTCGGCAGCCTCGAACAGTGTGACCCAGAAGAGCGCACGTTCCGAGTCGTAGACCACACCGAAGGGACGCCCCCGAACAGCGACCCGCTCCAAGAGCCGGAATGAGACAGCATCCACCAGCAGCAGCTGCTCGCTCCGGTAGTCCGAAACCGCGAGCGTCCGCTCGTCCGCACTCAAGGCGAGCCGTCGCAGGTCCCCGCCTAGACGCAACTCCCCGAGCCTCTCTCCGGTATCGGCGCTCAGCCTGGACACACTCCCGGCGTCGAAGTTTGCGCTGTAGAAGGTGGAGCCGTCTCCCGTCAGGATGAGCGAGGCGCTCTCCCGGGTTCCGACTTTCTCGGCGGCGACAGCTCCGTTCGCGCCCAGGGATTCTCCAGCGCGCACGACCGCGACCGCCAGAGATGCGAGCAGCAGCGACAATACGAGCCCCGCACGCAGGCCCAACGCAAACTCCTTCTTCTAGCTCGAGCGCAGCCGAGAGAGAGGCCGGCGCCGACGAGCTCGATACCAGAACACGCGCAACGCACTCGCACGTGCGACATGCAGCACGAGGATTGCGAGCAAGGGGAGGGTCAGCCACAAGTGGAGCGCATGCGCCAGGGCAGCATCGGACGCACCATCATTGCCGGCGAAGAAAAGATAGAAGCCACTCGCCACCAAGAGCGCGAGAACGATCTCGATCCAGCGCCCGGTCGCACGTCGTGTCGAAGGTGCTGCCGTTCGCAGACGCACGCGGTGCTGCCACCAGAAGGGCGCGACGACCAACACCGTCAGCACCGTTCCGCCGACGATGTGCGCCACCAACATGGGGGCCGCAACGCGCCACGAGACGGGGAGCCCTTCCCAGAGCAGGAGCCCGGAGAGCGCGATTGCATAGAGGGACAGCTCGACCTGCCCCACCGAGGGCATGAGACGCAGCCTGCGGCTCCGCAACGAAACGCGGCCATGCGCCGCATACCTACCAACTGTCGAGGCAGAGGCCATCGAGCGTTCGAGTCCTACACACGAGCTCCAGCAACAGACTCGCGACACCCTCGGCGGCCGACGGACGGCATCCCGCCGCGGAGACGCCGCTCGCTCCGAGGCACGATCTCTGCCTTCGGCGAGCTGCAGCTGAAAATGATTCTCAGTACCAGACGAGATCGTAGGACACACGGAGCAGAAGTTCCAGGTCTCGCTATCCCGCCAGGATCCTAGCGTTGCTCCTCGCGCTCGCGGGCGCGCTGTTCGAAGCGGCGACGTCGATCCTCTCGGCGGCGCTCCCGCTCCTGCTGAAATCGTTCGCGACGGCCTTGGCGCTGCTCGGATGCAGCCTCGCCTTCAGAGGCTCCCGAAGCCTCTGTGCTCGAAGAGCCCTGATTCGAGCGCGACCGAGCCTCCCGCTCTTCCCGCTCGCGACGTTCCTGCTCAGACCGACGACGTGCCTCTTCCCGCTGCCGCCCTTCGAGCTCACGTCGCTCTCGCGCCTCGCGCGAGCGACGTTCTTCGGATCGCCGAGCCTCCTCGCGCCGAGCTTCGTCCTGTCGAGCCCGGTCTCGCTCGAACTGGCGCTGCCGCTCTTGACCTTCACGCTGGCGTGCTTCCTCGCGGCGGCGCTCTTCGTCTTCCGCCCGTCGCCGACCCTCTTCTCGACGCCGATCGCGCTCGTCCGCTCTCCTGCGCAACTCTTCTCGCGCGCGGCGCTGCTCCTCGTCCCGGCGCCGCCGAACCTCTTCTCGCCCTCGACGATCCGCTTCGTCGCGCTGCCTCGCTTCCTCGCGCAGCCGCCGCTCTGCCTCGCGTCGGCGCTCTTCCCGCCGCCGCTCGCGCTCCTCGAACTCCCGTCTGCGAGCCTCTCGCTCGCGCCGCTCGCGTTCCAATTCCCGCCGGCGTGCCTCTTCGACGCGACGGCGCACATCCTCCGCGCGACGCCTACGGTCCTCTACGCGCCTGCGGCGCTCGTCGTCGAGGCGCCGCAGCTCCTCGCGCCGGCGCTCCTCCTCGCGCCGCAGCTCCTCGCGCTCCTCCTCGATCCGACGCCGCTCCCGCCGGATTCGACGCCGCTCCCGCTCGATCCTCCGATCTGCGCGAAACGAGAACCCGCGCGCGAGCCTCGTGGGGACGAGGCTCACCTCGATTCTACGCCAGGGTCCCCGGAAGCTCGAAGCGCGCAGCCAGCCGACATCGTCGAAGCGGAAGAACTGGTCCTCGAAGAAGAAGTGGTTCGGGTGGTCACGGACCCGGAAGACACTGAGATCGTCATCGAACTCCAAGGCGACCTGATCCACGTAGCGGATGCGGGGACCCCGGGGCACAGCCTGCGCCGTGACGCACGCCGAACTCAGCGCGAGGCAAGCGAGAGCGAGTGAGATGCGGACTGTGTTCAGCACGGGGGCCCCCTTTCGTCGGACTTCTCCCCCTCGTTTCCGGCGTTCCAGAGACCCGCGCAACCCGTGTTTCAGCAGCGGCTGAAACACCAGCGCGAGCCAAACGTCG
The DNA here is from genome assembly GCA_003247575.1 of Pseudomonadota bacterium. Taxonomy (GTDB): domain Bacteria; phylum Myxococcota_A; class UBA9160; order SZUA-336; family SZUA-336; genus SZUA-336. Next base: position 142,721 of record QJZC01000019.1, read on the forward strand.
CCGGTTCTACGCGGGCTACTTGAGCTCGGATCCTTCCTTGCGAAGCATCGAGGAAGAGTAGCCGAAAATCTGGCGCGCGATGATCATCTGATTGATCTGCTGGGTTCCCTCGTAGATGTCGTTGATCTTGGCATCGCGCATCCACTTCTCCACCAGCAGCTTCCGCGAGTACCCCTCCGGCCCGAGCAGCTCGACCGCCTTCTGCGTGATCAAGGTGACCGCGAGACCGGCCTTCGCCTTGGCCATCGAGGCCTCCAGATTGTTCGGCTTTCGCGCGCTGATCAGCTTGGCTGAGCGCCACGTGAGCAAACGCGCTGCTTGGAGCTCCTGCTCCATCTCGATCACGTCTCGCTCGAGTGACGTCAGAATATGCCGCGAAGCCCCATAGCGGATCTCGACTCCACGGCGTGCGAGCTCTTCCTTCACGTAGTCGAGAGCTGCGCGCCCGACGCCGACCGCCATGGCAGCCACGATCGGCCGGCTCGCATCGAAGGTCGCCATCGCACCCTTGAAACCCTTGTCACCGCTCGACGGTTTCGCTTCCGTCTTCTTGACCTTGCGGCTACCGAGGAGGTTCTCGGCCGGAATCCGGCAGTCATCGAACTGCAGGGTGGCGGTATCGGAGGCTCGGATCCCCAGCTTGTGCTCTGTCCCGACCAGAGTCATACCGGGCGTATTCGCAGGTACGACGAAGGACTTGATCCCGCCCCGCCCCGCACTGCGGTCCACGGTCGCCCACACGACCACGAATCCTCCGTCGACCGTTGCAGCCCCCTCGCCCGCGGTGCAGAAGATCTTGGTGCCATTCAAGATCCACTCCTGAGTCGCTTCATCGAAGTCCGCGGTCGCCTGGATCGCGGCCGAGTCCGACCCCGCACCCGGTTCGGTGATCGCCATCGCGCCCCAGATCGGGTGCCCTCCTGGAGCACGGAATGGAGCCAGGAACCTCTCGCGCTGCTCGGGTGTCCCAGCCGCATTGACAGCAGAGCCACCGAGCGCGGGAGTCGGCATGCGCAAATAGAGCCCGGCATCACCGAAACACAGCTCCTCGGCCTGCACACACACCTGCACGAAGCCGTCGTTCTCGGCGTCGCTGATCACCTTCCCAGGAATGCCGTGGCGTCCCTCAGCCCACCAGAAATCGACCCACTCGACCGGAAGCGTATGCTCCTCCTCGTCGTACTTGCGCGAGACAGGGCGCATCTTTTCGAGAGCGATCCGGCCGTAGTGGGCCTTCGCCTGCTTGGTCTCCTCGGTCGGCTCGAATGAAATCGGCATGGGGGCAATCTCCTCAGACTAGACAGAGCGCTTCGAAGCTGGAAAATCCACGTCCATTGCGTAGATGCATCTCGGGCAGGTACTCGCGCGTGTAGCCGTGTCCGCCGTACACCTGGACCGCACCATCGGCGACGTCGAGTACGACTTGCTGCGCCTTTCGGTGTGCGAGCACCGCCTCGCGCGTCGCATCGCGGCCCTGATCCAACAGCCAGGCGGCCTCCCAGGCAAGCAGCCGCGCGCCGTCGATCTCCGTCAACATGTCGGCGATCTTGAAGGCGATCGACTGCTGCATCGCAATCGGGACGCCGAACGTCTCGCGCTCCTTCGCATAATCACGCGCCACCTCGAACGACGCACGCGCGACTCCCACCGCAGCCGCTGCCTGCGCAACGCGTCCCCGATTGACGAGCTGCTGGACATCGGCTCCTGCCTCGCCACCGACCGCGTTGGCCGCCGGAACTCGCACGGACTCGAAGTGCAGCTCCACGGTGGGGAGCGCCAGAAGGCCCATGTTTTTCTCCGGCTCCGCCCGGAGGCCGTCACTGCCGCGCGGCACGAGCAACAAGATTAGGCCAGCCTCACTCGCCGCCACGACCAACAAGGGACTCGCCCCGTCGATCCACGGGACGAAGCACTTGCGTCCGTCGATCACGAATCCGTCGCCGTCGCGCTTGGCCGTCACCCGAGGCGTCAACGGATCGAAGTCGAAGCGTGGCTCGACGATCGCGAGCGAACCGGGCTGAAACGTGGAATCGGCTAGTTGCGGCAACACCTGCGCTTGCTGCTCCGGCGTACCGTAGAGCGTGAGCGGGATCCCGAGCAACGCCGGAGAGAGAATCGCGACCGCGTGCGACAAATCTCCCCAGGCCAACTCCTCGGTGATCAGCGCCTGAGTCACAGCGCTGAGCTCGCCCCCCCCGCCCACGGACTCGGGCAGACTGTTCGTCACCAGACCGAGCTCGTGCGCACGGGCCAGCACGTCGGTATCGAGCGCCCCGGCCTCATCGGCCTTGCGAGAGATCGGCCGAATCTCGTTCTCTGCGAACTGCCTCACGGTCTCGATGATGAGCGCCTGGTCCTCATCGGGCTGAAAATCGATCATTCAGGGGATTCCTCTTCTCATCCAAGAATCGCGATCAACGCGCGCCTTACGTACACAGATTTGGACAGAGATGCAAATCGAGTACCTCTTGCACAGACACGTCGCGTCCGCATCCGCGATCACCTCCCCTCAGCCACCACTCTCCGCCGGGTAGCGAGTCCGAAGCTCCTCGAGAAGGGGCTCGAACTCGGCCGAAGCGAAGTCGAGCTGGCCGGCCTCCAGCTGCTCGAGCAGCACAGCGCAGCTCTCGCGCCCCCCAGCACGCTCCAGCGCCTCCGCTGCCGCCCGGGCGCCGTCCCCACTCTCCTGCGCGGAGAGCTCGCGCTCCTTGTCCTGCGCTGCTCGCCGGCCCGAGCGACGCGCGGTCACGAGGATGAGATCCTCGACGTAGAGACGCGCAGCCTCGACGGTACGCTCGTTGCGCTCGCTCCAGGCATCCAGTGCCGCCTTCGCTGGAGACGAGAGGTCGTCGCCGGACTCCGGATCGAAGCGACACTGCTTGGCGAGCGAGACCGCAAAGGCCCGTCCCGCCAGGGCAAAGCGCGCAGCCGCCGTGCGTGCGTCACTGACCGCGTCGGGCGGAGGCCCGCCTGCGCAGGCACCCGCCAGTGCAGCAGCGGCGACGACCCCGAGCAGCGGGCGGCGGCGGCCCGGCCAACGACCTGCTCGCCCCCGACTTCCATCCATTTGATGATCTTTCCCTACATTTCTAACCATCGATCCCCCGCGAGGTCAGCAGTGGTCACGCCCAACCCGACACCCTCATCGCGCCCTCGGGACGCCGATCACGTTTTGGGTGCGACCTTCGAGCTGGCGCGCCAGCCGCTATACTCCCAGCATCATGACGACTTCTCCGCGCTCACCCAAGGATGAAACCACGACCCTCGGCTTGGAGGAGTTCTGGGAATGGTTGGAAATCCATCGAGGTTGCATCCTACGGGTGAGCACGGCGAGCGCGGCGCTATTCGACCACGAGGACCATCACTGGGTCCTGTTGCGCGATCCTGCCGAGCCGCCCTCGGTCCAGCTGTTCCGCGGCAAGCATCTGGTGGGCGAGATCGTGATCGACGTCGGAGAGATCGCCTACGTGCAGTGTATGCCTGGGGAGAACGAGGAGGTCGCCTTCGAACTCATGGTGGAAGAGGCGTCCACGCGCGAAATCGCCGCCCAGTTTCTCATGGCGCACGCCTACGACAGCAGCGAGCTGGCCGGCTCGGGTCACTGGACTCACTGAACAACCTCGAGCTCGCTCCCTGAATCCGCCCGTCTGGCGTGTCAACGACATCCAGAGACTACCGAGGCGCACGGCGGAAGTCCCGACATTACGTCCGTCAAGTGAGCCATCGGGCCCTCACTGGATCGATCAAGCCCATGCGCGGCGTCGCCGATGCCGGATGGCATCGTGATGCGTCTCGCAGGATACCGCGCCCTACGTGCCGCGCGTTCGACCTCGAACGCGCAGCTCTACGTTGCAGTTCGCGAGCTCGACGCGACGCCGGTCGTACTGAAGCGGTATCTGCGCGAAGCAGACGCTGAAGTCACGCGCGCGCGGCGCGAGTTCGAGCTGCTCCAGACACTCGACTCTCCCCACATCCCGCGTCCTCACTCGATCGAACAGGACGGCCAGAGTGAGCTGCTGTGCCTCCCGCACATTGCAGCCCGCTCCCTCGAGAGACAGCTTGGTACGGAGCCGCTCGAACTCGGCACGTTCCTCGACCTCTCCATTCAGCTCTGCGCCGCACTAGAGACACTCCATCGCGCGCGCGTGCTCCACCGCTGCCTCAATCCAGAGAACATTCTCGTGGATCTCGAGCAGGGGAAGCTCTGGCTCGTGGAGTTCGACGGCGCCGGAGAGCTCGGAGCTGCTCCAGTGCCCCTGACCTATCTAGCGCTGCCGTACATTTCACCTGAGCAGACGGGGCGCACGAGTCGCGGAGCCGATGTCCGCAGCGATCTCTACTCCCTGGGTTGTGTGTTCTACCGAATGCTGACGGGAGCAACTGCGTTCTCCGTGCAAGAGCCACTCGAGTGGGTTCACGCGCACCTGGCGCGACGGGCGCCCGCCTTGCTGCAGGCGCGCCCGGAGCTTCCGGGCGCGGTATGCAGGCTCGTGGACCGGCTGCTCGAGAAGAGCCCCGAAGCACGCTACCAATGCGCGGCTGGAGTCCTTCACGACCTCCAGTCCTTCAGGGCCCAGCTCGACGAAGAGGGCCTCATCGACCCAGAGTTCCGTATCGGCCAGGGCGATCGCCTCGACAGGCTTCGGTTCCCGAGACGTCTCTATGGTCGCGAGCGAGAGCTCGGGATCCTGCACGAAGCCTACACCGCAGCATGCCGCGGCCGGACACAGGCTTGCCTGCTCACCGGTCCGAGTGGCATCGGCAAGTCTGCTCTCGCTGATGCACTCCGGAGCCGTGTCGCGGAGAGTGCGGGCTACTGGGCGCACTGCAAGTTCGATGTTACGCGCCAGGATCGCGCCTATGCTGGTTTTGCACACTGTCTCGAAGGGCTCGCCGAGCAGTTGCTGATTCATAGCGAAGCCCGTTTGTCGCGCCTGCGCGGAGCGCTGCTGCACGAGCTCGGCGCCATGTCGAGCGTCATCGTTCAGCTCGCACCTCGCTTCGGCCTGATTCTCGGGCCCCAGCCCGCCGCCCGCGAGCTCCCTCCGCTGGAAGCAACTCAACGGCTAGCGTGGGCTGCCCGGATTCTGCTCCGGGTCGTCGCCCAGCCCGCTCATCCATTGGCACTGTCTCTCGACGACGTGCAGTGGGCCGACCCTCGAACCTTGAGGCTACTGACGGAGATCTTGAGCGAGGAACAGGATCTCGCTCTACTCGTGATCGCGTCCTTTCGAGCCGGCGAGCTCTCTCCGCTTCACCCGTTGCGCGAGCTTCTAGAGCAAGCACACGGAGAGGCCGTGCAGCTGAAGCTCATCGCCGTTCAACCCCTCACGCGCAGCGCGACGAGCGAACTGCTCGCGGACCTCCTCGAATCCAGCGAGGCACGCGTGCGCCCGCTCGCGGAGCGCTTGGGCGCGAGCGCCGGCCACAACCCCTTTCTGATCCGACAGATTCTGGAACACTGGCAGCAGTCCAATGTCCTCCGCTTCGCGGATCGCGGCGGTTGGGATTGGGACATGCGAGCGATCTCGGAATGCAAGCTCCCAGACAATTTGGGAGACCTCGTGAGCACTCGCATCGAACGGCTGCCGAAGGAGCTGCTGTCACTGCTCGAGATTGCGAGCTGTATCGGCGACCAGTTCGACGCGGGCATGCTCATAGAGCTGTGCGAACTCGAACGCCCCGTCGTCGAAGCCCACCTCGCTGCCCTAGTAGACCTTGGGCTGATCGTGGCCTGTCCTGTAGGCTTCCAGTTCGCCCACGATCGAGTGCGAGAAACTGCACAGACCCTACACAGCAACAACGAGCGCGCCGACATACACTATCGAATCGCGAGCAAGCTGATCGAGCAGACTCCGTTCGAAAGTTTGCCCGGACGCGTCATCGAGATCGTCGAGCACCTAAATCGTGCACTCCAGTTCGTACCTGCGGAGCAGCACGAGCGCGTCATCGATCTCAACGCGCTAGCCGCCAAGCGCGCGCTACGCAGCGGCGGCGCCGCCGCCGCCCGCCGCTATTTGGCCGTCGCGCGCGCTCTGTTGCGAGACGATCAGTGGGAATCGCGGCGCAAGGAGACCTTCTCGATCCTGCTCCTGAGCGCCCATTGCGCCTACTTGAATGGAGACGTCGGAGCCGCAGAGGCGCTCCTCGGCGACCTGCAAGCACGCCAGCTGTCGCAGATCGAGCTCGCACGCGTGCGCGCTCGCCGCTCAGAGATGTACAACCTCCTTCACTCGCCGGACGCCTGCGTAGACGAAGGGCTCGCCGGCCTGCGAGCACTGGGCGTACGCCTTCCAAAACATCCTTCTTGGCTGCGAACCCTAGTCGAGATCTACCTGGCAAAGTGGTCGATGCGCCGCTCGCGGCGCCCTCGGTTCGAGCGCCCTCCGCACCACTCTCCTCGCGCCACCGCACGCAACCTGCTGTTCTATGCGTCGGGCGAAGCCGCATTCGAGGTCGACACCCGCTTGGCTGCCATCTACTCCGCGCGAATCGTCCGCTCGCTCTCGCGCTACGGTGGGCGAGGCATCGCAAGCAGTGCGATCTCGGCTCTGGCCCATACCCAATATCCCGTGACCAACGACCTAGAGTTCACCGCCGAAGCAGCGAGGTTCGCGCTCGAGCTCGAGACCCGCTGCCCTGATCCCAAGACGCACTTTCGAGTACACAGCTTCATCACCCCCTGGCTCCAGCCGCGCGGAACTGCACTCGCACCTCTGCGCGCCGCGGAGCGCTTCTGTGTAGAGCGCGGCATAAACGAGTACGTCCACTACTCGACGGTGTGGCGCCTCGACCTGATGTTCTTCCTGGGCATTCCGCTGCCCAAGCTGATCGAGGAGTTCGAAGCAGCAGGAATCCTCCTGCGTCGCTACCCACACTTTCCTATCCGAGTCTGCGATGGGGCCCTGCGCCTACTTCACACGCTAACCCAAGAAGCCCCCGACGAAGACCCCCTGCTGCCAGACGAGGTGCGCGCCGAACTGATTCCGATCTCGCTAAACATCGTTGGAACGATGGCGATGATGGTCGGAGCGATCTTCGGGCGGCACGCGGAGGTGCTGGCCCTCGCCGACGAGCTCGCCAACACGATCGAGCGGGTAGGAGGAGGGATGTCCCATACATCGGACTACGTCTTCTATGCCGCCTTTGCCGCCGCGGCGTGTCCCGAGCTGGGACATCAGCCCCGCTACCGAAGGATGATTCGGCGCGCGCGCAAGCGTTTGACTCGCTGGGCACGACGCGTCCCCGAGAACTTCGCACATCAGCGGGATCTGCTTGCAGCGGAGTGCGCGCGCCAACGAGGCCAACCACAGGCAGCGCTCAGCCTCTACGCACGCGCAGCGAATGCAGCCAGCGCGCTCGGCTTGCGCCACGTGGCGGCACTCGCGCTCGAGCGTCGTGGCCTGCTGTGTCTCGAGTTGAAGCTACCGGAGGACGCATCACTCTTTCTGGACCGAGCGCAGACTATCTACGCCGACTGGGGGGCTGTACCGAAGGCGGCCGAGATTGCTACGCTGCTCGCATCGCATGAACAGCTAGCTGCAGAGCGCAGATCGGCAATCGCGCGAGAGCGATCCTCGGCGGCCAGCGTCGGCGACCGGTTCGACCTCGAGAGCCTGATGCAGGCCGCCTCGACCATCGCGGAGGAGGTGCGCCTCGATCGCGTTCTCGAACGCTTCCTCCATATCGCCCTCGAGAACGCCGGCGCCGAACGCGCGGTCCTTCTCCTGCGCCGGCGCAACCTTCTCGTGGCCGTCGCGGAGAGCTCCATCGTCGGAGGACCCAAGCTCTACCTGGATCAGAGCGTGCACCCAGAAGAAGCCCAGCAGCCCGACGTTCCTCGCAGCATTGTCGCCTATGTCGAGAGAGTCCAAGGCCCCCTCGTGCTCGACGACGCATCCGAAGATGGCAGATTCATCGAAGACCGCTACGTTCGAGAGACCCGAGTGAAGTCCGTGCTGTGCCTCCCCATCGTGCGCCAATCCAAGCTCATCGGCATTCTGTATCTCGAGAACATCCTGATGTCGGGCGCCTTTGCTCAGGACCGCGTTGAGCTGTTGCGACTCATCTCCTCGCAGGCAGCGATCTCTCTCGACAATGCGCGCCTCTACCAACAGCTGACGACATTGAACCGAGACCTCGAACGTCGTGTGGAGGAACGCACTCTCGAGCTGCGAGCAGCGCGCGACGCGGCCGAGTCTGCCACGCGAGCAAAGAGCGACTTCCTCGCATCGATGTCCCACGAGATCCGAACCCCTCTCAACGTCGTACTCGGAATGACACAGATTCTGGGAGGGAGCGACCTGAGCGAGGACCAGCGCGACTGTGTGCAGAGCGCTCACCTCGCCGGGAGCTCCCTGCTCGCCTTGATCAACGACATTCTCGACTTCTCGAAGATCGAAGCAGGCCGGCTCGATCTCGAGCAGATGGAGTTCAGTGCCTCCGAGCTCGTCGAGGACGTGCTGGAGTTGCTTGCCACACGAGCCGATCAGAAGGGGATCGAGCTGTTCTCCAGCTTCGAGCCCGAGCTCCCGCTCTGTCGCGTCGGAGACGCCGCACGCGTCAAGCAGATTCTGATCAACTTCGCGAACAACGCCATCAAATTCACCGACGAGGGATTCGTCGAGATCTTCGCTCGCGCGAGCGCGCCGCAGACCGATCAGAGTCCGCGTCCCGGCCTGCGGCTCGGCGTTCGTGACACGGGTATCGGGATCTCGGAGAACGCACAGTCTCAGCTGTTCCAGAGCTTCCGACAGGTAGACGCATCGACGACCCGCCGCTACGGAGGGACGGGGCTGGGACTGGCAATCGCGCGTCGCCTCGCGGAAGTGATGGGCGGCAGTGTGGGTATGGAAAGCGAGCCTGGCCGAGGCTCGACGTTCTGGTGCGACCTGCCGCTCGAGATCGCCCAGCGCGAGCCCCCGTCGGATCCCCCCTCGGTGCTGAGAGCGTGCGAACTCTGGATCCTCACCGATTCTTCACCCGTGCTCCACAGTCTCTTCTCCCAGCTCAGCCAGCTCGCACCCAACGTGCGGCTCGCTCGAACCCCGGAGGAGCTCCCGACGCGTGCCGACTCTGCGTGGCTCTTCACACGCTACCCCGCTGAGAGGTCGGCCTGGACGGACAGCATTCGAAGCTCGGCCTTCGCATCCGAGCAACGTCTCGTTCTCGTTTGTAGCCGTTCGAGCCGCCCGGATGCGGAGCTCGAGCTTCGCGACGTGGCTCACGGATTTCTGACCGTCCCCGCCCGAACGCAACAGCTTCGACGCGTCCTCGCGAACCTGGCTCCAGACGCTGCGCACCCGCCGGATGGCGAAAGCGTCGTACACGGGACCACGCATGCGGGCGCTGGCGGGTCCACCTGTTCATCCCAGACCCCCTGCGCACGGATCCTGGTCGCGGAGGACTACCCGCTGAACCAGAAGCTGGTGCGGAAGCTCTTGGAACGCGCTGGCTACGCATGCGAAGTCGCCGGCAATGGGCTCGAGGCACTCGAGGCGCTCGAACGCCACGAGTTCGATCTGGTCCTGGCCGACTGCCAGATGCCGGAGATGGACGGCTACCAGTTCACGCGCGAGCTGCGACAGCGCGAAGCACGGACAGGTGCACATCTACCCGTGATCGCGATGACCGCGAACACCCTGAAAGGCGACCGAGAGCGCTGCCTCGAGGCGGGCATGGACGACTACATCAGCAAGCCGCTCGACGTAGCGCGGCTCTACTCCCTGATCTCCAGCCATCTGAAGCTTCACAAGGCCGATGTGCATTAGCCGACAGCCCGGATCAGCCCACGGCCCCGAACAGCACGAAGCGAACGTAGATCCCAGTCTGCAGAAGGACGAGACTCGGCAGCACGATCCGCAGCCAACGCACCGAGTAGCGACGCAGCAGGACACCACTTCCCACCACCACGAATGCGAGCTCGAGCAGCGCTCCCAGCCAGCCCAGATGCGCGGGATCCCAGTACGAGACTGGGCTCGCATAGCGCCAGGCACTGAGCGGAAGGAAGTGGCGATGGCCATCGTCGTGATGCAAGGCCAGGTCGAGCAGCGCGTGCAGGCTTACACTCGCACCGAACGCGAGCAGCGCTGGCCGCCGCCAGAGATGGCCGGCGACGCATACGAGCGCAGCGAGCGGGATCGAGTTGCCCAGATCGAAGAAGAGCTGCCAGCCGTCGCGAAAGTACTCCACGCCCCAGATCTGCGACTGCGACGTACCCAGTACGAACGTCTGCCACAGGAAGAAGCCGACCATGCCCAGGTCGGGAAACAGGGCCCCCACCAGGATCCAGCGCTCGTGACCGGAGAGCCCCCCGTGCCCCAGGAGAGCCGTGTTCGCGATCAGGTGCGCTGGCGTGTTCACGTTGCGGCTTGCTGCGATGCCCTCGCGTCGAATCCGATCCGCGGGAAATGAACCCGAACCTCGCCCGCGCGCGGGTCGCTGCGTGTGATCACGATCTCGTCCGTGGAATAGGCAACGAGCCGACCTTCGCTGGCTTCGAGCGCGTAGTCCGTGGCACTGACGGCGATGCGCGTGCCGATCGACAGCCCATCCGGCGCCTCTCCCACTGGATCCCGCAGCTCCTCGGCCTGGTCGGCCCGCGCGATCTCGAGTGCCTCCGCCGCGGTGAGACCCTTCTGTGTTCCCTGGCCGAGAAGGTTCATCCGCTCGAGCCACGCCGACAGCTCGGCATGCGAGTCCAGCCGCGAGCGGAGCGCCGGGATCCGCTGCAGCATCCAGAGCGGGTGATAGGCGCAGAAGTCGATCCATCCGGGAGCAGACCCACTCAGGAAAGCCCCGCGCGCCGCAAGCTGACCTTCGATGTCGCGAACCAGACTGGCGAACATGGCCTTGGCTTCGGGCAGCGGGGGACGTCGCACGCTCGCATTCGCCATCATCGCCGCCCGATCCTTCGCGAAGTCCGCAGCGCCGCTGGATCCGGTCGCAAAGAGCGACATGCTGCTCGCAACCACGGCCGGGTCGAACACCTGAGCGATCACTGCAAAGAACAGCTGGTGGTCCAGCCAGCGTCCCGCCGCGACCCCGTCCAGAGCGTGCTCGGGGCGAAACACGGGCCGCTCTGGATGCAGTCGATCCAAGGTGCGGGCGATGAGCAGTGTATCGCAGTAGACGTCAGAGCCGATCTGCAGAACCGGCGTCTTCCGATAGCCCCCGGTCAACGCGACCAGATCGGGCTTCGGCATCGCGATCGGGATCTCCACCGAGCGCCAATCCAGATTCTTGTAGCCGAGAATGGAGCGCACCTTCTGCGCAAAAGGCGAGGAATCGTAGTGGTGCAAGATCAGTTCGCTCATCGACGTCTCCGAGTGCGCAGCCGGCCGAACACCGACCTCGAGTGCCAGGGGCAGCGCGGCCAAATCGGGTCTCGGACGTTACCAGCTCCTCATCGCGCTTCCAAGCGGGCTGAAGCCCACCTCGGAGTCCGACGGGCCTACGCAACCCAGAAGAGCCGCAGCGCAGATCCAATCACCGCAATGGCCATGAGCGGCCGGATCAGGCGGTCCCCGACGCGGGGACCGATCCGGCCGCCCGCATATCCACCGATACCCGTCCCAATTGCCAGTATGAGACCCAACACCCAGTCCACCTTGTCGGCGTAGATGAACTGCGCCAAGGCCACAGCCGTCAGGGCTGCAACCAGCGCAACCTTGATACTGTTTGCACGTACCAGATCGACACGTGTCACCGCGGCCAGCACGAACACCATGGGGATTCCGATCCCAGCCTGGACCGCACCTCCGTAGAGTCCCAAGGCGAAGTAGCAGGACTGCTCGATCAAGACCCGCGCCCCGAAGAACGAACCAATTCTCGCGGGCGAATCCTCGGGCTTCTCGATCGGCTTGGGCTTGGGATTGAGCAGGATGACGGGCAACATCACCAGCATGAGCACCGCGAATACCTGCTGGAAGAGGGCGTCTGGGATCGTACTCGACATCCAGGCGCCCATGAAGGATCCAACCAACAGCAACGGTCCGACACTGACGGCGGTGCTCAGGGTTCGCACCCCCTCCTGACGGAACCCGAGCAACGCGGTCATACACTGGACGAAGACGCCGACTCGGTTGGTGCCGTTCGCGACGGAGATCGGAAGCCCGATCCCGACGAGGAGCGGGACCGTGAGGAACGAGCCGCCACCGGCCAGCGAGTTCACAAAGCCGGCGATGGCTCCGCCGACCACCAGCAGAACCGCCTGCACCGCAAAGCTCGAGGTCCACTCCCACATGGATCGCTTGTATAGAGCATGCAGCTCCGATAGGCCAACGCCCAATCCATCCTAGTTCGGAATGCGCACAGCGGGAGAGGCAGCCCCAGCCCTCCCGGGATGGCGCGGTTCGTCGGATCCCGCGATTGCTGCCGCCGGGCGGCATGCGGCAGAATGCTCGGATGCGAAGTGTGCTCGTGATCGCATTCGAAGACGTCCAGATCCTGGACGTTGCGGGCCCGCTCGAGGTATTCAACATCGCGTCGCGCTTGCTGGAGCGCGATGCGCGCGGAGCATCGGGCTACCGACTAGAGCTCGCCGCGCCGCAGCGCGGTCCGGTGCGCACCTCGAACGGCCTGCAGCTGATCGCCGCCTCCACGGTTTCACACATCAGCGTCGCACCGGATACCCTGCTCGTCGCCGGCGGCCCCGGCGCCCGCGCGGCCGCGCGGGATCCGCACCTGCTCGGCTGTTTGACTCGGCTGGCGCTCGACGCGCGACGGGTCGGTTCCGTCTGTACCGGAGCCCTCGTCCTCGCCGCAGCAGGCTTGCTCGACGGGCGGCGCGCAACGACCCACTGGCAGGCCTGCTCCGAGCTGAGCCGCGATCACCCCGAAGTTCGAGTCTTGCCAAACTCCATATTCGTCCAAGACGGAAAATTCTGGACCTCCGCCGGCGTCACTGCAGGCATGGACCTCGCGCTCGCGCTCGTGGAACAGGACGTCGGGCGCAAGCTCGCACTGCGCACCGCTCAGCATCTGGTGATGTACCTGAAGCGCCCCGGAGGACAAGCTCAGTTCAGCTCCACCTTGGCCGCACAACATACGCTCGGTCCAACCTTGGACGACCTGGTCGTCTGGATTTCGGACCATCTGGCCGACGATCTTCGTGTAGAGCGTCTCGCCCGAGTCTGTGGAATGAGCCCACGGAACTTCGCGCGCCGATTCGTGGCGGAGCTGGGTGTATCACCGGCGCGCTTCGTCGAGCAGCTCCGAATCGAGGCAGCCCGGCGTCGTCTCGAAGAGTCCCGCGACGGCCTGGACCAAATCGCCCAGGACTGCGGATTCGGTTCCGGGGAGGTCATGCGGCGCACCTTTCATCGGCGCCTCAGCGTATCGCCGCGCGACTACCGTCAGCGCTTCCAATCGAGGGAGGATCTCCCGGCCTAGTCCGATCCAGCCGGGGGTCTGCGAGCCCTCCAGAGCGCACACTCCGGGAGCAGACGCCACCGATCCCGCTCAAGCCTTGTGCAGATGTCCCCCATCTCGTTCCGCCGTAGCAGAAATCCCGCGAGGCTACTGTAACCGCGCCGCGCATCGGAAGCCCTCGCAGCTAGATCCGCGAGCTTGCTTCAAAGACACTTCACGGAACTTCATTCGACAGAAGATTCGTTCTCTTATACTTTTTATCCGAGGCACGTTTCTTGGATGTTGTTCAAGAATTCGCTCCGACAAGCTCGCTCCGACAAGCTCAATGGAAGGTGGGATCCACGAAATGGCCACGAAGAAGACGACACGCAAGAAGACGGCCAAGGCGACGCGCAAGAAGGCCACGAGTAAGCGGGTGACAGCAAGGAAGGCTGCATCCAAGAAGGGCACACGGAAGCGTAGCTCGCAGGCAGCCGTCTCACGCAAGAAGAGCGCCCGCGGACCCTCGCGCCGAGTGTCCGCGCCGGCCAAGCGACAATCATCCGGTTCCTTGTCGCCGAGCCGCGAGAAGGCTTCCGGGAGCTGGAAGACACGTGGCAGCAGTGCGAGCCGTCGCATCATCCGTCAGATCGCGAAACGCATTCTGAAGGAGGCCGAGGGAAGAACGCGAGAAGAAGCGGCGAGCCTCACGGGCGCACTCGTCAGCGACATCAAGAACCTCAAGGCCGGGAACCTTCCCAGCCTCAAGCTGTTCTTGCGAGTCGTTCGAGACGGTGGCTTCGACCCGGATGCGCTGATCCACGACAACGAGCTCCGCAGGCTGCCTCCCCGTACGAGCACGCGTAATGCGCGTTCCAAGCTCATCTCGGACAGGGTCCACAAGCTCGCCAAGAGCTACGATCCCGCGGAGCTCTCGAAGACGACCGGCCTGTCGATCTACACGATCTATCAGCACCGGGTCGCGGACAAGCGAGTCGGACTCCACACGTTGATCGCACTCGTCATCTCCGGAGTAGTTACCGCCCGAGAGATCTTTCTCGGTCAGACCAGCCGCTGAACCCAGCTGGACAGCGCGTCACGAGCTTGCGCGCGGGATTCCGGTTGACGCCTCTCGGCAACTCTAGTTAGCCTGGCTTAACTATGCAATGACGCGACACCGGTAGGTGCCGGGAACTCGCTACCGCTGCAGCGTGCGTGCCCACGTGGATCGGGGTCCAGAGCGGGACCTGCTTCATGAGACCCGCTTCACGGCCTGGACTCGCGAGGACTGGAGCCTATGCCGACCTTCGACCTGATCGTCCGCGGTGGAATCATCGTGGACGGCTCCGGCAGCGAACCCTTCACTGGCGACGTGGCGGTACATGATGGCCAGATCGTGGCAGTGGGGCGAGTCGGCGGCGAAGGCAAGCGCGAGCTCGACGCAGACGGACTTCTGGTGACCCCAGGCTTCGTCGACATTCACACTCACTATGATGGACAAGCCCTCTGGAGTGAGAGGCTCTCTCCTTCGTCATGGCACGGAGTGACTACCGCAATCATGGGCAACTGCGGTGTCGGATTCGCTCCCTGTCGACCCACCGATCGAAACATGCTCGTCGAGCTCATGGAGGGGGTCGAGGACATCCCGGGTGCGGTGCTGAGCGAGGGGCTCGACTGGCGCTGGGAGACCTTTCCCCAATATCTCGACGCGCTCGAGGAACGTCCTCACGACATCGACTTCGCCGCACAGATTCCCCACGGTGCGCTACGTGTGTACGCGATGGGATCGCGCGGCGCCCGACGGGAGCCCGCGACCGCTCCGGACTGCGCGCTCATGGCGCAGGTGGCGCGCGAGGCAATCAGCGCCGGAGCACTAGGCTTCTCGACCTCGCGCACTCTCAACCACCGCACGAGCACGGGCGATCCCACGCCTACCCTGACGGCAGCAGAAGACGAGCTCCTCGCGATCGCTCTCGCCCTCCGAGACGCGGGCACGGGAGTACTCCAGGTGGTCAGTGACTTCCGGGATGCAGACGTAGAGTTCGCCATGTTGCGCCGCATCGTCGAACGTTCTCGTCGACCTCTGTCGCTGTCGCTGGTTCAAAGCCATCGGCAGCCCGAGGCCTATCGACATCTGCTGGAGCTCATCCGAGCAGCCAACACCGCCGGGCTCCCCATCAAGGCCCAAGTCTGCGGTCGCGGCGTCGGCATCGTGCTCGGACTCGACACGTCGCTCAATCCGTTCTCCGATCGCCCGCTCTTTCGCGAGCTCTCGAAGCTGCCGCCCTCCGATCGCATTTCGCGACTACGTGAAGCCTCTATTCGCGCGAAACTCTTCGAACGCACTCACGCGCCGCGAGGCTTTGCCAAGACGGTGCTCCACAACTGGGACAATCTCTTTCCGATGGCCGAGACTCCCGACTACGAGCCACGTCGCGAGGACAGCGTCGGCGCCCTGGCGCGGGCGCAAGGTCGAGATCCTCGAGACGTCGCACTCGACTGTATGCTCGATCGCGGGGGTGAGGGACTCCTGTATGCACCCATCCTCAACTACGCCGGAGGATGCTTCGATCCGCTGCTGGAGATGCTCCGGCATCCCGACAGCATCCCTGGCCTCGGCGACGGGGGAGCTCACGTCGGCATGATCTCCGACGGTAGCTTTCCCACACACCTCCTCACGCATTGGACTCGGGACCGTTCGCGGGGAGAGCGACTGGCCATTCCGTGGGTGGTGCGCGCACAATCCGCTCGCACGGCGCAGGCCGTGGGACTCGAGGATCGGGGAGTCCTCGCACCGGGCTACCGCGCAGATCTCAACCTGATCGACTATGCTGGCCTCAGGCTGTGCGCTCCGCGAGTCGTCGCCGACCTACCCGCCGGGGGCCGCCGCCTGCTCCAGCGCGCGGAAGGCTACACCGCGACCGTCGTGGCTGGCGAGATCACATACGAAAACGGAGAACCAACCGGCGCCCTCCCGGGTAAGCTGGTCCGTGGACCCAAGCCACCTCCCGAGCGCCGCCAGGGCGCGTAGCGGATTCCCAGGACAGAAAGGCATCCCATGCGTACACCCCACGTCCTCGAATTGCAGTCCGATTGGCGCGGTCCACAGTTTGCGGACCCTTCCACGTACACCGAGACCCTGAGCGGTACGGAAGTCGAAGAGCTCGACTCCGCCATGCGCGTTGCACGCTCGCGCTCCTGCGATCTCCTGGATATCGGCAGAGAAGACTTCCCACTCCCATCACTGTCTCAACGACTCGCGGACATCGAGCAGGAGCTGATGCGTGGGCGCGGCTTCGTCCTGATCCGCGGAATCCCGCGGGAGCGCTACACGAACGACGAGATGTGCCTGCTCTACTGGGGGATCGGGGCACACCTCGGGAATCCCTGGGCCCAGAACCACAAGGGACACGTCCTCGGCGACGTGACCGATCAGGGAAAGCGCCCCAACGACCCCACCTCGCGTGGAAACGAGCTCGGCTCGATCGGGCTTCCGTATCACACCGACGGCTCGGACCTCGTCGGCTTGATGTGCCTCCAGAGGCCGGCGGAGGGCGGCCTGTCCACCGTGTGCAATGCGGTGGCAATCCACAACGACCTGGTTCGCGAGTCACCCGATCTGGCAGCCGCGCTGTACGAGCCACTGCCCTACGACTTTCGCGGGGAACAGCGCCTCGGCGGGAGACCCTACTACCTGGTTCCCGTCTTCACGGAGTGCGACGAGCGCCTCTTCGTTCGCTACATCCGACCGTACATTCTCGCCTCGCAGAAGCACCCGGATGCACCGAGGATCACACCCTTTGCAGAACGGGCGATGCAGCGTCTCGACGAGCTGACACAGGATCCCAGATACGAGGTCTTCATGGACTTCGAGCCGGGTGACATCCAGTTCATCAACAACTATCACGTGTTGCACGGTCGGACGGCGTACCGCGATGATCCCCAGAGCGGCCGCATACGGCATCTGAAGCGCTTGTGGCTGGAGACGCGAGGCCTCGAGAATCGCCCGCCCTACTTCCAGAACAGCGCCCGCAATCATTGGGAGCGCCGTCGCTCGATCAGCCGCCTCGATGCCCAACCGGCATAGGACTTCCTGGATCGGTTGTCCGCCAGGACATTCGAGTGCGCAGCCCGCGCTGCCACAACGCGATACCCGTACAGCACAGGAGCAATGATGGAACTCCGCAAGCAGGAGCTCGACGTCGGCATCGTGCCGGCCCATCCGAACGAGACGATCGCCTTCTACCGCGACGTCATGCACTTCGAGGCGCTCCCGAGCGTGCCGCTCGGCCGCGATCTAACCCAGCACCGCTTCCGGATTGGCAAGCACCTGGTCAAGCTCAACCAGTACGCTTCACCGCCCGAACCACAATCCGGCGGGATCGAGCGCGCCGTCGGGATGCGCCTGCTAGCGTTCATCCTGGACGACCTCGAGGCGACCATCGAGCGCCTCCAGGCCGGCGGACATCGCTTCGACTGGTTCCCAGGGGCCGAGTCGCTTCCCTACCGGGTCGGCTTCACGCGTGACCCCGAAGGAAACGTCCTCGAGCTGGTCGGACTGGCACGCCCTGCGGGACCGCGCCTCAGCACCCGGATGCAGATTGGGCTCACGGTGAGCGACGTGGAACGATCGCGTCACTTCTATGGGAGCGTGCTCGGGCTGAAGGAGGAGCGCCCGATGAAGGTGGGTGGCGCCGTCGGTACGCGCTACGGCTTCACCTGGGGCACGACGACCATCAAGTTCTGGGGACTTCCCGAAGCACCCCCACTGCAGACTGGACCGCCGGAGAAGCGGGCGGGGATTCGCCTATTCACCGCGCTGGTCCGCGATCTGGACCTCGCCCACGACGAGCTGGCCGCCCGAAACGTCCCGATCCGCGTGGAGCCACGCACGCTCTCGGACGTAGCGCGCCTGCTGTTCTTCGCTGACCCGGACGACAACTGGATCGAGCTCGTCCAGCTACTCTGAGCTACCCATCGCTACGGGCTGCGCCGGGCTACGGGATACGGGTCGGGATACGGGAGGGTCCGACCGGAGCCGAGCTCATAGCTTGATCGTCCACCACACCTTGTCGGCGTCCAGCTGGATCGGATTCGCAGGCTCCAGTGCGAAGAAGAAGTCCACCGCAGGTTTGACGCCCGGATGGTTGCGCGATCCGTAGTCGTGCCCCGAGATCACTCCACCCGGCTTCACCTTGGGAACCCAGGCGGTCAGGTCGGCGAAGACGGCCCTGGCGCTGTGGTCTGCGTCTACGAAGACCAGATCGATCGACTTGTCCTCGAAGCGCTCCGCGGCCTTGACCGAATCACTGTGGACGAAGTCGAGATGATCGACACGATCCATGAGATCGATCGCCGGATCCGGCTTGGCAATGTCTACCGCATACATCTGCGAGATCTGCGGGCAGTACTCGGCGACGTGCACGGACGTGCTCCCGCTCACGGTCCCGAGTTCGACCATCACGACCTCGGGACCAGGACAGTATCGGTGGATCAAATCTACGAGGACGTGCATCCGGCGCCTGCGCCCAGTGCGATGCTCCGGCCGCAACGCGACCGTCTCCTGAACCGCCCGCGTGCCCCGGAGTAGTCGAATCTGATTCCTGAAGGGCGCACTCACGTGCCGCAGGCGCCGCACGCCCTCTCGCAGGAATGTTCCCATCGTGCCCCGTCTCCCCGCCGATCGAGGCGTGGATCTTACCGTCATGGAGCGGCCGCGTGGAAGAGGATTCCGCAGCTCGACTCGCTCGCGAGAGCTGAGCAAAGCCTTGAGCTGCCCCGACGAGGTCAATGAATCTTCATGAAAATCATACGCGTAGAGCGCACTGTGCGCGCACCGGATCGCTTGCGCAGCAGACGATGCGGTGCGATTCCCGCTGAATGCGCGCCGGCAGGCTTCCCTCTCGAGTCGCGCTGATTCGAGCCAGACCTCGAGTATCGCTGTCCGCGGATCGGCGAGGTCACTCAAGCCGGGATCCAGGTCGAGCTCAGGCACGCGCTGGAGCCCCGGAACATGCTGGGAGAAGACCCGAGCGTCGGTGGCGGGACGCGCCCTTCACCCGGCTCCGGCATACACCGGGCCGCGTCCACGTGCGGACGGGAGCGCCCAATCGCGACTTTCCATTCCCCCTGGACCTACGCCGCGACGCCTGACCCCGAAGCTTCCAGCAATCCGATGCGAGCCTGCTAGGCTCTGTGGCGGATGAGACGGAGCCAGTCACCAGAGCGCCTGCGGATGGCCTACGAGCCCGTGCCGGGGGTCTACGACGAGATCTTCGACCCGGCAGGACAGCCACGGCCAGCGTGGGCCTCGCTCGTAGAGTCGCTCGAAGGGTTGGGGGCCGAGGAGCTCGCACGCCGCTGCGAGAGCGCGCAACGCATGCTGCGCGAGAACGGCGTGAGCTACAACGTGTACGACGACCCGCGCGGTCTTCACCGCCCATGGGAGCTCGATCCCTTTCCGATCGTTCTCGGAGAAGTGGAGTGGAGCGTGCTCCATGACGGGCTTGCACAGCGGGCCGAGCTTCTCGAGCTCATCCTCGCAGACCTTTACGGCCCACGCAGACTGCTTCGGGAGGGACTGCTCCCACCCGAGCTCGTGTTCGCGAACCCGACCTATCTGCGCGAGTGCGCGGTCGATCCGTCCGTGAAGCGGCGCTGGCTCCACCTCTATGCCGCGGACCTCGGACGTTCACCGGACGGAGAGTGGTGGGTACTCGCCGATCGCACCCAGGCACCCTCCGGAATGGGCTATGTGCTCGAGAATCGGATCGTCCTCTCACGGTCGCTGCCCGAACCCTTCAGGGCAAGCCACGTGCAGCGTCTGGCGCACTTCTTCCGATGCCTCCAAGACGCATTCCACTGGGTCGCCCCTCGCCCGGTCGAGGAACCGCGCGTCGCGCTGCTCACCCCTGGGCCGTGGAACGAGACCTACTTCGAGCACGCCTATCTGGCCCGCTATCTCGGAGCGACCCTGGTCGAAGGAGCCGACCTGACCGTCCGTGAGAGCGTGCTGTACCTGAAGACCCTCGGAGGTCTCGAACGCATCGATGTGTTGCTGCGCAGAGTCGACGACGAGTTCTGCGACCCGCTGTCGCTGCGCAGTGACTCCACTCTCGGAGTGGCGGGATTGCTCCATTGCGTGCGCGCGAATCAGGTCGGTGTCATGAATGCGCTCGGGAGTGGTCTCGTCGAGTCTCCGGCACTGCTGGCCTTCCTTCCGGCACTGTCTCAAGTGCTGCTGAACAGCGAACTGAAGCTTCCCTCCGTCGCCACCTGGTGGTGCGGCGAACCCAGTGCTCTGGCTTACGTACTCGATCACCTCGACAGCCTGGTCCTGAAGCCCACCTTCCCAGGGCCACAGCGAGAGCCCGTCTTCGCAGGCTCGCTCTCCAAGGCGCGACGGGCCAAGCTGGTGGAACAGCTGCGCGCCGACCCGGTTGCCTACGTTGCACAGGAGCGGGTGTCGCTCTCTTCGGCTCCGGTGTGGAACGATGGGAGACTCGAAGCACGGCACGTAGGCCTACGCACCTACGCCGTGGCGCGCGCCAACGAAACCTGGGAGGTCATGCCCGGGGGACTGGCGCGAGCGGGCATCGCGCGCGACTCGCTGGTGGTCTCCATGCAGCGCGGTGGCTGCAGCAAGGACGTCTGGATTCGAACCGCCGAGCCTCCACACGATCTCTCCTTGTTGCGCCCGGCCGGCAGCGCGGTCGAGCTGAAGCGCGGCGGAACGGAGCTCCCGAGCCGAGTCGCCGACGACCTATTCTGGCTCGGCCGCTACGTGGAGCGCGTCGAAGGCATCACGCGCATGTTGCGTACGATCGTCAGCCAGCTCTCGGGCCGAGAGCTCGGGGAGCGCAGTGACCTCGAGCCCCTCTGTGCGGCGCTCGAGGAGCAGGCTCCGCCCGGAATCGTCCAGGGCCCCGGTACGTCGGGTCTCGAGGCCGGCGTTCTCGAGCTACTGTTCGAGAGCCCCGATGGAGCCCTCCGCACCACCTTGCGCACGGTACATCAGCTGGCATTCTCGCTGCGCGACCAGTTGTCTCTGGATACGTGGCGCGTGCTCTCGGAGCTCAGCCAGACACTCGACATCCCCTATCCGAGCCTCGTCTCTGCACGCATCGCCCTGAATCGAATGATTCTCCAGCTGTCCGCATGGAGCGGCTTGGCCGTAGAGAGCATGACGCGCACACTCGGTTGGCGCTTCGCCGAGATGGGACAGCGCGTCGAGCGCGCCAGCTACATGACGAGTCTGCTCTCCCATGCCCTCGTACTGTCCGCCCCAACCGAAACCACCCGGCTCCAGATGCTGCTCGACACTGCGGAGAGCGTAATCACGTACCGACGACGCTATCGCGGCGAGCTCCAGGTCGAGGCAGTCATCGATCTGCTCCTGAACGACGAGACCAATCCTCGCTCCGTAGGCTTTCAGCTACGCGCCCTCTACGATCACGTGCGCCACCTGCCTGGGTCGACGGACGGTGCTCCCCCGCGAATCGAGGAGCGCATCGCGCTGAGCCTGCTCGCGCGGCTGCGTCTGGCCGACGTCCACGAACTCTCACGCGTCGAGGCTGGGAAGCGCCTCGCACTGGAGGACGTGTTGGCGCGCACCAGTGAGGAGCTTCCCGCGGTCTCGGATGCCCTCAGCCGGAGCTACCTCTCGCACAGCGGAGAGGTCCGGAGAACCGAGCGATTCTGACCCATGCGCTACCGAGTGATCCACAGAACCGTCTACGAATACAGCGAAATGGTCTCGGTCTGCCACAACGAGACCCATCTCGAACCGCGAAACAGCTCGCATCAGCGTTGTCTCGAGACCTCTCTCGATGTGCGCCCGGTGCCCCCGACCTTGACACCAGAGACGGACTATTTCGGAAACCCGATCGAGTTCTTCACGCTCCAGGAGCCCCACTACCAGATGGAGGTGGTGGCGAGGAGCGAGCTCGAGATCGCCGAGCGCACCCTGCCCGCACCCGAGGAGACCGACCCGTGGGATGCGCTTCGCACTCACGTTCGCCGCGAGCGCAGTGTCGAAGCCTTGAGTGCCTACGAGATGTGCTTCGCATCTCCGAGCGTACCGCTGCTCCCGAGCTTTGCTGAATACGCTCGCTCCTCGTTCGATCTCGGGCGCCCGCTGCTCGACGCTGCACTCGAGCTCACGGAACGCATCCATCACGACTTCGCGTTTCGCCCCGGAGCCACGTCGGTTTCGACTCCGATCGAGGAGGTGATGCGGACACGCACAGGAGTCTGCCAAGACTTTGCGCACGTGCAGATCTCCTGCTTGCGCTCGCTCGGACTCCCAGCCCGCTACGTGAGCGGGTACATCCGCACCACCCCACCGAAGGGGCAACCGCGACTGGTCGGTGCGGACGCCTCGCACGCGTGGGTATCGGTCTGGTGTGGGGCGGCTGGCTGGATCGATCTAGACCCCACGAACGACCTGCTCGTGAGTGATCAGCACGTGACGGTCGCCTGGGGTCGCGACTACAGCGATGTCGCCCCCATCCGTGGGGTCGTACACGGGGGGCGGGATCACACTGTACAGGTGGGCGTCGACGTCGAGGCGATTCGCGACGATCCGACCACCTCCAAGGTTACGCTCGGAAGCTGACGCGTAGACCTTGCCGGCCGCCAGGACTCTATCGACCCGTGGAGCCCCTCCCGCCTCCAGAACCCTATCCACCTCCGGAACGATAGGGAGGGCGCACGACCGCAGCGGGCTCCATCGCGTACTGCTCCATCGCATGCGCCGTCCACCCCGCAATCCGCCCCAGCGCGAGGAGTGCGGGAGTCCGAGCTGGATCGAGGCGGAGTGCACCCGCGATACAAACGAGCGCGAGGTCGAGATTCGGATGTGTGGGCGTGGGCTCTGCCATCCTTGCGATGAGCGCGTCGGAAATCCGTACCGTGCGCGACCGGGGAGCCAGCTCGCGCGCCGTCTCGAGCAGCAGCGACACGAGGCCGCTGGACTCTAGACCGCCCATGGAGTCGAATCCGCTCACACGCTGGAAGCCAGGAATCTCGACACCGTGGCGCAACCGCGTCTCGACGACCTGCGTCGTTCGCTCCGGGATTCGGATCTCCGCAATCAGAGCCCACACGCGCTCGCTGCCGAGACCGTGCCGCGGCCCAGACAGCACCGCGAGCCCTGCACACAGACAGCTGTACAAGTCCGCCCGCATCGCGGCTGCAATCCGCACCGCCAGGGTCGAGGGCATGAGGGCAAAGTCTGCGAGCGACACGAGCACCCGGTTGAGCGCACGCAAATTCCTCGGCGTCGGACGCGCTCCGAGGGCGAGAGCGATGCGGCCGGCCACGCTTGGTTGCTCGTCGATGCGCCGCAACGTCGCCGCTTGCCAGTCGCGGGCGAGCGCGGAGCAAGACTGGATCATGATCGCACGCGCTCGCTGTCGCAGCTCGCGGGATCCACATCCGTGGCGGCCCTGATCGCGCAGTCCGATCAACGGGAGCGCGGCCGACAACCGCCCGATGGGAGAAGCGTCGAGGGGGACGCTCCCGCGCCATGCGCGCTGGAGTGACGCCGGCGTGCGCCCCGGCCAGCGGGTTCGCCCGTCTGGGAGATCCCCGGTCCAGAGCAGCTCCGCTACGCGTTCGAACGATACCTCGTTCCGCGCGAGCTCGACGGCGGGTTGCCCGCGGTAGATCGGCTCGCCTCCCTCGAGCCACGTAATCGACGATTCGAGCAGCGGCTCGTTTGCGCGCAGCACCGGCTCGCCGGCCTGGCTCTCCACGCGTCGCATGCTCGTTCGTGCGCGCAGCCGCTCGACCTCTGAGCGACGATAGACTCGAGCGGGTCCTCGAAGCCCAGGCATACTCGTGAGCTGACCGCGACTGACGTAGGCGTACAAGGTCGAGAGCTTGACCCCGAGTCGAGATGCAGCCTGCCGGGCACTCAGAAGCTCGCTCGTCAACCCGCGAGGATCCTCCCCAGTCTGCACCTGCTGCGAAGGACGAACCGCGCTCGAGCTACCTTTGACCTTCTTGCTCGAAGCTCTGAGCTTCTCGTTCGGAAGACTCGAAGTCGGGTCGGCGGGCAACACGAGCTCTCCCCCATTTGTCCAACCTATCCGATTTCTCGTTCATGCCACCGGATGCATATCCATCATCCGGCATGCAGCAATCGTCCGATTGGAATCAATAGATTGATAGATTGATATAGATTGATCAGTCACTCAATAATAGATCGTCGGGAAGACTCCACCTAGCAGGGGATTCGCCACGAGGCTGAATGCCCGCGCAGCGCCAGGCCGCGATGGCATCGACGCCCGCTCGCCATACCTCTATTTCAGGTAGCCCTGGATCGTGCGGAGCAGGCCAGCTCGATCGATCGGCTTGGTCACGAAGTCGTCGCATCCGGCGGACAAGCAGCGCTCTCGCTCACCCACCATGGCGTGTGCGGTGAAGGCGACGATCGTCTCGGTGTGCCCCTCGCGACGCAGCTGGGCCGTTGCGCTGTAGCCATCGAGCTCCGGCATCTGCATGTCCATCAGGATCAAGTCGTAGGGGAAACCGGAATCGCGCGCGGCATGAGCGAGCTCCACAGCAACGCGACCATTCTCGGCGATGTCCAGGCTCAGACCCGCCCTCCGGAGAATGAGTCGCACGAGCCTCTGGTTGTCGATCGAGTCCTCGGCCAGCAAGATGCGCCCGTGCAAGTCCTCCGGGCACTCGGCCGTCTGGGGTCTCCTCTGATCGCCTGCCTCGGAGTCGACCTGTCGGCCCGGCTCGATCCATTCGCTCTGAGGGGTCGCCTCGGGCAGCGGCAACTTGAGCACGAACACGCTGCCTTCGCCCGGCCGGCTGCGTTCGATCTCGAGAGCTCCGCCCAGCAACCGAGCCAAGGTCGACGAGATCGAGAGTCCCAGCCCCGTGCCGCCGTAACGACGGGTCATCGAGGTATCTGCCTGCGCAAACGCTTGGAAGATGAGCTGGTGCTTGTCCTCTGGGATTCCTGTACCCGTATCCTCTACTCGAATATAGAGCAGCGCGGCGGAGGACAGCTCCTGCGAGCTTTTCACTCCGACCGAAACCCGCACGAAGCCGGCCGACGTGAACTTGATCGCATTCGAGACCAGATTGAGCAGAACTTGGCGAAGGCGAGTCGGATCGCTCTGGACCTGGCAAGGAATGCGCGTGTCGTAGTCGATCGAGAACCCGATCCGCTTCTCGCTTGCCCGCTCCCGCATCAGCGCCCCGACATCTCCGAGGATCTCCGAAAGCTCACACTCGATCGACTCGACGGTGAGCTGTCCCGAATCCAACTTGGAGATGTCGAGGATGTCGTTGATCACTGCAATCAGGTGATGCCCGTTGCGATGGATGATCGCGAGGACACGCTGCATCTCGCTCTCGTCAATCTCGCCGTTCCGGAGGAGATCGACGTAGCCCAGGATTGCGGTCATGGGTGTGCGGATCTCATGGCTCATGTTGGCCAGGAACTCGCTCTTGGCCCTCACAGCCGCAAGCGCGCGCTCCTTCTCGTTGGCCAGCATCGAATTGATCTCCCGCAGGCGCTCGCGCTGCGCGTACAGATCTCGATCGCCTTCGATTCGCGCGAGCATCTGATTGAGAGCAGCGGCCAGCACTCCCACCTCGTCGCCGCTCTCGAGCAGGGTCCGCTGCGAGTAGTCCTGCGTCGCGGTCACGCCCTCGGCCAGTGCGGCGAGCTCTAGGATTGGATGCGTCACCGCTGAGATCGAATGTGAAGCAATCAGGAAAGCCAGCAGACCGCAGATGAGCAGCACACCCACGACCACGATCGCAGCGGATCGCTGTCGTTCCATGGCGCCGTCCAGCGAGAGCACCGCAACGAAGGTTCCGAGGACATGACCCTCGAGCTGAACCTCATGCGCCACCTGCGCGCGGCCCGATAGAAACTCGACCCCGCCTCTCCCGAGCGAGCGCAGGCATTCGGTCGATCGAACCCCCGGAGAGTGGTAGCTCGCGAACCGCTCACCGCGCTGATCGAACAGGGCGCCACAGAGAAGGTTCGGCTCGGCACCCAGCCCAGCCAAGATCTGCTCGGCTCCCGCGCGATCCTGGAACTCGAGCGCCCCCGCGGAGCCGTACGCGAAGATCTCCGCGAGCACCTCGAGCTCGCGCTCCACCTCGGCAAACCGTGCTTTTCGTTCGAGCCAGAGAAAGATGACGCACGACGTGAGCAGCGCAGCCGCGCTCGTTGCCACCACGATCCAGGAGAGCTTTCGACGTACACCCCAGTCCCGGATCCATTGCTTCACGGACGGCCCTCGACTCTGTGTGCGGCGCGAAGCAGGCGCGAATCGAGACCGAGGCCCGACTGGGCCGACGCCTCCAGGTTCACGCTGAAGACGATGCGATTCTCGAAGGCCTCCAGATTGATGATACCCCCAGAGGCGAGGAAGCCCGGCTGCGACCCAACGGTCAGCACGGGCGAGGGCCCAAGTACGGCCAGCCACTCCCGCACCACAGGAGGCTCATCCGCGGCGATGAAGACGACATGACACCGCATCGCAGCGTCTATCCCAGTTATCTCGACCACCTCGACTGGACGATCGTGGATCTTCAACCCGGCCACGTTCTCTGCAATCAGCTGGGCGAAGTCCGCGTCACCGAAGATGCCAAACACCATGGGCTCGCGGCTCGCCGATTCTTCATCTGGCCAGCTCACGAACCTCGCGATCTTGTACACCAGTGCACCGCGGATCTCGCGCTCTCGCGCGGAAGGGTCGGCGCGGACGTCGATGGACGAAGCCAAGACCAGGAGGAAGCCCAGAAACAACGCGCACGGAAGGCGGAATGCGGTCGCGGCCGTGCGGAGCTTACGCAGCATCCGAGCAGCCCAGCAGTCTGCAATAGCGAGCGGCACCTGCAGATTCCCCCCGTTTCGCCGCAGGACGACTTCGTGAGACTCGTCGGCGAGCGCGCGAACGAGCTTGATGCGCATGTCGGTCAGCGCGTGCTCGCAAGGCCCTGGCTGCATGACCAGCGCAAAACCGGCTCCACATCCGGCAAGTGGTGATGCGGATTGCTAAGATCGCCGACTCGTCGCACATGGAAGAACACCCTTGCCACCAAGACCGCCTCCGACCTGGATAGCGGGGCATTGAGGCCGCGCCGTGACCCTCTTCATCCTCCGACATGCACGCACGCAGCGTCCTCCACAGCTGCCAGCCAGCACTCGCAAAGACGGCCGCAAAGGCAGAGGGCTGCCCTCCAAGCGCGAGGCCGTCCTCTCCGCGGAAGGCTGGGCTCAGGCGCGCGCGCTCGTCGAATCCGTTGACGGGGAGAGAATCGCACGCCTCGTGTCCAGCCCATCGACCCGGTGTCGCGAGACTCTCGAACCACTGGCCGCGCGGCGCGGACTCCGCATCGACGTCGATCCACGCCTCGGCGACGACGCCTCGCCAAAGCAGCTGAACGACCTGCTCAGCGAAATCTCGCGAGAGGATGTACTCGTGTGCTCTCACGGCGATACGATCCCGCAGCTCCTCGCGCGGCTCGGGGTTCCGAGCGAATACATCCGTTGCGCGAAGGCGTCGCTGTGGCGGATCGAGAACGACAAGGGCCGTCCCTCGGCGAGCTACGATCCGCCCCCTCCACCCCGAAGTGAGGTAGGCACGCGCCTGGCCGCCCTCGACCTCGGCAGCACCTCGTTTCACTTGCTGGTCGCGGATGTCTACGATGATGGGCGGCTCGAACGAGTCAAGCGCAAGCGGCGTATGCTTCGACTGGGCGCGCTACTCGCGGAGCCGAGTGAGCTTCCGGCGGAGGCGATCGTGCGTGTCTGTGACACCGCCGCCGACCTGCGCGATACAGCTTGGACTGCAGGCGCCCTATCATTGCTCTGCGTCGCCACCGCGGCCTTCCGAGATGGCGCACGCGGACGCCAGCTGGCTTCGGATCTCGGCGCGAGGCTGCGTGCGCCCATTCGCGTCATGAGCGGAGAGGAAGAAGCGCATGCGATCTTCGCCGCGTTCCGCAGACGTCTCGACCTCGGCCCAGAACCGGTGCTCGGGATCGATCTGGGGGGTGGCAGCCTGGAGCTCGCGATCGGCGACTCGGGCAACGTCTACTGGGAGACCACTCTGCCCCTCGGTGTCGTACGACTGCATCGCCAGCATGCGCGAGGCGAGCTCGATTGCGACGTCGAGGCGGTGCGGGCACGAGTAGCTGAGGTGCTCGCGCCCGTACGCGACTCGATCCGCAGCCTTGCTCCGGTGCGATGTATCGCGACCGGTGGAACGGCGCGCGCGGTTGCGCGCTTGCTTGCAGCCCGAGATGCATCTCGGCGTCACGAGATCTGCGGGCTCCTCATCTCACGCTTGTGGCTCGCTCTGCTACGCGACGAGCTCGCGGCGGCTTCACACGAGGAGCGCCTCGACATGCCGGGAATGAATGCGGAACGCGTCGATCTCTTGCCGGCAGGTGCGGCGATTCTCGAAAGCGTACTGGCGCAGCTCGACCTACCCGATCTGATCGTGTGCGACTGGGGGCTACGCGAGGGCGTTCTACTCAGTGCCATGCGCGATGCGCGACGCCACCGTCGCGAGATCTACTCTCTAGCGTCGTCCGGCGCATCCGACGACGCCCTCGCCGACGACGCCCTCGCAGATTAGGGCTTGGGTCAGGGATCGGCCGGGTCCTCCAGGATCCAGACGTCCACCCGCCGATTCTGGACGCGGCCGGACAGAGCATCATTGGTCGCGATGGGCTCGTCTGACCCTCGCGCCGCGATCCGGATCCGCGCTCGAGGGACGCCCAGGATCTCGAGGTAGGAGGCCGCCGCCACCGCGCGCCGCTGTGAGACCACACGATTTGCACTGCGGCTTCCCGTCGAATCCGCATGACCGACCACCTCGACCGCACGCTCCGAGCCCCGCATGCGTTCGGCAACCTCCTCGAGCGAGCGCCGAGCCTCACGATCGAGCTCAGTCTGGTCGAAGCCGAAGTAGACTCGCAGCGGAACTCCGGCGCTGCTCCTCGCTCGGCTCCGCCTACCGTTCGCCTCCAGCTCCACCGTGCTGGCTACATCGAGCGGGATGAATCCGTGCTGACTGACGAGGCGCTGTCCGATCGGCGAAAGCATGAACGACAGGAAGGCTCTCACATCTCCGCCCACCTCGTCGGTGGTGTAGACATACAGGGGTCGATAGATCGGATAGCTGCCGTCGCGGACGGTGCCGCGATCGGGCGCGACAGGTCGGGAACCTGGACGCGAGGAGAGCGCAAGCATCCGCACCGACTGGGCAGTCGCCAGGGTGCGATCGGCAACGAAGCCGAGTCCAACGTACGAGAGTGCGTGCGGATCCGCAGCCACGGCACGCACGATGTCGTCCGTCTCTTCGAGGAAGCGAGTTCGGACGGAGAAGATCGCAGCCGAATCGCCGGGCGATCTGCGCACGACGGCATCCCGAAAGAATCCGTGGGTCCCGGAATAGCTGGGACGACTGATCAGCACGACGGGCGCATCGATGCCTCCAACCTCAGACCAGCGCTCGATCTCGCCCCGAAACAGGGCTCCCAGCTGCTCCAGGGACAGCGCTCGCACCGGATTGCTCGGATGTACGATCACAGCGATGCCGTCATAGGCAATCACGAACTCGCGCAAGCGCAGTCCGAGCACCCGCGCGCGCTCGAGCTCCGCCTCTCGAATCGAACGTGACGAAGCAGCAACGTCTGCAGACCCATCGAAGAGCCCCACGAACCCCGTCGAGGATCCGAGAGACTCCCAGCGCACCTCGCCTGCGGCTTGCTCTCGTGAAAACTCACGAACGAACGCCTGCCCGAGATGCTCTCCAATCGTGTCGGACCCCTTGACCTGAAGCCAAGTACGCACGGAGCCTTCGCGCGCGCGGATACCCGACCCCGGACTTCCTACCTCGGGAACCACCTGTTCGGGAACCACCTGTTCCGAGACCGTACGTGGCAAGCTCGCCTGGGCCAGCGCCGTTGCGGACCCGCACAGCTGGACCGCAGCCATCCACCCGAAGGCAACCGCCAGCGCATTCAAGCGCTTCGACGTACGCACATGGGCACCTCGTTGCATCGAGCTCATGCTCCCCTCCCTTTCCTCGAGCTGCGAACGAGCCGAGCGCATGCAGCTGCGTCAGTCGAAGCGGACCGGCCAGTTGATCCAAACCGCGACCGGATGCCCGGCACGGAGCGCAGGCTCGAAGCGGAACTCCCGAACCGAGGCCTGAGCGCGCTGCTCGAACTCCGCGAGCGCGGAACGCGAGCGATGCACGAGTGCGCGCTTCACTCGCCCGTCCGGACCAATCAGGATTCGACAAGTGATCGTCGGCCGCAGGGAGCGCGACGCACGGGCAGGTACGCGCACCGGGTCGGCGTACCGGAGCCGCGGAGCCCGATCTCCAGGCTCGACCAGGGCAGACGCCTCGACGGGGCGCGTGAGCGGCTCTAGCTGCCGGCGCGCAGTCCAAGCGCGTTCGCGGTCGAGCAAGCGCACCAGCTTTCGTGGGGCACGCATCGGATCGAGCGTGAGCCCGGGAACCTCGACCAGGGCTCGCCGCACCGCCGCTACCGCATCTCGCTCGCGACCATAGGCCAGGGCAGCACTGGCTTCCAAAAGCTCCAGCCGCACGACGCGGTCCGAGCTTCCCGCGACCTGCGCCAACGGCTCCAGGCGAGCACGTAGGTTCGGCGTTGCGGAGAGCACCTCGTCGAAGCGTGCGTGTAACCACTGACGCCGGAGCGTCTCCAGGCTCTGATCGGCCGCCGCCCAGAATCGATCTCGCTGCTGTCCTTCGCCACCCGCCCGGCCCGTGATCGACATCATCGGAGCATCGGGCGGACTCTCGTACAGGACGAAACCTCCGCTGACCACTAGACCCAAGATCGAAGCCAAAGACCCACGCATCCGCGACCTCCCGCCACCGCGGCTCGCGAACCCTCCGCCCGCAGCCCGACGACACGGAAGCGAACGTAGGTGGGGACTTTGATCGCTCGACGTCACAACTGTGACGTTCCTACGACGGGAATCGGCCTCACTGACCGAAACTGCAACTAACTCGCAAGTCGTGAGTCATTTCCGCAGCACCGGCTGCCGCCCTGGCAACCCGACTCCCGCGGGCGCATACTGCAATCAATTGCTCGTTGAAAGCGGGTTGATACTCGGTCTAAAATTTAGCCTACGTTCATCCATGCAGATCTGTTGAAGTCAGGCGGTGATGGCCATGCTCGAGGCAAGGAGAGCGCACTCGCAGGCCTCGGGGCTCCGTCCTTCGGTCGAAGGAGGGCCAGCGCCTGAAATGTGCGAGATGGCTGCTGCTCGAATGCGGGTTCTCCTACTGAACTACGAGTTCCCGCCGGTCGGCGGAGGCGCCTCGACCGCGAGCTTCCAGCTCGCTCGCTCGCTCGTGTCGAGTGGTCACGAGGTCCATGTGGTCACCTCACGCATGAGCGGCAGCCCCGCGTACGAGGTCGTCGCGGGCATCTCCGTGTGGCGCGTGTTCAGTTGGCGAAACGACGTCCAGGACTGCGGGCTGAGCGGAGCGGCCAGCTACGTGTTGAGCGCGAGTCGCAGGATCTCCCAACTCTTGCGCCTCTATCGCTACGACGTCGTCCACTACTTCTTCGGATTGCCTACCGGGGCTCTCGCACTCACGCTCCCGCGGCTCCGACGGCTCCCATCCGTGCTGTCGCTC
Organism: Pseudomonadota bacterium; assembly: GCA_003247575.1. Taxonomy (GTDB): domain Bacteria; phylum Myxococcota_A; class UBA9160; order SZUA-336; family SZUA-336; genus SZUA-336. The sequence goes on from QJZC01000019.1 coordinate 174,742, forward strand.
CGTGGGTCAGACGTCCCCGGCTACGATCGCTCCAGTGGCATGCTTCCGGTGCTCCACCAGCTACTCCATCCTGTGTCTCGGCACATCTGGTCATCGGCCGATCGCATCATCGCCAACAGCGCGGGCCTGCGCGGACTGGCTGAGAGCTTCTATCCGGATCGTGAGATCCAGCTGATCCCAAACGCCGTGAGCACGGAACTGTTCCACCCGCTCGTCCAGCGCACCCACGCAGGCGGGCATCCCCTGCGCGTGCTCTGTGTCGCACGGCTGATCGCACGCAAGGGAGTAGAGGATCTACTGCAGGCGGTCGCCAAGCTGCCCGAGGAGAAGATCGAGCTCGTACTCCAGGGATCGGGCCGTGATGCAGAGCTCTTGGAGGCTCGGGCTTCGGAGCTCGGAATCACCGATCGCGTACGCTTCGCTGGCTTCCGCCCTCAGTCCCAGCTCGCGAGCGTCTACTCCCAGGCGGACATCTTCGTGCTGCCCTCGCATTCCGAGTCCTGCTCGATGGCGTTGCTCGAGGCGATGGCGAGCGGCCTTCCGGTCATCGCCACTCGGGTCGGAGGGACACCCGAGCTGGTGGCGGATGGCGACGGCGGCATCCTGGTACCGCAGCGAGACCCCGGCGCACTGGCGAAGGCCCTCGCACAGATGTGCGGTCAACCGGAGATGCGTTGGCGCATGGGACGCTTCAACCGGCGACGCACAGAAGACTGTAGCTGGAAGAAGGTGAGCAACGCCTACCTCGACGAGTATCGCCGCGCGATCGAGGCCCATCGGAAGCGTACACAGCCTGCGACGCGGGGGCGCGAGACTCGCTCATGAAGGCCCGGCAAGGGGTCGCACTGCTCACCGACCTCGCACGACTCTCCCGCAGCCAATGGCACTCTCTCGATCGCCTACGGGAACTGCAACGACGACTGCTGAACGATCAGCTGCACCACGCCCGCCGGACGGTACCCTACTACCGTACATCCTGGCCGCGGGACCCCATCGAGCAGCTGTGCCAAGAGGGCTTCCAGCAGCTTCCGCTCGTGAGACGCGACTCTATCCAGGCTTCTCCAGAGTCCTTCCTCTCCGAGGTCGGAGATCGCCGCAGCTGGAAGACATCGTTCACGTCCGGCTCTACGGGACGCCCCCTCGAGAGCTTCTTCGATCCCGTCTGCTGGAGGCAGAGCAAGTACGCGTTCAAGCTGCGACGGCTGTTGGCATCAGGATGGCGCCCCGGCCACAGACTCGTCATCGTGGAGGCGCTCGACGACGACGAGAGCGAGCAGCATGCGCGCACACACGCGCTGCCGGGTGAGAGCTTGCTAGGTCTTGCACTTGGCTCGCGCAGCTTTCTGTCGCTATTCGACCCACCGGAGAACCATCTCGAGCACTATCGTCGCATCCGACCGCAGCACATCTACGCCCCGCCCTCCTATCTGGCGGCGCTCGCACGCGTCTGGAACGACCGCGAGCGAGATCTCGTGCCCCTGCGCAGCCTCATGACCAGCGGCGAATGGGCACACCCGAATCTGCGTCAGCGACTCGAGCGCGCGTTCGGAGCCCCCGTGCTCGACGTCTACGGATCGACGGAATGCAAAGAGGTGGCTTGGCAGTGCAAGGAGCGCGGCTCCCTGCACGTCAACATGGAGAGCGTGCTGGTCGAGATCGTGGATCCCGACGGGCGCACAGTCGAGTTTGGACAACCGGGCGAGATCGTGCTCACTTCCCTGCTCAACCGAGCGATGCCGCTGATCCGCTACGCCACACAGGATCGGGCGATCCTCAGTGATGCTCCGTGCGGCTGTGGCCGCCAATCTCTGACCTTGGATTCCCTCGAGGGGCGAACAGTCGATGAGCTCTCACTCCCCGATGGCAGGCGCGTGTCGCCCTATGCATTGACGACAGCCATCGAACATTGTCCCGGCATTCACCAGTACCGCATCGTGCAGTCCGCGCGCGACCGGCTCGAGATCGAGGTGGCAAGTCAGAGCGAGGCGCCGCCAGAGGTGCTGGCAAGGCAGGTGCAGGACGCGCTACGCCCAGTCGTCGGAACACAGATCGAGCTTCGCATCCGGTTGGCAGAGCGGCTGACGCAGGAGCCTTCCGGTAAGTGTCGTCCCGTGTCGCAGCGCCGTCTGGGCGAGGTCGGATCGGGCTCTCTCGAAATCTCATGAAAGTCCGCGTCCTAGGTTCCATCCGCGAAGTGGACAGGCGCGCTTGGGATTCGCTCGTCGGAGATGACCCAGTCTTCCGGCATGGCTGGTTTCGCGCCCTCGAGCGCGCGCGGCTGGATCTCGCAGAGCCGCGCCATCTGCTCCTCGAGGTCGATGGGGCCGTCGCCGGAATCGTCCCGTGCTTCCTACAGCACTCCGATCCGCATGCGACCCTGATCCGGCGCCTGCTCGGTAGAGCGGCAGACTTCGCTTCGGAGCGCGCGCTGGTCGCCTATTCTCCGCTCTCCCAGCGTAGCGAGTGGTTTCTTCGTGCAGATGTCGACCGGGTGGAGGCCCTGACTCTCGTGCGCGAGTGCATGGACTCGCTCTGCCGTGAAGAGCGTATCTGGATCGCAGGGTGGCCATTCCGCTCACACTCGCACTCGGATCCCGGGTCCATCGCGTTGCGATCGAGTGGTTTCTGCACCGGCTTCCTCGCACCCAGCGCCGTCTGGTCGAATGCTGGCTACGCCAGCTTCGATGCGTATCTGCACACGCTCAAGAGCCGCGGACGCCGGCGCTACCGGGCCATCCGCAACGAACTCAACCGGGTACGTCGAGCGAACGTGGAGATCGACGATCGTCCCCTGCACTCGGCGTGCGCCGCAGAGCTGGCGCGTCTTCACGCGGTACACTACCGAGAACACAATCCCGCGCGCGACTGCGCGCTCGGCGCGGAGTTCTTCGATGCGCTACAGAGCGAGCTCGGGGACACCGCACGGCTGCATGGAGCCTACGACGAGAGTGGGCTCGCTACCTACTCGATCGTCCTCACGTCGCCCACCCGTTGGCACATGTTCCTGAGCGGGGACCGCGATCACGAGAGCGCACACCGCGACAAGATTCACTTCACGCTGAACTACTACTTTCCGATGCAATGTGCGATCGAATCCAAGGTCGCGCGGTTGGATTACGGGCTGTCCACATACGCGGCGAAGATGTGGCGCGGCTGCTCACTCGAACCGGTCTCCTTCGCCGTGCGTGCGCCGAGCCCGATGCTCCAAGTCGGACTCCGCGGATTGAGTGCGCTGGTCGATCGCTGGTACCAGCACAAGCACCGGGGATTCGCGCACGAAGGGCCGCCGCTCGCCGCATCAGATACGATCTGAGCTCGACGCGAGCAGTCGGTTCAGGGCGGGTCCGCGCCTTGCGCCACCCATCCGCTGCCCGGGACCTCAAGCGTTTCCGTACACGCGCAGCTGGATCTCGATCTCCTGATTCTCGGGAAAGCGCCAGCCGGAGTCCAAGTCCTCGAAGCGACGTCGCAGCGCCTCTCCGTTCGGCCGCGCCATGAGCATGCGATGGATCTCGTCCTGGCTCTGCTCGCGCTGCTGCCTGGGGCGATCCGACGCGATTCCGCGCAGCTGCGCCGTCAGGATGCGGTCTACGACCTCGGAGCCTCGAATCCGTCCCTTGCCATCCTCGGTGCGCAGATCGCGCGCCCGCAGCTCCGAAAGGGCCGTCCGCAGGTACTCGACGTGCGGCGACTCGTCGGCTTCGATGCACGCGACCATCCCACCCGCCTCGGCCGGCCGCGCCGAAATCTCGGGATCTCCGAGCAGGCGACGACCCCAGGCGAACATCTCGGCAGCGAAGATCTCGATCACCATCACATTCGCCATGAGCGTGATCAGCGACTCCAAGGGCTTCGAGATCTCGGGCACGTTGCGCGTCGCGGCGCGGCGTCCGCCCCCCCCCATGTTCATCATGAGCTGCATGAGCACGTCACCAGGCACGTCCGGATGATCGAGGCCCAGGTCGCGCGCAGCTTCCCACATCTGCTTGTGACCGCCCTCGCGCCGCCAGCCTGCCTCGTCGCGTGCATGAGCCTCGAAGAGCCCGCCCTCGAGATGCGCCAAGCAGGTCCCACCGAGGTCCTCGACGACGTCGCTCTCCAAGCGGAGCGGCCCGACCTCGCGGATGCGCGCACCGAAGCCCTCGACGATCGCGATCGTGGTGAGTGTTCTCACCACGGGCTCGCTCACGCCCGAGAGGAGCAGCAGCTTCGCCTGCTCGTAGTTGGGGTATTGCGGCGGAAGGTACTCGCGCGGGAAGTAGACGAGAGGATGGCCCTCGGCCGCCAGTCGCCCCTTCCAAGCGTGAATCGCGGGGATTCGAACCAACGTCCGCGGCGAGTAGTAGCGGCCGCCGATGAAGCCACCATGGCACAACACGTCCCCCGCCATCAGCGGCTCCTCGACCGGATGGCTGGTCAACAGCTCGTCGCGCGTGAACTCGAGCTGACCCGGCCGGATCTCCGGCGGTGTCCAGTCCGGGTGACCCGAGAGCGGCTGACCTGAGAGCGGCGGACCCGAGAGCGGCGGACCCGAGAGCGGCGGAGCTGACGGCGGCGCAGCGGAAATTCTGGCATCCGTCCAGCTGTCGGCTGGCGTGGGGGCGGGCTCCAATCCCGCAGGGGCTCCTTCGGGCGTCTGATCGATCGGCATGTCGCTCTCTCTCGTCGCAGGGTGTCTCGAGACGATACCACCCCTCGGAGGAGAGCACCGAGCCTGGCTTGGAGCACCGTCGCGTCCGCGCCGCGCTGTCGTTGCCGTGCCCACCTGCGCCGACCTCCGCCAGCATCGACCGTGCGCCCTCGCGAGGATTCTGCGCCCGGCGGCCAGGTCGTCTATGCTCGAACGTATGCAGCCCCTGGCAAACGCCACTCTGTCGTCCGACCACAGAAAGAGCGCGCTCGCGCACATGGCGCGTGAGCGCTTCGACCTCGCGATCATCGGCGGCGGCGTCACGGGAGTCGGCATCGCACTCGACGCAGCGACGCGCGGACTGTCCGTCGCCCTCGTGGAACAGCGCGACTTCGCTGCCGGCACGTCGAGTCGCTCGAGCAAGCTGATCCACGGAGGCCTCCGCTACCTGCAGCAAGGGGACCTGGCGCTCGTGCGGGAGGCCCTGGCGGAGCAGACCCTGATGCTCGAGCGGCTGTGCCCTCACCTCGTCCGGCCACTTCCGTTCCTGTTCCCACTCGAGCACCGAGTCTGGCAACGCGCGTATGTCGGTGCCGGTCTCCTCCTCTACGACTGGCTGGCCGGGCCGCGTGCCGTCCCTCGCCACCGCCACTACTCGCGCCAGAGTGCCCTGCGCCGCTTCCCTGCGCTGCGCCACGACCGGCTCGTGGGAGCGATCGAGTACTTCGACGCGCAGGTCGACGATGCTCGGCACACGCTCACCGTCGCCCGGACGGCGGCCCATCATGGCGCCACACTCGCCACCAGCGCACGCGCGATCGGTCTGCTGGACAGCGGTCAGGGCGTCAGCGGAGTCCGAGTGAGGGACCTCGAGAGCGGAAACACCTTCGACCTGCGCGCACGCCAGGTCCTGAACGCTACCGGCGTCTGGACGGACACGGTGCAGTCCATGGCAGGTCGAGGTTGGATCCACGTTCGCGCGTCGAAAGGCATCCATCTCGTCGTGCCGCGCGATCGCATCCACGCGCAGGGCGGACTGATCTTGCCGACCGAGTCGAGCGTGCTGTTCGTGATCCCGTGGAAGGAACATTGGATCATCGGCACCACCGACAGCGATTGGAACCTCGATCTGGCGCACCCCGCAGCCAGCGCGCGCGACATCGACTATCTGCTGACCACCTTGAATCGCATGCTCGATCCACCGCTCCGGCGCGACGACATCGAGGGCGTGTACGCGGGCCTGCGGCCCCTGCTGCGGGGCGAGAACGCGGCCACGAGCCAGCTGTCCCGAGAACATGCGGTATCGCGCGCCGCCTCAGGCCTGATCAGCGTGGCAGGAGGCAAGTACACGACCTATCGAGTCATGGCGCGCGATGCCGTCGATCTGGCGGCTCGCGAGCTGCCGCACCGGGTTCCCGCCTCCTGCAGCGACCGAATTCCACTCCTCGGCGCGGACGGCTACGCCGCATTCGTCAATCGTCGCGAGACGCTTGCCGACCGGTTTGGATTGGATATCCGACACGTCGACCACTTGCTCGAGCGCTATGGCTCCTGCGTGGCACAGGTGCTCGCCCCCCTACACGAGCATCCGGAATGGGCGCAACCCATTCCCGGCGCCGAGGAATACCTCCTGGCGGAGGCGGGTTACGCCGCCTCTCATGAAGGCGCGCTGCATCTCGACGACACACTCACACGCCGCACCCGCATCTCGATCGAGACGTTCGATCGCGGCCTTCGCGCATCCCAGGCCGTCGCAGACGTAATGGGGACGGTCCTCGGATGGGATGCCGCAACGCGCAAGCGCGAGCTCACACATTACGAGGCGCGCGTACACGCCGAGCGAGAATCTCAGGAACAGCCCGATGACCAGACCGCCGACGCGGCCCGCCTCGGCGCCCCGGACGTTCGCATCGGAGGCTCGGACGAGTCCAAGGGAACCGACACCACCGCCCGAGAGAGCTGACGGCCACGACGGGCACGCGCGTCCCCATTTCTCAGAGATTGCCGGCCCGCGGCCATTCTGGTTAGGCTTGGCGTGTGACGGCGGGCTCACTCATCGAGGTCTCTCGGGGCAGCTTCGGCCCCAGTCGCTGGGAGTTCGCGGAGCGTCGCCTGGCGCCCGCCCTGGCCCCCTTCGTCGAACGCATGCTCGGCTACCAGGAACTCTCTAAGGCCCCAGCCCCGATGCGCGAGTTCCCGCAGACTTTCGTGGTGGTGATCATCGAGTTCGGACCCCCGATCACCGTGGCACCGCGCGGCGACCCCGCGCGAACCAAGCGCAGCCTGGGTGGATTCGTCGCCTCTCTGGGGGACGACTTCGCAGAAATCCAGTCCTCGGGACTTCAGCAGGGAGTCCAGGTGGATCTGACCCCAGCCGGCGCTCGGCGCCTGTTCGGACTCCCTCTCTCCGAGCTCGGGGGACGTATCGTCGCACTGACCGACCTATTCCCGACTGGCTACGACGAGCTGGTGGAGCGGTTGGCGGATGCGTCGAACTGGGAACTGCGGCTCGAACTGGTCGAACGGTTCCTGGTCGGGCGCATCTTGGACAGCTCCGTCGATAGCTGCCGCACCGACTGGGCACAGCGCCGGATTCTCGCGCAGCGGGGCGCGTTGCCCCTACGCGCCCTCTCGAGCGAGCTCGGCATCAGCCACAAGCACTTGATCTCGTTGTTCCGCGATCAGGTCGGTGTCACACCCAAACTCTTTGCGCGCCTGGTGCGCTTCCAAGCAGCACTGCGCTCGGCCTGCGCCCACCCTGAGCTCCCCTGGGTCGACGTCGCCCTCGAGTCGGGTTTCTGCGACCAGGCCCATCTGGCCCGTGAGATGCGCCACTTCACCGGGCTGACGCCCACCGCTGCCCGCGAGCTGCGACTCTCGGAGCCGGGCGCCTCCGGCGGGTAAACTCGATCCAAGACATCTCGGCTCGACTCGGACGACACTGTTCGCAGACCCAAACTCGAGGAGCCCAAGACATGAGTCAGAGTCCGCACTCCAAGGTGATCCCCACGCTTCGCTACGCCGACGCCTCCCGCGCCATCGACTGGTTGTGCGACGCCTTCGGCTTCGAGCGCCACTTGGTGGTACCCAGCGCAGGGAACACCATCGACCATGCGCAGCTCTGCTGCGAAGGAGGCATGATCATGCTCGGCACCGCGCGCGACGACGCATTCGGCGAGCTGCAGACGACGCCCGCCAACGTCGGAGGGATCTGTACGCAGAGCCCGTACATCATCGTATCCGAGATCGATGCGCACTACGAGCGGGCCAAGGCGGCCGGCGCAGAGATCGTCTACGACATCCGCGACGAAGACTACGGAGGCCGCGGCTACTCCTGCCGCGACCCCGAGGGCCACCTCTGGAACTTCGGAAGCTATGACCCCTGGAAGCAAGACTGATAGAGCCCGGCGAAAACCACCGACGCACGCGAGAACGAGCGCAGCAACTTCGCTGGGAGCCGGACCAGGCTTCGATCGAGGAGGGTAAATCGACATAGCCGCACGAGAGAACTGAGCGCCACACCCGCTCTCGCGCAAGCGAGCCTTGCCGCGATCCGCGTGCCCGAACCGGTCTAGAACGCTATAACGGTGGACACGCGATGACGACCGCGATCCTTACCGAAAAACCATCCGTCGCCCGCGACATTGCGCGCGTCCTGGGTGCCCACCAACGTCGCAACGGATTCCTGGACGGCAACGGCTATCGCGTGACCTGGGCACTCGGTCACTTGGTGGAGCTCCCGCAACCCCACCAGATCGATGCGCGGTGGAAGCGATGGTCGGAGGCTTCTCTCCCGATGATCCCGCGTCGTTGGCCGCTCAGCATCTCGGCGAAGACGAAGGATCAGTTCGAGATCGTGCGGAGCGTGCTGACTGCCCCCGACGTAGACTTGGTGGTCTGTGCAACCGACGCAGGCCGCGAGGGGGAGCTGATCTTCCGCTACATCGTCGAGGCGGCAGGCTGCACGAAGCCCCTTCGTCGCCTCTGGATCTCGTCCCTCACCGCTGCAGCGATCGAGCAGGGATTCGCTCGGCTCGAGGACGCAACGGAGTTCGCTGCGCTCGCGGATGCCGCGCGCGGACGTAGCCGCGCCGACTGGATCGTGGGCATGAATCTGACACGCGCCTATACACTCGCGGAACGTACATCCAGCCGCTCCAGCGCGGCCGCTTCAGAGCCAGGTAAGCGCCCGTCTAGAGATGTCCTCTCTGTCGGGCGTGTCCAAACTCCGACGCTCGCGATGCTGGTCGAGCGAGAGCGCGAGATCCGAAGCTTCGTGCCAGAAGACTACCTAGAGGTCGAGGTCTGCTTCGGCGTCCCCGCGTCTCCCGAGCTCGAGAGCGACGAGTATCGCGGACTGTATTTTCGTGATGTCCCAGCGCTCGAGGGAGAGGAAGCGGCCGCACGAGCCGCGCGCGCACGCCGACTGCCGCCCGACGGAGAAGCAGCCGACGCCATCGTCGCTCGGGCACTCTCGGGCGTAGCCGAGATCGCGTCGATCGACGCGCAGCGGCGCTCGCTCCCGCCCCCTCAGCTGTACGATCTCACGGAGCTGCAGCGGCACGCCAACCGACTCTACGGTTTCTCCGCCAAGCGCACGCTCGAACTGGCTCAGACCTTGTACGAGCGATACAAGCTGCTGAGCTACCCACGTACGGACAGTCGGCATCTATCCGCAGCGGTAGCCGAGACACTTCCAGAGATCGTCGCGGCCATTCGCGTTCCGTACGAGTCCAAGCTCACCCCCGAAACGGGCACGGCTCCGCTCTCCCGTCGCTTCGTGGACGACGCACGCATCACCGATCACCACGCGATCATCCCCACGGGAGTCGCACTGCCACGCAGCGGACTGCCGGAGGACGCAGCGAAGATCTACACACTCGTCTGCGTCAGGCTCTTGGCAGCCTGGCAGCCGGACTACCTCTACTCGACGACCGTCGTCATCACCGAGATCAAGAGCACCACCGGCCCCTCGGAGGCCGTGCTCGTCGATCACTACCGGAGTAGCGGCACGCGCGTAGACCAACTCGGCTGGCGGAGCCTGGAGCGTGAGCATTTGCGTCCCGGGGATTCACAGACCTCACAAGCGACACCGGAACTGCCCACCGACTTGCGCGAAGGCCTCCAACCGGAGGTTCGCGACGCGCACTCGGTACCACGCAAGACTCAGCCGCCACGCCCCTTCACGGAAGCAACACTGCTGACTGCGATGGAGACGGCAGGGCGCAGTGTCGATGACCGCGAGCTCTCCGAGGCGATGCGTGAGCGCGGCCTCGGGACACCCGCCACGCGCGCGGGCATCATCGAGACCCTGCTCCAACGGGACTACGTCGAACGGCGTCAAAAGTCGCTACGCGCCACCGACAAAGGGATGCATCTGGTCGAGATCGTAGACCCCGACGTGAAGAGCCCTGCGCTCACGGGTCGCTTCGAATTCCAGCTGAGCCAGATCGAGCGTGGCAATGCACGGCTCGACAGTTTCATGGGAGAGATCGAAACATTCGTCCGCAGCGTGCTCGCCCGAATCGTCGGCGTCCCAACGAGAGCCCCAGCCGTAAGCGCACCCGCTCAGGGAACAGCGTTCTCGACATCGGCGCAAGACGCCCCAAGACCAAGCAAGCGCGAGCGGGTCCGCTCGCAGCCGGTCGAGCGCAGCGCGCCTCCAAACGTCACCAGTCCGGCGCCCCGCCCGATCCCAGCCGCCTTTCGTCGCAGCCTACCAGCAGCTCGAAGCCGCAGTCCGACCTCCTCGGAGTGCCTCCAAGATCTGCTCCGCGACACATTCGGCTTTGCGAGCTTTCGTCCATTCCAGGAGCGCGTGTGCCGCGCAGTCACCGATGGCCAAGACGCCCTGCTGGTGATGCCCACCGGCGCGGGAAAGTCGCTCTGCTATCAGCTACCCGGAATCGCGCGCGCGGGCACAACCTTGGTCCTGAGCCCGCTGATTGCTCTCATGGACGACCAAGTGGCGGCGCTGAACGAGCGCGGACTGCACGCGGAGAGCATCCACTCGGGTCGCGATCGCCAGCACTCGCGTCGCGTGTGTCAGGAGTATCTGGCCGGCAGCTTGGACTTTCTCTTCGTTGCGCCCGAGCGGCTACGCGTCGCTGGCTTTCCGCAGATGCTAGCGAGGTCCAAGCCGAGCTTGATTGCGGTGGACGAGGCCCACTGCATCTCCCAGTGGGGGCACGATTTCCGCCCGGACTACCGCATGCTTGGAGAACATCTCGAGCGTCTGAGGCCGACCCCCGTGCTGGCCGTCACGGCGACGGCAACCCCCACGGTACAGAAGGACATCGTGGAACAGCTGCGCCTCCAAGCACCGGCGCTCTTCGTGCACGGCTTCCGACGAACCAACTTGGGTATCGAGGTGGTCGAGCTCCCACCGCGCCTGCGCGCCCCGGCAGTCCGCGAGATCATGTCGGATCCGACCAATCGGCCCGCAATCGTGTATGCCGCCAGCCGCAAGCAAGCGGAGGAGCTGGCGGAGCTGCTCGCAGCCGTGTGTAACGCGCGTGTGTACCACGCGGGCATGACCGCCGAGCGCCGTCAAAGCGTCCACAATGCGTTTCGTTCGGGGGAGCTCGAAGTGGTCGTCGCCACGATCGCGTTCGGAATGGGCATCGACAAGGCCGACATCCGCACGGTGATCCACACCGCGCGCCCGCGCAGCATCGAGAACTACTATCAGGAGATCGGCCGAGCCGGGAGAGACGGCGCCAATGCTCGCGCGGTAATGCTGCAGAGCTTCGCTGATCAGCGGCTGCACGAATGGTTCCTGGATCGCGACTATCCGGCGGAGAGCACAGTGGCCAGCGTGTACGCCAAGCTCCGCGACGCGCCACAGAGTGTCGAGACACTTCAGGGAAGCACTCGCCTCGAACCGGAAGAGCTGCAACGCATCGTCGAGAAGCTCTGGATTCATGGCGGTGCCGTGGTCGATCCTGAGGATCGCCTGATCCGCGGGCCATCGGATTGGCGCGCGGCCTACCGCTCCCAGCGTGCGCAGCGAGAACTCGAGATCGAACGCGTACGCGAGTACGTATCGATTCACACATGTCGCATGGCGGCCATCGTGCAGCATTTCGGTGACTCCAGCGATCGACAAGCCAGCTGCGGGCTATGCGACATGTGCGCGCCGAGCCAATGTCTGTACCTAGAATCCCGACCGCTCGGGGCCGCCGGATCCCACGCCCTCGACTACGTGACTCGGGCACTGCGAGAGAAGGACGGAATGACCGTCGGACAGCTTCACAGCGGACTCCCGCGCGCGAGCATCGATCGTCGAGCCTTCGAGGACCTGCTCGCCACGGGTGTACGCGCCGGGCTCTTTCGAGAGCTAGCAGACGAATTCGAACGCCACGGCGAGAAGATCCGGTTCCGACGCCTGTATCTCTGTGATGACGCGTCCCGCAGCAGGCCCCACGAAGTGTCCGAGTTCGTCCCACGTACGCCGACGAGTGCGCCTACCCCGCGCACCACAAACAGATCGCGTACGCGCAAGAGCCTCAGTGCGCGCAGAGCGGGCTCGCCTAGCGGCGCCGCCCCCTCGAGTTCGGCGCCGGCCGAAGCAAGGCCCAGCCTTTCGGATGCGAGCGCACGCTGCTTCGAGCTGCTCAAGGATTGGCGCCGCACCGAGGCGCGACACCGACGCAAGCCAGCGTTTCGGATCCTGACCGACCAGGCTCTACATCAGATTGCGACAGTTCGCCCCACCAGCGAGGAGCAGCTGCTCGCCGTCAGGGGGGTGGGTGCTTCGACCGTCTCACGCCACGGAGCAGCAATCCTGCGCATCGTCTTCCAAACGCGAGGTTGATCCGAGCAACGCGGGACCGCCTTGCATGCGAGATCTCGGGTAGGCTACGGCTCGGAGGAAGCGAGGGCAGCCGCGGTCGGACCGCGACACCTGTGCACGAATGTGGAACCAACGCGCTCGAGCCACTGCCTCGCCCCGACGCGCTGTCGCCCGACGGTCTCTGGACGGGTAAATCCCCCTGCAAGATCTCCGAGGCTGAGGTAGGATCGGAGCAGGCGGGCAGGCGATCGAGCGCGTGAAGCCGGAACGGAACCCGATAGAGAACAGAGCGCGATCGAGTTCTTCGAGAGCGGAATCAGCGAGGGGGACGACTCAGGTGGCGGAATCAGTGGAGAAGCGGCAGCTGACGGCAGCCGACACCGACCCACGTGTCACTTCTCTCTGTTCGCTGCGGAGCCGCGCGGAGCACGTGCAGCTCGCCGGCATCGAGCGGCAAATCACTCGTGGCCATCCGCGGACCGACTTGGCTCTGTACGTCTTTGCATGTCTCAGCTTGATGTTCGGGGCGACCACGTCGCCGGCGTATGCAGACTCGCTGGGCGGCTCGCGCGCATCGCTCGACCGTCAGAACCGTGTCGCGCAGCAGCACGACTTCACCTATATCCAGACACCTCGCCAGCTCAAGCGGTTCGTTTCCAAGGGTTGGCTGGTGCGTATCCGCCCGAACCGCAGCTTCCGGCTGAATGGCGTATCCTTTCCGTACGCGCGTCCGGAGGTCGCCACGTTTCTCCAGCGACTCGGGGCGCAATACCGTTCCGCGTGCGGTGAGAAACTGGTCGTGACGAGCTTGACCCGTCCTTCGACGCGTCAGCCGCGCAACGCATCGGATCGTTCCGTCCACCCGACGGGAATGGCGATGGATCTCCGCTACAGCCGCAAGCGTAGCTGTCGGCGCTGGCTCGAGCGGGTCCTGCTGAGCCTCGAGGGGTCGGGCGTGCTGGAGGCGACCCGTGAACGGCGTCCGGTGCACTACCATGTCGCACTGTTTCCGCGGCAGTACACGGCGTACGTCTCTGGAATCGAAGATGCTCCGCGTCGCGCGATCGCCGCTGCCGGCTTGGACGAATCCGAGGTAGCCGATGCAGGCACAGACGCAAGTGAGTCGCGGGATCGATCGGCTGCATACACCGTAAAGCGTGGCGACTCGTTGTGGACGATCGCGCGTCGTCATTCCACGACGGTGCGAAATTTACGCAAAATGAACGACTTGCGCAGCAGTCGCATCTTTCCCGGACAGGCTCTCGAAGTCCCCGACGGCGGCTGAGGCGCGGTACCTCCGGACCTTGCGCGGCCCGGCCCGGACCTCGTGCGCGGCCGGGCGCACGCGGGCGCTTCAGAGCGGCCTCCGGACACGCCGGTAGTCGCCCTCGCATGCATTGTAGAGAGGTGCGCCGGAGGCGGCGTAGCGTTCTAGAATCGCCTTCGCGGCTTCGAATCCCACCCGCTGCACCAGCTGGATCCCACGCTGCTCCAGCTGCGATTCCCAGTCCGCGACCTTCGGCCCTTCGTCAAATCCGATTCGCTCCGCACACGCAGAATCCGCACCACACACGAGTCGCACGACCCCAGACCACAGCACGCCACCAAAGCACATCGCACACGGCTCGCAGGTGGTCACGAGCTCGTGCCGGACCGGCCGGTCGGGAGTGGGTGCCAGGCTGTAGCTTCCGAGCGCTCGCTGGGCAAGAGCGAGGGCGACCATCTCGGCATGCGCCAGGGAGCAACAGCTCTGCACGACCTGATTGACTCCGACGGAGACGATTCGTCCGCTCTCGAGTTCGAACACCACCGCTGCGAAGGGGCCGCCAAGCTGGTGATCGACACAGAGCGCGGCCAGATCATTGGCGAACTGCATGCGCGCCTCGACCGATTCGATGGTGTCGCCAATGCTCGCTATACGACCTTGTAGGAAGTCCCCCACCGCGTTGGGTAAGGCAACCTCGAAGCTCCGTGGGTACACGTCGGGCGGGCTGCTAGATCCGCGAGAAACCCGATCCCGGCCGCTCGCCACCCACTCCGTGCGCCTTCGCGATCCGACCGTACTCAGCCAGGATCTCCTGGCTATAGGTCACACGGCCACTGATCCGCTCGGCAGGTTCGCTGCACAAGATCAGGGCTGCGTCCGCCATGTAGTCGATCGGCTCGACGTGCGCATCCGACTCGCTCCGCGCGAGGCCATGCAGTACGACGCCGGGAGTCGCAACCACCTGGGACGGGCTCAGACAGGTTACCGAGATGCCGTAGTCGAACACTTCCGATGCAAGTCCCTGCGTGAAGCGCTCGAGTGCGGCCTTCTCTGCGCCATACAGGGTTCCCCCACGAGTACGCCGCTGTGTCTTCGGGTACGGACCCCGCCCGGGACCGATCGCGGCGGCGCTGCTGATGTTCAGGATGGCTCCCGAACGACGTGGCAACATGTCCGCCAACACGAGCTTGCTCATGTAGAACGGACCATGAACGTTGACGGCGAACGACCGCTCCCAGCGTGACACCGGAAAGTCGGCGACTGGGATGAAGTAGGTGAGCGCGGCGTTGTTGACGAGCACGTCGATGGGCCCGAACGTTGCGCGTGCGGTCTCCACTGCGCGCTCGCATGCGGAGAAGTCAGAGACGTCGCAGGCGATCGGAACGGCCTCTCCACCCTGCTTCTCGATGGCTGCGACGGTGGCATGAAGCGAGCCCTCGAGTGATGGATGGTCTCCCTCTTCGAGAGTGCGGGCTGTACAGATGACGCGCGCACCCGCGCTCGCCAGTCGCTCTGCGATCGCGCGTCCGATACCGCGGCTCGCACCCGTGACGAGAGCGACACGGCCACGCATCTCACCGCCCCGGTCCGTCTCGCTCTCGTGACTCTTGGCTGTCCCACCGAGACTCATTCCGCGTCCTCCGGATGACTGGAGCCCCATTGTGCCCGCATGTGCGCGCGAACGGAAGCGGGAAGCACGTACGGATCCTCTGCCAAGCTCGGGAACAGGCGCCACAGTGCGATCCGCTTCCAGGCATACCGGCGCGCGGTCTTCTCACCGGCCCTGCGAAGCGATGCTGCGCGCACTGGATCGCGTCGCAGCAGCGCGAGCGCGAGCGCGCTTACGCGCGGGTCGTCAGCTCGAATCACGACCGCATTGTGTCCATCGCGCGCGTAGTCCTCACCAGTTCCGCCGGTGCAGGCGAGCCCCCCCACGGCCATCGCCTCCAGTCCAACCAGGCCGAAGGGCTCGTGCGCGCTGTTCGCCAGAACGGCGTCGGAGGCACGGAACAGCAGGCGACGCTGGGTTGGCTCGAGATGCGACGTCAGCACGAGGACGTCCACACCCCTCGTCCTCGCGATCAGCTCCAGCAGCAACTGCGAGCTCGGCGTGCGCATGCTCCGCTGTCGGACCCTGAGTCCCAGCGCGCGCGCGCGCTCGAAGACCTGGGCGCGATGCACGCCCGCCCCTCCTCGTGCGATCAGCAAGGGCCGCTCGCCGCGTCGCCCCAGCTCGGCCACCGCATCAAGCGCTCCGAGCCAGCGCTTGGCCGGATCCCAGCGGGCGAGCTTCGTCAGCACCATGCGACCCCGTACGCACTCGGCGAACTGCTGCAGCTCGGTCTCCGCAACTGCGGGGTATGCATCGGCTCCCAATCCATTCGGAATCACGAGCGGATCAGCGGCGTAGCCTCGCATCAGGCGGCGCATGTAGCGGCTGACCGTCGTCAAGCTGGCTGCGCGTGCGAGCTCAGCGAAGTCGATGCGCTCGAAGCCGAAAGTGTTGTTGGCATTCCACTGCAGCGCTAGTCGATCCCGCAGACCGGCGCACCGCAACAGCCAGTCGAGATGAAGCACCGCGTCAACCGTCTGCCACTCCTCCGCAACCACGATCGCACCACGTCCACTCTCGAGTTCTCGCCGCAGATAGTGTTCGAATAGAAAGGGCGGGAGCGAGCGTGCAAAGTCAGAGGCCTTGCCTTCTTCGCCATCGTAAGCCCCCTCTGGATGGTGCGCGCTGATCCACTGGCACCAACGGTGGAGAACCAAACCGGCACCGACGCGCTCGTGACCGGGCAGTCCGGGATCTCCGATGAACCAGAGATGCGTCTCGAAGCCGAGCGCCGCGAGCGCACGCGCAAGCCCGACGACGCGCGACGCGAGGCCACCGATTCGAGCATAGGGGTCGGGCCCTTCGAACGACAGAAGATGAAACTGCAAGGCCCCTCCCTCTTCTTCCTGCAGCACGTTTCCCGCGGCGCGCTTCCGGCAACACCGTCCTTCCGGCAACACCGAGACAGACTCCGAGAGGCGATCTACCCTGAGCGAAGTCCTCGAGACCCACCCTGACGCGCGCGGTGCGCCCACCGGTGAGCAAGGAGTCTGTGCATGCGCCTGCAGCGGATCATCGTTCCCACCGACTTTTCCTCCAGCGCCGAGAACGCATTCGGATTCGCCCTGGACCTCGCCGAGGCGTTCGACGCGCGAATCCATCTCGTGCACGTCTATCGGTTGGGGTACACCGACCTCGGAAGCAGTGTCCAGCTTCCCGTCGAGCACGTCGACCAGCTACGGGCCCATGCCCGAGCCGAGCTCGACCGCTGGGTCGAGCGTGCCTCGGAGCGCAACATTCCCGCCGAGGCGGACCTGATGTCGGGGGATCCCGCCCAAGCGATCTCGAGTCTCGCGCGCAGCGATCACGCAGATCTGATCGTGATGGGCACGCGCGGCCTGGCGGGCTTGAAGCACCTGCTCCTCGGTAGTGTCGCCGAGCGGACCCTACGCTTTTCCCCCTGCCCCGTGCTGACGATCCCGAGCCGAGGCTGACCGCCCAGCGAACCAGCCTGGACTCGACCCACACGCCGAGGGTCGCCTGCGGGCGCACCCCACCCCCGCGGAGGGGGCTCGGTCTGCGTCTCCACCGCTTGCGCGCAGGTTGCACATCTCGCCGGGTCCGGTCTGAATGGAAATCATCCAGTCCAGCCAGTAAGATGCGGGAGGTACGGGCTGATTTTGGGGTGCGCGCGAGCCTGCGGCCGACGCTCGCTGGGTCTCGCTCGCTCCTGGGTTGTCCGTTCTCGGTGAGCAGCATGCACTCGCGTTACGCATGCGTAGCGTTACGCCATAGGTCAGGGAACCAACTCTCGCAGCCAGGAATTGCACTCAGAACCACGGAACCCATGCACCGCGCCCGACCGTCTCCAAATGCGCATCTAATGAGATGCGCAGGGCCGCGGACGCTGGATCTGAAGGAGCTTTGCCCCAAGATGCGAAATCAGCCCCCCGCTATCGACCGCTCGGCCACCGGCTTCCGAGGGAATCCCGCGCGGATCCTTCGGCATGGACGACCTCGCTCGCTACCTCTTCTCCTGCTCGCTCTCGGAACCTTGTTCGTCGGTGGGAGCGCGCATTCCGACGCGCCGGGTCTGGGGGCGCCGACCGAGCTCTCCATGGAGCGAGACCCGAGCAGCCCACTGGCTGCACATGCGCTCTTGGTGGTGACCGATGGGCTGCATCAGAGCGACCCAGCGCGAGCGGACGAGGTACGCAGTGCCCTGGTAGATGCACTGCGATCGCACGCGATCGGAGTCGTTGCCAGCGACGACAGCCACCCTGGGCCTGATGCCGCCGTCCCCGAAGGCGAGCTGCTCGTGCGTGCGCGGGAGCGATCTGCAGACTTGCTGATCGTGGCAGATCTCGCTCGCCTGGGCACCCGCGCCAGCCTCGAGCTTCGCGTCCTGCCCACCTCGGCCGAACCGGAGAGCCCGTCGCAGTCGCTACTGCGCGAGGTTCTGCCGATCGATCACCCGGATCAGCTCGAAAGCGTGCTGGCCGAAGCTGCCGAGCGCGCCCAGCAGGCAGTCGCACTCTGGGCGGCTTCCCCAGCCACAGTCGAGGACTCTGCTCAGCCCACTCTCGCAGCTCCAGATCCCGCCCTCGCGGCCATCCCGAAGGTGCCCGACACGCCGGGCAACAAGGTCTTCGAGGTATCGGTGTCGGGAAATCGCCGCATTGATGCCGACGCGATCCGGGCCGTGGCCGCCACCCGCACCGGCGCTCCCTACGATCGCGCCTCCGTCTCGGCCGATATTCGTCGGATCTTCGAGCTGGGATTCTTCCGGGACGTGCAAGCCATGGCCAGCGAGACCGATCAGGGAGTACGGGTCGAGTTCGCCGTCGACGAACACCCGATCATTCGCCGGGTCACGATCAGCGGAAACGAGAACATGGATGGCGACGATCTGACGGAGCGGATGACGATCGCCGTCGGCGCCACCATCGACTACCCCCTCGTGCTGGAGAACCAGCGGCGAATCCAATCGATGTACCAGGCGCGCGGTTACTACACCGCCAAGGTCGCATACGACGTGAGCGCCCTCGATGAGCACTCCGTAACCGTCAACTACGACGTCGACGAGGGCGAGCTGCTCCGCCTGCGGGAGATTCGGTTCATCGGGAACGAGAACATGGCGGACGCCGATCTCATGGAGGGCTTCCAGACGAAGCCCTGGGGACCGATGTCCTTCATCACCCGGTTCTGGGACAACTCGGGAATGTATGCGGAGCCGATCTTCTATCAGGATCTAGAGAAGGCGCAGCGGAAGTACCTCGACTCGGGCTACATCCGCGCCCGAATCGGCGAACCGGAGGTACAGTTCGACGAGCGGGGGCTGCGGGTCAACGTGCCCGTAGAAGAAGGTCCGCGCTTCCGGGTCGGAGAGATCCAGGTCCAGGGTGACGATTCCATGGACTCGCAGAAGCTCTGGAGCCTGGTCCAGATGCAACCGGGGGACGTTTTCTCCCGTGCCCGCCTGTCCGACGATGTCGAACGACTGAGGCTGCACTATGCGGACCTGGGATTCTTCCAGGCCGACGTGAAGCCCCGCACCAAGGTGGATCCCGATACGCTGACCGTGGAGTGCACCTTCGAGACGAGCAAGGGCGAGCTCTTTTTCGTGGATCGCATCCAGGTCGATGGCAACACACGCACCCGAGACGACGTCGTTCGTCGCGAGCTTTCGGTCGTCGAGGGCGAGCTCTTCTCCGCGGCGGCACTGCGCCGCAGCCGCGCACGACTGCGCCGGCTCGGGTTCTTCGAAGAAGTCACCGTAGAGTCCCGCGCCACCGGCGATGATCGAGTCGCGGTCGACATCGGCGTCGTCGAACGCCCCACCGGGTCGTTCACGTTCGGAGCGGGCTTCGGCTCGGCGGATGGCTTCCTGCTCAACGCGGCCCTCCGTCAGGACAATCTCTTCGGGAGGGCCTACGGGGTCAATCTGCAGGCCGACCTCGGCACGCGCAATCAGCGTGCATCGCTGAACTTCACGAACCCCTTCTTCCGCGGCACGTCCGCATCGTTCAGCACCGGGCTGAACTTCTCGAGCGTCGACTTCGAGGACTTCGAGCAGACGGTATCGTCGTTCAGCCTCGGTTTCGGCTACCCCTTGGACGAAGGCGAGACACGTCTGGGAACTTCGTACAGCTTCAGCGACCAAGACATCGACAGCGACTTCGATCGCGGCGTGGCATCCCTGCTGCAGCGCGAGGAGTTCGGAGGACGCTCGACCACGAGCTCGATCACCTTCTCGGGTTCGCGCGATACGCGCGACGATCCTCGTTTCACTCGGTCGGGCAACACGACCGGCTTCTCCCTCGAGGTCGCCGGCCTAGGAGGAGTCAACAAGTTCCTCCGCCTCGAAGCGCGCACGACCCGTTACATGCCGTTCCAGGTGTTCGGACTCGACTCGACCTTCATCTTCAACACCCGCGCAGCCTACGCGTTTCCCCTCAACAGCATCTCCGACTTCGATCTGGATGACTGCTCGAATGCGCAGTGCTTGGCCGCGCTCGCGAGCGATGGATCACTGCGTGCGCTGAGCGATATCGACGACGATCTGGAGCTGCCGCTTTCCGAGCGTTTCATTTTGGGAGGGGTGGGCTCGTTCCAGCTGAGAGGCTACGAGAATCGCTCCGTCGGACCGCGGCGCGCGCGTCTGCGCCCAATGCGAGTTGCAGGGGGCCAGACGGCATTCCAGGCGATCAATCGCGATCCCGCCTGCAATGGGCCGGGCCGGGCATCGTTGCCGGACGACGCATGCAACGACTTCGACGACTCCGACCCGGACGACTTCGAGGATCTGGACCTGACCGATGTCATCGGCGGGAACAAGATGTTCCTGGCGAACTTCGAGGTACGCACACCGATCGCCGAAGACTACGGCGTCACCGGGATCCTGTTCTTCGACATGGGGAACGCCTTCGCAGAGGACGAGTCGTTCAACCCCGCTGATCTGCGACTGGGAACGGGAGTCGGGGCCGAATGGCTGAGCCCGTTCGGGCCGATCGTCGTGTACCTCGGCATCCCACTGAACCGTCTCGAGGACGAGAAGGCAAGCGTGTTCGAGTTCTCACTCGGAGGCTCGTCTTTCTAGGGGAACCGGATCGTTCTCAGCGGAGTAGAGCTCAGCGCGCGGCGAACCCTCGCTTGCATGCAGGTGAAGTAATCCGGGGTGTGTCTGCACTCGCAGGTGTCGCCGATCGGTGTCGCACGCGTCCGGGTGCAAACGGCTCCGCCGGGATCCTCCCCATGTGGCGCCTGCTGCATGAGCAGAGCTCCCCGCCGAGATTCCAGTAATTGTCTCCTTGAATGAGATACGAGCCTAGCTCTCGAAACTCGCTCCGCCTCGCTGCGAGATGTGGCTCCAGCCCCGCGCCAGTCGAACCTCCGCCCTCCTCTAGGGCAGGTCGCATTCGAGCACTCGAGCGGGCCCGATCCCCCGCGATCGCACCCAAAAGCCTACAAAAAACTGTGAAGTAGGCGATTCCCGGCATACATGACAACAGATAGCTTCACCGCACTTTCACACAAATACGCGCACGCACGAGCTTGACTTCAGGAACGTCAGAGCTACCCATTCGTCGTGGGCTTGCGGTCGCAGCATACGCGTGTCGGGCGCGATCGGCCCTCGATCGAATTCCAACCACTACGCAACAAGCGAGAGGCAAGCTCTTTGCAGGCGTTGGATGACGACTTCGACCATCCCCCGGGCGCTGGATGTTCCACCGCCCCAACTTCGCAGGCCGGAACGGTCTGGTAAGGAGTGATCATGACGTTGAGCGAGACGATTTCATCGGCCGAGGGTCGGATCAACGAGGCTGTTGAATCGAGCAGGACGCGGCTTCGTGCAGTGGTAGATACGGCAGAAGAAGGAGTTGAGGCTTCGATCCCACGAGTGCGTGAGAACATCCACATTCTGCGAGAGCGCGCCTTCGAGGACGCACAGCGCGTCGGTGGCTACGTAACGGAAGGGCTCGCCTGGGCGTCGGGCTGGCTTCCCAAGCTCTCCGTCCCTCTTCCCGAGACCGCGCCCTCTGCCGAAGAGCTCGCCGGCATCTACTTCGACAACGTGGGTCGCGCCCTGGACCTCCAGCGAAAGCTCGCACTCGAGTGGATCGCCGCGCTGAGCCACTCCAAGCCGGCGGTCGCGAAGGCCAAGGCGACGCGCGCCGCCAAGGAGGCACGCAGCGCGGCTGCTTGATCCGCGCCCATTCAGGGGTGCGGCGCAGGCCCTCGTGATAGACCCTTGCCATGGCCGAATGACTGGCTCGGTCGAGGTCTCACGCCGAACCGGCACAGAGACGAGTCCTTCCCACCCCACCTAGGTTCGTTCGGATACGGGCGCATGCAGAACGCCGGCGCTTCGGTCGTTGTTTTGCATGCGCCCGCCTGTATCCTTTTCACCGCAACTGCCACTCGATAAACTTTCGTTCTATCCTGTGTCGAGGGCTCTCTCTGCGACCTTCGCAGAGCTCTCTCCTCAGCTCTCCCCCCGAGTGAGAAGTGTTTGCTCCGCGAGCTGTACAAGAGCTATGCAGCACTTGCTGCATTGAGATGCTCGCTCTTCCAGTGTAGATCCCCCCTTGGCATCATTCCTTGCTGCAGCGTGCGCCCAACTGGCGGATCGCTGCGGAATCCAGGAGGATCAGCCTTTGGGGGTTCGGCCCGGGACAATCAGCGAGGATTCCCAGGTTGCGACGTGCATTGAGCCAGAGGATCCGATCTGGATCGGGCGTGTCCTCGGCATCGGTGAGCTCGTCCGGGTCGCGCGCATGGGTGCTCCGGTGCGCATCGCCCCGGAGGCGCGCGATCGAGTCTCGCACATGCGCCAGGCACTCGAGCGGGCGATCGCTGGGGGGCGAGTCTTCTATGGAATCAACACGGGTTTGGGGGCGCTCTGCGAGACGCTCGTACCTACGGACCAGCTGGTAGAGCTGCAGCACAATCTGGTGCGAAGCCATGCGGCGGGCGTCGGGCCGGAGCTCGACCTCGCCACCGTGCGCGCGGTCATGCTGCTGCGAGCGCACACCTTGGCCCTGGGGGCTAGTGGCATCTCGCTAGACGTGCTCGAGCTGCTGGTGGAGATGATCAATCGACGGGTACATCCCTGCATTCCATGCCGCGGCAGCGTGGGCGCGAGCGGGGATCTCGCGCCACTCGCACACCTGGCCCTGGTCCTGATTGGGGAAGGCACAGCGATCGTGGGTGAGGAGCGGCTCGCTGGCCACCTGGCGCTCGCGAACGCAGGATTGCGCCCGTTGCAGCTGGGGCCCAAGGAAGGGCTCAGCCTGATCAATGGAACCCAGCTGATCTCGGCGATCGGCGGCCTCGCCCTCGCTGACTCCCGGGAGCTGCTCGAGAGCGCAGACATCATCGGTGCGCTCTCGCTCGATGCTCACCTGGCGAGCACCGTACTGCTCGATGAGCGAATCCATGCGGGCAAGCCGCATCCGGGACAAGGCATCACCGCCCGCATTCAACGCGCGCTCATAGAAGGCTCCTCGCTCCACCGTTCCCATCGGGACTGCGGCCGTGTCCAGGACGCCTACTCGTTCCGCTGCATGCCGCAGGTGCATGGCGCCGTGCGGGATGCGTTCGACTATGTCCTGCGCGCGCTGCAAATCGAGATGAACAGCATGACCGACAACCCATTGTTGCTGCCTGCGGAAGGCGGTGACTTCGATGTGTTGAGCGGAGGGAACTTCCACGGCGCAAACCTCGCGCTGCCTCTCGACCATCTATCCGCAGCGCTCACCACTCTCGGAAGCATCAGCGAACGCCGCATCGCACGCCAGGTCACTCAGGACCAGTCGCGCGGCCTGCCCGCCTTTCTGGCGACCCAGCCGGGTCTCGAGAGCGGCTTCATGCTTGCCCAGGTGACCGCTGCAGCACTCGTCAGCGAATGCAAGGCACTGAGCCATCCGGCCAGCGTCGACAGCATCCCGACTTCTGCAGGACAGGAGGATCACGTCAGCATGGGACCGATTGCAGGTTCGAAGCTGCGCACGATCGTCGATCTGACCGCGCGAGTGCTTGCGATCGAGGCGAGTGTGGCTGCGCGCGCAATCGACCTACGTCCGCAGCCGACCAGCGCGCCCCTGCAGCGCGTCCACGCCAGGATTCGCAGCTACATCCCTCCATTCGAGAAGGATCGTCCGATGGGAGCAGAGTTCGAAGTCCTGGCCCAGGCCATCTTGCGCGGCGAGCTGCGGGATGCGGCTGGCCTCTCCGTGCCCACCCAACCAGCGAGGGCAACGCATGTGGACTGAGCTTCGCGGCGCACCCACCGGATCTCGGCGCACGTGCAAGAGCTGGCAGACCGAAGCCGCCCTGCGCATGCTCCTCAACAATCTGGACCCCGCGGTCGCCGAGGACCCGGAGCACCTCATCGTATACGGAGGTCGAGGAAAGGCCGCGCGCTCGCGCGGCGCACTCGAGCAGATATTGCAGCACCTGCGCGAGCTCGAGGCAGACCAGACCTTGCTGATCCAATCCGGCAAAGCCGTCGGCGTCCTCAGGTCCCACCCCGACGCTCCGCGCATCCTGATCGCGAATAGCAATCTCGTTCCCCACTGGGCCACGCAGGAGCACTTCGACGAGCTCGAGCGAAGCGGCCTCATCATGTACGGGCAGATGACGGCCGGGTCGTGGATCTACATCGGCACGCAAGGAATCCTCCAGGGAACCTACGAGACCTTTGCCGAGTGCGCTCGGCAGCATTTCGGGGGCGAGCTCGCAGGCCGACTGTGCGTCACGGCAGGCTGCGGGGGAATGGGTGGCGCCCAACCGCTCGCCATCACCATGAACGGAGGCACCTGCCTGATCGCAGACGTCCAGCCCTCTCGCCTAGAGCGTCGCCGCGCGCTCGGCTACCTCGACGAAATCGAGGAAGACCTCCCCAGCGCCATCGAACGAGCGCGGCAGCTGGCAGCCAACGCACAGGCGCGCTCCGTTGGCGTTCCCGTCAACGCCGTAGACCTGCTCGAGTACCTCGTCGAGCACGAAATCCAGATCGACGTCCTCACCGACCAGACCCCCGCACACGACGTGATGGCCTACGTCCCGGTGGGAGACACCTATCGAGACCCAGACTCGGCCCGCACAACCGACCCAGATCGCTACCGCAGCGACAGTCTCGAGAGCATGGCGCGACACGTACGGGCGATGGTCGCGCTCATGGACCGAGGGGCGGTCGCGTTCGACTACGGGAACAACCTGCGCCAGCGCGCCGCCGAGGGTGGCTTCTCGCGGGCTTTTGCATTTCCTGGCTTCGTGCCGGCCTTCATCCGCCCTCAGTTCTGCCAGGGGCGCGGTCCGTTTCGCTGGGTCGCCCTCTCAGGTGACCCAGAGGACATCTACACGACGGATCGCGTGATCGCCGAGCTGTTCCCGAACGACGCATCGCTGCTTCGCTGGCTCGCGCTCGCTCGAGAACGGGTCAGCTTCCAAGGTTTGCCGGCCCGGATCTGCTGGCTGGGGCTCGGGGAGCGCGCCCAGGCTGGGCTCGCATTCAACGAGCTCGTCCGCTCGGGGCGTGTGAGTGCCCCGATCGTGATCGGCCGCGACCACCTCGACTGCGGATCGGTCGCCTCGCCCAACCGCGAGACGGAGAGCATGGCGGACGGATCGGACGCGATCAGCGACTGGCCGCTACTCAACGCCATGGTGAATGTCGCGAGCGGAGCCACGTGGGTGAGCATTCATCATGGAGGCGGCGTGGGAATCGGATATTCGCAGCACGCGGGCCAAGTCATCGTCGCCGATGGCACGCCTGAAGCGGATCGACGCCTCGAGCGCGTGCTCACGAACGACCCGGCCCTGGGCGTTCTCCGGCACGCCGACGCAGGCTATGAAGCCGCTCGCGACTGCGCGCGGCGCAACGGGCTCGCGCTACCGAGTCGCGCGTGAGCGAGGCGGATCCGAGCGAAGGCAGCGTATTCCCCTGGACGCGCCCCGCCTATTGGCCCCCATGCTCCTCGGATCGATTCGCTGCTGCGATCGAGCGCGAGTCTCCCGACGGCTGTCGCATCGCACTTCTAGGGGTCCCAGATGATACCGGCGTGGTGCTCAACCACGGTCGAGCCGGCGCAAATCTGGGACCAGGAGCCTTGCGCGCCGCGCTGGCACGCGGTGGCAGCGCCTATGACGGCTTCGCGCAGGCTCCGATTCTCACGCGCGTGTACGACGCCGGCGATCTGGAGGTCGCGGGCGGTCACGACGCGCATGCCCTACGAGAGACCCACCGACGCCTGCGCGAGACGACGCGGGCTCTACATGAACGCGGACTGACTCCGGTCGTCGTGGGAGGCGGGCACGATCTCAGCTACCCCGCAATCATGGGGCTCTTCGCAGCCGATGGAGAGAGACGCCGCTGCTCTGGACTCAGCCTGGATGCTCATCTGGACGTCCGCGAGACCGAAGGCTCGGGCATGCCCTTTCGCCGCCTGATCGAGGAAGGTGCGCTCGACCCACGACGCTTCGCCGTCGTGGGGACTGGCCCCTTCGCCAACAGCGAGGCGCACGTCGAATGGGCCGCTGGGCTCGGCGCAACGCTCGTCGCGTGCGAGGCGGCAGTAGACCAGCTCGAGCTGCTGGACCACGCCTTCGCCTCTGCGTTTCAGGGTACGCGGGACATCGGCTTCGTGACCATTTGCCTCGATGCCCTGGACCGCGCCCATGCGCCCGGAGTCAGCGCGCCGAACCCGTTGGGTCTCTCGGCGCGACATGCGGCGAGGCTGGCACGACTGGCGGGACGCGATCCGCGCGTACGGCACTTCGACTTGATGGAGCTCTCTCCGCCCAACGACATCCAGGATGCGACCGCTCGCCTGGCCGCGCTGCTCTTTTTGTGTTTTGTATCCGAGTACGATCGGCGCCAGTCATGAGTCTCCGCATCGAGAATGCCAGGGTCGCCCCAGACGAGCTTTGTACGCTGCACATCGAGGCAGAGCGCATCACCGCTCGATGGCGCCGAGGAGACTCTCCACCCGCGGACCTCCCGCGTGCGGAGCGGGTTCTCGACGTCGCAGGGCGCGTCGTGCTGCCCGGGTTCATCGACGCCCACACGCACTGTCTGTGGGCCGGTGATCGCCTGGACGAGTTCTCGGGCAAGCTGGCCGAAGTCGGATACCTCGAGGTTCTGCGCGCCGGCGGCGGAATCATGGCCACCGTGCGCGCCGTGCGCTCCGCATCGCGCGACGAGTTGGTCGAAGGGTTACTGGGACGCCTCGACCGGATGCTGGCAGGTGGCACGACCACGATCGAGGTCAAGTCCGGCTACGGGCTGACGACCCGAGACGAGCTCAAGATGCTCGAGGCGATCGAGCTGGCTGCGGAGAGCTTCCCGGGAACGCTCGTAGCGACGGCGCTGCTCGGACATGCGATCGACCTCGAGCAGCCCGACTTCGTCGATCGCACGATCGAGGAGACGCTCCCTGCAGTCCACGAGCGCTTTCCCGGCATCGCGATCGACGCTTTCTGTGAAGAGGGAGCCTGGTCGAGAGCGCAATGCGAGCGCCTGTTTCGGGCTGCGCTCGCGCTCGGTCACCCGTTGCGCGTACACTCGGACCAGTTTCATTCCCTGGGAATGACCCCATGTGCGCTCGAACTCGGAGCTCGCAGCGTCGACCACTTGGAAGCAACGACGCCGGATCATCTGAAGGCACTCGCTCGCTCTCGCAGCTACGCGGTGATGCTCCCTGCCGCCTGCTTCCACTTGGAGACTCCCTATCCGGACGCCCGTCGCCTGCTGGACGAGGGCGGGAGGCTGGCGCTCGCCACCAACTTCAATCCTGGATCCTCTCCGAGCGGATCGATGCCCTTCGTGATCGCGCTCGCGTGCCGAAAGCTCGGACTGACCGTCGAGGAAGCGATCCGAGCTTGCACGGCGGCTCCTGCCGAGCTCCTCGGACTCTCCGACCGCGGGAGCCTCCGTCCGGGACTGCGCGCCGATCTGATCGTGCTGACCCACCGCGATGTGCGCTCGCTCGCCTTCGAACTCGGCGGAAACCCTGTAGAACGCGTGATCTGCGCAGGACGCGAAGTGTACTCTGCGAGTTCCATCCTTCGAGCCGGAAGTAGAGACATCGCATGAAGGCCATGCTCCTCGACCGATGCGTGTCGTTCGATCCGAGCTCGGGCACCTGGAGCGACACGCCTCTCAGACTGGCAGATGTGCCTCTTCCGATCCCTTCCTCGGAACAGGTACGGGTCCGGACGGAGATCTGCGGGGTCTGCCACACCGAGCTCGACGAACTCGAGGGACGCTTGCCGCCTCCGCACCTGCCCGCCATCCTGGGCCACCAGATCGTCGGGACCGTGGATGCGCTCGGAGTGAGAGCCGGAAGCCTGCAGCTCGGCGACCGCGTTGGCATCGCCTGGATCCATTCCGCGTGCGGCGCCTGCGCCTACTGTGCCGGCGACCGTGAGAACCTGTGTCCGGAGTTCGCTGCGACCGGCCTGGATGCGCCGGGCGGCTATGCCGAGTACGTCACGGCACCGGCATCGTTCACCTATCCGATTCCCCCGGGGCTAGAGTCCGCGACCACGGCGCCACTCCTGTGTGCGGGTGCGATCGGCTACCGATCGCTTCGTCTGGCGGAGGTCGCCAACCTAGATCGCTTGGGCTTGATCGGCTTCGGTGCGTCCGCACATCTGGTTCTTCAGCTCATGCGGCAGCACTTCCCGAAGATCGAGGTGTTCGTCTTTGCGCGCGACGCGGATCAGCGCAGCTTTGCACTCGAGCTCGGAGCTGCATGGGTCGGAACGCTCGACGAGACACCCGCGACCCTGCTCGACGCCGTGATCGACACGACTCCCGCGTGGGGCCCAGTGCTCCGCGGGCTCGAACGCATCAAGCCAGGCGGCCGAATGATCGTAAACGCAATCCGCAAGGAATCCACGGATCGCGAACAGCTCCTGGAGCTCGACTACGCACGGCATCTCTGGAAGGAGAAGCAGCTGATCAGCGTCGCAAACGTGACGCGAGCTGACGTACGTGCCTTTCTGGAGCTCGCGGCTCAGTGCGGCCTCGGAGCCCATGTCGAAGAGTTCGCACTCGAGGACGCGAATCTCGCCCTCGCGAGCCTCCGGCGCAGTGGCAGCAAGGGAGCTACCGTACTCCGCGTACTTTCCGACTGATCCTACGCAGGGGTGGAACTTGCGAGGGGGTCGCCCTCCACTCGCTCAGCCGTTCCCGAAGTCCCAGTACTCTCCCGCGTGATGCCTCTTGAGCACGTTCTTCGCAATGAGAATCTTGTGGACCTCGTCGGGTCCATCGGCCAGGCGCAGCGTGCGCGCCCCCTGGTACATGGCCGCCAGCGGCAAGTCTCCGGATACCCCCGCCCCGCCCCAGACCTGGATCGCTCGATCCACCACTCGGCTGTAGGCCGCCGGCACATAGATCTTCGTCGCGGAGATATCGGTGCGCGCATCGAGTCCCGTATCGATGCGCTCTGCTGCGTGCAAGGTCAGGAGCCGCGCGGTCTGGATGTCGATGTACGAGTCGGCGATGAAGCCCTGAATGAACTGCTTGGACTCGAGCAGCCCGCCATGCACCTCGCGCGAGGTGCTCCGCTCCACCATCAGATCGAACGCGCGCCACATCTGCCCGATCGAGTTCATGCAGTGGTAAATACGGCCTGCGCCGAGCCGGTCCTGCGCCGCCTGATGCCCTGAACCGGTCGCGCCGAGCTGGTTCGAGAGGGGGACCCGGACGTCCTCGTAGATGATTTCGCAGTGGTCGCTCTCGCGGCCCCAAACGGGGATTCCGCGGATCACGTTTACACCGGGAGTCTTCGCAGGCACGATGATCTGTGTCATCTTGTCATTGCGATCGGCAGGCCCCGACGGATCCTCCGTCCGGCACATCACGATGAAGAAGTCCGCGCGAATGCCGTTCGAGGTGAACCACTTGTGGCCGTTGATCACCCACTCGTCGCCATCCTTGCGGGCCGTCGTCTTGATCGAGCGCGGATCCGAACCCGCGTTGTCCGGCTCCGTCATGGAGAACCCGGATTCGAGCTCGCCAGCGATCAGCGGTAGGAGCCACTTCTTCTTCTGCTCCTCGGTACCGTACTTGACCAGGATGTTTTGGTTTCCGGAGTTCGGGGCTACGACGCCGAAGAGCGCCGCTGCACCCTGCGCATAGGCCAGGACCTCGTTCATGTAGGCGTGCTCGAGGAAGTTGAGACCGGCCCCACCGTACTCCTCGGGCAAGTGCGGAGCCCACAGACCCGCTTGCTTCACCTTGGCCTTGATGTCCTCGCGCAGCTCGCGGATGTGCTCCTTCTCGGAGTCCGATGGGCTCCGGCCTCCCATCCGCCATGCGAACAGCGTGTTCTCGTTCGGCAAAATCTCCTTGTTGATGATCTCCGCGGTCAGTAGCCGCACCTGATTGATGCGTTCGGTCACTCCAGGAATGGATTGTACGTTCATCGCCATTTCGAATTCTCCCTCCCGCGCGCCGACTGGACGCAGAGACGCACTCGTCCGAGATTCTACGGCCGTGACCTACCTGCGGCCAAGTGCGGAGACCGGCCACGCCCGATTCCAGCGGCACATGCCAGGCGCCCTCGCTTGCTAGACTGCTCCCGGGCGCCGACCTGGCGGACTTCGGCAGAGGGAATCCAGATGACCAGAAGCTCGCCGATGCGACGACACGGCCTCCAGACACCGCACGATTGGTCCCCACCTGGCGGAGAAGCGCTCGATGCCGGCCTGCACGTGCGCCTCGTCGGGGATGGGGACCGAGCGATCCTGTTGCTTCATGGACTGGCGGGCTCGAATCGGTACTTCGGTCGAAGCTTCGACCTCCTGGCAGAGCACGCCAGAATGGTGGTTCCCGATCTGTTCGGCTTCGGACACTCGCCGCGTCCGCACGGGCGAACGTACGGTCCGCAGGACCACGTCGACGCCCTGATGCGCATGCTCGGTGAGCTCGACGTCGATGGGCCACTCGCTGTCGTCGGCCACTCCGCGGGCGCGCTCTTGGCGCTGCACCTCGCGGGGCGCCTGGGGGCGCGCGTGCGCGCGGTCGTCGCGATCAGTCCGCCCCTGTATGCAGATTCGCGCAGCGCGCGCGCACACATCGCCCGCTTGGGTCTTCACGTTCGCTTCTTTGCGACAGACGGACGCCTCGCTCGGCTCACATGCGGATGGATGTGCCGGCATCGCTCACTCGCGGCGCGGATCTTCACCCGGATTCGGCGCGACCTCCCCGCCGAGATCGCGCAGGACGGTGTGCTCCATCACTGGGAGTCGTACTCGGGTACCCTCAAGAACCTGATCATCGACGGACGCGTCGACCCGGCTCGGATCGACGCCGCGACGCGCGTGCTCGCGATCGCGGGTGACGCCGACCCCGTGCTCGATCCCGGCTACCTGAGGAGCTGGATCGGATACCTCGAGCACGGCCTTCTGGAGATCTGGCCGGGTGATCACGACCTTCCACTGCGCAGTAGCAAGGTCCTGGTCGAGCGCATCGCGAGCTGGATCGAGGACTAGGCGGTTTCCATCGGACTGGACAGACAGCCAAAGTCATAGGTTTTCCGAAGGCGAACCGAAGAAGCCTGCATGCGGACTTTCTGCTCGACGGAGGAACGGCCCATGACTCGCTCGCGCTTCTCGCTCTCGATCGTCGCCGCCGGAGTCGCGACCTTGGGAATCACCTTCTGCTCTGCAGCGCCCTGCTTCGCCTCGGACCGCAAAGGCGAGGGTTGCGAGGGCTGGTTTCCGGACTTCAGCTGCACTTCAAAGGGCTTCTATGCCGGCTTCAGTCGCCCAATGACGATGCCCTACCTCTTCGAGCATCCATTTGTGACTACGGACCTACAGGCAGTGGGAATCTGGCAGGAGCTTCCAGAGCGGTCTGTCTTCGATGGCGGCCACGCCGACATTGCCGCACTGCAGATTCGCATCGCGCTCACCGACCGACTCGGTCTCATCGCAGTCCGCGATGGCTTCGTCTGGTTCAAACCGGATCTGGGTCTGGTCAGTCACAACACGGGTTTCGCCGACATGAGCTTCGGGCTCAAGTACGCACTCATCGACCGCCCCGATGCGGGTTTCATCTTGTCGCCCACGCTGCGTTTCGAGCCCGACTTCGGGGACCACAAGCTGTTTCAGGGACAGGGAGACGGCATCGTGATTCCCGGTGTCTCGCTGGGCTGGTCGCCGAGCGACGGTGTGCACGTCCTGAGTGCCGTCGGTGCCCAGTTGCCGATCGACGGACGGCGAAACAGCTCCTACATCCACTACAACCTGCACGTGGACTATGCGATCACGCCCAAACTCTCGCCATTCGTCGAGGTCAGCGGAATCCGGTACACCTCCGACGGTGATGGATCCACGAACGTCCATCTCCAGGGGGGCGCACGACTCACACTTTCAGAAGTCCAGACAGCACTGAACGCAGGACGTTTCGAAGGGAACGACTTCGCCAACTTGGGAAGCGAGGGAGTCCGAGGAGACAACGTCATCACGGGCGCAATCGGGTTCCGCTTCCAAGCCACCCCTGATCTCAGCATCGGGATCGCTTACGAGAAACCGATCACATCTCGCCGCGGCCTGCTGAAGCAGCGCGTCAGCATCATGGCTTCCTATGACTTCTGAGCCCCAGGACCCCTGAAGCGAGGATCTCGGAAGCCAGGGGCTCCGAAGGCCCTAGCGACGCCCCGAGCATGCAGGAGTACCATGCTCGAGGCGCCGCAGGAGAGCGCCCCAACGCTCAGGCTCAGGCTACCCGAGAGGCTCAGGTTGCTTGAGCTGACGGCGCTCCGACGTCCTGCGAAACGAACTCGCGATATTGAGACAAGGTGGGCGAGCGCCGCAAAGTGCGCTGCCGCCGATCGCTGTGCTCACGAACTGTGCGCTCGAGAGCATCTAGGGCCTCGCCGAGTGCGATCCCGAGCTCGTCTCGACGCCTTCTGACGACGATCTGCTTCCGCCCCGACCGGCCGACGATCCGCACCTCCGCATCCCCATGCCGATGATGCGGACTCTCGTAGCCCATGAGATGCACGTCGATCAGCTGTTGATTTTCTTCCCCGAGAGCTCGCAAGCGAGCCTCCACTTGTACGCGCGCCACGGGGTCCAGTTGCTCGAAGTGCGTCCACCGGATGTTCATGCATGACTCCCTTCCCGCTTGCGACTGCGACTGGAACTGCCCTCACTCCGGAACTGTGTCGAACGCCAACGTGCCGACATGTCGCATCCGATCGAGGCCTCGAGTCGCATCCTGTCTCAGCTCCGTTCGCGCCCGGTCAGCCTCCTGCTGGCCGGCTGCGCATCAGCATGGATGTGCAGGTTCCGCGCCAACCCGGTGGGAAGCTCTCCTGGAGGATCGGTGGGGCTCCCGAGGGCTCCCACCGAACGCACCCGGAGTGTCTCAGGATGTCCGCCAATGTCCGCAGATGTCCCCGCTGCG
The DNA here is from genome assembly GCA_003247575.1 of Pseudomonadota bacterium. Lineage (GTDB taxonomy): Bacteria > Myxococcota_A > UBA9160 > SZUA-336 > SZUA-336 > SZUA-336. The sequence goes on from QJZC01000019.1 coordinate 207,915, forward strand.
CGCGGGGCGCACAGGGCCGCTCCTCACCCCTCATGGCGCGAATCGCGACCCGAACCGCATACTCTGGAATGAGCGAGCGAGTCCGACACGGGCTCGCGAGCTGGTGTCTCCCCGATCGACAACGGGTTCTGGGGACCGCCCCGGATGGTGGCATACGTCGGTGCATTCCTTGCAAGCCGGTCTTCGGAGAGGGCAGGTCCCGGGCCCGAGAAGCGCGCGCGCAAGGCTCGGATCGTATCGACCGCGCCCGAGGAGTGAGCCCATCCATGCTATTCGACAGCTCTGATCTCGAACGCACGCAGGGCGTGCAACCGTCCGGGGGAGCACCGGACCGGCGACTCAGGATTCTCTACTACACACCCCGGCCAGCTGATGTGGCCCGGCTATTCGACCCGAAAGATCCCGCTGCACTCCGCATCGAGCGTGGGGCACCGAAGATCGTGGATCTCGACCGCCGACGCGACGGCACTCGAGCGAAGTCCCCCGAGCTGATCTGGTTGGCACGTCAGGATCCCGGTTCGGTCGAAGCCCTGCTGGATCGCGAGTACATCCATCTCGTGATCGTCGATCTCCGCTTCGGGAACGACGTCGCCACCGATTTTCCCGGCTTTCTCGACTCTGCGCGCGCACTCCTGCAGCGTCTCGAGGCAGACGAGCAGCCGGAGACGCGCTACAGCTTCCATCGGATCCTCACCCTCGTGTCTGCGCCCGATCCCGATCAGGAGGACCGCCTGATCGCCGAAATGGGAGCGCGACGCGTGGGTCGTGTGCTGCGTCATCGCCGAGACGTTTCCGCGGCGAAATTTCGCACGCGGGTCCTCGAAGAGATCGACTCGATGCTCCACGACCGCGAGAAGGGCAAGGTTGCTCTGTGCGCGTCGGGAGGCGGCACCACGGGCGTGTTCTTCGAGCTGGGCGTCCTCAAGTGTCTCGAGGACTGCTTCGCGAACCGCACGGCGAACGACTTCGACATGTACTTCGGGATCAGCGCCGGTGCGGTGGTTACGAGCGTGTTGGCGTCCGGCTACCGCGTGCTCGACCTGATGGGATCGATCGCCGGTGAGGCCGTCGGCGAGCTCCCTCCCATCGACCTCCGCCTGTTGCAGGTCCGGCACCTGAACTATCGCGACATCGTGCAGCGCGCATCGCACGCGCTCAAGTTACTCGCGCGCGACATCGCGAGCTGCGCGACGGGTCAGGCGTGGCCGACCTTCGATCGATTCCTGCTCACCTACTCGGATATCGTGGGTGCTCCCTTCCGCTCGGATAGCTTCGAAGAGGCGCTGCGCGACGTACTCGATCGCCCTGGTAGGACCAACGACTTCCGCGACCTCGAGCGCGCACTCTTCATCGGTGGAACCGATCATGATGCGCGCGAGCACGTCCTCTTCGGGTCAGAGGGCAACGATCACGTTCCAATCAGCAAGGCGGTGCAAGCTTCCTTCAGCTTCAATCCCGTCTTTTCGCCGGTCGAAATCGAGGGTCGCGAATATGTCGATGGCGCAATCACACGAACGTCGGAGTTCGTAGAAGCGATCCACCGAGGAGCGGATCTGCTCTTCGTCCTCGACCCGTTCGTTCCGCACGTAGCAAAACCCGGCTCTCCCGGTCATCGTCCGGGTATCCTGTACAATATCGAGCAGGATCTGCGGACGATCTCCTTCACTCGCTTCGAGAACACGCGACACTGGGTGCTGCGACAGTTTCCCGAAGTCAGCTGTTACACGTTCCTTCCGTCGAACACACTCCGCGGCATGATGGGATCGAACCCCATGGATTCGCGTCCGTTCCTTCAAATATGGAAGGGCGCATACCTATCGACCTTCCAACGCATCCGCCAGGTCGAGCATCGACTGCGCGGCGATCTGGCGGCGCACGGCATCGTGCTCGATACCTCTCCTGCCGAAGAGATCGTGGCAAGACTGCAACATGTCAGCCAAGATCTGTGCATCTACGACTTCATGCAGGAAGAGGACGGCCCATCGGCGCGGAGCAGGTCTCAGGGCAAGACCGCCAATTCGGACGCGCCGCTCTCAAGGGCCACCGCATGAGTGGCAGAACTGGCGCGCGAAGGATGCAGTTCGGCTCCGGAGTTGGCCCAAGCGACGCTAGGCTGTCGCAACCGGAAGCAGCTACAATCGTCGATAGCTGACGAGGTGCTCCCCCGCCGGGCTCTGCCCGACTTCCGGCTCGGGGGCGCCGCCGGGCCGTACGCCAGCCGGCGGTGCGATCAAGCGGGATCACTCGCGCGACCACCCGCAGCAGGGAGCTCCGTGGAGTCCGTCGAGGCTAGGAAGAACCAATGAAGGTCGGGCGTCAGAGGAGCACACGCATGGCCTACTTCGTAACGGGAGCCACGGGATTCATCGGTCGGCACTTGGTCGAGTGCCTACTGAAGCGAGGCGCGACGGTTCACTGCCTGATTCGCCGAGATTCCCTTCACAAGCTCCAGGCCATCGCCCTGTCGCTTCAGGCCGACTCTGGGAGGCTGCTCCCTGTCATCGGAGATCTCGGCATGCCTGCGCTGGGTGTAGATACCAGCGTAGCCGAAGAACTGCATGGCAAAATCAACCACTTCTTCCACCTAGCCGCGCTGTACGACATGAATGCCGACTCAGAAGCCCTCGCCCTCACGAACGTCGAAGGCACGCGCCATGCGCTCGAGTTGGCCGAGATCATCGAGGCGGGCTGCTTCCATCACGTGAGCTCGATCGCCGTCGCAGGTCACTACGAAGGCACCTTCACCGAGGCCATGTTCGAGGAAGCCGAGCGCCTCGACGATCCCTACGCGTGCACGAAGCACGATGCAGAGGCCTTGGTGCGCACGAACTACCCTCGGCCCTATCGCATCTATCGCCCCGGAGTCGTCGTCGGTCACTCACAGACCGGCGAAATCGACAAGGTCGACGGCCCCTATTACTTCTTCCGCATGATTCAGCGCATGCGCACGTCGATTCCGGACTGGCTCCCCAGAATCGGGATCGATGGCGGCAGCGTGAACATCGTCCCTGTCGACTTCGTTGCCCAGGCACTCGACCACATCGCCCACGTCAAGGATTTGGACGGTCGGACCTTTCACCTCACCAACCCGACTTCAACCAGCATTGGCGAGGTGATCGACATCTTCTGCCGGGCTGCGCGCGCTCCTACGTTCTCGGTGCACCTCCCGATGCCCGCGCTGCACGGCCGCGTGGCGGGGCTCATCCAGAGTCTCGAACGAGTCCCAGCCGTCAGACGCCTTTCCGATGAGCTGCTCGCCGAGATCGGCCTGCCGAAGTACACACTCAGCTACGCGGGTCATCCAACCGAGTACGACTGCACCGAGACACTGGGCGCCTTGAACGGATCAGGGATCGAAGTGCCCCCGCTCGAGAGCTACGCAGGTAGACTGTGGGACTTCTGGGAGCTCAATCTCGCAGCTGCACCGTCCCGCAATCCGAGACTGTCACGAGTCGTCGAAGGAAAGCGCGTGTTGATCACCGGCGCATCAGCGGGTATCGGACGTGCGACCGCCCTGCGCCTGGCTGCATCCGGAGCACACGTCTACTTGGTCGCCCGGACTTCGGAGCGGCTCGAGAGCCTGCGTGACGAGATCCATCGACTCGGCGGCCAGGCCTGGCTCTACCCCACGGATCTCGCCCGCCCAGAACAGTGCGATGATCTCATCGAGCGCATCACACACGACCACGACGGTATCGACATTCTAATCAACAACGCGGGGCGCTCGATTCGCCGCTCTCTCGAGCTCTCGTACGAGCGCTTCCATGACTTCGAGCGCACCATGCAGTTGAACTACCTGGGCGCCGTCAAGCTGATCCTCGGTTTCCTACCCGGAATGCGACAGCGACGGTCCGGACACATTCTGAACGTGTCCTCGATCGGCGTGCAGATGAATGCGCCACGCTACTCTGCCTACGCAGCATCCAAGGCGGCGCTGGATACGTTCTCTATGTGCGCGTCCCCCGAGCTGATCGACGACAATGTGATCATCACCACGATCCACATGCCGCTCGTCAAGACAGACATGATCGCTCCCACGGAGATCTACCGCGGCCTGCGGCCCATCTCCCCCGAACGCGCCGCTGGAATGATCTGTGACGCATTGATTCGCCGACCGCGACGTGTGAGCACCGTGCTTGGAGTAACCTCTCAGCTCACCCATACTGCGGTACCCGGGCTCTACGACAACGTAACGGCGATGCTGTATCGCTTGTTCCCAGACAGCACGGCGGCACGCGGTAAGGACCCCTCAGGTCCGAACGGGTCGTGAGCCACAGGGATCTCGAGTCACGTCGATCCTGATTCAGTTGAGGGGCTCGGCGCGCGCCCACGCGTGTCGAGCCCGCGCGCAGCTTAGTGCAACTCCGCCTACGCGAACGACGCGAAGATCACCAAAGGGAGTTCCGACGCCGCTGTTGACCACGAGCGCGACGGCCAGCTGATTCTCAGGACAGGCCCACGCACCAGAGCCCCCAAGCCCGAAGTGCCCGAAGGCGTGCGGAAGGAATCCGCGCGACGTGACGACACCGTGGTAGCCGAGCCTCCACCGCATGTCGAATGGGATGACGTGCAGCTTCGCAGTACGCTCCTGGCGCTTCGCGGCTTCGAGCAAGGTGCCCGTAGACAGCAGGCGCACGCCGTCTAGCTCCCCTCCCGCCGCCAGAGTCGCGTACATACGAGCGAGAGAGCGAGCATTGAAGAGGCCGTTCGCCGCGGGAATGGTCGCTCGCAGCGCCTCGTCTGCCGAGAAGTCGAAGCTGGAGATCCCCCGGGGAGCGAGCGCGTCGAGTACGCTCTCGACATCTACAGGGACCCCGCCGAGATTCAGTCCCCGTTGCGCGATCCGCACGAGCGCAACCAGGGACTGTACTGCGATCTGATCGGCCGAAGCCGTTCGAATCAGCGGGCGCGCGAACGACTCCCAGACCGAAGTGCTCCGGAGTAGACGTGCCGCGCGAGTCAACGCCTCGTCGGGAGCCCCGATGTACATGCCCTCGAGCCCCAATGGTGAGGCAATCTGCTCACGAATGACCTCGGAGAATCGCTGCCCCGAGACCCGCTGAACCAACTCGCCCACGATGAATCCAAAGGTCAGGCCGTGATATCCGGTTCGTTCTCCGGGCGTGTGGATGGGCTCGGCACACTCGATTGCGTGGATCATGTACTCCCAATCCAGCATCCGATCCGCACGATCGATCATCTGGCGGATGTGATAGAGGCCGGACTGGTGCGCCAACACGTGTCGTACTGTGATGGCGTCCTTGCCGCGTTGCGCGAATTCGGGCCAGTAGCGCGCAACGGGGTCGTCATAGTTCATCAGACCTCGATCGACCATGATGTGGAGCGCAGTCGCTGCAACACCCTTCGTGGTCGAAAAGCTCGGCGCCAAGGTGTCTCGCTTCCACGGCGCTCCCGTCGAATCCCGTTCTCCCGCCCAGAGGTCGGCAACGAGCTCTCCACGATGGTATACCGCAATTGCGGCACCTCCCGAGTATTGCGCGACGATCCTTCGAATCACGTCCGTGAGTGGCGCGAAGTCAGGCGTGGTCCCGCCCCCAACCTCGATCTCTTCACAGTCGCGCCACGAAAGCTGCTGAGCCAAGATCCAAGGAGTTTGCAGTGCGCGCTGCAGCATGACTGTCCCTTTCCGACGCTCTTCGAGTGTCGCCCCCAGAATTCCACCGACCTCGCACCCAGAGGGTACCAAAGCCTGATCGGTGTCCACCGCGCAGATCCTGTGGATGCCAGGGACTGACACGCAGCGGCATCTCGACCGAAGCAACCGCCCGACGCGCGACGACCTCGTCGTCCGCAACGTGCCTGCCTTGGCGCAAACTGGCACAGCACCTACGACAGAGCCAGAGGGTCCTCTTCGCACCCAAGGGTAGCCTTCGCCAAGCGACACACGCAGCGAGTGAGCTCACACCTTGCCGGAACTCGTGCAGATCAGGGACTGTCGCTGGGACGTGTCTGAGGCTTGGTACGCGTGCGCGTACGCCCCTTGGTCTTCGTCTTGGAGGGGGAACGCGTCGTCTTGGCCGTCTGGGAGCTCCTGGCTGTCTGAACAGCGGGCTTCGTGGGCGGCTTCGCCAAAGCGGTATCTTCGGTCACCAAAGACTCCGCATCCTGAGCAGAGCTCGCAGCGGGTGCCACTTCGACCACGGACAGCGCCTCGCCGACGCGCGAAACATCGAGAGGTACATACGTGCTCACCAAGTGCGCGAATTCGTCGATGACATATCCCGCGATATCGTGCAGATCGGGCACGAGATCCCAATCGCCGTTGAACCCCCAATGGAGCGCCTTGTTGTAGCTGTAAAGCGCGATCCCGAGCCCCTGCTGCGCCACCAGAGGCACGAGCGGGAACGACTCCAACATGACGGCCTCGTTCAGATAGATCGGGAACAGCGGCCCAGGAACGTTCGTGACAACGATGTTCGAGGCCAGCCGCTGTGCCGCGCGCTGCGTCAGATTCTGAGGTAGATAGATCCCTGCTGCGTCCAGGAACTGCGCAACGAGCTCTCCGACATCACTCTGACTCGAGGCCTTGATGCGCGCGGTGGTCGAGAGAATCCGCTTGAGGCGTCTTCCGGGATCGGTCTCGAAGAGCGGGATCGGCACGATCATGCTCGACACACGATTCCCCGCCTGACCGTCCTGTGCATCGCTGCGGACGTTGACGGGAACCATCACACGAAAGTCCAGCTCGTCGACCTGGAGCCGGCGCTGCAGCAGGAAGCGTCGCATGGCTCCGGTCACACACGCGAGCACGATGTCGTTCACCTTCGCGCCAGATCCCTTCCGGATCGCGCGCACCTGATCGAAATCGACCGCCGCCCAGTCGAAGCGCCGATGCGGGCCAATGCGGCGATTGAGCGGCGTGGGCGAGACGTCGCCAACGAAGTTCGACATCGCACCGACCATGCCTCTGGTGGTGCGACTCAAGGAGTCACGCCAGGCGTCTTCCTTGAAATACCTCCCGAGCGATCCCCACGCCTCCGTCACCTTCTCGATGCGCCGCTGCGCTCCTTCCAGCTGGATCCTCGCCAGACTCGGAGCGGGCCGCGGACGCCAGGTATCGGCAACGTTGGGGGCAGGGGTAGGTTCGACGTTCAAGTAGCCGGTCAGGATGTCGCGAGCCCCGATCCCATCGGCCAGGCAGTGATGCAGCTTGGCCAGAATCGCAAAGCGACTCTCGCAGAGTCCCTCGACGATCCAGATCTCCCACAACGGCTTGGTAATATCGAGAGTCTGCGACATCACGCGTCCCGCCAGGCGCTTCAAATGACGATCCGTGCCCGGAAGCGGTAGAGCCGTGTGTCGCAGGTGATAACTCAAGCGGAAGTCCATGTCGTCGATCCAGACGGGTGGGCCCCCGGCCGGCCACCACACCTTCTGACGCATGCGAGGATTCCGCTCGAGCATGACCGAGATGGCTCGCTTGATGCTGTCGAAGTCGAGCCCACCGTCGGGCTTGGTCAACGGGCGAGCGTCGAAGGTGCTCACGGAGCCTACGTGCATGTGGGCGTTCTCGTCCTGCGACAGCAGGAACGTCGCGTCCAGCGGCGTCAATCGCTCGTAGTACGCTTCGCTCATGCCGGCCTCCGATCTTCTCCAGACGGGGTCTCGGACAATACCGACGTCGCGGACGCCCTCGCGAGCACAGACAGCTGCAGATGCTCGAAGCTCTTGGCGAGGGCTTGGACCAGCTCGTGAAGATCTTGGAGCAGATCCCAGTCGCTGTTGAGCCCGATCGCAAACCGATCTCCGCAGGTAGTCACGGTCACACTGAGAGCTTGGTCCACGAACAGGGGAGTGAAGACCACCGCGCCCCGCAGCGGCGCTCCCAGCACCCGAGGAGCCACCGGCGGTCCTTCGAACAGATGCATCAGGATGTTCGCCGTACCATGGCGGCCCGCAGTCTGTGAGATCGCGCGCTGCACGCGCGCGGGAGTCCACTCCTCGAGCTGCTCCAACAGCTCGAACCCCTCGACCTGGCCAGACTGGAGCGCCTCGGCACGCAGACGCGCCGTCGCTTCGACGCGCTCGACGGGGTCGCTCGGCCCGTAGGGCATCGGAATCCGGATCGTGACCGGGGCTCTCGCATCTTGGGGCTCCGGACTCGGCAAGGTGAGTAGGATGCGCATCACGTCACCCTCGAACTTGTCCCCTCGGTTGTGGAAGAACCTACCGACACCGCAGACGAGCAGAGAGAGTGCGACGTCGGGAATCGAACAGCCGAGCGCGTCCGCGACGTTGCGCACGTCGTCGAGCGGAAGGTCGAGCACATCCACACGACGGTGGACACCGATTCGAGGAGGATTGAGGGGTGTCCGCGCCTGCCCGCGCACGGCCTCGCTCAGAACGCCCCGGACAGCCACGCCGGCCTTGGCTGCGTGCCGGAGGCTCGAGGCGGGCTCACCCATGACGTGGCGCGTACGCTCCAGGGCCTCCAACGCTCCGCGCGCCCAGAAGGTCGCCGAGTCGGCGATGAGCTGGGCGGGCGCGGGCGCCGGCCTGGCGCGCCACGTGGGAACCGCAGGAACACTTCCATCACTTCCGATCGAACTCATTCGCTCGAGCACCTTCGCGATGGCAGCCCCCTCGAGCACGCTCGGGTGCACCTTCAGCATGAAGCCGACATGTCCAGCTTCGAGCCCCTCGATCACCCAGACCTCCCAGAGGGGCTTGTTGCGGTCGAGGCGCTCCGACATGAGCCGGCCTACGAGCCGCTTGAGCTGGCGCTCACTCCCAGGCCGAGGCAGGCGCGTGTGCCGCAGGTGATAGTGCAGGCTGAAGCGATCGTCATCGATCCAGACCGGGTGCTGCTCGAAGGGAACCTGGCGAAGCCTCTGGCGCGCGTGCGGAATTTCTCCGAGCACCCACTCCAGAAGGCGCTGCAGCCGCTGGATGTCGAGCACGCCGTCCTCGAGCGTCAAGGGGCCCGCATCGAATATCGCCAGCGCCCCCATATGCATCGCCAGCCCGGAGCTCTCGAGCTGGAGATAGAAGGCGTGCGGACCGGTCACTCGCTCGGAGTGGGGCATAAGACATCATCCTCCATCAAACGGTTCCTGCAAACACTGATGGCCTGCATTAGTCGCGCCGACTTCAACGGCACGAACAAATTTCTGGGACATCGCTCGGCAACTCGTGCCCTCGAGCCCTTGCCATCATGCCTCATCGGTGCTCACTTTCTCCACAGCAAGCCACTACGAGCCCCGACGCTCGGGGGTGGCTGCAGCTCTCTCCTCGGGGCCCAGGAACAACGCCTCACAGAGCTGCCGCAACCCTTCGATGCTGTTCACGTCGCTGGCAAGAAGCGGAATGCGGCGAAATGCCTCAGGAGGGAGCGGAAGACCCTTCTCGAGCTGTTCGCTCATCGAGAGGTCACGCCGCGTGCGCTGCGCGTGGCGATCCAAAGTCTCGAGCAGCGCCGCGACACTCGCAGGCTCGAGCCTCTCGGTCAGCCAGTCGCGCGCGATGCCCCACGCCGGATCCGCCGCTGCGGGCGCCGTCGTGAATTCACTACGGGAGTCCGACACACTAGGAGCAACTCGAGGCCAGCACTGCACCCGATTGAGGATCAATCCGACCAGATGCACACGCTCCTCACGTAGCCGCTCCCAGAACGAGAGAGTCCGACGCACCTGCTCGGGGTCCGGCGCCGCGACCAGAACGAAACCACACTCTGGCGAACGCAACAGCTTGCCGACCTCGCGTGCGCGGCGTTCGAAGCCGTCCAGCAAGCTCTCGAACGCGAGCAGGAACTGCGACAGATCCGAGAAGAAACCCAGTCCCGTGATCCTCTCGAGAGCCTTGAGCGCCATCGTCGAACCAAAGTTGAACCAACGCAGGCTCGTGCGCCCGATCGCCGCGGCTGGATGCAGCAGGAGCTTCAGGAAGCCGCCGTCCAAGAATCCGACGAGCCGGCGAGGCGCCTCCAGAAACTGGAGCGCGTGCGTGGCAGGTGGAGTATCGAGGACGATCAGATCGTACTCCTTGGCATCGTAGAGTTGATGCAGCTTCTCCATCGCAGAGTATTCGCGCGTTCCAGAGAGCGCATCCGTCAGACTCTTGTAGATCGGGTTGTCGAGGATTCGCTGACGCGCTTCCGCATCGGGCGCGACGCGCGCGACCAGCTCATCGAAGGTTCGCTGCGTATCGAGCATCATCGCAAACAACTCTGCGGGTATCGTTCGTTGCACCGCACCTGCGTGTGCGAACGCTCCTCCCGCCCGCTGTGCGCCCCAAGCCTGCGGTGTCCCCAGACGAGAGGACTTCCCAGTCACCGCAGTCACGGTATCCGGGCTGATGCGCGAAGGGGTGTGGTCCAGCTCTGCGAGCCCGAGGGCATTCGCGAGGCGCCGCGCAGGATCGATCGTGAGCACCAAGGTCCGCTTTCCACGCGCCGCGGCTTCGAGCGCGATGGCCGCTGCGAGCGTGGTCTTGCCTACGCCGCCGGTGCCGACCGTGACGATGACCGAGCGATCGAACCAGTCACCGCTCCGTCGCTCCGCACGCGGTCTCACACTCGCGTCGTCGGCTCCCTGCTCGCCCGATACCCCGGCCATGGACCCGGCAGACCCGCGAGCAGCCAGCGCAGCCGACGCACCTATGTCGCACTCAGCCTGCATCGGCTCTGCGCCGGCAATCTCGAGCGACCGGCTCAACCGCTCGACCCCAGACCTTCCTTCGATCGGGTCGAGCAGGTAGGGCACGACCGCACACGGCTCCCCGAGCGCGGACTCGAGCTGGTGTCGCCAGTATTCCTGCTGCGCCAGCCGCCGCTCCCGAAAGCGGAGCACGCTGAGAAGCAACTCCGGCCGTGCAAGCGCGGGGATCTCCTCGCGCACCGCATTCGGCCCGAGCTCCTCGAGTTGACGACGAACGCGAACGGGGTCCACGCGCATGAGCGGCTCGCAGCGATTCAGGAACACCACCCCACGCGCGATCCCGAGATCGTCGAGAGACCTCGAGAGATCGAGGGTCTCGCGTACCGGCAGCTCCTCAGGCAACGCAACCAGCGCGCAGCGCGTACGCTCTGCGTCGAGGAGCATCTCCTGAATCGCGAGCGTCTGTCGGTGCAACGGGCCCACCCCGACCGTCTGCAGCACGACCCGCGGAATCGATAGAAAGGAGAGGCCGTGGCCTGTCGCCGGTGCGTCCACGACGATCACATCGAAGCTCGGAACTCCCGCGTCCTGCTGCTGCTCCAGATGCCAGATCTTTCCGAGCGACACCAGGTCGCGCCATCCGGGAGCGGCGTCCATGAACTTATGAAAGCCCTCGTGCCGGAGCAGCCTGCGCGCAACCCCGCCCGCGTGCAGCTGCAGCTCGAGATACTCCGCCAAGGCCGCTTCTGGCTCGATCGAGAGCATCCAGAGCCGTGGCTCGATGCGAAGGGGTTGCTGCTTCGCTGCCTGCGCTTCCGACCGCTCGAACAGCGCGGGAAGCGCACCATCCCCCGCGACGCTCGCAACGAGCGCCTTGTGCCCCGAACGCGCAACGCGCACAGCAAGCGCGGCGGCCAGCGAGGTCTTGCCGGTCCCGCCCTTGCCGGTCACGATCCAAACACGATGCGCGAGGATTCGGTCTACCAAGGGATCGCGCGAGTTCGACTGAGTCTCCGTCACGGGGTGCACAGACTACTCGAAGATGCGAGCGCACGGCCAACTTCACCTGCGCTCCCGGGCCGAGAGAGCTCAGCTCGCAGAGGATCCAGACCGACCTGCGAGGGAGACCCACGTCGCTCGCGCAACCCCGATCAGACGTCCATCGCCGCCCCAAACGGCGGTCCCACCCACGCCGCGCCGTCCCGAAAAACCTTCCGACCAGGCGCCGACCCGCGCGATCTCCCCCGCCCGCAAGCACCCGGAAACTCGGGCCACCAGGGTACCCAGCACCATGGGCTCGAATGCCTGCGCCTCTGTGGGCTCGAGCAGCGCGAAAGAGCTGGCACAATCCAGTGCCGCCCAGATGAACTCGGGGCGTACCGCACCCGCGTCATCGACCAGACTGGCCGCCACCGTCCATTCGGCGCCGACCCATCCCTCGGCCAACCGCTCCGGCCAGATCGCGAGTCCATCCGGTGTCGGTCGCTCCGGGCCGCAAACGAAGCAGCGCGGAAACGGATGCGTCTCGAAGGCGCGGCAGCGGCGGGAACCGCTGCCGATCCCCACGAAAGAGGGGGCTGCCGGAGGATCGTCGAGGAATCCGGTGGGTCGTGCGACCGCAAGCGGCTTCTCCCCAGGCGCATCACCGGGGTCACGCAGCTCGAGCCCATCGCCCGCGCGAAGGATTTCGAGCTCCCGTTCGAGAGGAACGGGAGCCAGCAAGCGCACACTGACCGCCGGAGATGCCTGGGCGAGCTCAGCGGCGAGCAACCCAGAGACGTAACCGCCGTTCGCAGTGTCGGGAGGTCCGCAGTAACGGGCCCCGACCCGTAGCGCGCGCGCCAGAGTGCGCGTCATTGGGCAGCGCTCCATTCGGAATGACCAGGAACCGAATGAGAACGAGCGGAGGTCAGCATGCTGAATCAGCAGACCTCAGAACTGGCGCCGAAGCTCGATTCCGTAAGTGCGAGGTGGCCCCACATAGCTCTGAGCATTTCCGAACGTGTTCGAGAAGTCTACCCCGGAGACGAGGTACTCTCGATCCAAGAGGTTTCGCCCGAACAGCGAGATCTCCGTCGCTCCATCCGCGAGATTCAGCGAGAGCCGAGCATCGAGCAGCCCGCGCTTGCCCGCTTCGAGCGCGTCGGCGTTGGCCGAGTCGAGAAACTGGCGACTTCGGGTCGTCCAGTCGATCCGAGCAACCAGCAAGCCGAGCTGGGCGAGATCCATACTGTACTCGACGGACGTACTCGTCTGATAGGCGCTCGCGAACGGAAGGTGGCGGTCCTTGGCCTGCGTATCGCTCGGATCGTCGAAGTCGGTGAAGCGGTCCTTGATCACACCGAGGGCTGTGCGGACCTGTAGGTTGGGGAGCAACGAGATTGCGAGCTCCAGCTCTCCACCGGTGATGATCGCCTCGCCCGCGTTCAACAACTGAACCTGCACGCTGTTGACGCGCGGATCCGCCGGGAGCACGACCAGCTGGATGTCCTCGTAGATGGTGTAGAAGGCGGCCGCATTCAGTGCGATGCGCTGATCCGCGAACAGGGCCTTGATTCCCACTTCGTAGGTGGTGAGCTTCTCGGAATCGAACTCGACGGGAAAGTCGGCTTCGCTCGCACCCAGCGGTGGAAACGTACGACCATTGAGGCCCCCGCTCTTGAAGCCGGTGCTGTAGTTGGCGTACCCGCGGATCCCCGGCGCAAACTCGTAGCTGAGCGATGCTGAGGGCGTGAAGTCGCTGAACCGATTCGAGCGCTCGAACGAGAACGCCGTATCGCCCGTTTGCAACGCCGGAGCGGTTGCATCGAGGCCACGACCAGGCGAGAACGCGACCCCTTCCCGAAACAGCCGCCGACGGTCGTGGGTGAGCCGCAGGCCAACGCTCGCACTCAGCTGGTCTGTGATCTCGTAGGAGACTTGCCCAAAGGCCGCGTAGCTCAAGTTGTCGACCCGATTCAGTGACCGAACCTGCGCTCCACGAATCGCGTCGGCCAGCAAGGTGCGCAGCTCGGGAGTGGTGGGCGACGCTGCGGGCGCCCCAGGGAAGCGAACCATCGCCTGGATGTCGTCGGCGGTCACGTTGCTGAGCACCCCCTCGAAGACGCGATCGGTACTCTCCTCTCGGAAGCCGTAGAGGCCGAGTAGCAGGCTCATACGCTCGTCCAGCAGCTTCGCGGAGAGCTGAAACTCCTGCGAGATCTGGGTCTGTTCGAAGCTGGGGAGATCGAGCGTCGGCCGGATCAACTCGATCCGCGTCCCATCGAAGTCGTTGAAGTTCTCGTTGTCGAGCGAACGCACGCTCGAGATCGAACGCAGCTGGACTTCGGGGCTGAGCGACCAAGTGAGCTGCGCACTTCCGCCGAAGGCAGTCAGGTCATCCCTGAGAAAGCTGGCATCCGACTCCACGCGCCGTGGATTGTCACTCGCGTCGACGTCGGCACACGCCTGCGTGAATCCTACCGCGGAGTTCAAGAATCTGAGATCCTCGTTGGCCCCCGAATTGATCACCTTGCACTTGCCCTGACTCAGGACCTGGTTCTCACGACTGTAGTCACCGCTCAGCAGAATCTCGAAGCTCTCTGTCGGCAGGAAGAGCAGCTGCGCCCTACCGGCGAGCAACTTCTCATCGTTGGGGTCGGTCCCCCCGAGGCGCTCCTTCTCGAAGCCGTCGCGTGTCGACGTCGCGAAGCTGAGCCGCAGGGCTGCCCGCTCCTCGATCAGAGGCACGTTCAGAACCCCACGTGTCTCGAACAGGTCGAAGTTGCCGACTCGCAGCTCCGCGGACCCACCGAGCTCGAACTGCGGACGCTTGGTCACCACGCTGACCGCACCCCCGATCGTACTCTTTCCGAACACGGTTCCCTGAGGTCCACGAACCACTTCGATGCGCTCCACATCGGAGGTGTTCAAGAGCCCTCCCTGGGAGCGGGCCAAGAATACGCCGTCCACATACAGCCCGACACCGGGATCGAGCGTTCCAATCGTGTCGCTCTGGCCCACGCCACGGATGTGCGCTCGCGCCGAGCTGGCGAAGCCCACCGTGCGGTCATACTCGAGGTTGGGCACCGCAGTGGTGACGTCCTGGACTCTGCGCACACCGAGCTGCTTCAGACTCTCGGCCGAGAGAGCGGTCACCGACACCGGAACGTCCTGAATCGTTTCCGGCCGCTTGCGACTCGTGATCACGATGTTCTCGATCATCTCGTCGAATGCGGTCGTACGTACGGCATTCGCTGGAGGGGACGCTTCCTCCACACGCGATTCCTCCACGCGCGTCTCGGATGAAGTGACGTTCTCATCGACCTGCTGCGCGCGAGCCCCTCCAACCGCAGCCAACATCACGACGACGCAGCCCACGGACGACCGAAGCATCTTGGAAGCGGGCAGCGACAGCGACAACGCGAGGCGAGACCAACAGGCCATCAGGGCTCTCCTTCAGGGTCGTGACAGGCTCGAGGACAGAGCGGATTCTTACGCCTACGCGTGCATCCAGCAACTCGGCGAGATCGCACCCAATGTTGGGTGAGTCACTCGACTCCCACGTTAGAGGGAAAAAGCACTCACATTGGTCACTATCCAGACAGGTCGACCCTACTCACCGCGAAACGTCGGGGATCGCTTTTCGATCAGCGCTCGAATTCCCTCGCGGGAGTCCCGCGTCTCCAAGGTACGCGACTGGAGGTGCGCTTCGAAGCGCGCCGCAGACACCGGATCCCACGCGGAGTGCCGGTAAAGCGCCTCCTTGGTGAGCTGCACCGCGATCGGCGCATTGGACGCGATCTCCTCCGCGAGGGCCAGCGACTCGTCGAGCACCTGCTCGGGCGCCACCGCGCGGTTCACGATCCCGAGCGCCGCCGCTTCCGTCCCCGTGACGATCCGCCCTGTGAGCAGCAGCTCCAGCGCGCGCGGCATCCCGACTAGGCGAGGCAGGAGGTAGGTGGTCGCCATGCCGGGCGCGAGGCCGAGCCGGACGAAATTCGCACCATACTTGGCTTCGCAGCTTGCGACGCGTAGATCGCAGACCAACGCCAGGCCGAGCCCACCCCCGATCGCGTGGCCATTCATCGCGGCGATCGTCGGCACCTCGAGCTCCAGCACCTCCAAGAACGGAGCGTACATCGAGAACGACCGCTCGTGAGGTAGCCTCTCCTTCCCCCCTCGCTGAACCTGGGAGTTGAAGTCGGCCCCGGCACAGAAGCTCCTGCCCGTGCCGGTGATCACCACACAGCGCACCTCTGCGTCGGCTCTCAGCTCGCGAACACAAGCTTGTAGCCCTTCGAGAACCTCGTCTGTCATGCTATTGCGGTTCTCAGGACGATTGAGGGTCACGACGGCCAGGAGACCGCGGCGCTCCAGCAGGACGGCAGGTTCGAGAGTCATGCCGCTCAGTCTCGCACGCAGCGCGCAAAATCGCCTGCTGCGAACCTAGCCAGGATTCCCGCAACCTCGAAGGAGCTCGGCATGTCCCTACCGCTCGAAGATCTGCGCGTGATCGACCTCACGGTCGCCCGAGCGGGGCCGACCTGCGTGCGCCAACTGGCTGACTGGGGCGCACAGGTGATCCGGATCGATCCGCCTCTGCCGCGCCCGACGGTGCGAGCTCCGACGACGGACTCTCCGCAAGGCGGAAGGAACGCGCCGTCCGGTGGCCGGGTAGGAGAAGCCTTCCTGGGCTCGGACTACCAGAATCTGCATCGCAACAAGCGGAGCCTGTGCCTGGATCTGAAGAGCGAGGCCGGCCACGAGATCCTGATGCAGCTGGTCGACCGTGCAGACATCCTGGTGGAGAACATGCGCCCGTCGGTCAAGGAGCGCTTGCGCTTCGACTTCCCAACCGTCCACACGCGCAATCCGCGGCTCATCTACGGATCGATCTCGGGCTTCGGGCAGGATGGTCCGTATCGCGATCGCGGCGGAGTCGACCAGATCGCGCAAGGCATGGGCGGCCTGATGAGCGTCACCGGCCTGGCTGGAACCGAGCCGACCCGCGTCGGCATCCCAATCTCCGACCTCTCCGCGGGTCTCTATCTGAGCGTCGGAATCCTGGCCGCCCTCCATGAGCGTGAGCGCACCGGTCTCGGGCGCTGGGTCACCACGTCGTTGCTCGAATCGATGCTCGCGATGATGGATCTCCAGGCCGTGCGTTGGACCATGGACGAGACCGTGCCGATTCAAGAGGGGAACCATCATCCCACCTTGGTGCCGATGGGATGCTTCGCCTCCGCGGACGGCTACGTCAACATCGCGGGCCCCGCCGGGCGCCTACTGAGGCGCTTCTGCGAGGTGATCGGACTTCCCGAGCTCCCCGAGGATCCGCGCTTCGGCTCCACCGCGGCTCGCTCGCGCAATCGCGCGGAGCTGAACGCCATCGTGGCCGAGCGGCTTCGCACCCGCACGACTGCAGAATGGGTAGAGGACTTGAACCGTGCGGGCGTCCCGTGTGGTCCGGTCTATCGGATGGATGAGGTGTTCTCGGATCCTCAGGTGGAGCATCTCGGTATGGCTGCCGAGGTCGAGCATCCGATCCTCGGCCCCACACGGATCTTGCGAAACGCCGTACGCATCTCGGGCAGCGAGGAGACCGTGCGCAGCCCGAGCCCGCACCCCGGGGAGCACAGTCACACCATCCTATCGGAGCTGGGATGCAGCCCGCAGGAGATCGAGAGCTTGCGGAAGAGGGGCGTCGTCTAGCGGTCGACGAGTGCGACCCGCCCTTCCTTGCTGCTTACGCGACCCAGCAAGACACCCGCGTCCGAGTAGACCGCGATTGCGGTGGGCTCGCGCTCGAGACGGAGCCGATGCTCTCGGCCGTCCTCACCGACGACGGAGAGATCTGCGTGACCGTCCGGATGCAGGTGCAAGCTGGCGACTTCTCCATTCGGCCCTTCGGAGCGGTGGATCACCTCGGCCGTAATTGGATTCTTGCCGCTCCAAAACTCGACAGAGTTCGCGAACACAGCGTCGACGAATGCCGCGGCGCCGTATACCGGGACGAAGTTCATCACCACGAAGGCGCCCCACTGGATCCACTTGTCGGGATCGACCCGCTTGTTGAAGGCGTAGACCTTGCGCACCAGTTCGAATCGCCCGAAACAGCCGACAGACGACAGCGAGAGGGCAACGATCAGCGCGCAACAAGCATGCTGCGCCCGTATGCCACGCGACACACCCAAAGCTTCCATTCCCGGAGTCAGAACTCGACGACGCATCCCAGGCTCCCCCTACGTTGTCACCGGCCCCATCGGGTCCGAGGCGCGCTCGTCCGCCACGCGCCGCTACTTCGACTTGAGGATGGCACCGCTATGTCGATCCGCCCAATCCCCCCACATACGGGACCCCTTTCCGGAGACACGCGATCCCAGCAAGCGTCAGGACCGGCGCTGGCACTCGTGGCCGAGCGGTGTGCAGTACGCGCCTCCCACGGGCGCAGACCGTCCCCTCATGCAGCCCTGCGCCCTCCTCGGCGAGCTACGGCACTGAAGTCTGGAGGCGTCACCCACGAATCGGCAGCTCTCCTATAATCGAGCGCACCAGACGTTGGGACACCTAGGGGAGACAGTCCGTGAATCAACCGAACAACTGGGGACGCTGGGGAGACGATGACCAGCGCGGTACGGCAAACTTCATCACTCCCGCAGTCACCGCACGAGCCGCTTCATTGGTGCGTGCAGGAAGAACCTATCCACTCGCAATCCCGCTGAAGGCGAATGCGCCCATCTGGCCGACCCGTCACAAGAATTGGCATGTCGCCACCTACCGGAACCTATCGGGTCCCGGGCGCGGCGGCGGGGAAGACATCTTGATGATGCACACGCATGGCACGACGCACATCGATGCGCTGTGCCATGTGTTCGCCGAGGGCAAGCTCTACAATGGATATCCAGCGGACAGCTGGATCGATGCGACGGGTGCACGCAAGAACGCGATCTCCGAGCTCGGTTCGCTCGTCACCCGAGGAGTGCTCCTGGACGTCGCCGGCTTCCATGGCTGCTCCCAGCTGGCGGCCGACCACGCGATCGACGCAGCCGAGCTCGAATCGGTCGCTGCGAAGCAGGGCGTCTCGCTCGAGTCGGGAGACGTCGTACTCGTGCGCACCGGCTTCCAAGCCGTCTGGAAAGAGGACCCGCAGGGCTTCGATGCCGCTCAACCGGGAATCACGCTCGACGCAGCGCAGTGGGCCGGACGCAAGGAGATCGTCGCGCTCGGCTCCGACAACAGCGCCGTCGAGATCTACCCCACGCCCGACGGTCTCCCGGTCCACACGGAGTTCATCTGGCGGCAGGGCGGCTACCTGATCGAGCTGCTCGACCTCGACGCGCTGGCTCGCGACGCAGTCTACGAGTTCATGTTCGTGCTGGCACCGTTGAACCTCGCGCGGGGAATGGGTAGCCCAGTGAACCCGCTGGCCATTTGCTGAGCTCGCGCGAGCGCTCACCGACTCGAGGAGGAAACGTTGGAGATCTGGCAGCAGCTCGTGGAGACCGTCCGCGAGGGAGACTCAGCGGCCCTCGAGCGGCTGCTCAAGGAGGTCTCCGAAGGCGACCTGATCCATGCGCTCGCCCGACTACCCGCCGACGAACGCGGCAACATAATCGCGGCGATGCGTCCGGAGCAGGCAGCAAGCGTGTTGGAGCTCCTGCCGGACTCGCAGGCCGTCGAAGCGATCCAGGAGCTCTCACCGGAAGCCGCCGCCCCGATTCTCGAGGAGCTCCAGAGCGACCAGCGCGCCGACCTGGTCGCACAGATCGATCGAGCCGAGGCCGAGGCCATCCTTGCGGAGTCCGCGCCCGAGACCGCCGAGTCGGTGCGCCGATTGCTCGAGTATCCGCCGGACTCGGCCGGCGGACGCATGCTGACCGAGTACGTCGCCGTTCCGTCCTCGTGGACCGTGCGGCGCCTCATTGAGCACTTGCGACAGAACGTCGATCGCTACGCCGACTTCGGGGTGCAGTACGTCTACGCGCTCGGAGACCAGGACGAGCTGGTCGGCGTGCTGCCGTTGCGTGACCTGCTGCTCGCGCGGGAGAGTCAATCGGTTGCAGCCTTGATGATCCGGGACCCGATCTCGGTCGAGGCCGGCACGCAACTGGAGGAGCTCTTCGAGCTCTTCGATCGCTATAGCTTTCTCGCGATCCCCGTCGTGGATCGAGCACGGCGCCTGGTGGGCGTACTTCTGCGCGAGGACGTGGACGAAGCCCGCGTCGACGTGGCTCTCGCCGACGAACTCAAGAGCCGCGGCATCGTAGGTGGCGAGGAGCTCCGGACGATGCCGCTCTTGCATCGCGCGCGCCGGCGGCTCTCGTGGCTCTCGCTCAACATCCTGCTGAACGTGGTCGCAGCCAGCGTCATCGCGGCGTACCAGGATACGTTGGCCGCGGTGATCGCCCTAGCGGTCTTCCTACCCATCATCTCCGACATGAGCGGCTGCTCGGGAAACCAGGCCGTCGCCGTCAGCCTGCGAGAGATGGCACTAGGCGTCGTCAAGCCGAAGGAGCTCCTGCGCGTCTGGGGACAGGAGCTCACGGTCGGATGCCTGAATGGCTTCGTGCTCGGATGCCTGATCGGCGTCGTCGCCTGGGCGTGGCAAGGCAATCCTGCCCTCGGAGCCGTGGTCGGCGTGGCGCTGGCGCTGAACACCATGGTCGCGGTTTCGATTGGAGGAACGGTTCCCCTCGCACTCAAACGCTTTGGCTTCGACCCCGCGCTCGCGTCTGGCCCGATCCTGACGACGGTGACCGACATGTGCGGATTCCTCCTGGTGCTGGGACTCGCGGCGTCCACTCTCGCGAGACTCGCTGGCTGAGCCCCTCGCGCGCGAACCGTACTGACCGATCCGCTCCGAGTCGGGTAGGCTCCCGTCGCATGGAACGCGCGCAACGCACATCGGATTCCGCACGGAACGACCTCGGGAGTGCCGTCGGCCGCAGATCTCGCCTCGGGATTGAGCTCGAGGCGGCCGCCTTGCGCGCTACGATCAAGGAGTACGACGACGCGAACTGGTCGCTGTTCGCGGACGAGCTCCACCGACCCGAGATCGAGTTCGGCGCGGGCGAGACCCAGCTCGGAGCCTGGCTCGCGCAGCGGCGTACGATCGTGCTCTCGCGGAGTCTTCTGTTCGGCCCATGGGGCTCGCTGACCGAGGTGCTGAAGCACGAGATGGCGCACCAGTACGTAGACGAAGTGCTTGGGGCTGGTCACGAGCCACCGCATGGAAAGCGCTTCCAGAGCATCTGCGCGGCTCGCGGCATCGACGCGCGCGCGGCGGGGGTCCCGCGCCAAGGCACCAAGGAGCATCCTGCGCTCGAGCGCGTGGCCAAGCTGCTGGCACTCGCCGAGAGCCCCAATGAGCACGAAGCTCAAGCGGCCATGCGCGCCGCCCAGCGTTTGCTCCTGCGCCACAATCTCGATGCCGATAGCGCGCTACGCGACCAGGGGATCGCCTTTCGCCACCTGGGCACCCCAACCGGTCGCGTACGCGAGCCCGCGAGGATCGTCGCGACCATTCTCACGAACCACTTCTTCGTACACGCGATCTGGATCACAGTGTGGCGCCCTCTCGAGGGCAAGTCGGGGCGAGTGCTGGAGATTTGCGGCCGCGAGTCGAATCTGCAGATCGCGGAGTACGTGCACGACTTCCTGCACCACACTGCTGCCGAGCTCTGGGCAACCTACAAGCGGCAGCAGGGAATCCAGCGCGACCGAGATCGCCTTGCCTATCTCGCTGGCGTGATGACGGGTTTCATGCGGCGGCTCGGAGAAGAACGCCACGAACAGACGCAGGCCGGACTGATCTACAAGGGCGATGCACCGGCGAACCGCTACTTCCGCAGCCGCTACCCGCGAACGGGGGCTGTACGCTATCAGTCGTCGGCAGGCAGCAAGGCGCACCAAGCGGGCCACTCTGCAGGACGCAAGCTCGTCCTACGCAAGGGAATCTCTCAGTCGAACGACGGCACTCCCAGACTGGGCCTACCGCGCGGCGAGTGAACCCCTCGAGCTCGAGTCGGGCTCGCCGTCGAGTCGGGCTCGCTCTCGAGTCGGGCTCGCTTTCGAGTCGGACTGGGCGTCACCCTTTGGACTCCAAGAACCACATCCTCACGAGACCAGACGTAGTTGGGGCGTCTCATCGCAGCAGCTGTGAGACTGAATTGAATCGTGACAGCACCTACGACCTCGCCCGATGCGAGATCGCGACTCGGGCACGCAATCGCTGCCCAGATTCCGCGCAGCTGCGAAGGCATTTCGCTACGGCTGCGAACTGCGTTCGCGCGCCTGGAGATCGACGTCGATTTCCGCCTCGTCACCCGTGTCGAGGCTCCGATTTCGGCGAGATCGGGGTAAGATCGCGCGGGGCTCTCCTCGGGTCCAGTTGCCCGGGAACGCCATGGCGTAGCGCCATGGACCCCAACTTGCATGGATGTGCGACTCCGCCTCGCGTGGAGACGTACGGAACAGTCGAACCGATGGGAGATGACAAAGCATGTGGAAATCAGTAATCGCGGCCGGGGCTGTTCTCAGTTTGGCGGCCTGCTCTGACTCGGGCGGAAGCAATCCTCCGACCTCGGCGCCTGAGCCGGAAGCCCCTGCGCCCGTCTCGGCAGCTCAAGGCGAGGAGCCGGAGGTCGGGGCCGCCGCGGCGGGCCCCGCTGACGGCGAGGTCGAGCTACCCGCAGACTACAAGTCCTGGTCCGTCTTCCTGTCCGGAATTCAGAAGGCAGAGACGAAGCAGATCCGGGACATCTACCTAAACGCGCAGGCAGAGAGCGCAAGCGCGGCTCCCTTGCCGGATGGCAGCGTTCTCGTGATGGAGATCTACTCCGTAGAGACGGACGATGCCGGCGAAGCCGTCCTCGGCGAGGATGGCCAGATGCAGAAGAAGGCGCTCTCCAAGGTCTTCGTCATGGAGAAGAATGCCGGTTGGGGCGGCGGACAGCCCGAAGGGCTCGCGAATGGCAACTGGGTCTATGCCGCCTACGAGGGCAACGGAGCCCCCGCCCAGGTGGAGTACAACGCCTGCCGAGCCTGCCACGCCCCGCTCGTCGATCAGGATTACGTGCACCGCTACCCGGAGTATCTCGGGCAGCGGTAATCCGAAGCGAGAGTCGGTGCCACTCTCGCATCGAGCACGCCGTTGCCAGGCAGGGTGAGCTCGCACACGGCCACATCGTAGTCTCGGAGCCCTGTTCTCGGGGCTCCGAGACCTCGGGGCTCCGAGACTGCAGGGCTCGGAGCCCTGCTGGGCTCGGAGCCCTGCTGCGGGGCTCGGGAATGCGCGGGGCTCGGGAATGCGCGACTGCTGGGACCAGCTCGACCTCAACTCTTGGCGGCCAGCAGCCGCTCGACGAGTCGCACCCAGTATCCAGCGCCGACACCGAGAACGTCGTCGTTGAAGTCGTACTCGGGATGATGGAGACCGGCGCCGTCTCCGTTCCCGATCCAGATATAGGCGCCGGGACGCTCGAGGAGCATATACGAGAAGTCCTCGGATCCCATCGCTGGGCGCGGGTTCCGATAGACTCGGTCGGCACCGACCCAATGCTCCGCGACTTCCGCAGCAAGTTCTGCGTGCGGCTCGGAGTTCACCGTCGCCGGGTATCCGGTGACATACTCCAGTGTCGCGGTGGCACCAAAGGCAGCACACACGCCGTCGACAATCTTCCGAATGCGATCGGGCAATGACTCCTTGAGCGACTGACTGAAGAACCTGCAGGTTCCCGCGATCCGGGCCGTATCAGGAATCACATTGTAGGTGTCTCCCGCCTGGAACTGCGTGATCGAGAGCACCAGCGTCTCGAGCGGATCCACACTGCGACTGGCTAGCGTTTGCAATGCAGTGACCAACTGGGCTCCCACGACGATCGGATCCACTCCCTGATGAGGCATGGCCGCGTGCGAGCCCCGCCCCTGGATCCGTATGTCGAAGTTGTCGCGCGCGGCCATCATCGGCCCCGGAGCAACGGCGATGCGTCCGGCCGCAATCCCTGGAATGTTGTGCAACGCCCAGACCGTGTCGCAGGGGAACCTGTCGAACAGGCCCTCGCGGACCATCTGCAGGCCCCCCCCCGCGCCCTCCTCCGCCGGCTGGAAGATGAAGTGTACCGTCCCATCGAAGCGCTTCGCGGTCGCCAAGCACTGCGCAGCGGCAAGCAGCATGGTCGTATGACCATCATGGCCGCAGGCATGCATCCGGCCACGATGTCGCGAGGCATGGGCACGACTCGCGCCCCGCTCCTCGATCGGAAGTGCATCCATGTCGGCACGAATTCCGACCGTACGGGGACTCTCACCAGCTCTGAGCACACCCACCACGCCCGTCCCTGCAAGGCCTCGGTGTACCTCGATCCCCCACTCCTCGAGCTTCGAAGCGACGAACTCGCTCGTACGCTCCTCCTGAAAACCCAGCTCTGGATGCGCGTGTAGATCGCGTCGCCACTCCACCATCTGCGGATGCAGACCTTCGATCTCTCTTGCCAGTTCCATGTCGCCCCCTGTCCAAGAGCCGTGTCGCGACGTCGCGTCGGGAGTCGTCGCGCCAGCAGTCGTCGCGCTAGGATTCCAGCCCGCTAGAGGACCCGCAAGCGCCCGGCAATATGATACCCTCGCGCCTGTGTCTGGAGCCGGATCGCAGCGAGAGCCGTCCAGCGCGCCCTCGAGCTCCGAGGGTGCGACCCCCGCTACGAGTTCGACGCGGTCGCGCACGTTTCTCGGAAGCCTCGCCGCGGGCCTCCGCACGATCGAAGAGACCCTGTTGGGAGGAGGCGTTCTTCTGATCGCCGTGCTCACGATCGCGAACGTAATCGGGCGCACGTTCGGAAGTAGCATCGCGGCCGCCGAGGAGCTCTCTCAGTTCGCGATCATCTTCGTCACCTTCGTGGGCGTCGGCTACGCAACCAGCCGCGCGCGCCAAATCCGCATGACCGCGCTCTACGACAGCCTCCCTGAGAAGCTTCGCAAGCCGCTCGCCATCTTCATCGCCGCCTCGACGTCGCTGCTACTGTTTGCACTCACTTGGCTCGCAATAGACTACACGCTCCACACCGTTCGAGCCCTCGCCGGTGTGTCCCCAGTGCTCCAGCTTCCGGTCTGGGTCGTCTACCTGTCCGTGCCACTCGGGCTCGGACTCGGTGGCGTCCAGTACATGCTGGCCGTCGCCCGGAACATCGCCTCTCCAGGCACTTGGCTCAGCTTCGAGCACGATGACTCCTACGACGAAGAAACGATTCCGGGAGCCTGACCCCGTGCTTGCCTTCATCCTCGGCAGCCTACTCGTCCTCCTTGTCCTGGGATATCCGATGCTGGTTCCATTGCTGGCGACCACGTCGTGCGTTCTGCTCTTCTACCTCCCTGGCGCAGATCCAGGTGTGATCATCCAGCAGATGATCGGAGGCATTACTCCCTCCGCGCTCATTGCCGTGCCCATGTTCCTGCTCGCTGCCGAGATCATGACGCACGGGCAGGCATCCGACCGCCTGCTCGACATGGTCATGCGCTTCGTCGGACATGTCCGTGGCGGACTTCCGATCGCGAGCGCCGTGAGCTGCACGCTCTTCGGCGCGCTGTCGGGCTCGACACAGGCAACCGTCGTCGCGATCGGGGGCCCACTCCGTCCAAAGATGCTGAGCGCTGGCTACGAGCCCAGTTTTGCGACCGCCCTGATCATCAACGCGAGCGACATCGCTCTCTTGATCCCGCCGAGCATCGGGATGATCGTGTACGGTGTAGTCAGCGGAACCTCCATCGGCGAGCTCTTCATCGCAGGCATCGGGCCCGGCCTACTCATCCTGCTGCTCTTCTGTATCTACTGCCGTTCGGCCTCCGGACGCATGGGGGTCTCGCCAGAGCCTCGAGCGACAGCACGCGAGCGCATCGAGAGCGTCCGGCGCGCCTTGTGGCCACTCGGGTTTCCGGTGATCGTGATCGGGGGCATCTACACCGGAGTCTTCAGTCCAACCGAAGCCGCAGCAGTCTCCGTCGTCTACGCAGCGATCCTCGAGGTGGCGGTCTATCGGGAGCTCAGGCTCCGCGATCTGCTTCCAATCGCAGTCAACACGGGGCTCGTCACCTCCGTCGTCTTCGTCCTCGTGGGAGCGGGAGCCGCTTTCTCCTGGGTCATCGCGTTCGCAGAGCTACCCCAGCTCCTGATCAACGAGACTCTCGGGCTCACGCCCGAGTCCGGATACGTCACGATCATGACCACGATCTCCATCGCCTACTTCGTCGGCTGCATGTTCGTGGACCCGATCGTCGTCATTCTGATCCTCACACCGATCTTCCATCCGCTTGCCGTTGCGGCCGGGATCGACCCCGTCCTGGTGGGAACCGTAGTCACTTTGCAGGTAGCCATCGGCTCCGCGACTCCGCCCTTCGGCTGCGATATCTTCACGGCGATCGCCATCTTTCGGCGGCCCTACCTCGAGATCATCCGCGGTACGCCACCCTTCATCGCGATCTTGATCGGTGCGTCCGCCCTCGTCATCACCGTGCCAGAGATCGCCCTGTTCCTACGCGACCTGGCATTTGGAGGCTGACAGACCGTGAGACCGAGACTCGGAGCCCTGCTCGCCGTCTGCTTACTCTGGAGCGCGTGCACCGACCCCGCTCCCGACCCTGCCCGACAGGGACAGGTGTGGCGTTTTGCCATCGAAGAGACGCGGGGCAGCGTCCAGGATGCCTACGCCCAGCGTTTCAAGGAGCTGGTCGAGGAGCGTAGTCGCGGAGAGGTGAAGGTCGTCGTCTATCCCTACGGCACGCTGGGCACTTCGGATCAGGTGACCGAGCAGCTGCACATGGGCACTCTCCAGCTGGCGACTGCCTCGCCCGGCCATCTCGGCACCTTGATCCCAGAAGTACAGGCGTTCCTCCTGCACTTCGTCCTCTCGGAAGACGAGCGAGTCAACCACGAGGCTCTGCGCGACTCGGAGCTCGTCGCCTTCCTCGAACGGCTGTACAAGGAAAAGGGTCTACGATACCTGGCCGCGTTCTCGGAAGGCTGGATGGTTTGGACGACACGCACGCCAGTACGTCGCCCGCTCGACTTCGACGGCGTCAAGATGCGCGTGATGACCTCGCCCCTGCTGCTCGCCGCCTACGAGGCGTACGGAGCCGACGCTACCCCTCTCCCATATTCGGAAGTCTACTCGGGCTTACAGCTCAGAATGATCGACGGACAGGTGAATCCGATCTTCGCGATCGAGGAGATGAGCTTCTACGAGGTGACCGACTACCTCGTGTTCCCAAATCACGCTCAGTTCTATACGACGGTGGTCACCAATCCAGAGTTCTACTCGCGCCTCTCTGCTCATGAGCGCGAGCTACTGGACACCTCCGTCGCAACGCTTCACGACGAGATCTTCGAGGTGCAGCGCTCCTACAATCGAGAGCGCCTGGACCTCATGCTCGAGAGAAAGCCTGAACTCGAGGTGATCAGGCTGAGCGACGAGGAGCGCTCCGCCTTCTCCGCGCGCGCGACCGAGGTGCGTGCCGCCTACCTGGCGCTCGCCGGAGAACGCGGAGCACGCCTGCTCGAGACATTGGAAGCCGCAGTAGCGCGTGCTCGCCGAAACCTCGCGCCCTCCTCTTGAGCTCGCAGCCTCTACGCACCCGAGTGCTCACGAGCGCCAGCAGCGCCAGCCGATCAAGACGGCGGCTAGCTCGCCGAACTCTCCATGGTGGACTCGTCCGTCCTACCCGACAGCAAGACGCGATCGAATTCGCTAGCGCTGAACATACACTCGTTCGCGTGGTGCATCGCAATCGGAAGCGTGCTCATCGTGGCCGTGGCGCTCGAGGCAAACACACGCCGAAGGCTCCTAGAAGAGACGGAGAGTGCGCTTCGCAGGGACGCAGAAAAAGTGGCGGTAGAGTTTGCAGGCGAGGTCCAGCGCATCGCGGACGCCCTCGAGCATCTCTCGCTCCAAAGCTCATCCGAGAGCCGGGTGAAGCTCGAAGCTGCGCAGCCAATCGCCCGAGATCACGACCCGTCCGCGACTGAGAGCGCCGACACGAACCGGGGGCCGGCAGCGCCGGGAGTGAAGCGACTCGACAGCTCGAAGCTCTGGGACCTCGTCCGCGAGCGAGGGGGGATCTACTCTCCGGCCCATGAGCTCAGCTTCGTATCCAATGGCGAGACAGCGGGGCTTCCGCGGATCGGCGTGCTCCCGCCCGCCGCCTCCGACAGACCTGCAAGCCACCCAGGCTTCGAGCTGCGCCTCGCGATCTCCGCACGTGACCCGATGCGCAACGTGGACGGAAGCCTGGTACTGACTCTCGACGGCGGTCGGTTGTTCGACGCGATCCAGGCCCGGATCGACGGCTCCACCGAGGTCGCCCTCCTCGACCTGCACGGCACCCTCCTGTTCAGCAGAACCCCGGACCGCGACC
>QJZC01000041.1 GCA_003247575.1 Pseudomonadota bacterium
TTTGACTCGAGATTTCGACTCAAAACAGCTCCCCCCGAGTGAATGAGGAGAGATTCTGTATGCAAGGTGCGAGGAGGGCTTTCGCAGTCGTAACGCTGCTTCTGCTTGCGGTGCCCGTAGCCGCTCAGGACCGGGTTCCCTTCGGCGTGGATCTAGGGGCGAACGGATTCGATCTCGAGGTCGATTCGCTGCGTGGGCGCCTCTATGTGAGCCTGCCGGATACGGGTGAAGTGGCGATCCTATCGCTCGAGACGTTCGGTGAGATCGGTCGGATCACGGTGGGTTCCCGGCCGCTCGGGATCGACGTGAGCCTGGACCAATCGCAGCTGTTCGTGGCGCTCAATGGCGCGGGTGCCGTGGCCGTCGTCGATCTCGAGACCTTGCAGGTCTCGCAGGTGTCGGTTGCGCAGGTGCTCGCCGATGCCCGCACGTTCGATGTACTCGAGGTGAGCCCTGGCCGCGTGTTCGCAACCGCCAGCCCAGGGAGCTCGAGCTTCGCCAACGTGGGGGTGATCGTGATGATCGACATGGAAACCCAGACCATGCGTGTGGCGAGCAACCGGATCCTCCGCGCGACCCCCACCCTGGCCGCTGCTCCAGATGGCCAGTTCGTCTACGTGGGGGAGGGGTTCAGCCCGAACTCTCTGATCAAGCTCGACAATCGACTCCCGAATGCGCCCATCCTCTCTGAGGCACCGTTCGGATCCGTATCGGGAACGAATCGGATTGCACTCAGTGGCGACGGCGTGCAGCTCTACCTGGGGAGCGGCCAGGTGCTCGATGCCGAGAGTCTGCTGCAGATCGGTCTCACGCGGCCCGGCATACCGCGCTCTGGGCTGGGTAGCGACGTGGTGTTCGTCGCGTCCTCGCCACCGTTTGGGTCTGCGAGCACGAATCTGCTCGTCAACCTCTTCGAGACTGCGACGTTCTCGCCGCTTCCCGGCTTCGAGATCCCGTGCGCTCAAGGCGGATTGGCGGGGCTTCAGGACTTCGAGGTAGCAGGCAACGATTCTACGTTCCTGGTTCTGTCGGGAGCTCGGCTGTGCGGGATTCTCGACACGACCGTCGGAGATCTGGACCGGGATGACGATGAAGTCCTGGATCCGTTCGACAACTGCCCAGATGATCCGAACCCCGATCAGCTCGACATGGATGCGGACCAGCTGGGGGATGCTTGCGATCCCTTCCCGCTCGACGCGGACAATCTTGGCGCATGTCTCGTCGACCGCTCGAGTCTCGCGTCGGCGAACGATTTGCTACGGGACCAGATCGGGCTCCTAGAGGACGAGAATGCGGAGCTGCGCACGGCTCTAGCCGATGCGGATGGCGATGGAATCGCGAACGTCGCGGATCTGTGTCCGCTGACCCCGGAGGGCGCGCGCGTCGACGGCACGGGCTGTTCGAGGGAGCAGTTCTGCGAAGCGATCTCGATCGATTCGTTCGGAGCCCTTTTCGCATGTACGAGCCGAGGCTTTGCGGGGTCGCGCTTGGCGGCCTGCAGGGTTCGGATTGCGGCCGAAGCTCCCTCGTTCGGGCTGCGCTGCTCGGCCCGCTGATAGAGCCTGGGGGCTCAGCTCGCCTTGCTGGGCCCCCAGCTTCGGCGCACGTCAGCCCAGGACGTGAACCAGCGCATCGACGACGCGTTCGGCATCGCTCACCTCCATCTCGCTGTGGATGGGTAGCCCGATCAGGCAGGCGGCTGCGGATACCCAGCGTGAAGCGCTCGAGCGCGGTAGGACGAGGCGGGGCACGTCGACCTCTACGTCCCAGTCCTCGGACAGAATCTGCGCGACTCGCCGCCTCTGTTTCACCAGCACGGGGTAGTACAGCCGCGAGGCGGCCGCCGGAGGATCGGACTGGAGCGGACGCAAGCCCACCAGTTGGCGGGCGCGGAACTCGCGGTCGTAGACACGCCCGATCTCCTGGCGCTTCTTCAGGAATCCAGGCTCCCGGCGCATCCCGGCGAGACCGACGGCGGCGAGCTCCGGGCTGATCTCGAGCTCGCGCCGCCTGCAAGCCGTTCGGGCGCGCTCAGCGAGCTCGGCGTCGTCGACGACCAGGATCGAGCCTCTGCAGGCCAGACGTCGGTCGAGACCGTGCAGTGCGAACAGGCATACGCCATGCGCCCCGACCTGTCCCTGGAGGGTCTGTGCGCCGAGTGCGAGAGCGGCTTCTTCGATCACGTGTCCCCCGCGCTCGGCGACGATCTGGGCGACACGTTGGCGCGGACCTGGCAGCCCTGCGAAGTGCGGCAGGATCACGACTGGGGTGCGCGGTGCTAGGGCCTCCATCAGTCCGTCGGGGTCGAGATTCAAGTCGGTCTCGCGAATGGGGGCGTAGTGGGCCTGGACGTTTCGCCGTTGCAGGGTCTCGTAGACCCAGGGCCAAGCCAGGGACGACACCGTGGCGCATCCCGACGGGGCAACGCCGCACGCTTCGAGCGCAATTTCCAAGCCGCATCCCATGTTGAGCATCGCGATCGCGTGCTCTGCGCCTACATAGCGCGCGAACTCCTGTTCGAGGCGGCGTGCGAGCGGATCCGTAGACGCGGGCCTCTTTCTCTCATAGGAGCGCGGCAAAGTCGCGTACGGAGACGGCAGGGACCCAGAACGCGACCGGTCGCGATTCTCGCTCGCTGCGCGGCTGGCGCAGTCTGCGGCTGGCGTCGGAGGCATCGCCGTCTGCGGAGGTGGGCGGGGGCGAG
The DNA here is from genome assembly GCA_003247575.1 of Pseudomonadota bacterium. Lineage (GTDB taxonomy): Bacteria > Myxococcota_A > UBA9160 > SZUA-336 > SZUA-336 > SZUA-336. Next base: position 2,705 of record QJZC01000041.1, read on the forward strand.
CGATCGAACTTTGCCGGCTGCGGGCGCCGCCAGGAGGCCACAGCTTCGCTGCGCGACGGCTTCGCCTCCTCTCGCGTGGGCGCGTCGAGTTGCGTGGGCGCGTCGAGTTGCGTGGGTGCGGAGAAGTGCGTGAGTGCGGGGAGAGGCGCGGGTGCAGGCCGGTGCTTGAGTGCGGCGCGGTCCGTGTCGACGCGTGTGGATTCGAGGTTCACGGGTGGGTGTTCTGGGGCACTGCTCTGCCAATTCGACCGCCGACTGTGTGGCTGCGCCCCCGAGCGCAGCGCACCGCGCCAGATCCAGAGCCGCTCGGCCCAGTCGTCGGAGGAGAGTCTGGGGCGCAACCGACGAACCCACGTGTCGTCGCGCTGGCTGTCTTCGGTCTGCATCTTCGGATTCTCCATGTGAAGAACCGTCTCGCGCACGGGAGAGCCACGCAATGCACCCCTTGCCGCGCAGATACGTAGCTCGTAAGCTGCCGTGGCGGCCTGATCGCATATTCGGCTACGCGGTGGTTTAGAGACGGTCCGCGTGGTGATTTCGACTTGCTCAGGTCCAGGCCGGCCTCGCGCCAACGGGGCCGGCCCTTCTGCTCTTCGGTGTTCTATGCCTTTTGGAGGTCCGTGGTTCTCAGTAGTTTCAGTCGGCTAAATAATGAAAACCGCGAACGTGTTCGCTCCTACTCAATGATCTTGCTCAACCTACCGGGGCATCGAACGGGGCACTCACTGAAGCGCCGAGACGGGCATGCGGGTGTGCATCGTTCGTGTCACCCGCAGGCTCGATGGCTTCGGTGTGGTTGCCTCGATCGATCCAGGGCTCATTCCCCCGAAGACCCTGGTCCAAGTCAGAAATCTCTACCACAGCGACCGCTTCAATACCAGCGCCACTTACGGTATCGTACGGAAACACTCGGAACACGCGCAGTCCGCAACGCAGCTTCAACAGCAAACGCCTGAATATAAAGCGTTTCTGTTGATTTGGCTTTTCTTCGGGTAGTGCGAAATCCGATTCATTGGGAGCTGAATCCGTATCGTAGAATACATGCCGACCTGTCGGGCGAACGGGTTGTGGCATGCAGCGATCCGTTGCACGGCTGGACCAGGGGAGTCACCGAAGTGGCACGCAAGCGAACGCTCGGACGCGTGATCGAGGAATGGATCGCTGCGAACCACACGACCAGCACGGCGCTCGCACAGCTGCTCGGTGTCAATCCGGATTCGTTCCGTCTGTGGGTCAAGAAGAACAGCTTTCCCGCCGAGTTGATCGGACCGCTCGGTGAACAGCTCAACATGGAGACCGATCCAGACGAGCTCGGCAAGCGGCTGAGCTTCGGACTCAACGAGAAGCGCGGCCCTACGGCGAGAATCGTCTCCACACAGCCGGATGTCGCCGCTGTTTCCGGGGCTGGCGCTTCGGGCTGGGAGGGTGGGGATTTCCTCGACTCTTGGATTCGCATGCTGCGCGAGTGTCGTCGGGCGGACTTCGTCACCTGGGTCGGTCTGGATTCCCTACCCCCGGAGCTGGATGGTCGCTCTTGGCCCCGTGTCGCCGAGGCTCTCGTGGGCGCCGTGCGTCGCGGTGTAGACGTGCTGTACCTGCATGCGGGTCCCGCCGGACCCGAGGGGGACGTCGCCACAGGCGATGGCGCCGAGCTGCGCACACGAGCCGTGGGGCGTGAGCCATGGGACTGGACGTCCGAACTGATCACGTTGCGCGAGAACCTCCGTTCCGAGCTGCGGAGATCGGGGGTGGAGGCGCTCGAGGCCGACCGTTGCGTGCGGGCCCATGTGATCGAGGTCGCGCTCGGTCCGACCTCGTTCATGACACCCGGACACCTATACGCTTCGGTGCGGCACTTCGATGACGAGGTGGGAACCTACGTCCCACGCGGATTTTGTGTGCTTCCGCACCCGCAGGGCACACACATGCTCGAACTCGGAAGACCTGCAGCCGATCCCTTGGCGGCCTTCGTCGCGCGGGTCGTGGACGCCTACCTTCCGGAGCGACGCGAGATCGCGCACAGAATCCGTCCGCCAGAATCTCCGACACCTCTCAAGGTCGTCGCGCCAGGGCGCTAGGCCCGCTCGCTGCTGTCGCAGGCGTGGCTCGAATCTGCGTACGCTGGATGCGACAACTGTGAGTGTGGGGTACCGCCTGCGCCAGGGTGCTGACCCAACTTTCGGGGTCGAGTGGGCTGCGCACTCGTTAGCGTAGAGCACTGGCGAGGCAGGTCCGAGCCTGACCTTGCTGTCGGCTAGAGGCGCCCTCGCGAGCTTCAATGCACCGGGTAGTTGCACCGATCTAGAGGTGCAGGAATGATCATTCCCGAAGGCTATAGGCTCGAGAAAGTACTGGCATCGTCCAGCCGCAGCGATCTCGCGCTCGCGGTGCGCGAGTCCGACCAGACTCAGGTCGTTCTCAAAGCTTACAAGCCCCACGATGCACACGTCTCTCGCACGAGGATCGAGCGCGAGTTCGAAGCCCTGCGTGCCTGCGAGGGGTCCGGCATCTGCAGGGCGCTCGAGGTGGCACGCGAAGGTGCAGCGATCCTCGTGCTCGAGTACGTGCGGGGCGTGACGCTCGATGCATGGATCTCGAATGGGTTGCCTACACCGCTGCAGATCGTGCGGGTTGCGATCCAGATCGGCGACGTGTTGACCCGGATGCACGAGCTCAGGCTCGTTCACCGCGACCTTTCTCCGTCGAATGTGATGGTAGACGCTCAGGCCTCGCAGGTATACGTGATCGACTTCGGTGCCGCGCGGCCGCTAGGAGCGCAGTCGATCCCCTTCGAGTTGTCCCAGGATTCTCACCGGGCATGCGTGCATCACTACATCGCTCCAGAGCAGACAGGCCGGATGAGCCGTGGCGTGGACGAGCGCAGCGATCTCTACTCGCTCGGAGCGGTGCTCTATCGGATCGCTACCGGGCGCACTCCTTTCGACGAGGATGACCCTCTCTCGCTCCTGCACGCGCACATGGCGCGCGTGCCCTTGCCTGCGAGTCGCGTGCGCCCTGAGCTGCCCGAGGTACTGTCGCGAATCCTCGCCAAGTTGTTGGAGAAGGAGCCGGGCGCGCGCTACCAGAGTGCGCGGGCTCTCTGTGGGGATCTGCGTGTCTGCGAGCGCCAGCTGCAAGACTCCGGTGGCATCGATCCCAGTTTCCGAATCGGAGCTTCCGATGCTCCCGATCGCCTCGACTTCGGATCGAAGCTCTACGGACGCGACTCGGAGACGGCTCGGATCAAAGCTCTGTATGCGGATGCAGCAGGGGGGGCGACGCGCGTGCTCCTGGTCCGAGGAGAACCCGGCGCGGGAAAATCCGCACTGGTGGACCAGGTGCGTGGTGACCTCGGCGAGTCCCGTGGTTACCTCGGCGTCGGCAAGTTCGATCAGGCGCGCGAGCGCCCTTACTCTGGTTGGTCGGCTGCGCTCAACCACTTCGCACAGCAGCTCTTGCTCGAAAGCGATGCCCGCCTTGCCGACTGGAGGCGGGAGCTCCAAATGGGGCTGGGTACTCTCGCGCGCGTGGTCGTGGAGCTGGCCCCAGACTTTGGCTTCATTCTGGGTGAGACCGCGGAGGTTCCGATGGTGGGTCCCCGTGCGTCTCAGGCGCGCCTCGCCGTCGCCTTGGAGCGACTGCTCGGGGTATGCGCTCGCCCCACGCACCCGCTCATACTCTTTCTCGACGACCTGCAATGGAGCGATGCTGCGAGCCGCTCGCTACTGGTCAGTTTGCTGTCGGGGCCCCGGGACTGGGCGTTGCTCGTCGTGGGGGCCTATCGTACGAGAGATGTAACGGAGAACCACCCGCTCGCTACCACCCTGGAGAAGCTCACCGAGCAGTTCGATGATGTCGATACACTCGCGCTGGGTTCTCTGTCACTCGAGGCGGCGACGGAGATGCTCGCGGACGTACTCGAGCATCCGTCGGAGCGTGTGGCGGACCTTGCGCGCGAGGTCGGACGCAAGACGGGAAACATGCCGCTGTTCATCTCCGAGTTCGTGGGGCACCTGCACGCACGAGGCATCTTGCGCTTCGCGCACGACAGCGGCTGGAGTTGGAGCCTGCAAGAGGTCGAGGGGACTCGGATCCCAGAAGGCGCCGTTGGGTTGATCAGCGCCAGGTTGTTTCAGCTACCCGAGCGCATGCGCTCCCTGATCGAGCTCGCGAGTTGTATCGGGGACGAGTTCGATCAAGACCTGCTCTCCGAGCTTGGGGGGATTGCTCGTGACGACATCGTAGAACCTGTCTACGCGCTGGTGGATGCGGGGCTGATCGTACCGTCTGCACGGGGATTCCGTTTCGCTCACGACCGCATCCGTGAAGCCGCCTGCGCGATGGGCGACACGGAATCCCATGCCGAGCTCTACTGCAACATGGCGCGCCGACTGCTCGAGAAGCTTGCGGGGACAGCACGCGAGACTCGCCTGCTCGAGATCGCAGAGTATCAGGCCAAGGGCGTTCGCTATCTGCGCGCCGACGAGCGCGAAGTGGCGGCCGAGCTCCAGCTGCGCGCGGGGGAGCGAGCGCTCGCGGCGGGTGCCGCAGCGACTGCAGAGAACTATCTCTCTACGGCGCGCGCGCTCATCGATGCGCGCGACTGGGAAGCGCGAAAGCCTCTGGCCGTCGCTCTCTACCTGCGGAGTGCGGAGAGCTCCTTCTTGAGAGGCGACCTGGATCCCGCCTTGTGCTTCCTCGAACAGCTCGAGCAACACGATCTGGATCCATTGCAGCAGGCGCAGGCGGATGCGCAGCGCATCCAGATCTTGGCGCTTACGCAGGATTCCCGAGCCGCCTGCGACTACACTCTCGAAGTGTTGCGTGCGACTGGACTGCGCTGCCCACGGCGTCCTTCGAAGCTGATGCTGGTGCTCGAGCTCTATTGGCTCCGTATCGAGATCGCGCTGCGCGGCGCGGATCGCATCTTCCGGCCCGCTACGAGGTTCGATCTTCGGCGAATCGCCCAGATGATCATCATTTCTCAGGGCGGTGCCATCATTGCGCGTACGGACCAACGACTGATTGCCTGGGTCTTGCTGTGGACGACTCGACAGAACCTGAGGCATGGGTACATCGGCGCCCCGGCGATCTCTTTGGCTGCAGTCACGACCGGGATGCCCGATCGTCATCTCGGAGTGCATGGTGCGGAGCGGCTGCATGACTTGGCCATGGCGAAGAACGCCAGCGAACCCAATCACCAACTCCGGCTGCGTGCCGAGCAGCTCTCCGCGAGTCAGTTCCGACCCTGGCAGCATCCGCGGCACGCGGCACTCGCGCCCCTCGAAGCGATCGCCGAATCCCAGCGAGAGGCGGGCGACGTCGAGTGGGCGAATTATTCCAGCTTCTTGGGCTTGGTCCTCGGTGGTCTCGCTGGCCGACCCGTGCGCGCTACTGCAGACAGGCTCGGCGAGTTGGTTGCGCGGGTTTGGCGTGCGAACCACATCTACCTCGAGCCGCTTTGCTGCCATCTCCCCTATTCGCTGCTGATCGAGCCAAATGTCGGAACGATCGATTTCGCGGGTCGCATCGCGGCTGGGGAAGATGCGATGGCGCGCGGAGGCCGCAACGCCGAATCGTTCGGGCGTTCGGTGTGGCTGATGGTTCTCTGTGTCTACGGCCGCTTCGACCTCGCCTTCTCCGTATCGGAGGCATTCTACGCCGACCTGTTCAAGGTGCTCGGACTGATCCACGTGGCCGACCATGTCTTCTATCGAGGTCTGGCCGCTGGGGCGATGGCCGTGGACGAGACCGGAGTGCTCCGAAGGCGGCACCTACGCGCACTCGAGGAGGCGCAAAGGCGCGTCGCGCGCTGGATACGTCGCAGAAGAACCCCCGACCTCGTGCACATGCAGCTGATGCTCGACGCCGAGCGCCACGGTCTGCGCGGGCGACTCTCGCGAGCGAGATCCCTCTACGAACGCGCGCTCGCAGGCGCGATTCGACAAGGATACCCTCACCACGCGGCTCTCGCGGCGGAGCGCCTCGCAGCTCTGCTCGATCGGCACAACCTGCGTAGCGCAGCGGCGATCGCACGCTTCGACGCCGCAGCCCGTTATCGTGCCTGGGGCTGCACCGCAAAGAGCGACCTACTCGAGCAGGACCTCGCCTCGCAGGGCATCGAGACCGCCCAGTACGTCAAGGGGACCGGACGCTGAGCACGAGGACGGGCTGCTGCGCGCGCGCAGCGTGCGCACGAGAGCATGCCTTGCGAGTCGAGCTCGTGTCGGTACGGACTCAGAGCCGCAGGGCGAGCGCAGGCGGTCGAACGCGTAGAGAACTCGTAGAGAAAGGTATGGCTGGGGGCCTATGGGCGGTCTAAGCTCGCCCGTCGGGTGCGCGCGATTCGCTGGCTGAACTCGAGGACTCGAGTCCTCATCGAAAGGAGCTCTCGTTGGATCTGCAGAGTCGGAGATGGGTTGGAATGAGTTGGGCTGGAATCAGAGCGGCCTCGATCGTGGCGTTGGCCGCCTTCTCGACGGCATGTGCGACGATCGAGCTACCCCAAACTGCACGGGTGAATGTGTTCGGAGAGGCAGAGCCGGGACGAGATGCACGCCTGAGTGCGGAGTCGGCTTCGGCTCCCATCGATGAACAGATCGAGATTCTCTCTGGGCGTGTGCCTGCCGGCATCGATCTGCGTCGCAACGAGATCGCAGTCCTGCCGAGCTACACGGATCGCTACGAGGTCTTGGGTACCGTCACCGTGACGCGGGGCTCGACGGGCTTCCGAAACTTCTTCTGGAGCCATGCGGTAGACCAGGGCTGGGCCAAGGCGCTCTGCTATCCACAGGCTCCCCTGAAGCTGTTGACTCTGGGTGTCTGGGGTGTGGTCTCGCCGCTCAACTGGCCTTGCATCTACCGCAAGCGCCCAGCTCAGGAAGCGAAGGACGATTCGCTCCGCTTCGCCGCCCTGCGCCGCGCCGCGGGGGTCATGGGTGGCAACCTGGTACTGGTCCCCGGCGGCTTCGTGCTGCGTGCTCGCACGCCGAGTCCACCGACCGCTACTCGGTGACCTCGACGCCGATCACGAAGAGCACGGCATAGTCCTGCTTGGCGCATCCCTCGACGGTGGGCATGAGCGCGCCAGGCGTTACCGGGAACTCGCGCTGGCTCGCGTTGGCCGGCGAGCACGTGGCGGCCTCGCTGGCCGGTGTGTACCGCGCCGAGCGACAGGGAAGGTGCGTGACGTCATAGAGTGTAGACCCGTTCGCGAGCTCCCAGCGCTGAACGCCCTCCGCGTCTGCGGGCGACACGGTCAGCACGGTGGTGACCTCGCGATCTCCGGTCACGACATAGCGTCCAGCAGGAAGGGGGAAGTCTGGCTTCTCCATGATCAGGCCATGCTCTTCGAGCCACCAGTCACCGCCGTCGAACTGCCACTTCGAGGGCGCGATCCCACCGGACTGCTCGAGTCGCGGGTAGCCCGAGAGGCGCACCCCGCGCGGACCGGGATCGACGCGCCAGATTCCCCAGGCCTCTGCACCCGTGCCGCTGCTGGCCTTCGGATCGCCGAGCGCGGCAATGAACTGGGTGGAGACGCGCTTGAACCGAACCGGCGCGTCGTCCTGCGCTTCGACCGGAGGGGGCGCAGCTGCGAGGGCGATCAGGCTGACCAGGGCCAGAAGGAGCAGAGCGGCGATCGAGCGGCCCGCTCGGCGCGCGGTGAACGGCCACGGAGCCCGGAGCGCTGAGGCGACTCCGCTCCGGTCTGTAGTCCCTGGTCCCCCTCTCGATCTTCCGGTCTTCCGCACACTCAGCGCTTGCAAGCCCAGCCGCCCCAGCGTCTCGATCATCGGCCTCGTCCTCCTGGCATCCGAGGGATTCGCACCCTGGGCCTAGCTTGAACCAAGTGGGGCGTCCTGTGAACCCGGGACCCGTTCAGCGGGCCTCCGGGGGCAGGAGGAAGTATCCCGTCATGCCGATCGCCAAGAAGCTCCCGCACAGGATAGTGAATACAATCGCCCGCTGAATGTGGCTCGCGGAGAAGTGGCTCATGAACTCGGCCTTGCTGAGCAGCGGCTGCGAGCTCGGAAATCTGGCGATCACCTGTTCGACCCTGTCCGCGGATAGAAAGTAGAACATGGCGAGGGTGATCGAGTAGTAGGCCCCGCGGAACAGGGAACCCAGCCCCAGCTTCGGTACGCCCGGTACGTCCACGAGGTCACAGAGCCGATTCTCGTCCTCGAACAGAGGTACGAGCGTGCGCCTCTGCTTCAGGCTCATCGGGATGATGATCATGAGGAGAACGAGGTCGATCAGACCAAGCCAGAACCACATCAGAAGATCTCGACCCACGCATCTGCACAACCCCCGATCGTTTCGGAGAGTATGTCCCAAATCGACTCACCAAGTCGGGTACCCAAGTTGTACATCCCCCAGCCGGCCAAGCCGGCTCCGACGATGGTCGTGAAGATCATCATGCCAGGGAACGACCCTCGCGCGTTCCCGGCTCGACTTCGTACTCGCGAGTTCCTGGAGCTGCGCGCGCAGCTCGGGATCTCCCGAGTTCTCGAGGACGACGAGTTCGAAGAGGAACGGCCTGACCGCGACCCGACGTTGTACCGGACCTTGCGACTTGCCGGTAGGAGATCCTCCCTCCACCTCTTTCCGCCAGGCCTGGGCCACCTCTTCGAGCAAGCAGTGAGTGTGTGAGCTCTGCGGGCGGGGCCCGTGCCGGACGCAGATCACATGGAGCCCCGCTCCGGGATACAGATCCTTCAGCAGCACCGTACCGACGAGCCGACTTCTCCACTCATGCCGGCGGGAATCTATCGCCTCGTGGCTCCGAGTGCGATGCCCGGCCGCAGAAATGCATGGATTCACGCCGACCAGTCACTCGTTCGATGTCCGATGCTTCGGAGCTGATCAGGGCTCTCACCGCCAGGGACAGTGTGGCGGACGAGCTGCGCGACCGGCGCGGGCCAGACTGGGCCTGAGTGCAGAGCTCCCAGCGGACTCACTCGCAGGATCTGGTTTCCTATGTGTTGCGGATGAGGTGGGAGTTTCAGTCGATGGATGGCCCGATGTGACGGATGGACCAATGACGATACGATCCGTGCTTCATCAATGGCGTGATAGAGAGGAAATCTCTCACTCGCTGATCAGGTCGCGACATGCGGGTCGGAATGAGCTGAAGGCGAGGCTGCGCGCGCACACTACGGAGACGTTTCGGGGTGGAGGTCCAAACTCATTGCCTTTGCGACTTGCTGCATGCGAGCGTCGTATGTTGCAAGCGTGAATCTGATCCCCTGCAATCGTAGATAGTCGGCAGACGCAAGGTGTAATGCCTCTAAGGTCCGAACGGAGCCTGGCAACTCCTCTAGAGCCCGAGAGAGAACGTTCGGGAGCAGCTCGAGGAACGAAATGCGGTGAAGCAGAGCTGTTGCCAGTGATCCGTGGGAGTCTCCAAGCCTCTGACGGTGGACGGAAGTCCAGACCTCATACTGAGTCAGACGGCTCGAAATCAAGGTCTCCTCCCAGAAGGATTCGCTTGGACGCTGATCTTCGGCGAATAGTCGAGCCAAAATCACCGACGTGTCGACGTAGATCACCGGTCGGAACGCGTCTTGGACAACTGATCGAGAACCTCCTTCAAGGACATGATCGGCTCCGCATCCGGAAGGGGTGTACGGGTGCAAGCCGCGGGCGTCAGGACCCCCTCGCGAACACACTGAGCGAGCAGGGCATCAGAAGCGAGTACGGATCTCGTCTCTCGAGGAGGAATGAGCTCGGCGACCACGCGATCTCGATCTGTGATCAGGACTGTCTCACCCGAACGTACCAAGCGAATGTACTCGCTGAGCTTGTTCTTCAGTGTCTTGATTCCGACGCTGCGCACCTGCCGAACGTAGCTACTAGTAGCTACCTTGTCAATCCCCTTTGGGAGTCGTCTCTCACTGCCTCTGGCAGTTGATATGCACCCCAGCATTCAATTCGTTGCCAGCAGGACCGCGGCGGCGGAGTCCTCGGGGGGCGGCAGGAGCCGGGGACATGAGGCCGCCGCGGAGCACTTCCCTTCACCCGCACGGACCTTGCGATCAGATTGCAGCCAGGGAGCTGTGCCCATCGGTCGGTGTCCGTGGCTCAGATCGCCCGAATGAAAACGCCACCCCTTCGCAGCCCCGCGGCGAGGGCCTCGGCACCCCACTGCTGGTAGAGCTGAATCGAGTGATCCAGTTGCCGAGCTGCCTCCTTCGGACGTCCCAGCTCCGCCAGGAGGCGGGCACTTCGGTCCAACAGGAGAGCCGCGTGATGGTTGTAGCCGCGGAGCTCGGCAGCTCGGGCGGCGCTTGCGTACCGTTCGAGGGCCGCGCGTGGCTTCCTGCGTAGCCGTGCCAGCTCGGCCTCCAGGCCGAGCACCATGTGCCGAAAGTCAGGCCCCTCCCGCGCCCAGACTTCGACCCTACGTAGATGCCGTCGAAGTTTCCTACACGCCAGGCGCCGGCTCCAAAGGCTGGACCCGGCGCTGGCCCCTCGTGCAATCCCCGAGAAGAACTCTCCGTCTACCACCTGCGAGAGCATGCAGCCCACATGCTGGAGATGTTCGTCGACCGCATCCCGCACCGCACATACTTCCTCGTAGGACCCCAACAGACACAGCACCCCCAGCCAGAACGCCCAGGGTTGCATGGCGCCATCCGACGTCGGGTAGTTCGAAAGCTGCAGAGCTCCAACCTGCTCCCGAAGCCATGTGACATCGGCCTCGGGATTCTGGAGTTCGCGCAGCACCGCCGTGGCCGCTGCGGTGGGCCGCAGGTGCCGAGCCCCTAGGGCGATCCACTTCTGCTCCAGCGAGCCTAGCGAATCTCCACATAGTGCGGTGTAGGATAGGCACTGTAGAGACGCGTAGTAGGCATACTCGAGATCCCCTCGTTCGAGCATGTGCTCGGATGCCTCTCGCAAGGGTTCGAGGACTTCTCGTCGCGGCCGGGTCCAGGCGCGCACGAAGGCGTACACCAGGTGCTGCGCGCGAGGCCCGAACAGCACGTGGGGGGCACGTTCGTTCCAGTACTCGGCGGCCTGCGCGTATCGCTCGGCCCCCTGCAGTTGCCGAAGGTAGCCGAGGCGGAAGCCCGCATAAGAAGCGAACAGCACGGCTGGGGGGCGCACGTAGCCGTACCGGCGCGCCGTTCGAAGCGCGAAGGACGTAGAGAGACACATCAGACGCACGCTCTTCTCGGACATCGCGCCACCACCCGCGGAAATGATGATGAGCGGCGCCAGCCAGCCGCTCTGGTCTCCATCTGGGGTCGCGGGGCGTAGTGCTGCCTCATCTAGTGCCCCGGAGAACAGCCAGTCCGTCCAAGCGAGGGTCAGGCGCGTGCGCAGTCGCGAAGGGAATACGGGCCAGTGGACGCCGAAGCGCCGTAGGGCCCCGAGCACCAGCTGCAAGCGTTTCGGATCGGTCTGGTCGAGCTGCATCAAGGAGATACGGCTTGCGGTGAGCATGGCTTCCTGTAAGCGGCTGAGGGGGTGTTTCTCGAGTTCGTCGAGTAGTTCTTCCGCACACTGCACTTCTCTCGACTGGTAGGCAGCCTCGACCGAGCTCAGATGGAGATCGAAGCCAAGCTCGGGGTTCACGTTCCAGTCGTCCTGTGTGAAGCAACTGCGGGCGCTGCGAAGGTGACGGCTCGCGGTCGCACCCGCTCCGGCGGCGAGGGCTCTCTTTCCTGCCATCAGGTAGATCGAGGTCGCCCGACCTCGGAAGTCCGCCCCGATCCGCTCTCTTCCCAGGGAGAGGTGATCTGCGATCTCGAGTACGCGTTCGGGCAGCGCCTCACTCGGGGTTCGCGCCAGGAGTAGGCACGCTACCCGGTAGTGGAGTTGCGCGCGTTGCTCGGGGGCGAGATCCTTCTGCGCTGCCTCGCGGATGCGACCGTGCGCGAAGCGCAGACCGCCGCGACCGGGGGCCGGGGCTAGTAGTCCAACGTCGGTGAGATCGCGGAGGCCGCTCTCGACGAGTTCCCCCGGCAGCTCGCTGATCTCGATCAACGCTGCCGCGTCGAACGTGTGCCCGGCACAGCTTGCGACCTCCAGCACCTGGCGGGACTCCGCCCCGAGCCTGCGAAGCCTCTCCAGCATGAGGCCTGCTGCTTCGTCTGGGATGTCTGCCGCCTCGATCTCGGCCGGGTTCCAGGTCCATCCTTGTCGTAGCTCGAAGCGGAGCAGTCCCGTATCGAACAGATGCTGGACGCACTGCTCGACCGCGAGGGGAATTCCGCCGCTCTTGCGGGTGATCGCGTCAGTGAGCAAAGCAACGGCATCCGTCGAAGCTCCAAGAGCGGCCGAGATCATCGCCGCGCAGGCGGTCGCATCGAGTGGTGCGACGTGCAGGAACTCGGTCGAGCACGCATGCTCGTCGAACTCTGCCAGGAGTCTCGCGAGCGGGTGCTCCGGTGGGACATCCAGATCTCGAAACGTCCCGATCACGAGCAGCTGATGCGATCCCATATGGAGTACGAGCTCGCGTAGGAGTTGGCGACTCGCTGCATCGGCCCACTGGAGATTCTCCAGTACCATCACCAGCGGTCGCTCCGCACTCAGCGTATCGACGAGTCGTTCTACTGCGACGGACAGGCGGCCCCGGGTCTCCTTGGGTCCAAGTTTGGGAAGCGCGGGAAGGTCCTCCCCGAGCACCAGTTCGAGGCTGGGCGCGAGATCGAGCAGTGCACTCGCCGTCGTCCCGAGCGCATCCCGCAAGGATGAGCGCCAGGCAGAGAGGGTCTCATCGCTCTCCGTCAGCATCTGATCGAGGAGCATTTCGAATGCCTGTGAGAATGCCGCATAGGGGACGTCACGCCGACATGCGTCGAACTCGCCCGCGATCAGATGACCCTGTGATTCCGAGATCGCGGTGCGCAACGAGCGGATCAGTGCGGACTTTCCGCAACCCGGGTCGCCTCGAATCCAGAGTGTGTTCGCTACGCCCGCCCGAGCGCGGGCAAACGCGTCGCTCAACGCTCGGACCTCGCGCTCGCGCCCGTAGAGTGTGTGCGGGAAGAGCGGTCGATGCGGTACGTCCGCCTCACCGACCTGGAAGCTGTTCCGGATGCTGCCCGTACTACGCACGTCCTCCAGGCACATTTCGATGTCATGCTGAAGTCCCTGAGCGGTCTGGTAGCGGTCCTCGGGAGACTTTGCGAGTAGCTTGAGCACGAGGTCCGACACCGCTGACGGTAGGTCTCTGCGTCGATCACACGGCGGCTCGGGGCACTTCGCAAAGTGCGCGTGGATCAGAGCCAGGGCGTCCGTCTCCAAGAACGGCGGCTCGCCAGTGAGTGCATGGTAGAAGCAGGTCCCGAGGGAGTAGAGGTCGCTGCGCGAGTCCACGCCTCGGTCCATGCGGCCCGTGAACTCCGGAGAGACGTAGGCGAGCCCGCGCAGTCGTGAGCCGTGCGAAGAGATGCCAGCGCGGGACGACTCGGTGATCGGACGGGCAGCCCCGAAGTCGAGCAGCCACGCACTCCGGCTCTGCGGATCGATGAGTATGTTGTCGGGATTCAGATCCCCGTGGATGACATGGCCTCGGTGGACGCGGGCCAAGGTCTTCGCGAGCTGCTGCGCGACGATCAGGAACGCTTCCAGAGTGACGGGTGCCGTCGCCGCCCACGCCCGGAGCGATACCCCGGACACGTACTCGAGCACGAGCGTCGCGCCTGTCTGCCGCGTACCCGAGAGCAGCTCGAGAGCCGCGGGCGTCCCCGTCCCCGCGAGCCGCCGAAGCAGCTCGAACTCACGCTCGATGCGCGAATCACCCTCAGGGCCGGGAGCATAGGACTTCAGAATGACCATGCGTGCGTCCTCGAAGCCGGAAGCGATGTACACCTGGCTTTCGGGGGCGCTCTCGAGACGCTCCTTCAGCTGAAATCCGCTCGGAACCTGCACGGAGACCACGGGGTCGAGATCGGTTGGTCACGCGAAGAACTGAGTAGACTCGGAGGCGGCACGCCAACTCCTACCCAAGACCTGCGTGCGAGGGCGACAGAACCGGTTTCGATCCATGCGCGTATCAGAGGACGCCCCCAAGGCCAGCTTGACGCGGCGCCAGCTCGCGTCTTTTCGAGCTCAGTCACGGTAGGCACAAGAGGCCAAGAAAGCCTACCTCGGCGCTGGGTCCCCCTTCGGTGAGGGAGTGATCAGGCTCCTGCGTTTGATGACGGAGTTCTGCATCCTTCTTGCCCAAAGGCTCGCCACTCGACCGCCTCTTGGGAACTCTTCCGCCGGTTTCTGGAAACTGTAGAACAGATTCGGACGGTGATCCTGATTGACGATCTCGCTCATGCAGTCGCGGAGATCCCGCTCGCTACCGTTCCGCCCAAACCCCAGAGTCTCCGTGGCAACGCCCATCTGGGAACTCAGACTGGGAGCTGGTCAGCGGTTCGCGATCATCAGCACGGAGCGCGCCACCGCGCCCGACTGTAGGTCTGCGAAGGCCTCGTTGATTTCCTCTAGGGGGCGTCGCTTGGAGATGAGCTCGTCCAGGCAGAGCTGTCCCTGGCAGTAGAGATCGATCATGCGCGGGATGGCGTCCATCACGCTCGCGGAGCCGTACATCGAGCCCACGAGCTTCTTCTCGCGCAGCAGGCCCATTCCAGGAAGCGTGACTTCCTCGGTGGTGAGTCCGACGGCGACTGCGGTGCCGCCTGGGCGGATCATCTCGAACGCCTGTCGCACCGTCTCGCCGCGTCCGATGGCCTCGAATGCGTAGTCGAGGTACCCGCCGGAGATCGCTTGTACGCGTTCGAGAACGTTCTCGCTGCTGGCGTCGATCAGGTCGGTGGCGCCGAGCTGGCGTGCGAGATCGAACTTGGCGGCTACCCGATCGATGCCGATGATGCGTCGGGCACCCGCGAGGCGTGCGCCCTGTACGATGTTGAGGCCGACACCGCCGAGCCCGAGTACGGCCACGTCACATCCCGGCTCGATGTGCGCCGTATAGATGACCGCGCCGACGCCAGTGGTGACGGCGCATCCGACCAGACACACGGTCTCGAGCGGGACGTCCTTGCGGATCGGGATCACGCCCCCTTCTGGCATCACCGTATACTCGGCGAAGCCGCCCACGCCAATGCCCTGGAGCAGCGGCTGCCCCGCTAGACGAAGCCGCGGGCGCTTCCCAGCTGCACTGCGCGAACGTCGATCCGGTCGTTCGCAGATCTGGGGAGTCCCCCGCACACAGTACGGACAGCGCCCGCAAGTCGGCCGAAACGCGAGCACGACGTGGTCACCCGGCTCGACCGTGTGCACGCTGCTACCGACGGCTTCGACGACTCCAGCCGCTTCGTGTCCCAGTACCGTCGGGATCGGAAGCGCGCCTGCCCGTGCACGGCGAAGCACGTGGAAGTCGGAGTGGCAGACTCCGCACGCCACGATTCTCACGAGAACTTCGCTGGCCTCCGGGCCATCGAGCTCGACCTGTTCGACGACCATCGGTTCGGGGCCGCGTAGAACGGCAGCACGCATCTCGAGCACGGAAGCCTCCCCCCACAGGTTTGAGTGAGTGTACCGCAGAGCGCGTGCGGGTCAGAGCTCCGTCGCCAGGAACTCAAGCGTGCGCTCCGCGGCTCCAGGCTCGATCTGCGCGGGCGCGGCGATGAACTCCGTGACTCCGACTTCGCGCAAGCGGCGTATCCCTGCACGCAAGCTGGACTCGTCTCCGAGCAGGGCGACGTCGGCTGGCCCTCTGGCGCCCTCGCGGTCGAGCATTGCTCGGTAGGAGGGAAGCTGGCCGTAGATCGCGAGCTGGCGGTCGACGACCGACCGCGCCTGATCGACGTCGGCCGTGAGTGCGATGGGGAGGCCGGAGACGATTCTCGGTGTGGGGCGATCCATCTTCGCCGCGGCTTCGCGAATGGCTGGACCGATGTGTGCTTCGAGCGTCTTGGGGCCTGTCATCCAGGTGACCGTGCCGTCGGCGAGCTGGCCCGCGAGCTTCAGCATCTGCGGACCGAGCGCGGCTACGAGGAGCGGGGTGGGCGTTCCCCCTGGGATCTGAAGCCGCGCGCGTACGCGGTAGAGCTCTCCCTGGAAGCTCGCTTGCTCTCCCCTGAGCAGTGGGGTGAGCACCTGCAGGTACTCTCGCATGTGTCGCGCGGGTCGGTCATAGGAAAGCCCCAGCATGTCTTCGATCACGAGCTTGTGCGAGAGTCCGATTCCGAGCGTGAAGCGGCCCTTGCAGGCCGCTTGTGTGGTCAGAGCTTGCTGTGCGAGCGCCGTGGGGTGCCGCGGGAACGTGGGTGTTACGGCGGTTCCGAGCGAGATCCGCGAGGTCTCGCGGCCCACGATCGCCAGTGTGCCGATAGCGTCCAGGGAGAAGATGTTGGCCATCCACACCGAATGAAAGCCGTGCGCTTCCACCCGCTTTGCGAATTCCACGATTCCATCGAGAGTTTCTTCGGAGCCGTCGGTTGCTCCGGTCATGACGCCGATGTGCATGCCTGCTCTCCTGTTTTCGAGTCAGTTCCGCCTTCGGGGAATAGAGGAATCCTGACCCATTGGCGGCGGGGACTCGCCGCCATACCCGCCCGACCCTGGGATACCGTGGTCGCGCGAAGCATTGCGGCAGTCGAGTGACGCGTGAGCGATCGCACGCGCCGAGCCAGGTCGTCAGTCGAACTCGATCTCGCCGGTCTCCTGGTCCTCGAGTGACTCGAGCACGGTGCGGTCCTCCCAGACGGGGATGTTCGCCTCGGCGTAGAGAGCTCGAGAGCGCTCGGTAACGGCACCCACTCGAACCAGGGCGGGCATCATCAGGTCGCGGAAGGAGTGCACCTGATCGCTCGGGGGGCGCACCTTGATCCCCTGCTCACGCGCCTCCTGGAACCCACGAAACATCTGCTCGGGTTCGATCTCCGCCTTTGCGAGGACTTCGAGGAATCCTGGGTCGGCGAGCAGTAGCGCGCCACGCCCGCGTCGTTCCCCACCGTTGCCGCGCATCATCGCGCGCACGGCTTCGAAGGCGAACTCGGCGATGTCCTCACGGTCGTCCGCGTGCATCTGGGCGATCGCCTCACCGACGTAGACGCTACCGAACGCCACATGGCGGGATTCATCTCGAAGCACGCCTTCGACGATCGAGCGCAGCAGCTCACACGTCGTGGAGCGACGCATGTTGTGGAAGGATGCGAGCGCCAGGCCCTCGACCACCATGTTCATGCCGATTGCGATCTTCACCCAGTGGTCCGCGGTCAGGGTCTTGTCGATCAGATCCTTGAGGAAGCGTCCGATGGGGTACACGATCGCGAGCTTGCGCACGTACTTCTCGTAGACTTCTACGTGGCGGGCCTCGTCCATCGTCTGCGTGGCAGCGTAGAGCTTGCCTTCGTAGTCGGGCACGGCATGCGTGAGAGCGGCGGCCGTCATCAAGGCGCCCTGCTCCCCGTGAAGGAACTGAGAGAGCTGGTAGGCGGTCATGTGCGCCCGAAAGGTCTCCTGCTGCCTTTGCGGAAGGGCCTTGAAGAACGGGAGCTGGGCCATTCCGAACCGGCTCTCGTCGATCAGTGGCCGCGAGGGATCGATCTCGAGGCTCCAGTCGAGCGCCTGTTCCGCGTCCCATTGTTGGCGTTTCGCTTTCGAGTAGAGATTCCGGAGCCGCTGGCTGTCGATCTCGTAGTCGAACTGCCAGCAGACTTCCATCGGCGTCTTGAGGACGTCCGCCGTCTCCCAGTTTGTGCTCATCGCGTCTCCTCCAGGATGTAGCGACAGATCATGTCGGCAAGCTCGCGCAGGACCTTCTCGGGATCGGTCTCGCTCCGGTCGTGCACGAGGAGTTGCATGGCTGCCATGTCGATGGCGTGGTGAATCAGGAACGCCGCGGCTGCCGGGGCGACGTCCGGGCGCGCAATGCCCCGGGCTTGCGCGAACTCGATCAGGCTGCACAGCCGCTCGATGGCCAGTTCTTCGATGCGGCGGTAGCGCTCGCGTACCTCGGCATCGCGTTGTGCGAGCGCCAGGATCACGAGATACAGGGATGGCTGGGTGCGCAATCGCTCGTACGCTCGCAGCAGCCAGCGCTGTACCGCGCCGCGTGCATCATCCCCGAGGAACGTCGCGAGCTCAAGCTCGGTTCGGCGGCGAGCGGCCACCGCATTGCCGTACTGGTCGATCAGTTCGAGCAGGAGCGCGCGCTTGTCGGAGAAGTGGTGGTACACCGTACCGACACCGACGCCGGCACCGGTTGCTATGTCCTGCATCGTCGTCGCTTCTTCTCCCTGCCGGGTGAAGAGCTTCTGCGCGGTTTCGAGCAGGCGAGCACGGGTGGCCAATGCGCGAGCCTGCGGGCGGCGCTGGCGCGCAGGTTGGCTGGGCGCCTCTTTCCCCAGCCGGGAGCCCCGACCGCTCCGACTCGTGGGACTCCGAGTGGCTTCGGCCGGAGTCGCCTCGGTCGGAGTGGGTCCGCTCCGATTCGGGCCGGCCCGCGTCGTGCGCGCCGGAGTAGCGTTGGCCCCAGAGGCGCCGAGGGCCGGCGGATCGGTGAG
The DNA here is from genome assembly GCA_003247575.1 of Pseudomonadota bacterium. Taxonomy (GTDB): domain Bacteria; phylum Myxococcota_A; class UBA9160; order SZUA-336; family SZUA-336; genus SZUA-336. Next base: position 21,184 of record QJZC01000041.1, read on the forward strand.
GCCGCTCGCAGTCTCGGAAGGGGTCATCCTCACGATCCTAGTCCAGCATAAAACCGAATGGAAGATCGGAATAAGGGGGCGAACCCCCGATGCGGACCTACCGAAGCGACCCAGCGAGCGGCTCGATGCCGCCGAATTGGTTCCACGCTCGCCCAGAGAGGGTGCTGGAGCCGGCCGGCTCCTCCATTCTGGCTGCTCCTGATAGCCGAACTCCAGTTCGGATTTAGGGTGCTTCCTCGGGCCCGGAGGCAGCGCTAGCACCCACTGCTGGAAGCGCGCGAGTCAGGGTCTGGAAACGTTCGGGACTCGACGAGGCTCCGGTCGGAAGGTTTTCGGGCCCGGGCAGGTCCTGGGCTGCTAGGCCACGAGGAAGCATGGGAAGGGGGACAGGAGCGAGACCACCTCTTCCGAGGCGCCGTGAACCACGGCGCGCTTCGTACCGCTCACCATCACGACCAACAGAAGCATGCCGATCCCGCAATCATCCAGCTTGGCGAGGCCCGCGAGCTGAAGGCGGAGCTCGATGTTCGAGATCAGCCGCTCTTCCTCGGACGACTCGATCGCGACGAGTGTCTCGTAGAACTGCGAGATCGCCCTCTGGTCGAGGAACCCGTGCACGAAGACCTCGATTCGAGTGGGCGTCGTGGTGAGCTGAATGCGTGTGGTCATGATTTTCGACGATCTGTCCGGTGTCGCCGATGCGCGAAGCTCGCCGGCCGATCGCGTGCGCATCCTATCGGACGAGTGCGTGTAGGGAGTGGGCTCATGGGGCGTTGATCGGTTCGTCGGACGAGGCTCCGAATGGCCCGAAAAGGTCAATTTTAATAGCCGAATTCAGCTATGGCTGAAGCGAACGCGGACTCGTTCGCGTAGCCAACGACGCTCTAGCAAGCGGACGGTTTCACTCGGCTGCGATCGACGGAGGGGTTCGCGAGCTCGGTCGAGCTTGCGAGGACGGATGCGTGCTCGCGATGTGAATGGCTCGAATGGGTTACGCGACATGGCCCACTCGGGTCAAATCGAGCGCGATTCGAACGGCTGGCAAGCAATCGAAGCGTAGAGTGCTAAAATGCCCCGCATTCTCGCGGAGAACCGGAGCGAGCAACCGGAGCGCGCCGGAACGAGCCGGAACGAGCGACGGGGTGCTCCGGAGTTTGACGGACGTCGGGAGAGCCAAGCCGAGGTGCGTGCCAACCTCGACTTCGGACTTCGAGCGCGCACCGAAGCTGGGGCGCCTCGAGTACCGTAGCCGAGGATCGCGGGTTTTCTGCTCGGTCTCTGTTCCTCTCTGGTTCCGTTGGTCGCTGGTCCATTCGCCCGTCCACGGGGTTCGTGTAGGGAGAGCGGAGATTCAGAGTATGCACCGACCAGGAAGTGGCCGACCCGGAGCGGCGCACCGTGGTGTTCGTGGATCGTGTTCCCAAAGCGATGCCTAACGGCCTACACAATCACGGCGCCCCCCTGGCCGAGTGCCCCTGGCTGGAACATCTCCGCTGTCCCTTCGCTTCGGCTCAGTGCCATCACCCCGACAGCGAGACCTGCGTTCTGGTGGCCGCAAGGCAGGTACTCACGGTGGAGGAACCTGCCGGCGCGAAGGCGCAGTCCTCCGTGTCCGGGGGCGATCCGTCGCCACGTTGGCGCTCGCTCTCTCCGCGCGAGTCCGAAGTTGCCCAACTCGCTGAAAGAGGACTTCGGACGAAGGCGATCGCAGCCGAGCTCAACATCAGCCCCAACACCGCGCGAAACCACCTCAAAGCGATCTTTCGAAAGCTCAATGTGCGTTCGCAGGTCGAGCTGATGGCGGCTCGACACGACTGAACGTGTGCGGATGGTGTTCGGTGCGCTCCCGTGTCGCCAATTCTGGCGTCCTGACTCAGGGCGCTAGACCAAGGGCCCTAGAAGCTTCGCAGGACTTCGATCCCGAACTGGCGTGGCGGTCCGAAGAACTGCAGGTTGAACGCAACCGCGTCGAGAGAGTTTGCCACGTACTCGCGGTTGAGCAGGTTGCTTCCGAAGAGCGCAATCCGGGTCTTTCCATCGGGGAGCTCGAGTGACATGCGCCCACTCAATAGGCCGAACTTGTTGGAAAACTGCGAGTTGTTCGCATTGGTGGCCTTCTTTCCCT
>QJZC01000015.1 GCA_003247575.1 Pseudomonadota bacterium
GAGGATCTGGTGGTGCGCATCGCTGCTCTCGTCGAATCGCGCCGTAGGAGTTGACACAGGAACGGAGAGCGCGATGAGCGCAGGACGTCTTCGCGTTCAGGAGCACTCCATAGCGAATCAGAGGTAGAGGCGTGGTGAAGGCCCCGACGATCGACGTACTGCCTGGCGTTCGAGAATCGGTAGAGGCGTAGCGCCCTGACCCGGTCGGCGGGTGCGGACTTTGAGTCCAAAACTTCGGCATCCATTCGACCGCCAGACTTCCAAGAAGCTGAGACGCACAACTGGTGGGCAGGAGAGGACTCGAACCTCCGACCATCGCCTTGTAAGGGCGCCGCTCTACCAACTGAGCTACCCGCCCACCAAATGCGTGCCCCGCGTTTGCGGGCTCGAACAGGCTCGCTTTCGGTCTAGTTGACCTCGGCGTGCTGCGCGGGTGTCTCGAGGCTCAAGATGTCCTCGATCGGATACTCCATCGGCTCGTCGAACGCGTGGGGATCCGGAAGCACGAGCGCCTTCTGGAGCACTTCGTCCATGCTCTCGACGAAGATGATCTCGAGGCTTCGCTTGACCTTAGGCGGGATCTCGCGGAGATCACGCTCGTTCTCCTTGGGGATGAGCACGGTCGTGATCCCACCGCGCAGTGCCGCGATGAGCTTCTCCTTGAGGCCGCCGATCGGTAGCACTCGACCGCGCAAGGTGATCTCGCCGGTCATCGCGATGTTGGCGCGAATCGGAATGCCGGTGAGTGCCGATGTCAGCGCGGTGGCCATGGTGATCCCCGCGGAAGGCCCGTCCTTGGGAACTCCGCCCTCGGGAACGTGGATGTGCACGTCGACCTTCTGGTAGAAGTCGCGAGCGAGCTTGAGCTGCCGCGCCCGGCGACGCACGTAGGATAGCGCGGCCTGCGCAGACTCCTGCATGGTCTCACCGAGCCGCCCGCTGACTTGCACGCGTCCCTTACCCGCAGTCACCAAGGCTTCGATCACCAGCAGATCGCCACCGACCTCGGTGTATGCCAGGCCGGTACAGATGCCAACCTGATCCTGCTCCTCTGCGCGCCCGAAGCGGAACTTCTCGGTGCCGAGGTACTTCTTGACGTGCTTCGGACCGATCTTGACGTGTTCCTTGTTCTGATCGAGCACCACTTCGCGCGCGACCTTGCGGCAGACCGAGCCGATCTCGCGCTCGAGATTTCGGACACCCGATTCCTTCGTGTAGCGGCGCACGATCTCGAGCACACCCTGATCGGAGAAGGTCAGGTGCTTGTCCTCGAGTCCATTGGCCTCGATCTGCTTCGGGATCAGGAACTTTCGCGCGATCTGGAGCTTCTCTTCCTCGATGTACCCGGGAATGTGGATGATCTCCATACGATCGAGCAACGGTCGCGGAATGTTCGAGAGCACGTTGGCCGTGGTGACGAACATGATCCGTGACAGGTCGTAGTCGAGATCCAGGTAGTGATCGTTGAAGGAGTGGTTCTGCTCGGGATCGAGAACCTCCAGCAGCGCCGCGCTCGGATCGCCGCGGAAGTCCATCGACATCTTGTCGACCTCGTCCAGCAGGAAGACCGGATTGCCGCTGCCCGCCTTCTTGAGCCCCTGGATGATCTTGCCGGGCAACGCCCCGATGTAGGTCCGGCGATGACCGCGGATCTCGGCCTCGTCGCGCACTCCACCCAGACTGATGCGGACGAAGTCCCGGCCGGTCGCTCGAGCGATCGAACGTCCGAGGGAGGTCTTGCCCACGCCGGGAGGTCCCACCAAGCAGAGGATCGGACCCTTGAGCTTCTTGACCAGAGTCTGGACGGCGAGGAACTCGAGGATGCGCTCCTTCGGTTTGTCGAGACCAAAGTGATCCTCTTCGAGGATGTTCTCGGCTGCCTTGAGATCCTTGTTCTCGTCTCGGTAATCCTCCCACGGGAGTGAAAGGATCCAGTCGATGTAGTTTCGCACCACGGTGGCTTCCGCCGACATGGGCGACATCATCTTGAGCTTCTTGATTTCCTTCTCGCACTTCTCGCGCGCCTCTTCGGGCGCCTTGAGCTGCTTGAGCTTCTCCTCGAGCTCTTGGACCTCGCTCTTGAACTCGTCGCGTTCCCCGAGCTCCTTCTGAATGGCCCGCATCTGCTCGTTGAGGTAGTACTCCTTCTGGGAGCGCTCCATCTGCTTCTTGACGCGCGACCGGATGCGACCTTCGACCTGCAGGACGTCGATCTCGCCCTGCATGAGGGCATAGACCTCCTCCAGGCGTTCCTTCGGTTGCTCGATCTCGAGCACCCGCTGGCGGTCCTCGATGCTCAGGTTCAGCTGTGCGGCGATGAGGTCGGCCAGGTGACCCGCATCGGAGATATTCTGAATGGTCGCGAGCATTTCGGGCGGGACCTTCTTGTTGAGCTTCATGTAGCTCTCGAAGGTCGAATGAATGGTCCGGACCAGGGCCTGAACCTCGATGCTGCGCTCCTCGGCCTCTTCGATCAGCTCGGCCGTAGCACTCAGGTGTGTTCCTTCGTCCGTGACCCCACGAATCCGAGCACGCTGCTTGCCCTCGACCAGAACCTTGTGGATCCCGTCCGGCAGCTTGAGCAGCTGGACGATGACACCGAGGGTTCCCACCTCGTAGACGTCGCCCTGCCCGGGGTTCTCGGTAGACGCATCGCGCTGACACGCGAGGATGAGCTGACGGTTGTTGGCCCAGGCTTGCTCGAGCGCCTTCACGCCCTTCGAGCGCGCGACGAACAGGGGCATGACCATGTGCGGGAAGACGAGCTGCTCCTTCAGTGGGAGCAGCGGCAGAACCTCGGGCTCTCCTGCATCGCCGTCGCCGCTACGTCCGCTTCCGTCGTCACCCTTGAAGATCGCCATTCGACCGTCCCCCGTTCTGTCTACGCACTCTCGGCCTGATCGTAGACGATGATGGGCTCTGCTCCGTGCAGGATCGACTCCTCGCCGATCACCACCTCGGAGATGTCATCCCGAGAAGGAATCTCGTACATGACTTCCAGCATGGTCGCTTCGAGGATCGAGCGCAACCCACGCGCGCCGGACTTACGCTTGAGAGCCACTTGAGCCACGGCGCGCAACGCTGCGTCCATGAAACGCAAGTTCACGCCTTCGAGCTCGAGGAGCTTCTGGTATTGCTTGACCAGCGCGTTCTTGGGTTCGGTCAGGATGGTGACCAGGGCCTGCTCGTCGAGCTCGTCCAAGGTGGCCACGACCGGAAGACGTCCGATGAACTCCGGAATCATCCCGAACTGCAGCAGGTCCTCGGCCTGCGTCTCTTTCAGGATCTCGCCGACGCGCTTGCGGCGCCGCTGCTTGAGCTCGGCGCCGAATCCCATTCCCTGACCGCCGGTTCGGCGCTGGATGACATCTTCGATTCCGTGGAAAGCTCCGCCACAGATGAACAGAATGTTGGTGGTGTCGACCTGGACGAACTCCTGCTGGGGATGCTTTCGCCCTCCCTTCGGAGGTACGTTCGCCACAGTGCCCTCGATGATCTTGAGCAGTGCCTGCTGAACCCCCTCACCAGACACGTCGCGCGTGATCGACGGGTTCTCGCTCTTGCGCGCGATCTTGTCGATCTCGTCGATGTAGACGATGCCACGCTGTGCCCGCTCCACATCGTAGTTCGAAGCCTGCAGCAGGTTGAGGATGATGTTCTCGACGTCCTCCCCCACGTAGCCGGCTTCGGTGAGCGTGGTGGCATCTGCGATCGTGAACGGAACGTCGATGATGCGAGCCAAGGTCTGAGCCAGGAGCGTCTTGCCGCTGCCGGTGGGCCCGAGAAGGAGAATGTTGGACTTCTGCAGCTCCACGTCGCCCACGACCGACTGGTTCTCGATGCGCCGATAGTGGTTGTGCACGGCAACCGCCAAGATCTTCTTGGCGCGCGACTGGCCGACCACGTACTGGTCGAGAACCTCCTTGATCTCCTTGGGCTTGGGGACCGAGGAGGGGCCACCTTCGACTCCGCTCGTCGTCTCTTCGGCGATGATGTCGTTGCAGAGCTCGATGCATTCGTCGCAGATGTAGACCGTGGGCCCTGCGATCAGCTTCTTGACCTCTTTCTGGCTCTTGCCACAGAAAGAACACGCCACGTTGGAGCCCTCGTCCTTCTTCTTCTTCATGCTTCTGGCCCCTTCTGGTCTCGGCCGGTCTTTGGGTCCGCCTGGCTGGAATCCACGATCCGGTCGATGATCCCGTAGTTCACGGCCTCTTCAGCAGACATGAACCGATCCCGCTCCGTGTTCTTTTCGACTTCCGCTACGTCGCGGCCGGTGTGCGAGGCCAGCACCTCGTTGAGCTGATGCCGGATCTTCAGGATCTCTTCCGCATGAATTTGGATGTCGGCCGCTTGCCCGGAGATTCCTCCCATGGGCTGATGGATCATGATGCGCGAGTGCCGCAGCGAGAAGCGCTTGCCGCGCTCTCCCGCGGCCAGCAGGATCGCTCCCATGCTGGCGGCTTGGCCCATACAGATCGTTTCGACGTCTGGGCGCACATACTGCATCACGTCGTAGATTCCGAGGCCCGCGTTGACGTCGCCGCCCGGGGAATTGATGTAGAGGTGGATGTCCTGCTCCGGATCTTCCGCCTCGAGGAACAACAGCTGCGCGATGATCAGATTCGCAACGTCGTCGTTGATGGGGCTGCCGAGAAAGATGATGCGTTCTTTCAGGAGCCGAGAGTAGATGTCGTAGGACCGCTCACCGCGGTGGGACTGCTCGATTACGAATGGAACAAACATCGACATTCGCACGATACTATAGCGAACCGGTGAATCGCACCTGCGTACTTCCGCACAGCTGCGCACCGTAGGAGGTCAGCTGCCTCCCGCCTGCCCTCGACTTGCCCTGCACGAATGCGCCCCCTCTCTCCGCGCGCGTCCTGCGCGGGCTACGCCTGGCACCCCCACGCCCCTGCCCGCGCTGGTGACAGCCCGTGGCAGAGCGCAATTTCCCTAACACTTTCAACGCGTTAGGAATCCGAGAGGGTAGCTTCGGCAGTTAGGAAATCAATCACTCGCTCCTCGAGCAGGGCCTGACGCAGACCCGCGTCGGCTCCCGCCTCCCGATACTCTCGCTGAAGTTGGGAGACCTTGCGCCCCGAGTCCTCCGCCAGCTGTCGCAGGCGAGCATCGTAGTCCTCATCCGACACCTCGAAGCCCTCGGCCTGCGCAATCTCGTTCACCAGGAACGCAAGGCGCACATCGCGCTCCGCGGCCGGCTTCCACTCTTCAGCCCACGAGTCGATCATCTGCCGGAGCGTGTCGTCGGGCACGCGTCCGCGTAGCTGCTGGACCGCGCGGGTCATCCGGCTGGTCAGCTGACGCTGCACGAGTGAAGGCGGCACCGGGAACGGATTCGCGGCGATCGCTGCGTCGATCACCGCCTCGCGGAGCTGACGCTTCTGCTCGCGTTCCCGGCCCTGGTCCACGCGCTGTCGCAGATCTGCCTTGAACTCTTCGAGCGAATCGAAGTCGGACACGTCCTTCGCGAACTCGTCGTCGAGCTCCGCCAGTATCCGCTTCTTGATGCTCAGGAGATCGACGGAGAACTGAATTTGCTTGCCGGCGACCGCCTCGCGACCGTCGTCTTCCGGCACATCGATGGGGAACTCGCGAGTCTCGCCTGGCGCCATCCCGATCAACGCGTCGTCGAAGCCCGGGAGCGATTGCTCGCTGCCGATCTCGAGTTCCAGGTCGGTGTCCTTGCCACCCTGGAACTCCTCTCCGTCGATCGTCCCGTGATAGTTCAGGATGGCCACGTGGCCCCGGCTCAAGGTCGCGCCCTCGTCTTCGTCCGCGAGGGTCGCGTGCGACCGCCGCAGCTCCTCGAGATGCCCTTCGACGGGGTCCTGATCCGGCACCTCGGCAGGAGGCCGCGTGACGGCGAGTCCCCGCACCTGCGCGAGCTCGATCGCGGGCCGGATCTCCACCGTCGCCTCGTAGACGAACGGCGCCCCCTGCTTGGGGGCATCCTCCGGCTTGAGCTGTGGCTCGGAGATCACCGGCAGCTTGGACTCCTCGAGCGCCTTGCCGAGGCTCTCCCGCACCACCACCTCGAGAACGTCACCGCGCACCTGCTCCCCGAAATACTTCTCGAGCACCGCTCGCGGAGTCTTTCCGGGGCGAAACCCCTTCACTCGAGACTTGCGCTGTAGCCGTCGGTAGACCTGATCGAAGGCGGCATCGACCTCGGCGATCGGCACCTCGATTCGCAGCAGTCTCTCTACCGGCCCGGATTCCTCGATTTGCACACTCATCTCTACCCCTAAGCTCCCGTTATTGCCGGACGCGATGCCGCACGAGAGTCGCTCGTGCGAGCGTCCTGCTCGACCGCACGGCCCGAGCGCCTGGTAGACGCGCGCGGCGCGGATTGGATCCAGCTCGACAACGTGGCCACATCCGCGACGTAGCGCAACGTCGGCGCGCTCGAGGGCGCATGCTCCGCCCGAGATGCCACGTCGAAAGCCTCGGCGCAAGTCTACATGATGCGCGCTGGCTGCGATGTCGCCACTCGGCTCTGGTAAGCTGCCGTACATGGCCAGATCCACTTCCCAGTCGACGTCCGCACACGGCGAGCCCGCAGGGGCGCGCCCGAACGCACCTGCTGACCAGGCAAAGCCCTCGACCTCGGATTGCGGGGTCTCGGACTTCGGCGCCGTCCACGGGGACCGCGATGCGCGGATCCCCACTCCCGGCGCGGAGCCGCCGCTCGAGCGGATCTATCCCCCGTCCATTCCCCAGGACACCCCCGACGACCTGCGTCTGGATGGCTGGGGCTTCAAGGACACAGAGTTTCGGATCAACACTGCAGGGCACGTCGAACTCTCGGGAAGCCGCTACGCGCTGGCCGGCCAGGAGCTTCCGCACCTGCTGGAATTCATGCGCGATCAGATCCAACTTCCCCTGGAGCGCAAGGAGAACGCGGCGTCCCCCAACATCCCACCGGCGCGCGAACAGCCGCACTTCCTCGCGGAGCTGCAGAAGGTTCTGCCGCAGGATGCGATCGTGCGCGACGAGCTGGTCCGCCGCCGGCATGGCCACGGGCACACCTACGACGATATCTACCGCGTGCGCCATGGGGCGTTCGAGCGCGTGCCGGACGTGGTGCTGTTCCCGAGCTCGCATGCCGAAGTCGAAGCGATCGTCGCCGCGGCGAAGACCCACGGCGTATGCCTGATCCCCTACGGCGGGGGGACCAACGTAACCGAGGCGCTGGGCTGCCCCGAGACCGAGAGCCGCATGATCGCCTCGATCGACATGAGCCGGATGCACCGGATCCTCTGGATCGATCCCACGAACAAGCTCGCTCGCATTCAGGCCGGCGCGGTGGGGCGGCTGATCGAAGCCCAGCTGTCGGAGTATGGATTCACCTTGGGGCACGAGCCCGACAGCATCGAGCACTCGACCTTGGGAGGCTGGATCGCGACCCGGGCCAGCGGCATGAAGAAGAACCGCTACGGCAACATCGAGGATCTGGTCCTCGATGTCCGTGTGGTGACCCCAACCGGGACGATCGATCGTCAGCACGCAGTTCCGCGCGAGTCGGTCGGACTCGACATGCGCAGCTTGATGCTGGGCTCCGAAGGCTGTCTCGGGGTCATCACGGAGGCGACCGTGCGCATCTGCGAGCGCGCACCGATCTCAGAGTACGGCTCCTTCCTGTTTCGCAACTTCAACCACGGGCTCGAGTTTCTGTTCGAGCTGACTCGATCGGGCTCGCTGCCCGCGAGCGTGCGGTTGATGGACAACATGCAGTTCCAGTTCGGACAAGCGCTGCGCACCAGGAAGTCAGGGCTCGCGAAACTTCGCAGCCAGCTCGAGCAGCTCTACCTGTTCCGAGTGCGCGGCTTCGATCCGGCAGAGCTGGTCGCGTGCACCTTGCTCTACGAAGGCAGCCAGAGCGAGGTTCGCGAGCAGAAGCGTAGAGTCGCGACACTGGCGCGACGTCACGGCGGCCTCGCCGGCGGAGGCAGCAACGGTCGCCAGGGCTACCAGCTCACCTTCGCCATCGCCTACGTGCGCGACTTCGTCATGCGACACCAGGTTCTGGCGGAGTCGTTCGAGACTGCGGTTCCCTGGAGTCAGGTCCACAGCCTGTGCGTGAACGTACGTCAGCGCGTGCTCGACGAGCACCGTCTGCGCGGCTTGCCCGGATCCCCCTTCTACGGCTGCCGGATCACCCAGCTCTATGCCACCGGTGTGTGCGTGTACTTCTACTTCGGCATCGGCAGCGAGGGCGTCGAGAACCCGAGCGAAGCCTTCGCAGCAATCGAGCGCGAGGCGCGCGACGAGATTCTGCGCTCCGGGGGCTCGCTGTCGCACCACCACGGTGTAGGCAAGCTGCGCCAACGTTTCCTTCCGCGCGTGCTCTCGCAGGGAGAGCGCGCCTGGATCCATGGAATCAAGCGCGCGATCGATCCGACGAACGTCTTCGGTGCCGGAAATCAGGATCCAGGGGACGGACCCGGTAGCGAGCTCTCGGAGTCAGCCCCAGAACCGCGACGTGGCGGCCTCGCTTGAACCGCGAATCCTGGTGACCGGTGCCGGGGGCTTCCTGGGCCGGCACCTGCTGGAGAGCGAGCTTCGCGAGCCGGTCGCGGTGCTGGTGCGCGACCCCAAGGCCTGGCAGTCCCAGCCCTGGGCACAGTCGCTCCGCGAGATCGAGCTCATCGAAGGCCGCCTCGAAGCTCCGGAGCGCTGGGCCGCACACCCCGCTCTGCGCGAGGTCGAACAGGTGCTCCACCTGGCTGCCTACGTGAGCCACTCGCGATCCGATGCCGAGCATTCCTACCGAACCAATGTAGGCGGGAGCCTGAATGCTTTCGACTTCGCGGCCCAGCGCCAGGCGCGCATGATCTTCGTCTCGACCTCTGGGACGGTCGGGTGCTTCCACAGCGCCGACGAGATCGCCTACGAAGATGCTCCGGATTGCGAGGCCATCATTCAGCACTGGCCCTACTACGCATCGAAGCTCGAGGCCGAGCGGCGACTGCGGGCGCGCGCCCGCGAGCACGACATACCGCTGGTGATCGTACGGCCGCCGGTCCTGCTGGGGCCCCGCGACCACCGGCTGCGTTCGAGCGGGCACGTGTTGCGCGTACTCGAGAACCGGCTTCCCTGCCGCCTCCCCGGTGGAATCGCCTTCGTCGACGTGCGCGATGTAGCCTCGGCACTCGCGCGGCTGCTCCAGCTGCCTGCCCCGCGTCCGCTGTACCACCTACCCGGCTTCCATTGGCCCTTGGATCGGTTCTTCGAAACCATCGCCGAGCTGGCAGGCGGGCGGAGTCTGCCGAGTCTGCGCCCATCGGCGCCGCTGCTTCGCAGACTCGCGCGCGGACTCGGCGCACTCCCGAGACAATGGCGCGATCGACTCTCGCTCCCTGATCCGGTGCTACTCGAGATGGGGAGTGCCTTCTGGGGGCTCGGCTCTCACCATGCCCGCGAGGATCTCGCACACGCACCGCGTCCCGCGCGGGAGACCCTTACCGACACCCTGAGCTGGCTGCGCGCGGAGGGGCACGCGCATTGACCTCCGAGAGCGCGTGTCCTGTCCACGAAGAGAAAGGTTCGCTTGCCATGAGCTCCTCCACGGCACTCCTCTACGGTCGTTGCATCCTCGTGCTGGGTGCCCTCACCCTGATCACTCTGGGGATCCTGTTCCTGGTGCAGACGGAGGCGATGGCGAGCCTGATCGAGCTCGAGCTGACCACTCCGCTGGCCCGCGGGGACATCCAGACCGTCTACGGCGGGCTGGAGCTGGGACTCGGCCTGCTGCCCCTCTTCTGGCTGGGCAAGGCAGAGGCCGTTCGACGCGGACTCGAACTCCACCTCGCAGTGTGGGGCGGACTCGCAGGTGGGCGGGCGATCAGCCTGCTCTGCTCGGAAGCTCCCCTCCAGTCGGGAATCGGACTCTTCTCGACCGAGCTGGTCGGCCTCGCCCTGGGTTGGAGCGCCTGGCTCGTTGTGCGACGATTCGCCCAGTGAGGCCAGCCCGGTAACACGACGAACGACGCAACCAGCAGACACGAAAGCAACCAAGAACACGAAAGGAGTGGGCCGCCGTGCGAACGCCATGGACCTGTGCACTCGGAGCCATTGTCTTGACCGGAAGCCTGACCAGCGGCTGCATGACCCTCGATACGCGCACGAATCCGGGCTACGAGGGACCGCCCGTCTACAGTGGAACGCGCCTCGCCCTGCGCAACTTTCAGGGCGCCTTCTACGCCGTACGTCCCGAGATCATGGCCTTCTTTCTCGCTGATAGTGTCCTGAGCGGGGTTGCCGACACCCTCCTGCTCCCCGTCACGATCGGCGAACAGCAGACCTGGAGCGCCGCACGGCAGCTCGAAGCGCGCACGGACGTCGAGCAGCCCAGCCTGATCCGGCCAGCCGCCAAGGAGGACCCCATCCTTACGGCCAAGCGCCTGTACCGCGCGTGCAACAGCTTGGCGCGTAGCTTTCGCGACCGGTTCACCGACTGCTACTCCATCGATGCCAAGATCGAGATCCTGGTCGACGGGAACGTGGACCGCACCCTGACGGGAATCGATTACAAGAACGAGATCCGCGAGGTGATCGCAGCCAAGCGCGGCACCACCGAGTACGTGCGCCTCGACGACCCCGTATACACGCGCGAGGGAGCGAACGTGCTGGTCACCGCGACCCGACTCGATTCCGAGTTCGACGACCCGACGGAGATCCAGATGCTCATGGGCCCCGACGAGGAAGGCGCCTGGCGCATCCTCGAGGAACGGAGCGTTGGCTGGCGCTAGCGCCTAGATGACCGCCTGGATCTCGCCGCGCTCGAGCCGGTCGAGGTAGGAGTTCAGGTCGCTCCGGATCTTTCCCGAGAGCAGCATCACGCCGAGGATGTTCGGCAGCGACATCCCGAGCAACATTCCGTCGGAAAAGTCGATCACCGTACTCAGCGGGAACACGCTACCGATCCACACGAACACCAGGAAGAGCAGCTTGTAGGCCAGGATCGCGCGAGTGCCGAAGAGCTCCGCCCAGCACTGCTCCCCGTAGTAGCTCCAAGAGATCATGGTGCTGAAGGCGAACAGCACGGCGGTCACCGAGAGGATGGTCGGAAACCAGGAGATCTCGCGACCGAATGCCCACGAGGTCATCTCGATCCCGCTGCCCGCACCGCTCGCCGGATCGTAGGCACCGGTGACGACGACCACGAGCGCAGTCATCGTGCAGACCACGATCGTATCGATGAAGGGTTCGAGCAAGGCGACCATGCCCTCGCGAATCGGCTCGTTGGTACTGGCTGCCGAGTGCGCGATCGATGCGGAGCCCACACCCGCTTCATTGCTGAAAGCCGCCCGCTGGAAGCCCTGGATCAACACTCCGATCAGCCCGCCCTGAATCCCTTCGGGTGTAAACGCGCCGGACACGATTACACCGAGTGCCCCCGGAATCTCCGCGGCATTGAGCATCAGGATCACCAACCCGCAGACGACGTAGACGCCACACATGACCGGCACCATCACGCCGGCCACCTGACCGATTCGACGGATCCCACCGATGATCACAGCCCCGACGAAGACGGCCAACACGACTCCGTAGATCGCGGCACCGGGACCATCGGGACTCAGCTCCATGACGTTGGCCACCTGCGCAAAGGACTGATTGGCCTGGAACATGTTCCCGCCGCCCAGGCTCGCTCCGATGCACATGAAAGCGAATAGCGGTGCGAGCACGGTACCCAAGGTGCGTCCAGCGGAGCCCAGCTCGGCGAGGCCGTCCCGCAGATAGTGCATCGGTCCGCCCGACACGTGGCCATCCTCGCGAGCCACCCGGTATTTCTGGCCCAAGGTGCACTCCGCAAACTTCGAGCTCATACCCAGAAAGCCAGCCAGGATCATCCAGAACGTAGCGCCAGGCCCTCCGGCCCCGATCGCGACCGCAACCCCTGCGATGTTGCCCAAACCGACGGTCGCCGAAAGCGCCGCGGAAAGCGCCTGAAAGTGGGAGATCTCTCCCGCGTCCTCGGGATGCGTGTAGTGACCGCGCACGCAAGCGATCGCGTGCTGGAAGCCTCGGATGTTGATGAACGCGAACCGCAACGTGAAGAAGAGCGCGCCCATCACCAACCACGTCACGACGAGGGGAAGCTTGACGTCATCCGGTTGTCCGTTGTCCCAGAACCAGAGATCGAAGAAGAGAACCCCGATGATGGGCTGAACCAGGAACCTCGCAAAGCCCTGTTCGAGGACCGCGATGAACCCCTCACTCACCTGCTCCATATCCCCCCCAGAAGTTTGATCGAGCGGCGGCCGGGCCATGGCGAGCGCCGGCCTGCGCCGATCGGGAGCTAACCATACCGTGCAGAGGATGCGCAGGACCAGACGCGATCGCGAGGTCGCGCTAGTCTAGCCAGAGCGAGAAGGAGTCGTTTCGTTGCCACGCAAGTCATCCCCGCCGCCCCGCTCGCGATCTCACGGAGCGCGATCTCACGGAGCGCGACCGCCAAGCGCGCGATCGTGCGGCATGCAGCCAAACGGAGCGCGAGACGCGACGCTTCGTGGGCGCAAGCGCCGATGGGCGCGAGCACTGCTCGGGCTCTCGCTCGGTCTCTCCCTCGCCAGCATGCTTCCGGGGCCGGTTCTCAGCGCAGACGAGGCACAGATTCTCGAGCTCTCGGGTCAGGACGTCCGCCAGAACCAGACGCAGCGCGAGCTCGCCGATCAGCTGGCTCGCCGGCACGTCGGCCCCAGCTTGCGCCAGACCGAGGACGACCTGCGCATCCTGCAGAGACTCATCGACGGCAAGTTCGTGGACGCCGACGAACCGTTCGCCCTGCAGGCCCTCGGCGTGGCCCTGGGTGACGTCATGGTGTCTCAGCTGGGACTCGAATGGGTGATCCTGGCCGACGACAAGGGGCGCAGCCGCGCGCTGCGCGTCCCGGACAGCGAAAATCTGTTCTTTCCCGTCACGATGCTGTCGCGCCGCATCGAGGGGGGGGTCCAGCCCGACACGCGCAAGCTCTACGAGAACGTTGCGACCGAGACACGCCGGCTCGAGGAAGAGCGGAAACGCCGGAGGGGACGTTCGAGATCGCCGCTCACGCGCCCGTGACGGGTGGCAGCGGCCGCCCGAGCTCCCCGTGGATCCCGCCCGCTCTCCCCTGGATTCCGAACAGAATGCCCCTCAAGACCTCGACTTGGTCGGCCACCTGCACGTCGGTCTCGATCCGGTGTTCGAGCAAGGTCCGCTCGTCCCAGGTCAGCCCAGCGGGATCGAGCAGGTAGCGTACGAGCAAGCGTGCAGACGGCTGTCCCTGGGATAGGCAGTCCACCAACAGTCGAAACCAGCCCAGCTCTCGATCGCTCATGGATTCGCTCGGTGCCCCATGCGATGCAGGACTCGGAAGCGGCGGGATCGGATCACCCGCCAAGCGCTAGACTGTCTCGGCGATCGATCGCGGAGAACCCGATGGCCTCACCTCGCCCGAGCGCGCTCCCCAGTGGAGCGCCGCCCCAGAGCTTTCTACCCACCAGCGCGAGCGAGCTGCGCGAACGTGGCTGGGATGGCGTCGACGTGATCCTCGTCTCGGGGGATGCGTACGTCGATCACCCCTCGTTCGCGGCGGCGATCCTGGGGCGCTGGCTCGAGCATCACGGCTTTCGAGTGGCGATCCTCGCCCAGCCCGCCTGGTCGAACGCAGATGCCTGGCGCGAGCTGGGCCCGCCCCGGCTCTTCTACGGCGTGAGCGCCGGCAACATGGACTCCATGATCAACCACTACACGGCCAACCGGAAGCGCCGCAACTCGGATGCCTACTCGCCTGGCGGCGCGATCGGCCTACGCCCCGACCGCGCCACGGCCGTGTATGCGCAGCGCTGTCGCGAAGCCTTTCCGGGCATCCCCGTCGTGATCGGTGGGGTCGAGGCCTCGCTGCGCCGCATCGCTCACTACGACTACTGGTCGGACCGAGTGCGCCCAGCGTCCCTCGCAAGCTCGAAGGCGGACCTGCTCGTCTACGGAATGGGCGAATCCCGGATTCTCGAGATCGCGCGGCGACTCGCCGCTGGCGACTCGGTGCGCGACCTGCGTGACCTTCGCGGTACCGCGTATCTGCTCGGGCGCAAGGAGTCCCTTCCCGCGCACCTGTTCGAATCCAAGGCGATCACTGGCGGCCTACCCGACGGCTCGGAAGATGTGCGTTTGCCGAGCTACGACGAGGTCGCATCGGACAAGCGGGCCTTCGCGATCATGACGCGCGACATGCATCGCGAGACGAACCCTCGCAACGCGCGCCGCTTGCTGCAGTCGCACGGGGATCGCCTGCTCGTGATCAACCCACCCGCCCTGCCACTGGAAGAAGCCACGCTCGACGCGATCTACGACCTCCCTTATACACGCCAACCGCACCCGCGCTATGCGGGAGCGGAGATCCCGGCCTGGCGCACGATCGCGCACTCCGTCCAGATCATGCGCGGCTGTTTCGGTGGATGCACCTTCTGCTCGATCACCATGCATCAGGGCCGTACCATCGAGAGCCGCAGCGCCGACTCGGTCCTGAACGAGGTTCACAAGATTGCGAGCACACCCGGGTTCCATGGACACATCAGTGACCTCGGCGGACCCACCGCCAACATGTACCGCATGCGCTGCAGCGCCCCAGAGATCGAGGCCGTCTGTCGGCGACCCTCGTGCATTCATCCGTCGATCTGCAAGCAGCTCGATACGTCGCACGCGCCCACACTCGACCTGATGCGCCGCGCGCGCGAGGTCCCGGGCGTCAAGAAGGTCCATGTCGCCTCCGGAATCCGCATGGATCTAGCTCGGAACGAACCCGAGTATCTGGAGGAGCTCGCGCGCCACCACGTCGGCGGACACCTGAAGGTCGCCCCCGAACACGTGAGTGAACGCGTGCTCGGGCTGATGAAGAAACCCAGCAACCGGAGCTTCGACGACTTTGCCGCTGGCTTCGAGCGCGCTTCGCACCGCGCGGGGCGCGAGCAGTACCTGGTGCCCTACTTCATCGCCAGCCATCCGGGCTCGACGGCCGACGACATGATCGAGCTCGCGCTGTTCCTGAAGCGACGCGGGTATCGCCCGCAACAGGTCCAGGACTTCATTCCGGCGCCGATGGACGTCGCCACCTGCATGTACTACACCGGCCTCTCTCCGTACTCGCTCAAGCCCGTCGCAAGCGCTAAGGGAGTCCGAGAGCGCCGTGTACAGCGGGCTCTCCTGCAGTTCTTCAAACCGGAGAACTACTTCGAGGTGCGACAGGCGCTGTTGCGCGCAGGACGCGGCGATCTGATCGGCGCGGGTCCGGACTGCCTGATTCCATCCCGCGCCCCGCGCGCAGCGCTTACGGGACAGCAGCGGCGAGACGCACAGGCGAACTCTGGCGAGCCCGCCCGCAGTTCGTCTTCGGCTCCCTCGTCGTCTTCTTCCCCCTCGGATGGAGCGAAGGCGAGCGCAAGCCCAGCAGCCAACGTTCGTCCCGGCTATCGCGCGGCTGCTCGCCGCGGCTCGAAGCGCAAACACCCGCGCAAGGACTCCATTCCGAGCTGAGTGAGTCGCGCGCAGTTGCGGCGATCGGGAGCCACCCTATCCACTTTCGAGGGCCTTGACCTTCTCGAGGGGCTTGTACATGGACACGTGCTCGATCCCCGCCTCGAGGAACGGCCCCCCTCGCGCTCGGTACCCGAGTAGACGGTAGAAGCGAAGCGCCGAAACCTGCGAGGCAAGCCAGACCTCGACGAAGCCTGCTGCCCGAGCGTGGTCCTCGAGCGCGTGCATCAGCGCGGCACCTACGCCCTGCCCTCGATGGGAGCGCGCCACCGCAACGCGCTCGGCCTTGGCAGCGCCGTCCACGATGCGCATGCGCGCAGTACCAATCAGCTCTCCTGCCGAGCGAGCTGCGAAGTGCGTACACTGACCATCCCGGCCGTCGACCTCGAGCTCTTCGGGCACACCCTGCTCGAGCACGAACACCGAGCGCCGCAGCGACTGACACGCGGCCAGCTGGTCGAGCCCGATCATCTCGATCTGAAGTGGCGCCACCGCTCCCGAGTTCATGCGCAACATTCCCCTTCTACGGCGTGGCTACAGAATACAGCTTGGCTACAAGAAGTGTCGCAGCCAGCGCGCCTTGAACGACCCGTAGGGAGGATAGAGCACGCGCGGATCGAGCCACGACGAGCGCACGTATACAGACTTGCGATGCGTGAACGTATCGAACGTCGCGCGACCGCGATAGGCGCCGGTACCGCTCTCTCCTACCCCGCCGAAGGGAAGTCGCGGATTCGCCAGGTGCAGCAAGGTGCTGTTCATGCACACTCCACCCGCCTTGAGTTCGTCGACGACACGCTGCTGAGCGGACGGGGCCTCCGAGAACAGATACAGCGCGAGGGGATGGGCGCGTTGTCTTACGTAGTCGATCGCAGCATCCAGATCCGGAACGCCCCTGATCGGCAGGATCGGCCCGAAGATCTCCTCGGTCATCAGCCCCGAGTCGTCCGCCGCATCGAGCACGGCCGTCGGAGCGAGATAGAGCTCGTCCCGATGCGCACTCCCCCCGAACGCAACTCGCTGCCCTTCGAGCAACGCGGTCAGCCGCGCATGATGGCGCGCGTGAATGATGCGCCCGTAGTCCCCGGACAGGCGCGGATCCGGACCATAGAAGCGCTCGACGGCGCGCTCGAGCTCGCGCACGAAGGCCGGCACCAGAGGATCCACGACCAGCGCGTAGTCCGGGGCGACACACGTCTGCCCCGCGTTCAGATACTTGCCCCAAGCGATACTGCGAGCCGCCTGCTTGAGCCTCGCCGTAGAATCGATGATGCACGGACTCTTGCCACCGAGCTCCAGAGTCACCGGCGTGAGATGCTCGGCCGCAGCGCGCAGCACGCGGCGACCGGTGGCGGCATTCCCCGTATAGAAGATGTGGTCGAAGCGCTCCTGCAGTAGGTCCTCCGAGACCTCGGCCCCCCCCTGCACGACACATACAGCGTCCGAATCGAGGTAGCGGGGCACGAGCTTGGCAAGTAGCTCCGAGGTGTGCTCGCTCACCTCGGACGGTTTCAGGACCACTGCGTTGCCGGCAGCCAGCGCACCCACCAAGGGAGAAAACAGCAGCTGCACGGGATAGTTCCACGGGGCGATGACAAGGACGACACCCAGGGGCTCCTTGACGATCCGAGAGCGGCCAGGCTGCAGCGCCAAGGGCGTCGCCACGCGCTGAGGTCGCACCCAGCGGCGCAGCTCGCGCAGGGCTCGGTCGCACTCCCCCACGACGAAGGACAGCTCGGTCAGCAGCGCCTCCGTGCGGCTCTTGCCGAGATCCAGACGCAGTGCCTCCGCCAACGCGGCCTCGTTTTGGACCAGAAGCGCACGCAAGCGCAACAGCTGCTCGCGTCGCCAGAGGAGCGGGCGAGTCTCTCCGCGGTCGAAGCGCTCGCGTAGGGATGCGACCGCCTCACGGACGAACCGACCCCGTGTTGCATATCGTTCAACCTGCGCGCTCATCCCGACTTCTCCGGATACCGATTTCTCCGGATACGGCGACTTCTCCGGCTATGGCCGATCACCGAGCAGCATTCGTCCGGTGCACGCCCCCTGCCGTAGAGCTTCTCGAGAACCGAAACCCGAAACCGACGCAACCTCTCGAATTATACGGAGGATGTCCCGCGTGGGGGGAATCATCCCTTACCGACGAACGAATCGATGCGACTGGACGCCAGACGCCTGCGGGTGAAGGACCTCGGGCCGGTGGAAAACTCCCACTTGTTCTGGGTCTCTCCCGGGTGGCAGACTGGAGCACGTCGTCCCCCATGAAGAACGTGATCGCGCGCGTCCGCTCCAAGCCCCAGTCGCCCCCGGCTGTCGAAGCTCTCGATCCACGCGCGGCTGCCGTCCAAAGAGCGCGTCGCCGCGCGGGACGCGTCTCGGAGCACCTCGAGAACATCGGCAACCCGACCCGAGTGCCGAGCTGGCTGATCTCGCTCGCACTGGGCGGCGACAGCCCGCTGGGCCTACCGCTCTCTGAGAGCATCGAAGGCACCGGACTCTCCGTCGAGCAGCTCTCGGATCCGCGCACATTCGTCGAGTGGGACTCTCTGGTCTTGCTGATGCAGCGGCTCCAGGAGCGCCGCGTATCGGCCGAGCGCGTGCGCAGAGCCTTCGAGCGCGGCGCGTCCAATCCCCTGCTCGTTCCCATGGCGAAGGCGCTCAAGCGCATCCCAGAGCCTGCTGCCGCGTACGAGTTGCTCGTTCGAGCCAGCGCGACCCTGTACTTTCACGCCCTGCGCCACCGTCGTGAACCGGACACCGCAGGCTATCTGAACATCCACTACGAAGTCGTCGAGGGACGCCGCTTCCACCCTCTGCTCTGGGCCGCGATCGAGGGGTGGCTGCACGGGATCCCCGCCTTGCTCGACTGCGCGCCGGTTCAGGTCGAAGCGGTCTGTGGCGAGGATCGGGCGAGCTTCCGAATCCGGCTCCCCGAGCGACGCTCCTGGTACAAGCGCCTACAGCTCGTCGTGCTGGGGTGGCTCGACTCCCAGCGCATCCTGGATCGCACGGCTCTGCAGCAGACGCTTCTCTCCGCGACCTTCGAGCGTCTACACGCCGCTCACGACACCGTCGAGCGGCGAGCGGCGGCGCTGCGAGAAGAGGAAGCACGCTACCGCACGATCATCGAGAATTCGGCAGACCTGATCCTGGTGCTCGACGCGCGCGGGCGCATCCTCATGGCCAGCCCGAGCGCGCGGCGCGTCATGGAGCTCAGCCCCCGCGCTCACCGTCCCGTACGCGCGCTCGCCTTCGTGCATCCCGACGACCGCGAGCGCGTCGCCGCTGCGATCCGAGCCGCGCTCGCCGGTGAATCCGAGGAGCCCCTCGAGTTCCGTATCCTCGCACCGCGCGACCGCGAGGTCTGGGTCGAGGCGTCCGGACGCTGCGTTCGATCCGCAGCGGGTCAGGAGCACCTGACGATCGTCGCCCGAGACATCACGGCGCGCCGCGAAGCCGAGCATCGAAGCGCCCGCGCGGCGCAGCATCTGGAGCTCGAGGTCCGCCGCCGGACGCAGCAGCTGCAGCGCGCCGACCACGAGATTCGCGAGATCGCAACGCGGGTGGTGCGTGCCGAGACGATCGCCACGATGCGAGAGCTGGCGGGTAGTGTCGCACACGCGATCAACAACCCGCTGGCAGCTCTGTCGGGAAACGCGGAGCTTCTGCGCGAGGATCAGTGCGAGCCGGATCCGAGCCTCGATCGGGTGATCGGTCTCGCAGCACGGATTCGCTCCGTCGTCGATCGCACCCTGCAGCTCTCGCGTCAGCTGGTGCTCAACCTGTCATTGGAGGATCCAACGACTCTGCTGCGCGAGGTTCACGAGGAACTGGAGCCGCTCGCGAAGTCGAAGGGTGTGCAGCTGATGGTCCACACGGGACCAGAGCTCCCCACACTGTTCGCCGACCGACCGTTGCTTCGCAGCGCGCTCATTGCAATCGGCGACAACGCGATCGACGCTTCCTCGAGTGGACAGACCGTGAGAATGCAGGCTCGCACCATGCCGGGCATGCGCGTCGTGGAGTTTCGCTTCGAGGACCAGGGCCGGGGTCTGTCCGAGGAAGCCGAACGGCGCATGTTCGAACCGTTCTTCTCGACGAAGCCCGGCGGCACCGGACTCGGGCTCAGCGTTGCACGCGGAGTCATCATGGGGCACGAAGGGCGTATCTACTTCGAAGCCTTGGAGTCGGGGGGCACCGCGGTGACGGTCGAAATTCCGATCTCTGTCGCCGACCGAACCGCTCCCGAGGACACCCTCAGCGAGGTGAACGGCGTGGACACACCGAATTGAGTCATTCCAGCGGCGACACTTCGTTCGCGGTCGTATCCCCGATCGACGGGCGCAAGGTCGCCGAGCGAGCCCTGGCGACACCGACCGAGGTCGCGCGTCGCCTCGAGACCGCACGCGTGGCGCAACGCGAGTGGCAGAACTCGCCCCTGCGAGAACGCCAGCGCATCTGCCGGAGAGCTGCGCGATCCCTCTCCGCAGAACGCTCGGAGCTCGCGCACGAGCTCACCCTTCAAATGGGACGCCCGATCACACACGGACCCTCCGAAGCGGACGGCGTCGTCGAGCGTACCCTCTCGCTAGCAGGCATGGCCGATACCAGCCTCGCTCCCATCGTCCCCCCAGCGCTGCCGGGTTTCGAACGCTTCATCGAACGCGTACCCGTCGGCGTAGTGCTCGCCATCACGCCTTGGAACTACCCCTATCTGACGGCGATCAACTCTCTCGTCCCCGCGCTCCTTGCAGGAAACGCTGTGCTGCTCAAGCCGTCGCCGCAGGTCCCGCTCTGCGCTGAGCGCCTAGAGCGAGCCTTCCTCGGTGCCGGACTCCCAGCTGGGCTGCTGCAGGTTCTCCACGCGAGCCCAGAGAGCACTCGCCGGCTGATTCAGTCTCCGGACGGACCCGATGCCATCGTCTTCACTGGGTCCGTACGCACCGGCCATCTCGTACAAGAAGCCGCAGCCGCGCGCTTCGCCGGCGTGAGTCTCGAGCTCGGAGGCAAGGACCCCGCATACGTACGAGAAGATGCAGATCTCGAGCGCGCCGTAGCGGGCATCGTCGAGGGTGCTCTATTCAATGCGGGTCAATCGTGTTGCGCGGTCGAACGCATCTATGTGCACGAGTCCTGCTACACACGCTTCGTCGAGGCTGCGATCGAAGAGGCGCGAAGCTACCGCCTGGGAGACCCACGAGATCCCGACACTCGCTTGGGGCCGCTGGTCAATCCGGAGGCCGCCCGGCGCGTTCGAGGCCAGATCGACCTAGCAGTTCGCGCCGGCGCACGCAGCTGCCTCGGGCCGGCACGCAACACCGACTCGTCGCTGCGCGAAACCTACGTCGCAGCGGAGCTCCTGACCGAGGTTGACCACGACATGACGATCATGCGCGAGGAGACTTTCGGACCGGTGCTTCCGGTCATGCGCGTGGCGAGCGATGCTGCTGCCCTCGAGCTGATGAACGACTCCGACTACGGCCTGTCGGCATCGATCTGGACGCGCGACCTCGATGCCGCACGCACGATGGGAGACGAACTCCAGACGGGGACCGTTTTCGTGAATCGGTGCGACTATCTCGACCCAGCCCTGGCCTGGACGGGGGTCAAGAACTCGGGGCGCGGCTGCGCACTCTCCCAGCTCGGATTCGGGACGTTCGTCCGCGCCAAGTCCTTTCACCTGCGCCGCTAGCGCTGACGGGACGCGAGCAGCTGGAGTATCATGTGGCCTCGGCGACACGGGAGGGAGTAGCCGGCCAAGGCGACCGCCGGCCAGTGAGCCGGACCGGCAGCCGCGTCCGAGCTGGGAGACGTTCATGCAGACATACCCTGCGCGCCAGGCTCCAAGGCGCCGAGCATCTTTCCGTCCAGCGGTCACGCTTCGGTTCCCAGCCTGCTGCCTTCTGCTCTCGCTCCTCCCTCTCGCATGCGCCAGCATCGCCCCGAAGGCGGCACGGGTCCGCGAAGAGGTCATCGGGCTTCGCGCAAGCACACTCCAGACCTGCCTCGGAGAGGCTCCATATTTCGAGGTTCTCGAGGATGGGTCGGAGCTCTGGGGCTATACCGATCGCTCTCCCGACCGCGGGCAGAGCATCGAGGTCAGCCGTGCGCTCGGACAGGGGACTCGCTTCCAGCGTCCGCGAGTCGAAGCGGGCATCCTCGACGAGGAAGCCGACTCCGCGACCGGCTCGATCGCGATCGATCTGGAGAACGTTCCCGCGGGTCAGTGCGTGTTCATCTTCTCGATCGACGCAGGCCAAGTTCGTTCCCTCGAAGTTCGCGGGCGCGCGAGGTCCGGCCTCAACGCCGATGCCGCCTGCACGACACTCATCGATCGCTGCATACCGAGCCTCCCAGAGAACCGCGAAGATCCCGATTCCTGATCAGAGCTAGACCTACATCCGGAAACAGCAACCGCTAGATGGAACCCCTCACACTCACTGAACTCGAACGCTTCGAGCTCCTGCACCACGTTCGAAGCGAGCACCTCGAACGCTTGCAGACGCATGCGGAGCTGCGAGAGCTGAGTGAGGGAGACGTGCTCCTGACCGCCGGGCAACCGAACTCCACCGTCTACCTGGTGCGCAAGGGTTCCTTTGGCGTCCACCTCGAAGACCCCGCGACGCGGCCCGTGGCGATCATTGGTCGCGGTCAGTCGATCGGAGAGCTGTCGGCACTCGATCACAAGCAGACCAGCGCCTACGTCATCGCGCGCGAAGCGAGCATCGTGCTCGCGATTCCCGAAGACGAGATCTGGACCCTGCTCGAGCGGTCACACAGCTTCGCAGTAAATCTACTGCTCAACCTGGGAGATCGACTGCGGCATCAGAACCGGACCATCTCAGCACAAATCAAGCAACGCGAAGAAGCGTCGGAGCGCGCCGCTCGCTACGACCCGCTCACCGGCGCCCGGAACCGACACTGGCTCGATGAGGCTCTGCCGCGTTGGATCGAGCGCCATCGGACGAACGACTCGCCACTGTCCGTCGCGCTCGTCGATCTCGACCACTTCAAGCTCTACAACGATCGCTTCGGCCATCGGGTAGGAGACGAGGTGCTTGCCTCTGCAGCCGGAGCCATGCTGCAGGTTCTCCGCCAGACCGATCGGGTGGCCCGCTACGGAGGGGACGAGTTCTTGGTCCTGCTCCCCGAGACGGACCTCGCGCAAGCGGGAGCCACCGCAGAACGCTTGCGCGAGTCGATCGCGAACGCGCGGCCGAAGCGTGCGGACCCGGTCGAGATTCCTCCGCTGACCGCCTCTGTCGGCGTGGCCCAGCTAGAGCCCGATCAGGGCGTCCCTGCCCTGCTCGACGCCGCGGACGAAGCCTTGTACGCAGCAAAGGCAGCCGGGAGAAACCGAGTCCGCTTCGCCAAAGAGCGCAAGACCTAGTGTACTTCGCCCGAAACCCGAACCGACTCGAGCAGACCTCGGCGACTCCGAGAAGGCCCTATCACAAGATCGCCTACGACGAACAGACAATCAAAGCGCCCTAACGCATCTCCCGGAACGGCATCCCATTCCACCAAAGACGAACTCACCGAATCCGAGCTCCAACCGATCACCCCGGACGATCAGGGCTCCGGAATCGCGGCTGCCGGGCGGTTCGAGTCCGCGACTAGGCCCGGCAGCC
>QJZC01000036.1 GCA_003247575.1 Pseudomonadota bacterium
TAGCTCGATAGGGCGCCCGCGAGCAGCTCGTAGACGAGCCCGCAAACGGATACGAAGAACACCGATGCGAGCAGGGTCGTGTGTGCGCGGCGAAGCTCCGAAGGGCTCGATTCCGTCACGGTCGCGTGCCTACGACCGCAGCACTGCGGCGAGTATGATCGCGAGCCCGATCTGCATGGCTCCGAGGATGATGCCGAGAGCGACGTCTTACTTTCCGACCCGGTAGCCGCCGTGGATGCCACCGGTGCTGCGCATGCTGCCCGCGCGTACGCTGATCTGCTCCTGCCGGATCGGGGGCGTTGGAATCGCCCAGCTGGTGATCGTGCTCCACACGGAAAGCCCGGTCAGGAGCCCCAGTGCAATCGTGATCCAGTTAGTCATGAGAGGGCTCACTCAGTCTCGCCGTAGACCATGAGCTGGTACTCGCCGGCTTCTGGAACCCGGAAGTACGCGCGCTCGTCGCGGCTTCCTTCGGACCACGCTCCATCGGCGTCGGTACCGGAGTAGTAGTAGACCTCGGTCTGAAGAGTCAGGAACTTCTGATCGCCACGGATGACGTCGACATCGAAGGCCCATCAGGCATTCTGGACGGGCACGCGGAGATCCAGTGCCAGGAGCTTGCTCGCGTCGGTCACGACGAAGCGCTCGCTCGTGAGACCCTCGTCGGCGAGTTGCTGGGTGAGAACCTCGACGGCCAGCAGAGTGGTTCCCGGGTTGTTCCGATGCACTAGAATCAGAGAGATCAGGACGATCGGCAGGAAGATCGCCGAGGCGCGCGACAGTCCGCTCCAGAGCGGACTCGGGCGGAACGGCTCCGGTCGGCTCCGGTCGACAGGTCCCCCCTGGGTCGGGGGTCGGGGGTCGGGGGAAAGGACGTTCGATCGGGAATGCGGCCGCGACGGCCTCGCGCTCGGAAGTCCTCGCTGAAGCGGAGCTCGTCGAAGCGCGTGACCGAAGGCAGATCCTTGACCTCGCGAGAGAAGACCCAGTGTCCGTTCTCCTCGCACAACCAGGCATAGCCATGTGTGGGAGAGCACAGCAGAAACTCGAGCCAAGAGTAGCGTTCACTCCCTTCGTGCTGCTCGTACTGCACCCTGCCAATCACACTGAACTGGACACCCTTCAGTGTTCCTTGCATGCCGATCTCGATGGGAGACTCCGGGCGCTCACGGTTCAGGAATCTCCGCAGAACGGCGAAGTCTGCGTGGGAGTCGAGCTCGCTGCCGCAAGCTCCGCATACGATGCGCACCACCCGATGACCACCGAGCAGCTTGATCGGGCTGGCGCAGTTGGGGCACGAGAGGCTGCGAAGCTCGTGGCTCACGAGGCCGGACCACCGCCCTTGTCGGGCTTGATGTCGAATGGGTCGAGCCACTCGAGGGCGCCGTCCCACTGGATGTACCACTCGTCCCAGACACCGATCTCCGAGGTGTATCGCACACGACCCAGCGGTTGGAAGCGATGTCGTCGGTAGCGGTAGCGGCGACGCAGCTCGAGGAACAAGCGCTGTGGGGTGCCGGTGTCGCCAGCCGTTGCTCGCCCTTGCGCATCGCAACGCTTGATCGCGTCACCGTCCTGTGCGTATGGTCTCGTGTGGCATCGTCCCGCGGGCTCCCGGAGAGAGCTGGCTTCGGAGGTGCTCGGATGTAGCGACGGAGGGGATTGGCGGGTGGAGCTCAAGCGGAGCACGCTTTGGACCTACGGTGTTCTCGGACTTCCGATCGCGATGATCGGCTATCCGGTCGGAACGTTCCTGCCGGATCTCTATGCTCGCGAGGCCGGGGTCCCTCTCGCCGTGACCGGAGCCATGCTCTCGCTTGCGCGGATGTCGGACGCGTTCACGGATCCGATCATCGGGTTCGCGAGCGATCGCTGGCAGACTCCCTTCGGGCGCCGCAAGCCCTGGATCGTGGCAGGAGTCCCGCTGCTGCTCGCATCCTTGTGGATGCTCTTCCATCCGCCGATGGACTCGGGTCGCTTCTACCTTCTGTTCTGGTATGCAGCCATGACCTTGGGGGTCACGTTCCTGACGATCCCCTACGCTGCGTGGGGCGCGGAGCTCTCCAGTGACTACCACGAGCGGACTTCGATTCAGCACAGCCGCGAGGTCTTCGTGCTCGTCGGACTCACGTCGGCAGCAGCGGTTCCCTTCATCGTGCAGGACGTGGTCGAGGCGGGAAACGCGAGCAGTGTGGTCCTGACGAACCTGGCTCTGGTGTTGATGGCCGTGCTTCCGATCGTCGTCGTGTTGCTGCTGTCTCGGGTGCCCGAGGTCGCCTATCGGCCCGCGCGCCGGCGGGTCCGGCTAGGAGAGTCGCTCAAGCTCATCCGGCGCAACAAGCTGTTTCTGTGGGTGCTGGCGATCGAGCTGATCGTCACGTTGGGTGAGAGCTTTCGGAATGCGCTCTCCCTGTTCTTCATTCGCGACTACATCGGGATTCCCCGAGTCGGACGCTTCTATGTGGTGTACTTCGCAGTCGGTCTGATCGCGATGCCGATCTGGACACGGCTTGCGCGCCGGTTCGGGAAGCATCGCTCGCTCGCGTTCGCGATGGCGCTGGTGAGTGTGGTGAGTGCGGCGATCTTCATGCTCGACCGAGGCCAGACGAACGAGTTCTACGTTCTGTTTGCCCTCAAAGGGTTTTGCTTCGGTGCGTTCGCCTATCTGCCGCGAGCGATGCTGGCCGATGTGGTAGACATCGACAGTGCGCGTTCTGGAGATCCGCGTCCCGGAAGCTACTTTGCGGTCCACGGGATCATGAACAAGGGGGCCAACGCGCTGGGGCCGGGCCTGGCGCTGCCGCTGCTCGCCTTCGTTGACTATGCGCCCACCGAAGGGGTCGCTGCCACGAGCACTGCGTCTCAGCTCTGGTGGCTGGGCGCCCTCTATGCGTTGGTTCCAACCGCGCTCTTCATGGTCGCGCTCTACCTCGCTTGGCTCTACCCGCTGACCCAGGCGCGGCATGCGCGCATCGAACGACTCCTCACGCGCAGGCGGCTCCGCGAGGCTGCCTAGGCGATTCGCACGGTTTCGAGGGCGGCGGGTGTCGTTCCCGCGCGGGGCTAGGGAGTAGTCGCTTCCGCTGGCAGATAGGTCGTGGATACCGGACCGATCCCGCGGATCTCGACGATGGTCGCCGTCTCGCGGGCACCGTCGTAGTGGACGGCGCCGGCCGGATGCACCATGAAACTGCCGGGCCCGAGGGGTGTCGTAGCGGCCGGATCGAATTCGGCCTGCGTCCCGGCGTGCCAGGTTCCTTCGATCACCGTGATGAAGCGATCGCGGTCATGCGTGTGGGGCCGGCTCATGACGCCCGCGGGAAAGCGCACTCGCAGGATGTAGAGACCCGCTGCATTCGGGTTTCCGGCGAGGACGGCGAACTCGATCCCTTCCTCTCCAGCGCGTTGCCACTCGACTGCGTCGGGTGTGATGGTTACGAACCCGGGCTCTGCGGGCTCGGCAGGGACTGCGGGACCGGCCGCGATTGCGTAGAGAATCGATGCGCACGCGAGGCCCGCGCGCAAGCGAGGCTGGAGAGATCCGCGGTCTCGGCGACGGTGGTGGTTCGCACCACGCTCCCGCGCTCCCTCGCCGAGTTCGCCTCTCGAGCGCGCAGCAGCTACGATCTGCGACATGTTCAAGCTTCTGCTCCTCATCGGGGTCGGCTTTCTGATCTGGCGCTGGCTTCCCAGCGCTGCACTGCGTGGACCCGGCCGCTCGGCCATGGCCTCGGATCACTCTCCCGACCCCTGGGCGGTGCTCGGGCTCCGCCCAGGTGCCCCGGAGGAGGAGATTCGTCAGGCATTCCGCCGGCGCATGGCAGAGTATCACCCCGATCGGGTGCGGGACATGGGCGTCGAGCTTCGCGAGATCGCGGATCGCAAGTCACGCGAGATCACACAGGCCTATGAGCAGCTACGTGGGCGGGGGCGAGCCCGCACCAGCGGACGTCCCCCAAGAGCCCGAGCCGCTCGCTAGCTCGATGCACTAGCTCGATGAGGCGCGGAGCTCGCCTGCGTCCGGATGGAAGAAGTCGCGGCTGACCGCTTCCCCGATCTCGGCCGTCGCGGCTACGATCCACGTCAGCACCTCGTGCAGCCCTTGTTCCAGCACAGTATCCACGTCGAGCGACTCGATGCGATCCAGCAGTGTGGTCAGCAGTCGATCGGTGCGCTCGCCTACGGGTGAACCTGGGCCATTTGCCGAGAGTGGAGGCCGCACGAGGTTGAGGAAGTTCTTTGCGCGCTGCAGGTTGTGGAGCACAGAGCGGGGAAAGGCGGGCTCGAAGAGCAGGAAGGCCGCGATCTCTCGACCCGCGAGGAAGTTGTCCTCACGCTTGAAGAAAGGCTCTGCGGCAGAGCAGAATCGCAGGGTGGCGATCCACTGCGCCGTTTCGACTGGAGTCTCGATGCGCGGATCCGTAGGCCCGATGCTGTGGTACTTGACGTCGAGGATTCTCGCCGTCTGTCCTGCGCGCTCGATCGCGGTTCCGAGGCGCATGAACTCGAACGGGTCTTCGTGCAGCATGGTCGCGTTGGCGGCACCGTGGAACAGCAAGCACGCATTGCGCACGTGGATGTAGAAGCTGTGGGGGTCGCGTTCGAAGCTCTGCAGCGAGGTCGGATCGATCATCCAGACCCATAGGTCGTTCAGGACCTCCCACATCTCGAGGCTGATCGTCTCGCGAATCGTGCGTGCATTCTCGCGTGCCATGCGCAGTGAGCTCAGCATCGAAGAGGTGCTCTTCTCGTTCCAGACGAGGTAGTTCTGTACGGCGGCTCCATCGTCGGTCGGATCCCCGCCGCCGTTCTGACGGTATACCTCCTGCTCTCCGTGAACGATCACGAGTGGCCACCAGCGCTCCACCTCGGGAAGATCGGCATCCAGCTGAAAGGTGAGGTTCACGCTGAGGAGGCGCGCGAGCGTTTCCACGCGCTCGACGTAGCGGTTCAGCCAGTAGCAGCTCTCGGCAACCCGCGAGATCATCCGTGCTGGTCTCCTTCGATGACCCAGGTGTCCTTCGAGCCACCCCCTTGGCTGGAGTTCACTACGTATGAGCCCTCGACCAGGGCAACACGGGTCAGGCCGCCGGGAAGGACCCAGGTATCGCGTCCGGTCACGAGATAGGGGCGCAGATCGACCCGGCGTGGGCCGATCTGCCCGTCGACCCAGGTGGGACAGGTCGAGAGCTCGATGCGTGGCTGCGCGATGTAGTTGCGGGGCTGGGCGAGGATGCGCCGGCGAAACTCCTCGCACTGCGCTCGCGTGGCTTGTGGCCCGATCAGCATTCCATAGCCGCCCGCTTCGTTGACCGCCTTGATCACGAGCTGGTCGATGTGCTCCAACACGTAGCTCAGATCCGACTCTCTGGCGCACACATACGTCTCTACCTGATCGAGCAGTGGCTCCTCGGAGAGATAGAACTTGATCATGTCCGGCACGAAGGGATAGATGGCCTTGTCGTCGGCGACGCCGTTTCCGATCGCGTTTGCGAGCGCCACGTTCCCCTTGGCGTACGCCTGCACGAGACCGCGAACACCGAGCACGCTATCGGGGTTGAACGTGTCCGGATCCAAGAACGGGTCATCGAGCCGGCGGTAGATCACGTCTACCCTACGGCGGCCGAGCGTCGTCTTCGCATACACTCGCTCGTCGTCGACGAACAGGTCGCTTCCTTCGACCAGCGGCACGCCCATCTTTCTCGCCAGAAAGCTGTGCTCGAAGTAGGCCGAGTTGTAGGGGCCGGGAGTCAGCACCACCGTGCCGTCTTCGTCGTCGGGCGCGGGTCCCACGGAGGCCAGCGCCTTGCGCAGCCGAATCGGGTATTGCTCGACGCCGGATACGTGCGACTCGGCGAAGATGCGCGGCAATACCTTCTTCATGACCATCCGGTTCTCGAGCACGTAGGAGACCCCCGAGGGGGTGCGCGCGTTGTCTTCGAGCACGAGGAATCGTCCATCCGGCCCGCGAATGAGGTCGATGCCCGCGATGTGCACGTAGACTCCGCCTGGGGGGCGGATCCCGCGCAGCTTGGGTAGGTACCCCTTTGCCTCGAGCACGAGCTCCGACGGGATGACCTTCTCGGCCAGGATTCGCTGCTCGCTATAGACGTCGGTCAGAAATGCGTTGAGCGCGCGGATGCGCTGTTCGAGCCCTCGAGACACACGCTGCCACTCGTTTCCCGGAACCACGCGCGGGATCAGGTCGAATGGAAAGATCCGCTCGGAGCCCCGCTGGTCCGAGTAGACCGAGAAGGTGATCCCACTGCGTAGGAAGGTGCTATCGGCGATTCGCTGACGGGTCGCGTACTCGGACGGGCCCAGCTGGTTCAAGAGGGCGACGAGCTGCTCGGCCTCGGGCCTGGGCGAACCATCTGCGGCGAAGAACTCGTCGAACGTGCGTGGGAGCGGGCGGTAGTGCTCGAAGAGCGGCGCGCGATCATCGTCTGACATGCACTCCACGTTGCGTGAGCAGAGGCCAAACTGCAAGCGAAGACATGAATGGGTGGCCGCGCCGCGGGATGGACTACCCTTGCGGGGCTTCCGGGCGCGAAGCGAGCCAGCGCAGCAGGGTTTTGACCGACTCCACGTCCGGCAGCTGGCGCGTGGCCTGTGTCGGTGTGTCGGTGTTTCCGATGCGGAAGCTGACTCCCAGGCCAGAGAGAACTCGGAACGCGTCCTCGTCGGTGCGATCGTCTCCCGCATAGATCGTGCGCACGTTCTCGGACCAGGCGGGTCCGTAGCGCTCGCGGAGCACGTAGAGCACGGCGTGACCCTTGTCCCAGCCGATCGGGGGGCGGGCTTCGAGCGCGCAGTGCGCCTCCCGCACCTGGAAACCGGCCTCCAGAATCAGCTCGCGAGCGCGGGAATCGAGTGAGCGTTGGTCGAGATGCGAGAGGGCCCGCAGGTGCAGAGTGAGAGATGCCCCCTTTTCTTCGACCCAGGCGCCCTCGATGCAGATGTGCTCGAGCTCCTGTGCCAGGCTCGCGATGCGTTTCTGGTAGTGGGGCACGTCCTCGTGCGAGAAGGATTCGATGCCGGGCCCGACGATCTCGAGGCCGTGGTTGCCGGCATAGGTAATGCCGGGGAGCCTGACGAGACTGCGAACGTCGTCGAGCTTGCGGCCGCTCACGATCGAGACGTCGGTGTCGCTGCGGGCGCCACAGCGCTGGATCAACTCGCGGGTCTCGTCGTCCAGCACTGCCTGGCTCGGATGCGAGACGATCGGGGTCAGGGTTCCGTCGTAGTCCAAGAATAGCGCCAGCTGCAGGTCCGAGCGGAGGTATGGGGAGAGCCAGAGATCGAAGTCCTGTAGGGCCGTGGGGCGCATCTGGGCCGCCGGTCCGCTCGCGGCGGACAGGAAACCCTCCAGCCACGCGTGCAGGTCGTGGCGGCGTTCCCGTCGCTGCAGGGCGCGCATGCGGTTCGCCCGGTCCTGGAAGTCCATCGTGAGGGCCTGGTGCAGACTGTTGGCCACCCCATCGATGTTGTAGGGATTCACCATGAGTGCCTCGTGCATGCTCTCGGCGGCACCCGCCATGCGGGAGAGCACCAGGACTCCGGGATCCTCGGTCTGGCTGGCGACGAACTCCTTGGCGACCAGATTCATGCCGTCGCGTAGCGGCGTCACCAGGGCGACGTCGGCGTCGCGGTAGAGAGAAGCCAGCCGCTCGGGAGAGACCGAGCGGTACAGATAGCGGATGGGCGACCATTCGCTGGTCGCGAAGCGTCCGTTCACGCGTCCCACGAGCTCGTCGATCTCGCGCTTCAGCGCTTGGTACTCGGCCACCTGACCGCGGCTCGGGACGGCGACCTGGATCAATACCGCCCGCTCGCGATGTTCCGGGTACACCTCGAGCAGGCGCTCGAATGCGCGGATGCGCCCGGGGATCCCCTTCGTGTAGTCCAGCCGATCCACGCCGAGGATGACCTTGTGCGAATCCCTGCGCGCACTGTGGGGGGCACTCCTCGCGCGTCGTTCGTGTCCCTCGTAGTCGATGCCCAAGGGGAAGGCATCCGCGCGTACGGTTCGAGCACCGAACTGAACCAGGTTCTTGTCTCGGTCGACCCGAGCGCCGAGCAGTCGCTCCGCACAGTCGAGGAAGTTGCGCACGTATCCGGGGCAATGAAAGCCCACTTGGTCGCAGGCCATCAGGCCGATCAGCACCTCGCGATACCAAGGCAGGGTTCGATAGATGTCGTAGGAAGGGAATGGGATATGCAAAAAGAACGCGATGCGCTGATTCGGGCAGCGGCGTCGCAGATGAGGCCCGACGCGCATCAGATGATAGTCATGGATCCAGACGAGACAGTTCCTCGTGAGCTCGTCGGCGGTGACTTGCGCGAAGCGCTCGTTCACGCTCTCGTAGATCTCCCAGTCGCGACGGTCGAAGCGCGTGCGCTCAGGAAACGAATGGAACAGGGGCCACAGAGCGCCATTGGACAGTCCGTGATAGTAGCGCCGCACCTCGTTGTCGTTCATCGGTACGGGCGTGATCGTGTACGCCTCGTCGACGCTGGGCAGCTTCTCGCTTTCTCGCAGGCGCATGCCCGGCCAGCCGATCCAGGTTCCTCCGGTGCGGCGCAGGGCGGGATCGAGCGCTGCAACGAGTCCGCCGGCGGAGCGCTCGACGACGAGGCTGTCACGCCCACGTCGCAGACTGATCGGAAGCCGGTTGCTGACGACGATGAGCGCAGCCTCTGACGTAAGATCCAGCATGCCAGGCAGGGTATCGCGGACCCCACCGTGTCGTCGATGATTGGTGGGAGACTTTCGCTCGAGCCCGCTACTCTCCCGACATGCTGTCAGAAAACTCGCTCGAGCTCGGGGTCGTCGGGAACTGTAGCTGGGGAGGCTTGATCGATTCCCTGGGACGCGTCGTGTGGGCCTGCTTTCCGCACTTCGATGGCGACCCTGTGTTCTCGAGCCTGCTCAACGGCTCGCGCGCCAGCGTGACCGACGGGTTCTACGAGATCGAGGTCCAGGAACTCGCTCGTTCCGAGCAGTTCTACGCCGCCAACTCGGCCGTCCTGGTGACGCGGCTCTGGGACGAGGCTGGCAACGGGCTCGAGATCCGGGACTTCGCACCGCGCTTCGCTCAGTTCCGCCGCATGTTCCGACCGACGATGTTCGTGCGCACGGTGACTCCCATCCACGGAAGTCCGCGCATTCGAATCCGCCTGCGGCCCATGTGTAACTACGGTGCGGAGATCCCGACGCGCACGCATGGGAGCAACCACATCCGCTACGTGGGACACAGCTTTACCCTGCGGCTCACGACCGACGGCCCGGTGACCTACATCTTGAACGAGGTAGACTTCGTACTGGAGCAGGCGATCCACCTCGTGCTGGGCCCGGACGAGAGCCTGATGTCGGCGCTTTCGATCACCGTGCGCGAGTTCGAAGAGCGGACGCTCGATTACTGGAACGAATGGGCGCGGACCCTGTCGATCCCATTCGAGTGGCAGGATGCTGTGATTCGTGCTGCGATCACGCTCAAGCTGCTGAGCTTCGAAGAGACCGGAGCCGTGATCGCCGCTCTCACCACTTCGATTCCCGAAGCGCCGGACACCGAGCGGAACTGGGACTACCGCTACTGCTGGCCGCGTGATGCCTACTTCGTGATCCACGCGCTCAACCGTCTGGGTGCTACGCGGACCTTGGAGGGTTACCTCTCCTACTTGACCAACATCGCCGCCAGGTCCGCCGACTCGGTGCAGCCGGTGTACGGAATCGATCTCACTGCCCGCCTGACGGAGCGCATCGAGCCCCACCTTGCCGGGTATCTCGGTCACGCTCCCGTGCGGGTAGGCAACCAGGCGCACGAGCACCGTCAGAATGATGTCTACGGAGCGCTGATCTTGGCAGCGACGCAAGCCTTCTTCGATCGCCGGTTGCTCAATCCTGGCGAGACCGAGCTCTACGGTCGCTTGGAGCGGCTCGGCGAGCATGCGCTGCGCTCGTGGAACGTCCCGGATGCCGGGCTGTGGGAGCTCCGGAATCGTTCGCACGTCCATACGTTTTCAGCGGTGATGTGCTGGGCGGCCTGCGACCGGCTGGCGAAGATCGGCGTTCGGCTGGGGCTGCGGGAGCGCGCCGACTTCTGGCGCCGCGAAGCCGATCGTATCCACTCCGCCATCTGCGACGAGGCTTGGAACGAAGAGCGACGCTGCTTCGTCGACCAGTTTGGCGGGAGTCAGGTCGACGCGAGTCTGCTCCTGCTCGCCGAGCTCGGGTTCGTGCCGGCCTCGGACCCGCGCTTCGCAGGCACGGTGGCGGCGATCGAGCAGGATCTTCGCTGCGGTCGCTATCTGTACCGCTACGCGACGCCGGACGACTTCGGGCGTCCGACGACGGCTTTTACGATCTGCACGTTCTGGTATATCGATGCACTCGCGGCGATGGGGCGCCGCAAGGAGGCGCGCGAGCTCTTCGAGCAGATGCTCGAGCGGCGAACTCCGCTCGGCCTGCTGTCCGAGGACCTCGATCCCGAGTCCGGCGTCCTGTGGGGCAACTTCCCGCAGACCTACTCGATGGTGGGTCTGATCAACTGTGCGATGCGCCTGAGCCGGTCCTGGGAGGAGGCCTTCTAGCAGGGCTGCTAGGCGCCGCTCCCGAACAGGCGGCCCACGCGACGCCCCAAGGCGGCCATTCCGCGGGCCAGCTTCGGAAGCAGCCAGATCACGAGAGCCACGAAGGCTGCCAACGCCGCCAGGAAGATCCATGGGTGATAGAGCATCGCCCAGGTTCCTCCGATGACCGCCGCGTCTTCTCCGAGCGAAGCGCCCCAGTTCGAGAAGGGTTCAGGCGAGGTGTTGATCAGGGCCCGGGTGCCCGCCTTGGTCAGGTGGCTTCCCGCTGCAAGGCTGCCACCCACGAGGCCGGCGGCCAGCTGGAGCGCCGGCCCGATGTCGCCGACTGCACCGGCAGCCAGCACTGCGCCTGCGGGAATGCGAATGAACGTGTGGATGGCGTCCCAGCCCGAGTCGACGACCGGGACCTTGTCCGCGAAGAACTCGACTCCATACATCAGCAGCGCGGCCCCGATGACGATCGGGTCTTGCGTCACGGCCAAGGTCGCCGGCAGCTCGATCTGGCCCGAAGCGCCCAGCAGTCCGAGGGTCGCGATGGCGGCGTAGAGGTTGATTCCGCTCGCCCACCCGACACCGAGAGTCAGGGCGATCGTGTGTACGATGTCCATCGATCCGAACTCCGCCCTCCGTGGAACGGCCTTGATCATGCAAAAGATCCCGCAGTCTGGCGAGGTCTCGGTCCTGCGGGCGAGTTGGCCGTCGGCTTGCCGGAGCTCCGGTTCCAGCTGCACACTCGGCCGCCGTCGTGGCACTATGGGTGGGCCATCATCCACGGAGGCGGTGCATGTCGAGCGATCGCGCAATCCCGTTCGGGACGAAGCTTGCATTCGGAGTCGGGCAGACCGCCGAAGGCTTGAAGAATACGGCCTTTGCCGCATTCACCTTGTTCTACTTCGTTCAGGTACTGCAGATGCCCGGAGACGTCGTCGGCATCGCGCTCATGATCGCCCTGTTGTTCGATGCGTTCACGGATCCGATGGCGGGGTCGCTCTCGGATCGGACACACTCGCGCTTCGGGCGCCGGCATCCGTACATGTACGCATCCGCGATCCCGCTCGCGGTCAGCTTCTATCTGCTGTTCTCTCCACCGGCCTGGCTTATCGAAGGCTACGGCACTGCCGGGCTCTTCTGGTGGTTGCTCGTGTTCGCGATTCTCTCTCGGGGAGCCATGACGCTCTATCACGTGCCGCACATGGCGCTCGGGGCGGAGCTCACCGAGAACTTCGTTGAGCGGACGTCGATCGTCGCGCATCGGCAGATCTTCAATGCCGTAGGGATCGGGCTCACCTACGCCATCGGCTTCGGCTACTTCCTCTCGGACGCGAACGGTGGTCGCACGAATCCGGAGGCCTACACACCGATGGCGCTCGTATTCAGCGCCGCCATGGTGGTTACGATCATCGCGTCCGCTTGGTTCACGCGTCAGGAGATCCCCAACCTGCCGCAACCGAACCCCGACGAACAGGGAGATGGAGGCCTGCGCGAGTTGGTGGTCGGCTCGCTCGGATCCGTGGTCTCGAGCATCGTCACGGCGTTCGAGAATGCCTCCTTCCGATGGCTCTTCAGCGGCGTGCTCGTCGTCTACATGATGGTCGGGATCGACATCAGCTTGAACACCTACATCAACCAGTATTTCTGGGAGCTCTCCGGGCGAGACTTCGTCCTCCTCGGAGTCTGCTATCCGCTCGGCCTGTTTGCGGGGGCTCTGTTCACGCGGCGTTTCCATGCGCGCTTCGGAAAGCGCCCGGCCCTCGTCTTCGGTACCGCCGGCTGGGCGACTTTGCAGGTACTTCCCATCGTGTTGCGTCTACTCGATTGGTTTCCGGCGAACGAGTCGGCGCTGCTCGTACCCACACTGGTTGGGTTGCGCATGCTCCAGGGGGCAGTGGTCCAGCAGTCGACGGTCAGCTACGGATCGATGATGGCCGATGTGGTCGACGAGCACGAACTCCTCACCGGAAAGCGGCAGGAAGGCATCTTCTTCGGAGCGAGTGCATTCTCTGCCAAGGCGTCGGTGGGTCTCGGAACCATGGTTGCGGGATTCGCGCTCAGCTGGATCGGCTGGCCGACGGGCCAGGAGATTCGTACGGCCGCAGACGTGGCTCCCGAGACGGTGGCCGCGCTCGGGATCGTGTTCGGCCCGGTCGTATGCGGCTTTGCTGTGCTCTCTGTCTGGTGTTACAGCCGCTATGGCCTGGATGCGGCTCGGCATCGCGAGATCCTTCAGGAGCTGGCCCGGGTGCGCCCCGAGCGACGAGCTGCGGCTGCAGCGCACGCGGCGGCTCGCCGTACGGCCATCGAGTCTGGCACCGTCGGTGTGCGGCGCCCGGCTACCGCCGGCTGACACTTTCCAGAACGGGCTGCGCCGATGGCGGGGCAAGGCCCGGTCCACGGAGCGCGTGCCCCGTGCCCGGGCATGGGCCGCCGAGTGGTCTTAGCTCCACTCGTCCCGGATCGACGGCCGATTTCGGCAGCGATCCAGCCAGACTGTCAGGTTGGGATGATCCTTGGTGGAGACGCCGACCATCTCGCTCCACATGACCACCTGAGACGAGATGAGGTCGACGAGACCGAACTCGCTGCCGGATAGATATGTAGATCGCCCGAGCTGGTCCTCGAGTAGCCCGAGCATTCGCTGGAGCTCGGCCTGAGTGTGCTCAGCCATCGAAGGACTCCGGAGTGACTCGGGGACTGCGGGGTTCGTCGCCAGATGGAGCCGACCCACTGCGGAGCCAAAGGAGACGTACGCCCACGTGGTCCATGAGAGTGCCCTCAAGCGCGCGGGATCATCGGCGGCGGGCCACAGGCCCTGTTCGACCCCATAGTGGTCCCCGAGCCACTGAAGAATCGCGATGGCTTCGAACATGGGGGTGCCGTCGACGACCAGGGTGGGCACCTTGCCATTCGGATTGAGCTCGAGGAACTCGGGGCGCCGCTGCTCACCGGCAGCCAGATCGAGCGTCACCCGGCGATGCGGGACCTTCAGCTCGGTGAGGGCACTGGCGACGGGAACCGCACTCGACATCGGGGTGCAGTAGAACGTGATCTCCATGGTCTCTCTCCTCTTGGGGGCATCCATGCCCTCGTGGTTGCGATGTCCTCAAGGTAGTAGGGATTTAGGACATATGCGGTCCTAGATTTACCTTCAGAGAGCTTATTGAGGACATATTTGGTCCTCGATTTGGGGTAGGCTGGAAGCATGCTCGAAACTTCCGCACGCCTGCTGCGCCTGCTGTCGCTGTTGCAAGCGCGGCGCTCCTGGTCGGGGGCCGAGCTTGCCGAGGCTCTCGAGGTCACCCAGCGCACGGTGCGGCGCGACATCGACAAGCTCCGAGCGCTCGGATATCCGGTGCGCGCCGCGAGCGGGGTCGCTGGCGGCTACCGACTCGGGGCAGGCGCAAAGCTGCCGCCGCTGCTGCTCGACGATGACGAGGCACTGGCGGTTTCGCTGGGGCTGCGGTTCGCTGCTGCTGGAACCGTCACGGGTATGGAAGAGGCGGCCCTGCGTGCCCTCGAGAAGCTCGGCCAAGTGTTGCCTGCTCGTCTGCGCAAGCGGCTTGTGAACTGGCGAGACACCGTTGTGTCGAGTCCCCTTTCAGGACCTCGCGTAGACCCTGACCAGCTCGTTGGGCTCGTCCAGGCGTGTCAGGAGCAGCGGGTGCTGTGCTTCGGCTACTGCGACCGTGAGGGGCGAGATTCCGAACGTACGGTCGAGCCGCACGGCTTGGTTCACAGCTACGCGCGCTGGTACCTCGTTGCTTGGGACCGGGATCGCGAGGATTGGCGCACTTTTCGAGTCGATCGCATCACCGACGAGCCGCAGGTGCGGAATGGCTTCAGCCCGCGCGAACTTCCGCACGGAGATCTGGCCACCTACTTGGACCACAGCCTTCGTAGCCGGACGCCTGCCTACGAGGCGCGAATCGAGTTCGCAGCTCCCGTAGATGTGATGCGCGAGCGGCTGCCGCGGGGGAGCGCACAGCTCGTCGCGCTCGGATCGGATCGCTGTCTCGCTGAGATCGACACGCACGATCCGCGGCATCTGGCCTCGTACCTCGGATCGCTCGATATGGACTTTGTCGTGCGAGAGCCCGACGAAGTGGTCCAGGCCGTGCGCGAGCTGGGCGAGCGATTCGAACGCGCAGCCCGGTCAGCCGTCGCGCCGCCTCCGGCGCATTCGGCCGGATCCTAGGGTGGGTTCGTGGACTTGCGGTGGATAGGAGAGCGTTGAAATGAAGAATCCCGGAGCCGGGACCGTGCGAT
Organism: Pseudomonadota bacterium; assembly: GCA_003247575.1. Taxonomy (GTDB): domain Bacteria; phylum Myxococcota_A; class UBA9160; order SZUA-336; family SZUA-336; genus SZUA-336. The sequence continues at coordinate 14,857 of QJZC01000036.1, forward strand.
GGGTCCAGGCTCCGGGATCTCTCGAGAGAGAAAGCTCATTCGGAAGCACACCGCTGCGATGGGGTGCGGCCCATCCGCGGCGCGGAATGCTCCCGTCCTAGCTGCGCCCTACGGGGCCGCGGGCGCGGGATCCGGAGCAGGCGCAGGATCCGGAGCAGGCGCAGGATCCGGAGCAGGTGCAGGGTCCGGCGCAGGCGCTGCCATCGGGACGATCCCGTTGATCACGTTTGCGATCGAGCAGTTCAGGTCATTCGCGGCCAGGATCCCGATGCCGTTCCGGCGGGTCGAGAGCTCCACGACGTCCTCTGCCAGATCCGCGAGATCCTCGCGAGCGGAGTCGGTGCGACCGCGTGCCAGGTCACGCTCGATCTCGGCAATGTCTCGCAGCAGGCCTCGCCGCGTGCGGCCACCGATGTCGAGAGCCGCGATGCTCGAGCGCAGTCCCTGCAGTGTGTTGACCGTCGAGGTACAAGTCGCTGCCAAGAGCTGTCCACGCGTCTCACCGAACGGATTGTTGAACGTGTGGATGTTGATGTAGACGTTGTTGGAAAGGATAGCCTCGATGAATCCGCAGTCGGTGCACGTGGCGTTTCCGATCCCATCGTCGCGCCCATCGATCGGAACACCGTTCAACAGGATGCCGTCGAGCATCAGGTCACCGACCTTGTCGTCGAGATCGAAGATGTTCACGCTTCCGGTGACTCGGCCGCTGGTCGCGCCGAAGATCGGGTCCGGGCTCACGGTCTCGACGCCGATCGCTGGACCGGTGGCGGCGATGATGTCGATCGGGATGGGTCCATTCGCGCCGCGCGCACCCACATGGAAGTGCAACAGGAACAGCCCTGCGCCGAATGGGAAATTCGGATTCGGGAAGATGTTTCCGTTGACGGTCCCGGGTGCGGGCGTCGAGCCGTCGGGATTCACATCCGGGGCGCCCAGAGTGATGTCCTCTGCCTGCAGGCCCTGGAAGCTGATGTCGTAGCTCAGATCACCGGTGACCGGGTCGAAGATGACCTCGGCCGATCCAGTCCCCGGCCGCGTCTCGAGCGCAGTCGAGTTCACTGCGACCGACTGGATGCCGTCGAGCGAGGCCGTCAGACGAATCGGATGCGGGATGGGCGCATCTTGCGCTTGTGCCGGGGTGGCCAGTGCCAGTGCCGCCAGAACGGGCGCGACTCGGGTCGTTCCCAGGAAGATCTTGTGGATCACGTGCGGTTCCTTCCAGAAGTGGATTCATGCGCATCGTCCCAGATGCAAGGTGGGCCCTTCAGCGCTCCGTGGGCTCGTTCGGTCGCGGATTCGGCCTCGCTGAGCCCATCGCGAAATAAAGGCTACTCAGGGAGAGCGGGCGACGACGAAGTTCGACCCATTCCTGCGTACGTCCGACTCCGCTGCGTACGTCCGACTCCGTGATCGGCGTGTTCGCTACTTAGACTGCTGGCAGCGGAGTCCGCCGTAGCCAGCTCGGATGCAGGACTGAGTCCTCGATGCGTTGCCCCTCGGAACGTAAGAAAACGCGAATTACTGGCTCACGTCAAGTGAAAGCACGCACTCGCCGCATCTGTATTCTGAGGACACTCTCGGGGACACAATCGAAGGTCAGTGGCATCAGAAGTTGCGATGGAGCAAGAGAGAGATCGTATGTGAGTCTGTGCTCGATTCTCTCCGCGCGAGTCGCGCGGATCCCACGCAGACGTGCGCATCGTTGCGAGGGCCGTTGCGCCTCCGGAGCTCGGCTGCCAGGATTCTTCAGAGCGCGCGGGTGCGAGGTCGATGCCCTCCCTCGAGAATTGTCGCGAAACCGAAGTATGATCGTTTCGTTAGCGGCGCATGTATTGCGTTGGAGTTCGAAAAATGAACCAAGGGGCTCCGAAGCCACCTCCCTCGGCTCGCATCGGGCGCACTTCCCGGCGGCAGGCCGGTGTCTCGCGGCGCCGTGTTCGAGCTGCTGCTCTTGCGGCGGCGGTGGTGTGCTTGGTGGGACTGGCGCGTGAGGGGGCGGCTTGCGATGCGATCCTCGGCCAGGCCTACAGCGATCCGCCCGAGGTTCCGCGCTTCGCGCTCGGTTCGAGCGAACTCGATCCGAGCCCGAGCGAACTCGATCCGAGTGGTTGGGAAGTTGCAGCGCGGCTACGCGACCTGGCGATGGCCCGCAAGCACTGGGTACGGCCTGGAGCAACGCTCCGAGATTGGAAGGAGCTGCTCACCTGGAAGGTCAGCTTCCGGTCTCGACCCCAGGCTCTGGCTCGAACGCGAGACTTGCTGCTCGTCGAGCTGCGGCGGAAATGTGATTCCCTCGGGTCACGCGAGATCGCGTCCGAGGAGGATGATCTGCTGTTCGAGTGGTGGCACGACGGCTGCTACGGACGCCCGTCTCAGCACGAGCTGGTGCGGTTGGTCCAGGGAGTGATCGGTACGCATCAGCTGAGCTACGCGCAGGTGGGCGAGCGGCTCTCCGCCTCCGAGCGCGAGCGCTGGAGTCGAAGGTTGGGTGCGGTCGTGCTCGAGAGTGAGATCCCACCCAGTGCGGGGGCGGGCGTAGACCGCGCACGCACACTCTACTGGCACGGTCGCGATTCGGAGGCGATCGAGCTACTCGAGCCGCTCGCGGAGCGCGGACGGGCGGATGCCCAGGAGGAGCTTGCGGGCCTCTACTTCGGGCGTTGGGATCTGGAACGGTCGCTGCACTGGTTCCGCAAGGCGGCGGAGCAGAATCGACCGGAAGCCCTCTATCACCTCGGGCGCATGCACGAGAATGGGTGGGGAATGCGAGCGCCCGATCGAGCTGCCGCGATCGACTGGTATCACGCGGCTGCCGAGCGCGGGCACGCCGGGTCTCGAGTGCGCCTAGCTCAGCTAGCGATCTCCGAGGCGCAACCGGATGCGACGGCAGCGCGCACATGGCTCGAGCCTGCGGTCGCGAGTGGAGACGTCGAGGCCATGATCGAGCTGGCACGACTGCTGGAGCGACCCGTCGCGGAGAAATCGGAAGGCGCCAAGGAATCTGGTCACCCTCGTTCCGATGATCTCGGAGGAGCCGATGATCTCGCAGCCTGGCAGCTCGAGCGGGCTGTCTCCCTGTACCGCCGCGCCGCGGTCGAAGGTGCGAGTGCGGCGCAGTTTGCCCTCGGCCGCTCCTATGCCGAGGGCCGCGGAGTGGGGCAGAATGATGCCGAGGCCGTTCACTGGCTGGTTCGTGCAGCGATGCAGGGACACGAGGAGGCGCGTGCCTTCTACGTGGCTCGGTACCGCGAGATGGGCTCTCGGACCACGAACTGACCCACGGCTTGGGACAGAATCACGCTTCGGGTGCCTGTCACAGCTCTTGCCGGCACGGGAGTTCGAGGAGGTCGAGCGCGGTGGAGCATCGTGAACGGAAGCGCGCGGGCCACCCATCGGGCTTGGGAGACGGGCCACCGGTGGGCCGGACATGACGCAAGCCCGCGATCCGATCGAGCTGCTCGATCTCGCTCCATTGAGGCGTCTGAGCAGCTCGCTCGAGCGCTTGGTCAGCACACAGCTCTGGGCGCGCGTGATGGTGGGGCTCCTTGCGGGCATCCTCGTGGGGGTGGTCATTGGGCCGAGTGCTGGCCTGGTCTCTGTATCGGTGGCCGTGCCGCTCGCCAGCTGGCTCGCTCTGCCCGGGTCGCTCTTCCTCGGTCTCGTGCAGATGATCGTCGTGCCCTTGGTGTTCTCGTCGGTCGTCAGGGGGCTTGCCGCGGGCGACAGCGTCGAGCAGCTGCGCAGTCTCGGTCTGGGTGGGGCGGTGTTCTTCGTGACCACGACCGCACTCGCGACGGCGCTCGGCTTGGCTCTCGGTCTGCTGATCCAGCCTGGGCGCTTTCTGGACGCCGCTACCGTACGTGCGGCCATGTCGAGCCCGGCCGCGGTCGCGCCGACTATCCCCGAGCGTCCTGCGCTCGATCAGATCCCCGATCTGCTGGTCGGCCTGCTGCCCACGAACCCGCTCGCGTCCATGGTGGGTGCGGAGATGCTGCAGGTGATCCTGTTCGCGTTCGTCGTCGGGATTGCGCTGGTGAATCTGGCACCCGAGAAGTCCACACCGCTGTTCGATCTGCTGGGTTCGCTACAGGAGGTGTGCATGAAGATCGTGGCGTGGGCCATGCGGCTGGCCCCGTTTGCGGTCTTCGGACTCATCGCGCGGCTGACGTCTACTGTGGGAATCGAGGTGCTCGCGGGGATGGCCGTTTACGTGCTGACCGTGCTCCTCGGGCTTGCGGCGATGATGGGGGTGTTCCTGTTGCTGAACCTTGCCGCCGGTGGGGTCCGGCCAAAGCAGTTCCTGCTCGCATCGCGCGAAGTCCTGCTGCTGGCGTTCTCGACCTCGAGCTCCGCCGCCGTGATGCCGCTGTCGATCCAGACGGCCGAAGACAAGCTGCATGTGCGTCCCTCGATTGCGCGCTTCCTCGTCCCACTGGGAGCCACCGTGAACATGAACGGTACGGCGCTCTACCAGGGCGTTGCGACCGTCTTCCTCGCGCAGGTGTTCGATGTCTCGCTGGGTGTCTTTGGTCTGTTGCTGGTCGTGGTGACCGCGGTGTCCGCCTCGATCGGCTCGCCCGCCACTCCAGGAGCGGGCATCGTCATCTTGGCCATGGTGCTCGAAGGGGCCGGGATTCCCACGGCGGGTCTCGGCTTGATCCTCGGTGTGGACCGCATCCTCGACATGTCTCGCACCGCCGTGAACGTTGCAGGGGATCTGACTGCGTGCGTGGTGCTGGATCGACGGAGCGGCGGGAGCGACAGGGCGATGTCGCTCGAGCGGGAGGGCTCTTCGTCCGGGTAGGTTGGGGGACGAGCCTATGGGAGCTCGGCTGTGGGGCCTGGTCGCGGACTCCCAACGGCCCCGCAGCCGAGCTCCCATAGGCTTGATCGTCCGTGCTGTGCGGTGGGATGTGTAGGGGGAGTCTTCTGGAGCTGTGATTTTCGGTGCTACCGCTTGGCTTCCATGTGTGCGACCTAGTGCTGTGTGGGTTTCTCGGGTTGGGTGAGCTCGAAGTTCTTGGCCTCGGCCGCGTCTTCGAGGGACTGACGTAGGGCTGCGCCTAGGCTGCGATCGGCACGCGCGTCTGCAGACGTCTTTCTTTGCTCTGCAACGAAGGACTCGCGGGCGCGAGACTGCTCCTCGAGCTCGGTCTTGATGCGTTCGCGTTCCTGGCGCTTCGAGTCGAGAAACTCCGCGCGAGCCTGCGGCTCGAGCTCCGCGAGTTCTTCGGGTAGCTCGTCGCTCGAGAGGGATTCGAGCAGCGCCGGATTCTCGTGGTAGGCGTCCACGAGATCCCACTCCTTCTGCTTGTAGACGGCGCTGCCCTTGGAGCGTGCGCGCTTCGCCAGCAGGGCGGGAGAGCTCGCGAGCGCATTGGCATCCTGTTCCAGTTGTCGCTGCTTGCCTGCTTCTCCTTGCTTGCCGAACGGGACGTACGTGGCATTGAGCTTCGAGTTCAGCTCGGTGATCTGTGTATCCTGCGGTGCCGCGATGTGGGCAACGCGCTGCTGGTCATCGATGTTGAAGAAGTCTCCGCCCGCATAGCGCGCGCCGGCCTCCCAGCTTTCGTCGCGATTGCCGCAGTGGATCGCGTTGACCTGGATTCCCCTCTGCTTGGCGGCCGCGATGGCCTCACGGTAGTCGATCGGACCCTGGGTGAAGGGCTCATTGCCGGCGATGTACACGACCTTGAGTGTGTCCGCGGCGGCGCTCCACTGAAGGTCCGCCACCGCCGTCGCGATCACCTGTCCGCAGAACTCGTCGCCGCCGTTGGTCTTCAGACTGAAGAGCGCCTCGGAGACGAGATCGAGATCACTCGTAAAGGCTTGTACGCGACGAATCCAGCCGCGCTCCTGGGCCAGGCCGGAGTTGCCGTACTCGTAGAGGGCCACCTCGAGGGTGGGGGCCTGGCCATTGCGGCGCGCATCGGCGAGCGTGTTGACGATGCTCCAGAGCTGCTCGCGGGCCTGGTGGATCAGGCCATCCATGCTGCTGCTCGTATCGAGCAGCAGCGCCACCTGAATCCGAGGGGGTTCGCTGCTCTGACTCGCCGAAGGTGTGCTCTGCTGGGTCGGCTGCCGCGATGAAGCGGCCACGGGCAACGCCGCGCTGGCGAGGGCCAGGATGACTGCGAGTGTTTCGATGCGGGATCGTGTCAGGGATACATGGCGCATGGGGCGAGACCTCTCGTTGGTTCTGACCCATCGTATCGGGATCCCCGGGCACGCTCGTGTAAACGGACCGTAAATTGCTAGCTCTGGCGTTTACGTTCGCGATGTGCGGCTGCGTCGAAGTCTTAGCTCGCTGGACCAGCCGGGATTCCGGAGACCCAGCGGATTGCCTTGTCCTGGAATCCCAGCGGCTCGAGGTATGGGAGATCGAGCCGGTCGCGGGCCGTTACCTGCGGGGAGCTGCCGGGGGCAGCTCCCCGCGCGGCTCGAGACGCGCGCGCCGATGCACAAGCGATGTGGGTGATCGTGAGAGGTGAGAGCGCCTGCGTCGGCGCTAGGCTCGGAATCTGGAAGTAGGCGACGGCTTCCGTGACCGCGTCTGGGAATCCCCAGAGGCCGAGGGTGTAGGCGGCAAGCGGACAGCTCCTGTGGGTGTCCGATTCGATCGTGGAGCGGAACGATTCGAGCTGCGACTCGGCGAGAGCTTCCGAGCCGTATCTCGCCAGCAGCAGGAGCTCGAGCGGGTGAAGCAGGCACGCCATGACGGCGTGGGCTCGCAGCAGATCCGCGAGTCCCTCGGTCTTGCAGATGTGCGCAGCCGCTTCGGCCGCGTCGCTTCCGAGCGCCCACAGGGGGTTGGGATCGCAGCCAGAGGGCACCTCGAGCTGCTCGAAGACGCGCGCGGCAAGCAGCTTCGCCGGTACGAGATCGCTCGAGTCCAGCACGCTGTAGAGAGGATCGACGAGCTCCGCGGCGTTGACCGGGAACAGCGGCCCCTTGGAGATCGCGCCGATGAGGCCGCCGAGCTCCTCGGGCACTCCGATGGCGCGCAGAGCTGCGGCGTGCTCGATCAGGCGCTCGATCTCGAGTCCCTCGAACGGCTTGAAGAGTGTGCGATGTGCGACCTGAGCGGCCCGCACTGCGCGGTCGTCCGCAGAGCGAGCCGTCATGAGAAAGCGTAGGACGCCAGGAAATTCGCGTCGCACGCGATCCAGCAGCACATCTCCGGGCATCAACGGCATGTGCAGATCCGACACGATCACGTCGAGTCCGGACGTGCGGAGGTGCTCGAGCACATCGTCGGGTCTCTCGAAGAAGTGCATGTCCCACTGAGATCGATACTCCCGCAGCCGACGGCGTAGCGCGGCCTGACTGCTTGCCTCGTCGTCGACGAACGCGATGCGCAGCTTGGGTGGAGTCGGCTTCTGGCTGAGGCTCTCGTGATTCGACATGAAGGGTCCTGACTCCGTGGCTCGGTCTCAGGCGGAAGGATCGAGCTCGGCCGAAGGGGTGTTCTTGGCGACGGCCGAGCTCGGCGTCTCCGGACTCTCGACGGCTGGCGCTTTGGTTGCTGTGTCTGCGAGATCTTTGTCGTCGTCCGGATCGGGCCCGAACGTTCGCTCCAGGGTGAACGAAAAGGTGCTTCCGACACCGGGCTCGCTCTCGACATGGATCTCGCCGCCATGCGCGACCACGATCTCGCGCACCAGTGCGAGCCCGAGCCCGGTTCCTTGGATCTTGCGGGTGGCGCTGCTGTCGGCCCGGTAGAATTTCGAGAAGAGCTTCGAGACGACCTCAGGGGTCATCCCCAGCCCGCTGTCGCGCACCGAGATCTCGATCTTCTCTGCGCGTAACTTCACCTGCACCCGGATGCTCCCGCCGTCCGGAGAGAACTTGACCGCGTTGGAGAGCAGGTTCATGAGCACCTGTTGGATGCGGTCGACGTCGATACGCGCCCAGATCTCTCGTGCGTCGCAGTCGAGCTCGAACGCGTGCGCGGCGGAGCTCCCCGACGACACCTCGACGCAATCCTGAAGGAGCGGTATTAGATTCGACGACCGCAGATCGTACGTCTGCTGTCCATCCTCGATGCGCTGCAGATCCAGAAAGTCGTTGATCAGGCGAGTCAGCCGTTTGAGCTCCGAGTCGATGATGCACAGAAACTTCTGCTGCTCCTCCTTCGGGTAGTCCCGCAGGAGCAGCAGCTCTACGAATCCTCGGACGCTCGCCAGCGGCGTACGGAGCTCGTGGCTGACCGTCGATACGAGCTCGTCCTTCAGGCGCTGGACCTCCTTGCGCTGGGTGATATCCCGCATGAACGCGGTGACGACCACCTGACCTCCGATGAGCACGCGTGTGACGGCCACCTCGATCGGGATCGTGCTGCCGTCGGCGCGCAAGCCGAAGGTCTCGACCTCTGCGGCCGAGTTCCCATCGACGGAGTCCAGGTAGCGCGAGAACACGTCCTGGTGTTCCTCGCGCAGCTCGGGTGGCACGAGCACCTCGAGCACGGGCTTTCCCAGGATGTCGGATCGGGCGTGGCCGAAGGTGCGCTCGGCCGCGGGATTGAAGTCGATGATCTCGCCGCGTTCATTCGTGGTGATCACGCACTCCGCCGTACATTCGAGAATCGCGCGATTCCGCGCTTCGCTGTAGCGAAGCTTCTGCTCGGCGCGCTGTCTCTGGGCGAACTGACCGATCTGGCTCCCGAGCATCGACATCAGATCCGTCGCCGGCATGCGCACCAGCTCGCTCGAGCGATGCAGGGCGAGGATACCGACGATCTCTCCCGCGAGGCGGACCGGAAAGGCCAGACCCGAACGGAACAGCGGAGCCTCGCCGTTCGACTCGGGTCCGAGGTCCGTCGTCAGGTCGGGAGCGAGCTGTGGACCGCCAGCGATCCAGGCGCGGCCGGGAAGTCGGAACCCCTTGCCCAACGTTGCCGACTTGCGCGTGTTCGAAGGCGGGGGCAAGGTCGGACGTCGCCACGAATGCGTGAGACGCAGGACATCGAATTGATCGTCCACGCTCCAGAGCTCGGCATCGTCGCAATCGAGTTCCTCGCAGACGATCTCCAGCAGGTCCTCCAGAGACCCCTGGGACGAGGTGAGCTCGGTGAACTTCCGAAGTAGAGCCGATCCGTGCGCAGAAGCGAGTTGGGCTGACTTCTGAGGGTGGATGCTCGTTCCGACCAGCTCGAATGCCTGGACTCGATCGCCGTCGAAGAGCGCACGCACGCGCGCGAGCAGCCAGAGTTCCTCGTCTTGCGCAGTGCGCACGGAGAGCTCGAACGGACCCCAGTGCTCGCTTCCCCCCACACAGTCCGCGGCCGAGAGCGACACCAGCGGGAGGTGGCTCGGAGAAACGAGGTCGCGCAGGCTAAGTCGCTCCACCTGTGCGGGATCGACCCCGAGTGTTCGCATCCCGCGCGGGTCGAGACTGACCACACGCCCGTCCAGTGAGTAGATGAGTGTCAGGTCACTCGTGTCGTCGACGAAGGCGCGCATTCGCTGCTCGAGTGAAGCCCGCTCTTGCTCGGCTCGCTGGAGCGAAGAGCGGAGCGAAGCGGTGCGGCGGCGGCCCCTCCAGAACACCCAGAGTGAGGCCGCGCACGCCAGAAGGAGGATGGGGCCTTGCGGCAGCGGTAGCGCCAGCTCGGTTTGCGCCCGAACAGCGACCGGATACGAGAGCGCTGCGCTCAGGAAGCCGAGCGTCTGCGATAGACCTCTCGTCGAGCTCGGGAGTGTGCGCACGGCGAAGTTCCTAGGTGATCGACCCCAGAGGTTTGAGGGCCTTCTCGACGCGATCCATCAGCTCGAGCGGGCTGAACGGCTTCGTCAGGTACCCGCGAATCCCCTTCATGAGGGCCTCGTTGCGGTCGGTCTTCTGCGCCTTGGCCGTCAGCATGATCACGGGCAGGGTGCCGACATCGGGATCGGAGCGGATCGCGTCGAGCACCTCCATACCTGTCATCTCGGGCATCATCCAGTCGAGGATGAGCAGGTCCGGGTGATTTGCACGCGCGAGTTCGATCGCCTGGGCTCCGTCGCACGCTTCGATGATCTTGTAGTCGGGGTTGTCGAGGGTCGATCGAACCAGAAACCGCAAATGCTCGTGATCGTCTGCGACCAGGATTGTCTTCATGGCTTTACCTCGTTCTCGCTCGCTGAATCACCGAGACACCGCTACGCGGCCGATCCACGGCTAGAGCAACGTTGTCGGACTGCTTCGAGTACAGTCGGAGCCGCTTCGATGGATGTCGCCTCCGCGGGCAGGAATCGGGCCTAGCGACGCACGGCTTTAGGCGTAGCCGCACCTTGCCACCAAGTTGCACCCGAAACGATCGTCCTCGGAGAACTCCTGGATGGGGGCGCTCCCGTGCTGGGGCGGACGATCCGATCAGAGCCCGACGACGCGACCCAAAGACGAAGCCTGAATACAAGGCCTGAAGACGAGTTGTCGGGACGGTTAGGACGAAGTGACAGGACGACCTGCTAGGACAGAGAGCAAGCAAACGACGTCGCCACGCGCTCCGCACTCTGCGGATCAAACGGGAGCGGCGGCGCTGGAAGTCGCGCTCGTGCTTCCGCTCTTCCTGTTTCTCATCTACGGACTGGTCCATTACGGGCTGCTGTTCTCGTTGTCCCTCGGGATGACCTCGGCGGCTGGAGATGGTGCGCGCGCTGCGGTCGCCGTGGATCCCGACGAGAGTGACTACGAGACGTTGGTGATCTCGCGCGCTCGAGCCGCGGTCGTTGCGCGGCTCGCGTGGCTCTCGGATCCTCAGAAGGCCATCGTCCTCGGAGCCACGGGCGAACTGGTTTCGGTCAGCGTGGACGACGACCCCGACCTGGGGACGATCGTGAGAGTCGAGCTCGACTATCCGAGCTACCCGACGCAGCCGATCCTGCCAGTGTTCAGCTTGCCGGTCCTCGGTACGGTCCCGCCGGTGCCCGACGAACTCACAGCGAGTGCGGTCAGTCAGCTCTGAGATCCCGCTCTCAGATCCCGTTCTGAAATCCTGGATTCGTACGCAGCCCCTTGACGTCTGACCAGTAACTCGGCTCGTAACCACCGACCCGGTCAAGGGAGTGTACGGGAACTCCGAAGAGGCATGGGGACACGGTAGTCCCGACCTCTCAATGCGTCGTTCCTTCGCGAAGCGAAACGTGTGCGGCGGTCGGTCTAGGAGCGCTCGAGCCGTGGCACTGCTCAGATGGGCTGGATTCGGACTGCTCGCTCTGGCGATCTTTCTGAGCGTGGCTGCGTACCGCGCAGTGTCGAAACGCGGTGTGGCCCTCGAAGCCGAACCCACGCCGCCCGCGCCGGTGCTGGTCGCAACGCGGGACCTGCCGGAGGGGCACGTCGTCGAGGACCGCGATGTGGTCGTCAGCCTGGAGCAGGTGGAGGGCGAGGATGCGCTCCGAGAGGCGCGGGCGGTGATCGGACGCACGCTCGCGAGCCAGCTGCGAGAAGGCGAAGTGATCTGCGCGCGGCATCTGAGTCCGCTCGGTGTACTGGCGCGGGGTCTACGCGATGGAGAGACGGCGGTCGCGGTCGAAGTCGATGGCGTCACTGGACTGGGTGGCTTCGTACAACCGGGCGACGCCGTGGACGTGCTCTTCGTGCTGAAGCGTGACGGACGCGAGATCAAGCATACCCAGGCGCGCACCCTGCTCGTCAACGTGCGTGTGCTCGCCTTCGGCACCAAGCTCGAAGAGGGAGGCTCCGACGAGCCGACCTTGAATGCGCGTACCGCCGTGCTGGCAGTTCCGGCGAGCGATGCACCGACCCTGTTGCTGGCGGATGTCGTGGGGACCTTGCGGCTCGCTCTTCGCCAGTCGGGGATCACGCCGTCGCGTGCACCGTACCCACGAGCTTCTCTCGACGAGCTACTGCGTCGCGAGCGGATCGCACCGAAGCCGCGCTCGAGCATCCGCATCATTCGGGGAGATCGTCCCCGGAGTGCGCCCTAGCCATGTCTCGCGGCCGCTCGACTCTAGCCTGGTGCTTGCTTCTCTGCGGAGTGCTCTTCGGCGTGGCGTTCTCCGCCAGAGCCGAGGAGACCGTCAGAGTGGCACTCGGCTCGCACCGGTTGCTCGAGCGTGCGCGCGCGGTCGAACGCATCGCGATCGGGAGCTCTCAGGTGATCGAGGTCGAAGTGATCTCGGACCGCGAGGTGCTCCTGCTGGGGCGTCAGGAGGGTAGAACCAGCCTGATTCTCTGGCACCGAGGAGGACATGAGGAGCTCCAGGTCGAGGTGTACGGAAGCGAGCGCTCGACGCCCGCTGCACTCGACGAGCCGGAGCTACACCTCGGACCCTCGGGTGAGATCACGGGACGTGCGCGCTCGCTGCGCGGACTGACGACGGCTCGCGCCATCGCGGGCGAGCGGGGTTCGCGCCTCGACACCAGCGAGCTCGGCTTCGACTCCCAGGTGCAGATCGACGTCCGCGTGGTCGAGGTGAGCCGCCAGGCGATCGATCGCTTCGGTGTGGAGCTCATGCGCAATACGCGCGGGTCGGCCCACGCCTTGGCGCCACCGGGCACCCTGGCCGGGATCGCCGGTGAAGGCGCCGGGATCAAGGAGGCCTTCGAGGGCTTCGTGTTCGGATCCCCGAGTGGGTTCCTTCCCTTGTCGGATGCCTTTCAGCTGGTTGCGGCGAATACGCATTCCGGCTTCGTGGGGATTCTGAGCGTGCTCGAGTCCCACGGCTTCGCGCACACGCTCGCGAAACCTTCTCTCGTGGCCTCGAGCGGGCGCACCGCCAGCTTCCTGGTAGGAGGCGAGTTTCCGATCCCAGTGGCCCAGGGGGGATCGAGTGATGGTGCGACGATCTCGATCGAGTACCGCGAATTCGGAATTCGAGTCGACCTGCGTCCATTCGTGCTTGCGCGCGATCACATCGTGCTCGAGGTCGCGCCCGAGGTGAGCGACCTGGACTTCTCCGCGGGCGTGTCCATCGCCGGAGTGAGTGTCCCGGCGCTGACGACCCGCCGCGCGGAGACGACGATCGAGCTCGGAGACGGAGAGTCCTTCGTGATCGGCGGCCTGATCAGTCGCAATGTACTGCGCAACGTCGATCGCATCCCTGCGCTCTCCAACGTTCCGATTCTCGGAAACTTCTTCCGACGCAGGCGCGATCAGGAATCGGACCGGGAGCTGGTAATGATCGTGTCGCCGCATCTGGTGCGGCCGCTCAAGCGAGACGCAGCTCCGGAATCCGCGCCGTCGGCGGACCCCGGCGGCGCGGGTACCGAGTCCGGAACCGACGCGGGCGCTGAGTCCGGAGGGACCGGTTTTGCCCCCTAGCAAGCACTTCTTCGTTGCGCTGGTCGAGAACGAAGCGCATCTGAACTGGCTCGAGCAGGCGCTCGGCAGCAGTGCCAGTCTGGTCGAGTGTGACGAGCCGAGCGTCGATCGGATGCTGCAGCTGGTGGACACCGCCTCGGCCAGCGCCGTCTTCGTGCGCTTTGGAAACGCCGACCAGGCGCAGCGATCGCAGTTCGTCCTACGCATGCTCGCGCGCAAACCGAGCCTGGCGGTGATCGGTCTCGGCGAGTGCGATGATCGAGATTTGGTGCTCTCCGTACTGCGGTCGGGTGCCCGGGACTTTCTGCCGATCGGAGCGCCCGCGGTCGAGGTGAATGCGGCGGTCGACCGAGTGCTGGCTCGCCACACCCCGATCGATGCGTCGGCCGCTCTGGGCAGCCTGCACGCAATGATCTGTGCGCGTCCAGACGGATATTCAGCCAGCTTCGCCGCGCACCTCGCGCTCGCGGTACGACAGCTCGTACCCCCCGATGAGAAGGTCCTGCTTCTCGATCTGGGGACGCCGGTGGGCGACTCCTTGCTGCTGCTCGACCTGCGGCCGTCGTACAGCTTCGTGGACGCCGTGAGGAGCGTGCGAAGGTTCGATCAGACCTTGGTACATGCGGTCTTCGCGCAGCATTCATCCGGGCTGTCCGTGCTGACCCTGCCCGAGGACCCGACGGAGCTCGAGCAGATCCAAGCGGCCGACGCCATCGCGCTCATCGGTGTTCTGCGCACGTACTTCGACCACGTCGTTCTGAACCTGGCCGGTCTCTTCGATCTGGAGCAGCTGGTGTTCATGCTCGAGAAGGCGACTCGACTGCTGGTCCACACGGACCAGTGTGTCGCCACGTGCCGTGCGAATTATCGCCTGCTGCAAGCGCTTCGTCAGGCGAAGGTCTCGGTGGACGACTGCCGCGTCGTCGTCGATCGCTATCATCCGCGAATCGATCCGAGCGTTGACCAGATCGCGAAGCTGCTCGAGGTGGAGCTCTGGTCGTGCGTTCCTGCGGACGGCCTGCGCGTGCTCGAGGCGATCAACTCTGGCAAGCCCATGCTCGAGCTGGCCCCGAACTCTGGCTATACGCGTGCGATCGTGCAGCTGGCGGCGAGCTTGCTGGATCGCGACGTCGCGGGTCTGTCCGGGGGCTGGCTCGAACGGATATGGCGCCAGCTCCGTTCGCTCAGGCGAGCCGAGGGAGGCTAGCCGGTGCTGAGCGAGCCAGGCGCAACTGCGGATGAGTTTCAGCTGTCCGACGAGTACCAGCAGCTCAAGGCGACCTTGCACCGGCACATGCTCGACGTGATCGACAAGGAAGACATCCCGGTCGAGACCTGGTCGCGCGACCTGATCCACAACTTCGTAACGCGGACCTTGACCGAGCACATCGCCGCCAATCGCTTGGCCGTCAACCGTCGAGAGGTCGAGGCCCTGGTGAGCGACATGCTCGAGGAGCTCGTTGGCTTCGGTCCGCTGCAGCGCTTGCTGGACGACGACTCCGTGAACGACGTGCTGGTGAACGGCCCGCTCCACATCTTCGCAGAGCGGGCCGGAAAGATATCGCGAGCACCGCTGCGCTTCGTCGACGATCGCCACGTGCTGCGCATCATCCAGAAGATCATCGCACCGATTGGCCGCCGCGTAGACGAGCGCTCGCCCATGGTCGACGCTCGCCTTCCCGACGGAAGCCGTGTCAACGTCATCGTGCCGCCCGTCTCTCTCGAGGGGCCTTGCATCTCGATTCGAAAGTTTCGCCGAGACCCGCTGCGTGCAGGCGATCTCATCGGGCTGCGCGCACTCTCGGACGAGATGATGCGCTTGCTCTCGGATGCCGTGTCCGGTCGCTGCAACATCCTGGTGAGCGGCGGAACTGGAGCGGGCAAGACGACCTTGCTCAACGTGCTGAGCCATGCGATTCGGCCCGACGAACGGCTGGTCACCATCGAGGACACGGCGGAGCTACGCTTCGAGCACCCGCACGTGGTTCGGCTCGAGACGCGCCCGGCCAACCTGGACGGAGACGGCGAGATCGACGCGCGCTCGCTCGTACGCAATGCACTGCGGATGCGTCCTGACCGCATCGTCATCGGAGAGATTCGAGGCGACGAGGTGATCGACATGCTGCAGGCCATGAACACTGGGCACCAGGGCTCCATGTCGAGTATCCACGCGAACACGGCGCGCGACTGTCTGGCCCGCATCGAGCTGCTGGTCGGATTGGCTGGCTATCAGGGGGGTGAGCGTACTCTCCGTCAAAACATCGCCAACGCTCTCGACCTGATCGTGCAGATCGAACGACTGTCGTCGGGCGAACGCCGAGTCACGTCGATCACCGAGATCACCGGCTTCTCCGAGGGCCAGTTCCAATCGCACGAGCTCTTCACCTACGACCGTGAAGAGGATCGATTCGTGCGGGGCAGCGTTCAGCCCGTGGGGCTGCGTCTGTGGGAGGCGTTGCAGTCGCGCCCCGCGGGCCGTGCCGTGTTCGGGAGGCGGCGCTATGTCTAGCGGTTTGTTGTTGTTCGTCCTCTTCAGTACGACGCTCGGCCTCGCGATGATTGCCTTCCATGCTGCTCAGACGCGCCGGGTTCGACGTGACCTGGTGTACGAACGAATGACCCGCGATCTCCCAGGTGAGCTCGGGCTCTCGGAGCCTGGTCCTGCGATTCTGCAGCTCCCGCTGGTGCGTCTTCTGCGAGCGCGCTTGATCGTCGCGGGTGTTCAGCCGGCGCCCTGGCACGTGCCCGCGAGCGTGCTGGTACTTGCGGGCTGCAGCCTGTTCGGGGCCAGCCGCTATGGCCTCGGAGGGGCGATTGGAAGTCTGGCCCTGCTGGCCTCCGGGTTCTTCATCGCCACCGGGTGGGCGGCTGGACGACGCTCGGACCTCATGTTGGATCAGCTGCCAACGTTCCTCGATCACGTGCTGCGTGCGGTCGAGGCAGGTGGGAGTGTCCAGCAGGGGCTGCGCGTCGCCACCGACGAGACCCAGGAGCCATTACGCGGAGTGTTCGAACGCGTGAATCGCAAGGTGCAGCTCGGCGCTGACCTCGATTCTGCACTGCGCCAGCTCGAGATTCTCGATCTACGCGAGCTGGGAATGATCGCCCTCACGATCCGAGTGAATCAACGCTACGGGGGACCGATTCGCGATCTGCTGCGTAGTGTCGTGGCGAGCATCCGAGAGCGGGACCGCGGCCGTCGAGAGCTTCGTGCGTTGACGGGAGAGACTCGACTGTCGGCCTGGGTTCTCGGTCTGCTGCCGACCAGCCTGGCTGCGTACATCTCGGTCGTGAACCCGAACTATCTGGACGTGATGCTGAACGATCCGAGTGGACGTAGGCTCCTCATGGGAGCGCTCGCCATGCAGGTGGTCGGGTCGTTGATCCTCTGGCGTATGGTCAAGTCCGTATGAGTCCCGAGGCTACGAGCGCGTCGCTTCCCTGGTTGCTGGCTGCATTGATGCTGTTGTGCACGGCAGGGGGCGTCTTGGCCCTCTACATCTCCAGGAAGGGGGAGCGCCGCGCACTCGCGCTGCGGTTCGTGGAGCTCGTGCGCGACGAGACACCCACGCCCGAGCGAACGGGCTGGGTCGAACGCTTCGCACGCACCCACCTGCATGCCGAGGGCGAGAGTAGTCTGGCGCACGAGGATGCCCGCCTGCTCGCGCAGATCGGCTGGCGCCGTCGTGAGCTCCACGCCGCGTTTCCGCTGATGCGGGTTCTGCTGGCGGTTTTGGCTGCGATGGGAGCGGCCGCCTATGCATCCCTCGATACCGCGAACCTGCCGCTCGGGACCTTGTTGCTGCGCGGGTTCATCGGGGGTGCGAGCGGGTACCTGCTGCCGAAGTATGTGCTGCGTATGCTCGCGCACTCGCGCGTACGTCGGATCGATCTAGAGGTGAGCCCGTTCGCTCAGATCCTCTGCGTGCTCTTCGATGCGGGACTCTCCTTCGAGCAGTCCCTGCGGGTGATCCTGCGCGACGGCGAAGTGATCGTCCGTGAGCTTCGGCTCGAGCTCGAGCTGGTGCTGCGGCAGATCGCTTCCGGGGCGGACCGGAGCGACGCGTTCTCGTTGGTGATGGGGGATCTCGGGGTTCCCGACCTCTCCGACCTCGCGAAGCTGCTGAGTCAGATCGAACGCCACGGTGGAGGCGCGCGGGAGTCTCTGCGCGAGTTCTGCGGATTGCTGGACGACCGCCGCCGAACGGGTGTGCAAGAGCGAGTCTCGAAGCTGTCGGCGAAGATGACGATGGTCATGATCGGGTTCCTGTTTCCCGCTCTGTTGATCTTCATTGGCGGGCCGGGATTCATTGCCCTCAAGCAGGCGCTCGAGGGTGCGGGGAGATGAGATGAGGCACTGGCTGTGGTCCACGGTGCTGCTCCTGGCGAGCTGCAGCGGGTGGGGAGATCCATCTCCAGAGGCCTGGTCTCCGGCGTCGCGTTCGGAAGCAGAGCTCGACCTTCCGCGGGCCCTGAGCCTGCACCTGAGCCTCGTCGAGCGCATGCTCTCGTCTGGGCGGCCGTTTGCTGCGCTGGCGCATCTCGATGCGCTGTCCTCGCAGCAGGGGAGGGCAGCGGGAGCGCGTTGGCTGCGTGCCGAGGCGTTGCGCCAGATCGGGAGTCTCGACGAAGCCCGCCGTGCGTACGAGCAGCTGTCGGGCGAGGGCGAGTATTCGGGGCTGGCGCAACGGGGCTTGGGGCTGCTGGCGGCGAGCGAGGGTCAGCTGGATCTCGCGGTCGCGCATCTGCGGCGTGCACGCGATCTGTTGCCGACGGATGCGCGCATTCGCAACGATCTCGGCTACGCCGAGCTGTTGCGCGGGATGCTTTCGGAATCGGAGCACGAGCTTCGGACGGCCATCGAGCTCGCGCCCTCCGACGGACGCGCCGCGCGCAATCTGCTCTTGCTCCTGTTTGTGCGAGGTCTCGAGCGTGAAGCAGTCGAGTGGTCGCAGGCCCGCGCATTCGACTCGAGTACGGTCGAGCGCATTCGCGCGCGCGCAGCGATGCTCGCAGGCATGCGTGTCGACCCGTCGCAGCTCGGGTCGCTCGCAGACGCCGTGCCTCCTGCTCACGCGCCGCTCCAGACGACAGTGGATCCGTGCGCTCGCGCGCAGCCTTGGGAACTGCTCGAGCCGGGTCGCTGGCTGGGCGTGCAGCGTAGCGGCGAGTGTGCGGGATCTGCTCCGAGTGTCCCCTCGGCTGCCGGTGCGTTGATCTATCGAGGTTATCTGTCTACCTATCCGGCTGCTGCAGGCAATCGAGACCCTGAGATCGATCGCGACACTGGAGGCTATCACTCGCGTTCTCGGCGCGGGGACCGTTGAGGTCGCCGGATGCACGAGAGAGACGAGCGGGGAGAAGCGGGTGCGGTGCTCGTGCTCGCGGCGGTTGCCCTCGTGATGTTCCTGAGTGCGCTCACCTTGGTGATCGATCTGGGGCGCTTGTACCAAGCGCGTGCGGCGCTGCAGCTTCAAGCCGACGCGGCGGCACTCAGCGCTGCCATGGAGCTCGGCGAGTGTGCGGCGACGCCCAACCTGCCGGATGCCACTGCCGACGTCGTGGCGCAGCGCAATGGGTTCGCCGCTTCACTCGGGACGGCGCCGAGCTCGGTTGAATATGGAACGATCGCGAGCTCGGCGGGAGTTCGTTCGTTCGACGTCTCTGTCGACCTCGCGTCGGCGCGAGCGGTGCGGGTTGTTGCGGTCTCCGAGCAGCCGCTCAGCCTGGTGTTGCCGGGCGAGCTCACGGGCACCGTGGCGCTTCGATCAGAGTCGGTGGCTCGTGCGCGGGCCATCGGTACCTTGCGTGCCGGTACGCGGCTCGTCGCGGCGGATGCTGCTTCCCCCGAGACGATAGCGTTGCTCGACGACCTGCTCGGCGGGATGCTGGGCTCTGGCGGTTCGGTCTCTGCCATCGGCTATGACGGCCTTGCGAATTCGAGCCTGCAGGTTGCCGAGCTCGTCGGACAGCTGGGGTCCAGCTCGGGGATCTCGGACCTGGTGGAGCGCGAGGGGACGGTCGGGGAATTCTACTCGATCATCGAGGCAGCGCTCACCGCGGCCGGTGAGAGCGACCTTGCAGCCGACGTGGCCGACCTGGTCGCGGCGGCCACGGCGGCGCGCGTCTTCCGCTTCGGCGAAGTACTCGAGGTGGCCGTCAGCCAGGACGCTCTCGGAGCGTCGCTCAACGTGCTCGACCTGGTGCTGGTCGGGGCCCAGGCGGCTGCAAAGGGCTCTGGCGTACAAGTCAGCCCACTCTCGCTGTCACTGGCGGGTGTCGCGGGCGTGGATCTCACACTCGTCGTGGTCGAGCCCGCCCAGCTCGCCGTGGGGCCGCCCGGCCGAGACGCGGATGGCGAGTGGCGTACGCAGGCGCGAACGGCTCAGCTGCGGCTGCAGCTCGATCTCACCGGGGCCACGCCGCTCACGGTGATTGGCACGGTTCCCGTGACCCTGTCGAGCTATGCCACGATCGCGCGAGGAAGTGCGGCGCTCGCGAGCATCCAGTGCCGGCGGGCCGCGGATCCCGCCACGTTGGTGGCCGTCGAGGCCGAGTCCGAGGTGGGCGAGCTGGGCCTCGGCAGCTACGGCGACATCGAGACTGGTGCCGGCACCTCCGCGAGCAGTGTCGCGCAGCTCTCCGTGCTGGGTGTTCCGGTAGCGAGCGTGTCCGTCTCGGGCGCAACCGCGATCGATTCCAAGGTGGAGACCCTCGAGTTCGAAGGGCCCTTCGTACCATGGATCGATATGCCGAGTCCTACGCACACTCAAACGGCCGGCACGGATCTGGAGGTGGCCATGGGCGAGGCTGTCGTGAACCTGGTGAACGATGCCGAGGTCAGTGTGACCGTGCTGGGAACCTTGCCCGTCGGAGTCTCTGCAGGCGACATCGAAGCCGCGACCGAGCCGATCGTGACGACGCTCGTCGCCGCGCTCGACGATGCGTACGCTCCTCTGTTCGAGATCCTCGCGGGGAGCGTCGCCGGGATCGACGTGACCTTGGAGTCCGTCGTCTCCCGCCGCCCGACCTTGATTCGCTGAGTCCGGCACAGGCGCGGTTGGAGCCTCCGCACCGGGTGTGTCCTCGTGCACATGAGTTGCCAGCTGGCGTAGGTAGAAGACACGCAGGCTAAAGGAGGTTTCGGGGTTTCCCGATGTCGACCGCGTGCCTCGCGGAGGGACGGCGTCGTAGGGAGCCGGGAACGGACCGAACCATGGAAATATCGAAACTCAGCCAGATCTTGAATCGTGCAAGCCAACTCTACTCTGAGCGATGGCTGCGAGTCCGTGCGGACCTAGCGGACGAGAGCGGTGCGACTGCAGTCGAGTATGCACTCATCGCAGGTCTGATCGCCGCTGTGCTCATCACTGCGCTGACGGACACCGGAACCAACGTGCGGACCCTCTTCGAGACAGTGGCTGCAGCGATTCCGTGATGGAGCGACCTCACGCTTTGAGCAGCTCCGAGATCTCGGGTTGGGTCTCGTAGGAGGGCACGTCTGGATCGAGGCGTACCCACGGCTGAGCGCTGCGAACCCAGACGTGAGCCCGCGGTACGAGCTCCGACGTGTCCTCGAACACGCCTGCGCGCACGGTGGCATAGTCCTCGTACTCGACTGAAGAGAACCAGAGCGTCGTGCCGCATGTGCGGCAATGATGACGGCGGATCTGGTGCCCATTCCTTGGGTACTCGTCGATGCCCAGCTCGCCTTGGATCAGCTCGATCTGGTCGCGCCGGAACAGCATCGAGAGTCCGAAGGCGGATCCGCTGGCCGTCTGGCAGTCCGTACAGTGGCATGCATAGAAAGCAAGCTCGGGTCCATGGGTCTCGAAGCGGAGGGATTGGCAATGGCAAGCGCCGTGCCTCCTGGGGGCGTCCGGTATCCTGGAGTCGTCCGGCGATCGATGGCTCATGCAGTCTTCACCCCTTCCAGTCACACGAGTCTCTGGTCATGCGAGTCACGCAGCGTAGCCTTCACCATCCTAGCCGACTCTGCAGTTCTCTGACGAGCTGCTCGGCCATCTGGGCGTGAGTTTCGACGTTCGGGTGACCGTCGCATCCCGACCCTGTCGCGGGGATGTTGATATCCGCGAATCCTATCTTCGGGTCACCCGCAGCGTGCCGCTGATCCACGGCGCTCCGAATGTAGCCCGAAACTCTCGCTGCCTCGCTGCTCGCGAGCAGCGGCGCGACCGGCAGGAGGTAGCTCTCTGGGTAGATCTCGCGAAGCTGAACGAGGAAGCTTACGTAGGCCGATACGAACAGCTCTGACGTCGGATCGCCATCGGTGCTGAAATCGTTGGTGCCGAGGTTGATGACCACCACGTCGGGCTGCCACGCGAAATCCCAGGTGCCGTCTTCGGTCGGAATGGCGCGGGCGTATAGCGCCGGCATGGGCATGCTCTTGTCGTCCCCGTAGTTGTACAGCAGTCCCTTGCCAGACCAGGCCACGGTAGAGAGCTCCGCCCCGAGCGCGCGGGCCGCGATGGCTCCATACGTCAGGTAGTGGTTCTCGGTACCGGCGCTGAAGCTGCACGGCGGGATGCCCTCATTGCCGTATCCGCAGCTGATGGAATCGCCGATCACCTCGATGCGTCGCTGTACCGTGGATGGCGGGAGCAGTTCGCCTTGCAGGTCGATGCCGTGGAATGTCGTGGGGCCGAGCCAGCCCTCCGTACGCCGGTAGAGCTCGATCGTATGTTCTCCAGGCGGCAGATCGCTGGCCAGCAGGTAGGTCCGGCGTCCGGGAGAGGTCGCGAGACGGGGCCGAACCGCGCCGTCCACCACGATGGTCAAGAACTGGGACGGATCGTCGAGGGTCACGCGGGCGCCGCTACCCTTGAAGCGGAATACTGCACCGGCGCCCGGCCAGCCGAAGCGCACGGCTGTGGGCTGGCTTGCATCGTAGCGACCTACGAACCGGATCTGCGGCTCGGCCGGCGTGTTCGAACGGCTGCCGACCGCTCCAGTGATCTCGGCGTCGCCGCAGGTCAGTACGCACAGGGCGACCAAGCAGAGCCAGCGCATCGAATCCCCATCCTCTGAATTGACGAGCGAAGTGTAGCGTCGATCCACCCGAACCTCATGAGCCCCGCTGGCGACCAAGACGGGGGGCCTGCATGCTACGCTTCGAGGATCGATCGAGACGATGATCGAGGAGGCGGACGATTGAATCGTAAACCACCCCGACGCGCGGGCTGCGTCGTACTGGCAGCGATTGCCCTACCCATAGCCATTCTCAGCGTGCGGGCGGCCGAGCCCGCGCCGGCTCGCTACGTCGACGAGATGCCAATGACGCTCAAGCAGCGGCTGGCGGAGCCGTTTCATACCGAGCAGAGTGAGGCGGTCGAGCCCTTCACCATCCTGGGCAACGTTCATTACGTCGGTGCGAAGAACATCGCTTCGTATCTGATCACCACCGAAGCGGGACACATCCTCCTGGACAGCGGTGTGCGTGAGATGGAGCAGGCGATCCTGGAGAACATCGCGAAGCTCGGCTTCGAGGTGCGAGACGTTCAGATCCTGCTGTCCAGCCACGCGCACTTCGATCATATCCAGGGGCACGAGGCGCTGCGGAAGGCAACTGGCGCGCGCGTCCATGCGATGGTGGGCGACGCCGAGGCGCTGCGTGCGGGTAAGGATTTGTCTCCCCTCGGGTTCGAGGGGTGGCCTCCGGTTCAGGTAGACCGGGTGCTGCGAGATGGAGACGAGGTATCGCTCGGTGGCACGGTCATGACGGCGCATCGGATTCCCGGCCACACGCCCGGATGTACCGTCTGGACGATGCCCGTCGTGGATCGAGACGCGACTTTCTCGCTCGCATTTCACGGCTGCAATGGTCCGAATCGTGGCGTGCGGTTGATCGGGAACGAGAACTTCCCCTCGCTGGTGGAAGACGCGCGTGCCGGCTTCGAGCGGCTTCGTGCGCTGCGGCCGGACCTCTATCTCACGGGTCATCCCGCCGAGCTGTTCGCCGGTCGCATGCAGGCCATGCGGGATGGGGTGCGCCCGCACCCGCTGACTACGCAGCAGCCGTGGTTGGAGCTGGTGGCGGAGCTCGAGAACCGATTCAGCGAGCAGCTCGCCTCGCAGCGAGCGAGCACTCCCGCAGACTGAGAGCCGTCAGCCTCGCCGGTGCTCACTTCCGGCGCCTAGGCGCAACAGCGTTTGAACTTCTTCCCACTTCCGCAGGGACATGGATCGTTGCGGCCGATCTTGGGACGACCGCGCACGATGGTTCCGCCCTCAGGTCCGGGAACCTGCCGGCGCCTGCGCCAATACTCGTACGAGTGGAGCACGGTGTCTTCGAGGACGTCGAGCGACGTTGCTCGGGCTTGTTCGAGAAGGTCACCTTCGAGCTCTGAGGCTCCGCTGAGGATCGCCATGGGGAAGATCTGCTCACCTAGCTGAGCGCTCTTCGCCCACTCCGCGTCGAGCGTGACGGAATGCAGGTAGCCGGCACACCACTCGGAGACTGCCTCGTCGTCGTCGAGATCGTCCAGGCCGAGGATGACGCCATGGTCGAACGCGTGGATGATCTGGTTGTATAGCTCCATCAGGGTCTGGGAGACATTCGAAGCGTGCTCGGCCGTCTGGAACTCAGGCTCGCCCCAGACCTCGTGCAACCAGAGGCTTGGCATGAGGAGGCTGGGAGCGCTCACGATTCCTGACAGGAACCCGTACGTCTGCGGGACGTTCATCGCCCCCTCGGTCTCCTGAAGGAATTCGAAGAGGGTGGTGAGACTGGATGGCGTAGGTTCGTCGATGGCGGACATGGGGCTCCCTCTCTCTCGAGTGTACCCGAGTGAGGGGATTCCGCGGGGGGAGAATCGCTATCGACCTGCTTTGCCTTGGCTAGGCAGCGCTCGGCGCGGGGTGTGCCGAGGGGGCAGCGCCGACCAGCTGAATGTTCTCGCTTCGGAAGGCTCGGATCACGCGATCCGTTACATCGGACTCGAACTCCTTCTCGCGGCGTGTGTCGAATACGTACGCTTTTCCGGTGAGGACGATCACGCTGCCGATGTGATCATGCAGCTTGAGCGACGTGAGGACCTGGCGCGGGCGCGAAAGGTCGAGGAAGCGGCAGCTCAGAATGGCCTCGTCGACGATGGTCTTGGCTCGCTCGTAGGGGGCGCTCGCATCCAGGTAGAAGCGCAGGACGACCATGCACGCGAGAGCACCTGCATTGGCGCTCGCGACCGGTTGGCGAAGGATGGAGGTCGAAGGGATCGTGACCAGGTTGTCGTCTAGAGTGACTAGACGCACGCTGCGCAGGCCGATCTCGCGGACCTCGCCATAGACGCCGCCGAAGGAGATGCGGTCTCCGACATGAAACGGGCGTGTGATCAGAATGGAGATGCCGGCGACGACCGACTCGCCCACGTCCTTGAGCAGAAAGCCTGCGGCCAGCGCCAAGGTTCCCGACATGGCGAACAGAGCCTCGGGCGAGAATTCGACGACGAGCGACAGCGCGATCAGCGAAGAGACGGCATAGGTGAAGAACTCGGCCAGGGTGGCAGCTTGACGAATCAGGAGCCGCTGGGCCGGACGGTGCTCGGCGAGCCGGTTGGCGCTGCGGCGCAAGAGGCGCAGAACCAGCCCCGCTGCGAGGAGTCCGAGGGCAGCCACCGGGATCGCCGTGGGATCGAATACCGCAATCAGAGAGAAGCCATCGCTCGAGTTCCGCATCAGATTCTCGACGGCGGCGACGGCCGGGGCGTCGTTGGGCAACGCGGGGTCGGTCATGCGATTTGCTCCTGTGCCTCACCCTTCGAAGAGGAGGTGCTTGTTTCGAAGCCAGCGAATCACCTGCGGATAGGCTGCCGCGGCGAGGGTTACGCGGTCTCGTTGGCGTCCTTTGGGTTCGATCAATCCGAGATCCAGTAGGCGCGCCAGCGAACGCCGCGCGACGCTCTCGTCTACGTTGAGGACTCGAGCGAGCTCATGCGCGGACAGGTTCTCGTGCTGCGTGATCGCGGCCAGCGCGAAGCTCAGCTCGTCGGAGAGCCTCTCGGCTCCCGCGTGCTGCGTGCGGAACATCCCGACACGCAGCCGTCCGGGCGCAGAGGGACGCAGGGAGTCCAGCCATAGCTGGGCTGCGACGCGTGGATTTCCGCCGCTCACCTCCCACAGCAGACGGAAGTACCCGTCGGCGTTCTCGACGAGGTCGAACCCGACTCCGGCGACGCGATCCTCGGGTACCAGCAGTTCGTCGAAGTCGAGCTCGTACTTCGTGCGGCGATGACGCAGTCGGATCAGCTCCTCGATCTCGCCGGCCGACCACGCGCCGAGCTCGATGTGTGTGCCTCCCCAGAGCTCGCTCACGGCACTCGCTTGGAGCAGGCGCCACGTGTACAGGTTGCAGAGGAAGACCCAGAATACGTGCCCAGATGTTGCCAGAGCGATCTCAGTGAGTGCTTCGAAGCCGCGATAACCCGCGATGACGCGCAGCACGCAGTTGTGTGCCTCGTCTACGATCACCATGCGGGGCGGCCCGTCGCTCAGTCGGCTGACCAGTAGGTCGGTCGTTTCGAGCTCCGGCTCGCCGAAGCTCGCAGAGAGTTGCTTGCACACTGCACTCTCCGTCACGAGCTTGCCCTGCAGAGTCGTCATGTGAACCTCGACATCCTGGATCTCTCGCAGGATGCGTCCAGCGAACGTGGTCTTGCCCACACCTTTCTCGCCGACGAGGAGAAGGATCCCGTCGCGCCGCTCACTGTTCCAACGCTGGAACTCACTCCGAGCTTGATCCCAGAGGGGCTCCCGCGAGAGCAAGATGGAGGAGTCCTCGCCCAGCTCCGGGTACAGGGGGAAGTGTTCGAGGTAGTCGGGTCCCAAGGACACTCGCTCGTTGTTCGTGCCGTTGCGTTCGGCTGCGCGCCGTAGGCTATGAGCCCGGAGGGCGCCGATCCAGTCTCCGATCTTTGCGGTGCGAGCCAAGGGATGCAGGATTGCGCGTGAGGCGAGCAAGGTGAGCGCCAGGGGCGCCAGCAGGACACCCAGCGAGCTCGTTCCCATCCAGGCTGCGAGCGGCTTTTCGAAGGCCGTGCTGGCGGACGAGCGGTTGGCGACCTGCCTCTGCCAATGCGCGGCGATCGAGCTGCGCCAGCGCGTGGCCTCGAGTAGGATCCAGATTCCGATCCAGGCTTCGATCACCGTCGTCGTCAGCGTGCTGAAGCGGCCGACTCCAATGGTGGCGCGTTGAAGCTGAGCGAGGCCGACGGCAGTTCCGACCACCAAGCCGAGTCGCGCATAGCTCCGCCGGAGTCGGTCGATGGCCGGGGGCTCGAGCGGCAGTAGAGCCGGTCTTCCTCGGGTCACGCGACGCGTCAGGCCCAGCAGGCACTGGCGGCCGATCACGTACGCGAACGCGGGCAGCAGCGCGGCGCGTAGTACGCGCCGCTCCGTGGACTCGGGACCGAGAATCCATAGCCCGACTTCGAAGGTGGCATAGAGCCAAACGGGGGGGAGCATCGCTTGGATCAGGCTTGCCCAGCGAACCGCGGTGCCGAGTCGGGCCTCGATGATGCCCGTGCGGACCAAGCCGCGCAGCCCGGTCGCGACCAGCTGCGTGTTGCGACGCCAGCCGATGAACCATAGGAGGATCATCGAGACGACCGTGGCGATGCGTGCGGCAGTCCCGGCGCCTGCGGGGGTCAGGAGCGTTCGAGGCCAGCTCCGAATCAGCTGCGCTCGGTCGAGCGTCCAGCTGCGAGCGCGGCTGATCCCCGCGAGCAGCTCCGCGCGCATGTCGCCGAGCAGCTCGGAAGACCAGGCGTACCCCTGGTTGCGGGCCTGGTCCGAGCTCACCGCTGCGAGCAGGGGAACGATCTCGCTGAAGAAGACCCCGCGCCAGCTATCGGGCTGAGCCGAAGACGTGCGCAGCAAAGTGTTCACCTGCTCCGCGAGCGTCAAGGCTCGCTCCGAGACTTCGATCGCGGCACCGAGCGTGGCGACTCGCGGGGGTTCGGGTGCGACTTCCTTGGACTCCTCGACCAGGCGCGTGAACGACTCGGCGCTGGTCCGCGAACTCAGTGATACGCTCTGGACACGACGTCGGAGCAACCGTTGCGTATCCAAGCTACGTAGGAACAGCGGGTCGAGGCTGCGCTGTGGATCGGGGGCGAGCGCCGCAAGCAGCAAGGTTCGTCGGATGCTGCGACCTTCTGCTTCGAGCTCTTCGGCGACGGTGTCGAGGCTGACTGCGCGAGCGTCGAGTGCGTCCGCGGCAGCCTCGATGGCAGCCAGCCCCTGGCCGAGGTTCGCTTCCAGATCTCGAAGCTGACCGGCGAAACCGACGAACGCGCCGACATCGAGCCGCCAGAGCACGACCTTCAGGCGTGCGGCGACGTTCCCGAGGCTGGCGGCCAGCTGACGCATCCCCTCTGCTTCGGCGCGCAGGCCTGCGCGCGGTGTCGTGAGGCTCCTCAAGCTCTCGCGCCCCGCGTCGGGGATGGAGGCGCTCAGGTCTGCCCACGCGCGTAGGTAGGCGAGGCGATCGCTCGCGATCGAGAGGTCGAGCTGTCGAAGCTTTGCTCGCTCACCGGAAGCAGTGTCGTCGCGGACGCCTCCGTTCTCGGAGCTCGTGTCCGACGCGGACAGCTCCATCGGTTCGGCAGGACCCAGCTCCTGAGTCGCGGCTGAAGGTGAGGGCGGGGGTGCCGGATCACGCTCCACTCGTAGCGCGGCGAGTTCGCTCTCGAGCTCCGCGATGCGGTCGCGGACCGCCTCGCGATCCTCGAGCCGGACTACGAACAACGGGGGGATCGCCTGATCGGGAGCGAGCTGTCCCGACTTCAGTGCGCGAAGCTGCGCAGCGAGCGAGCTGCGGCGTTCGAGAGCGAGCTCATCGGCACGCATCGGCGCAGAGAGCATCCAGCATGCGAGCGTGAGGGTGCCGAGACGCGGAAGTACGCGTACGCCTTGCCTCCAAAGCGCTGGACTTCGCGCGGTTCCGATCCGTATCGGATCCACTCCCACTCGGCGCGGTGGAGCAGGCCTGGCCTGGATGTCGTCGATTCCGCACTCCTTTCGGGGAGTGTTCACCATTCCTCTCTGCCTCGTTCGTGCAGACTCTCCGCCTTGTTCGTGCAGACTCTCCGCCTTGTTCGTGCAGAGAGAGGTAGCTTAGCGGAGAGGATTCGCGGACGGAGGCGCGCGGCGGTGGTGGCGCGATTGGCAACGACGGCCGTTTGCGTGTTCGCGAGCGATCCTTTGTGCCGCATCGCACCTTCACCGCGCAGCGAGCTTTGACCGCGGAGAGTTCGGCGCAACGCCACGGAGAGAGCTCGGAACCGTGATCGGGACAGCAGGGACTGTCGTCATGGTTGTTCTCAAGCTTTGGATCTACTCGGTCGTAGGAGCTGGCACGCCCGCCAGTCAACCTTACCCGAGGACCTATGAACTACCTGCTCTCGTTCCTGATCGTTCTGTTCGCCTCCACTGTTTTTGCCGACGAGGTTACGCCCCACGACTGGGATCTCGTTCACCACGATCTCGTGCTGGGACACTTCGAAGGCGAGGATGCCTGCGTCGAAGCCGCGTTGCAGGCCGCGCCGGGTCTCTACGACTGTCGCACGACGACACTCATTCTGGTGGAGGAGTCTGTGCCAGGAGATCCTCCGCCTCCTCCCCCTCCGGCACCAGGCCCGACACCCTCGCGCTACCGAGGCATCCCGGATCCCTCGACGGTGCTGGGCTTCGACCCTTACGCGGACTTCGCCGTCGATGAGGTCATCTCTGGAGCCCAGGGCAGTCTTCGACTGACGCGTAGTGGAACGGCAGCGGATCCCTACGTCATCGATGCGACCTCGGCCAGCTTCTCTCAGGTTCGGATCGCGGGTGAGTACGTGGTCTTTCTCGGGGGACGCGTCGATGCACCGGTCGGGCGCGGTGCGTGGTTCCACATGCTGGAGTGTACGCATTGTGTGGTTCGGGGTGCCGAGGTGGTCGGGCCTGGTGTACGAACCGGAAACTCCGCAGCTGTCGGCCTAGGGAACGACTCGGCCTGGATCGGAGGGTCGATCCACGGCTTCGGGGATCGCAATTCGACCATCGAGAACGACTTCCACGGGATCAAGGTATGTACGCACGAAGGAATCGACACGAACGTGTTCATTCTCGACGCGCGCATCTATGACAATGCGGGCGACTCGGTTCAGGTCGGAGACTCCAGCCGCTGCGAGGCAAACAACGTATACATCGGTGGCGGCATGTTCTTCGAGAACAGGGAGAACGCCGTCGACATCAAGAACAGCAACAACGTCGTCGTCTCGGGTGTCGAGATGTTTGGCTTCTCACCCACGAACACCGATCCGGGATCGGCCATCGTGATTCACGATCAAGCGAAAAACGCTCGGGTCTACGACAACATCATCACCGACTCGAACATCGGAATCGTCAGCTCCGGGCTGATGGGACACGAGATCACGGGAAACTCGATCACCACGAATGGTCCCCAGAGCATCGGCTTCGAGTGTCGAAACACCTACGACATCACCTTCACCGACAACTCGATCACGGCCACGGTGCCGGTGGCAAACGCCAACTGTCGAGGGACCGTCCAGTCGGAGTGAGGGCCGCGCGCAGCTCGAGTGAGGATCACGTCCAGTCAGATGTCACCGGAAGTCCACCCGGGCCTGCTCGATCCGCTGAGTGCTCCGATCCGGAGCACGATGCGGGGTGAGTGGACTGACCAGCTGGACGTGGCCCCTCTCGCGCTGCGTGCGCGAGCAGCCTTTTGAGACAGACCTTCTGACACTCATTCAGTCGAGCGCAGTCGTTCGGCTGACTGTAGTTCGTACCGCATTTCGTGAAACAGGTGCGGTGTCCTTCTCACTTCTCTCGCCGTCAGAGCAAGCGACAGCTGTCGTTCTCTGTGCGCATCTCGACTCACAGCAGGCAGGCCGATGAGGTTGCTCCACTGCTGATTGACCTCATAATGTGCGTGCCTTCTCCGAATTCGTCATCAACGAATCTGAGGCACTCGTAACTCGTTCGATCGAGAATATGTTACGAGATGCGTGATCCCGAAGCGCGTTCCCTATAGCTTCGCAACTCGAGGATGCGAACTCGAGCAGTCGGAGAGGCAAGTCGCGAACCTGAGTTCACTCAGTGCGTTCGCTGAATGCGTTGACCACTGAATGCGTTAACGAGTGGGGGGGGGGGAGACATGGGTCGCTTGTTCGGGATGTTGTTCAGTTTACTGACCGGATTCGCGGGTATGCTATACCCGTCGAGCGCGGTGTTCGCAGCTGGGGAGTTGGAACAATTCACGAAGATCGCCCTTGTGTCGCTCGGCGTGGAGGGGAACGTCGCCATTGCGGTCGAGAACCCCGGTCCCAGCGCGGATTGTGCACTCGGAGGCTTCATCGCATTCGATCCCTCCACGGAGAGGGGAAAGCTGATCTACGCCACGGTGTTGAGTGCACAGTTGAGCGATGAAATCGTCAATGTGGTGTATTCCCAGAATGGCGCGGAGTGTCTGCTGACTCAGATCGCAGTCTTCTGAGCTGAGTCGAAGGGCTCCGTAGCGCTCCATCGCAAGGTCGGAAGCGTTGAGGCATCGAGTATCCGTCGGTGTGAGCTGGACCGGATTGCTGAGATCGCTTGTGTTGCGCCTAGGTGTGGCGCATGCGGCGCAGGTAACTGGTTGAGATTCCAGCAGCTCTTGCCTGCATGAGGTACCCCCCGTGTCTTCGAAGCTCGTCTACTCTTCTAGGGCCACCGATGGCGTCCACGGCATCGACGTGACCCGACGCGTGCCATGGCGCGCGAGCTTGGAGAAGAGCGCCTCGCGGGTGGGCAGGTGCGGGTGCCGACGGAAGCGGAGTGGGAATTTGCCGCGCGCGGTGCGGCAGGACGGGCCTATCCTTGAGGGAAGGAGTGGCCAACTCCGGAACATGCGAACTTCGAAATGCACGTGGGGGAGACGACGCCGGTCGGGAGTTACCCGAAGGGAGCGACCGCGCTGGGCATTCAAGACTCGGCGGGGAACGTCTGGGAATGGTGCTTGGATGGGTACGGTCCATACCCGAACACCCCGCAGGTGGATCCGCAAGGGCATTCGGATGCGTCGTCGCGTGTGTTGCGCGGCGGTTCGTTCGTCAACCTCGTGGTCGCGCTTCGTTCGTCGATTCGGCGTTGCCGCTCGCCCGAGAGTCGGCTTGACGACTTCGCTTTTCGTGTGGTGTGGTCTTCGTCGGGAGGACCGGTTTGACCCTTGGTGCGGCGCTGTGCGCGGCATGCAGGCGGAAGGGCTCCTGGGGGGCCGAGTAGGGCCGCAAGGAGTTCACGACCGGCGGCCGCGTTCGCATGGATCCGAGTTCCCATCGGTCTCGATGGCGTTCGTTCGCGCGGATAGCCCGCCGCCCTGTCATTCTGGCTCGAGTGGTCGTACCCTGGGGCAGCCAGGTAGAGGAGGGCAGGAGTCGATGGCGGGGACCACGGGAGCCAAGAGCAAGCGTACGCGCAAGAAGGCGGCGCGCAAGCAGAGCGCGAGCCGGAAGGACACGCGAGCGCGGGCCGCCCAGTCCGTCGTGAGCCTGCGTGTGGATCTCGTCGGGATCGAGCCCCCGATCTTCCGCTGCATCGAAGTCCCCGACGACTACACCTTCTTCGACCTTCACGTCGCCCTGCAGGACGCGATGGGATGGCTCGATTGCCACCTGCACGTCTTCGTGGTGCCAGGTGTCGCCCGTGGCAAACCCACTCTGATCGGCATTCCGGACGCTGATGGATTCGCCGAGATGTCTACACAACCCGGATGGGGGGTGCCCATCTCTCGCTTCCTCTCGAAGCCCGGTGATTCCGTGGCCTACGAGTACGACTTCGGCGACGGCTGGCAGCACCAGATCACCGTCCAAGGGGTGCGCGAACGCAAGCTGCGTGAACGCCTACCGAGCTGCATCGACGGCGCTCGCGCCTGTCCGCCCGAGGACTGCGGCGGACCCTTCGGCTATCAACACTTACTGGAGGTCCTCTCCGACCCCTCGCACGAGGAGCACGGCGAGATGCGGGAATGGATCGGGGGCCGCTTCGATCCGGCGCGGTTCGATCCCAAGCGGGTGCAGTTCGATGATCCGCAGGAGCGGCTGCGCTTCGCGCGCGAGGGGTACTGAAACGGATCTTCGAGTGCATGCGACCCTCGCGATCTGGCTCTGTGGCTAGTGTCCTGAGTTAGAAGTTCGTTCCCATATTCGGCCGCGGATCTGGGCGTGCTCGCTCCGTAGCACTCGCTCGATGAATCTACAGATTCGTCTCACTCTCGCGCCTGGCGAGTCCAGGGGCGCCATGCCTGCGGATCGGACGCTCACGTACACGCCGTTCAGCAAGCGTCGAGAGGACAGCTGGGAAGAGCCCAGCTCTGCGTTCTCGGACTCGGTCTCTCCGCGGACGTTCGGGACGACGACGCGTGGGTTCACGGGGCACGAGCAGATCGACGGGGTCGGTCTCGTGCACATGAACGGTCGGGTCTACGATCCATTGATCGGGCGCTTCCTGCCTCCGGACACGTACGTTCAGTTCCCTGAGTCGAGCCAGAGCTACAACCGTTACACGTACGTGATGAACAACCCGATGTCGTACCTTGGGGCGTCCGCTCGCTTCCTTGGACCGCAGCAGCTTTTCGAGAGTACCCACACGCACTTCGGCGCCCGCAACCTGGAATGCGGCCGCATCCTCGG
Organism: Pseudomonadota bacterium; assembly: GCA_003247575.1. Classification (GTDB taxonomy): domain Bacteria; phylum Myxococcota_A; class UBA9160; order SZUA-336; family SZUA-336; genus SZUA-336. The sequence goes on from QJZC01000036.1 coordinate 47,812, forward strand.
AGAGTTCTGAATATGAAAAGCCGGAGATCGACAGCAGCAGATCGATCTCGGCACCGGATGCATCCCGTGCGGAGAGCGTCGCCCCGTTCTCTACGATCGCGCGAAGTGTGGGCTCATCGTCCGTATCGAGAAACGGCTCTCCGCCAGCTTCGAACTTGTAGCCTAGCTCTTCGAGTACACGAAGCGCAGTCCGAAGATTGGGAACAGTGGGCGCCAGCAGGGTGTCCAGATCGAGCGTTGCGTACGCTTCCTTCGGAGCACGGGCATAGAAGTTGATGCCGGAGACGCCAACCACCACGTAATCCACGTGAGCGTTTGTCAGTGCCTGCAGAGCGCGCGCAAAGCTGCTAGCTGCTGGATCGGACACGCTCGGCTTCGCGAATCTCTTGCTGGAAGAGTTGAGACGGACGCAGAGCTTCCAGCACCCAGGTTTTGTCCGCCCCGTGTGCATTCCAGGGCTGCCGCTGAATCTGTCGCGCGAGGTTGGCGAGCTTTTCCGTCAACGAGCAACCCTTCTTCCTGGGAGCCAGGTATTCTGCGGCAGAGGACCGCCGAATAGGGTGGCGCGTGAGATGAAGAGGGCGCTACGGGGGAGTGCAGAGCTTCCGAGGTAGGTGGCTCGCAGTGGGGCCGAGGTGGATCGGTGTGCTTCTCGTGGTTCTCTGACGTGGACGGCCCCGCGTCAGCCTTGGGCGCGTTGCCAGGGGTCATGGAGCCCCCGGCTCGCGATTTCTCGATCGAGGAACTCCTCGTCTAGTTCGAGGTTGCTCATCAGTAGGCCGCGAATGTCGCGTAGATGCTTGTCGGAGCGGCCTTCACGCCAAAACTCGAGCTTTCGCAAGATGACGTACTCAGGCGGAGCCAGCGTGAACGGAGCGCTCTCGTGCTCGATCCGACGGCGGTTGTCCAGTGCCCATCTGTGGAGCGAATCTGCTCCCGCGAGATAGACATCAGCCTTGAAGCCGGTGTCGTGGTTGATCAGGTTGAAGTGGCCACGGCTCTCGCGTGCGCATTCCTCGCGAACAACTTCGAGCGGCGGGCGATAGAAGTCGGATTCGGGAAAGGCGGCCAGGAACTCCCCTGTCCGTTCCAGCGGAAGCTCGATTGCCAGGTCTACGCCGAGGGTCGCCCGCGGCTCTGCGTAGATCATGCTGGCGACGGACCCAGTGATCATGTACACGATCTCTCGCTCTTCCAGCGGACGGGTGAAACAATCAATCCAAGTCGGTGCGGCCATAGAGTTGCCAGGCGCGTAGACGGCGTTGAAGTTGCTGCTCGTTTTCGTCGGGGTGGCATTTGCGAAGCCAGGACAGCTTGAGTGCGAGTGCATCCTCGCGCAAGCGCCCGATCAATGCCAACTTCTCGTGCGGAGTCATGCGCTTGAAAATGGCCAACTGACGAGGATCGGGCTGATCGTCGGACTTCATCGAGTTGAGTCTACCTGAGGCAGAGAGCAGGTCCTAGGGGCTGGACTTCCGGTCACCAGCGCCGGAGGCGCCCTGATATCCCCCGACCAGCAGCTCGCTCGGGGTGCTCCTCATGAGCCACCCTGCTGCGCGAGATCGTGCACGCGCAGGGCCCTCACATCGTCGTTCAGCAGGAGCTCGTGCGGTGTGCGGCAGACGACGCAGGCGGCGCGCACGGAGTTCGGCGGGAGCACTGCACGCACGCGGACGAGTTGAGCACGGTCTCGCATTGCGGGGGATTGGGTCCACTTAGCGTCGAACAGCTCGAAGTGCCCGGCGCGGTGGATGAGGAAGTCGACCTCCTTGGTGCGATCGCGCCAGAAGTAGAGCTCGCCGCTGCGGCGTTGGTTCTTGAGCTGACGTCGGAGCTCGCCGCAGACATAGGTCTCCCACACGGCGCCCGCGTAGGGCGAGGCATCGAGCTCTTCAAGGCTGTGGATCGAGAGTAGGTGACATAGAAGGCCCGAGTCACTCATGTAGAGCTTGGGTGTCTTGCTGAGCGACTTCGTGCGATTCGAGAACCAGGGCTCGAGGATGAAGACCTGGTTCGAAGCTTCGAGCACCGACAGCCAGTCGGCGGCGGTCGATGGACTGATTCCGACATCGCGAGCGAGATCCGCCTTGTTCAGAAGTTGCGCGGAACGCATGGCACAGGCACGGATGAAGCGCTCGAAGTCGCGCAGGCTGGCCACCGCCAACATCGATCGAAGGTCTCGCTCTAGATAGGTGACGAGATAGGATGCATGGAAGCCCCGCGCGTCGAGTTCAGGCTTCTCCCACAGCTCGGGGAGGCTGCCGCGTACGGCCATGGCCTCCGGTGTGACGTCCGGCCGGACCGCAGAGAGTTCGGCGAAGCTCAGCCCTTCGAGTTCCACGATCTCGGCGCGGCCGGCGAGCGACTCCGAGGTAGCGCGCATGAGCTCTAGCTTCTGCGACCCCGTGAGCACGAAGCGTCCGTTGAGAGACCTCTCTCGATCGACCGCCACTTTGAGATGCCTGAACACCCCTGGCGCGTACTGCACCTCGTCGATCACCAGCGGAGGCGGATGACGCGCAAGAAATCGATCCGGTTCCCGTTCCGCCTGCTCTGCCTCGCTGGGGAGGTCCAAAGTCACGAAGCCGTGTTCGGGGAACACGCGGCGGGTCAGGCTGGTCTTTCCTGCCTGGCGTGGGCCGGTCAGGACCACGACGGGACGCTGCTGGCCCAATCGCACCAGCCGGGACTCTACAAATCGCGGTATCCACATCCTGTAATTTGTAGGATTGGATCGAATAATTTGCAATCAGGGCCCCTGGGCTGGTGTCAGGGGGGTGGAGCTCGCTTGGCGATGCAGATGGACCATATCCGGGGTGGGCCGAGCCCCCGTTGACGTGGCCCCGACCGAGCGCCACGGTTCCGCTATGCGAACCACCGTGACGCTAGACTCCGACGTCGCCCAAGCGATCGAGGAGGAGATGATGCACAGGCGGCGCAGCACCCTCGAGCACGTCCTCAACGACGCGATCCGGCGCGGACTGAGCTTGCCTCGCCGTCGCCCCGAGCGATATCGCGCACAGGTCTTTGGTGCAGAGCTGGCGCCGCGGGTCGATCCCGCTGGCTTCAATCGGCTGGCCGATGACCTAGAGGCCGAGACCGTTCTGCTGTGCCGTGACGGATGACTCTTCTGGGCGTCAACCTTCTCCGCATCTAGGCGGAGATTTGCACAGAGAGACTGTTCTCGGATACGGCGGTGCGAGGCATTCCCGGGATCGTCTCCGATGACCGTACTCTTTGCGGAGGACGAGTTCGATCCTCGCTACTTGGGGAGCACTACCGTGTCGATCACATGGATGACACCGTTCGACTGCGTGACGTCGTAGGTCACGACGTTGGCCGTGTTGCCGTTCTCATCCGTGAGCACCATGTTTTGGGGACCATTCAGTGAGCTTCTCCTTCGTCCCGGCCTTGAGGAGACTCTCGACCGTCCCCTCGGGCAGCTTGTCGAAGGCGGCGTTGGTGGGAGCGAAGACCGTGAAGGGGCCTTCGCCCTTGAGCGTGTCGACCAGCCCAGCTTGCTTGACCGCCGCCACCAAGGTGGTGTGGTCGGCCGACTTCACGGCATTGTCGATGATGTCCTTCGTCGGGTACATGGCCTCGCCGCCGACGATCACCTCGCTCGCGAGTGCCTGGGAACCGAACGCGATGCCAGCAGCTGCGGCCAGCACGAGTGAGAGAGATTTGTATGACCTAGTCATGGGGGAATCCTCCAGGGTATAGCCGTATAGCGGTGTAGCGAGTCTGTGCGCCGTATGCTCGCGCTAGCGCACCGGCCGGGGAGGCATGTCATCCCACGTGCGGCCGTCGAGGATGCGCCCGGTCGTCTTCTTCCTGACACCGCCCCACTGCTTGAAGAAGAAGCGGACACTGGCTTGCTCGCACTGGTCGCGGATCTGGCGGACCCACTCAGGATCCATCGGCCTTGCGCCTGGACCCGATTCGCCACCCACGATCACCCAGTCGACGCGGCCGAGAGGGATCTGTTGCAAGGGGCCGAGCAGTGGCTCGATCGACAGGAACTTCGTCGCCGCGGGTGTCTGCGCCAAGTCAGCGATGCGGTGGAGATACTCGGCGCTCTCGACGCTCACACCCATCCACACGTTCTTCGGCCAGGGCAGGCGCCCCGACAGCGAGCGTAGCCGTTCGGATCTCTTGGTCAGCAGCTGGAAGGTGTGCCAGTGCGCCTTCTCCATCACCTTGAAGATGCGCCGGATGTCGGCCTCGTCGAGTCGCTCGTGGAACAGGTCGGACATGGAGTTGACGAACACCAGTCGGGGCTTCTTCCAGCGCAAGGGCAGCTCGATCGCGTCCTCTGCCGTGCGAATCAACCCCGTCCAGCGGGGCCCCTGACGCCCGCGCTGAGTGAGATGCTCGTAGGCCTTCCCGGGCCCCGACAGACGATGCGCCATGCGCTCCGCGTAGCAATGCTCGCAGCCCGGCGAGATCCGTGAGCATCCCCGGGTCGGGTTCCACGTCGCCTCGGTCCACTCGATCGTCGAGCTCTGCCCCATGGGTGAGAGTGTAGTCCTAGCCTGCTCTGCGTTGCATCGCTGATCAGCCCCCTCCCGTCAGCGGCACACCACGAGAACGATCGAGCGTTCCGCCTGCGCGACTCGGGCCTGGAGCTTGCGCGCGGGCCGGGTGTCTTCTCAGGAGGAGAGAGGCGTGTCCGGCCCTCGCGAAGGAATCGCTTCGTGATGTCTGGCTTGAGCGCGTAGTTGACGTTCTGCGCGAAGGTGCCCCTCCGCGCTCACGAAGAAGGTCATGCGATTCCCGGCGGCATCGACCCCTTGTGCGATTCCCTTGGCGCAGCCGTTCCGGTCACGGCGAGCACAGCGACCCAGCGCAGGGTATCCCCGCAGGCCGTACGCACCCACTGCGAGATCGCATCGGTGCAACGCATATGCCGCATCGGGACCATCGTCATGCCTCCGGCCCATCGGAATGCGGAGCGCCCACGAAGCTTATGCGGAAGAATACGGCGTACAGCACGGGAACCACCCCAAGCGTCAGAACCGTGGCAAACACCAGCCCGAACATGATCGCAACCGCCATGGGCTCGAACATGGGGCCTCCACCCAGGTACAGCGGAATCAGGCCGGCGATCGTGGTGGCCGTCGTGAGAAGTATCGGGCGCAGCCGCTGCTGGGCAGCTTCGACGACAGCCTCCTGCGGGGAGCGTCCGACCTCGTCGATCTCGATCCGGATGCGATCGAGCAAGACGATCGCATTGTTGATGACGATTCCGGCGAGCGACACGACTCCCAGCAGGGTCATGAACCCGAAGTAGGAGCGCAGTGCGAGCAGGCCAATCACGACTCCGATCAAACCCAGCGGTATCGTGATCAGAATGATCAACGGACGCCTGATCGAGTTGAACTGACCGACGAGTAGCAAGAGGATCACCAGAAAAGCAAGCGGGAGCTTCTCTGCGATCGACGCCTGCGACTTTCCGGACGTCTCGACCTCACCTCCGAGCTCCCACGAGACCGAGTCGGGCCAGCTCGCGCTCTGCGAGTTCAGCCATGGAACGAGCTGGGCGTTGAACTGCGCGGCGGTCAGGCCCGGAGCCAGGCCCGCCTCGATCGTGACCGTCCGCATGCGACGACTGCGGTGGATCTTTGCCGGTTCCCATACGACTCGGGTGTCGGCAACCTGCTTGAGCGGGACGGAGCGGCCGGTGACCTGCGAGTACACATTGATCGAGTCGACGCTTCCGACGTCCAGGCGGAGCTCGGCGACAGAGCGCAAGGTGACTGGAATCACCTTGTCGCCCTCTCGAAACTCGGTCGTGTCGAACCCGGAGAAGAACGTTTGGAGCGAGACGGCGATGTCCTGGTTCGTGACGCCGGCGCGGGCCGCGCGCGCGGGATCGATTTCGACGCGAAGCTTCTTTGCGCGCGGACCCCAGTCGTCACTCACCAGGCGGCTTCCGGGAAGGGAGCGGATCTTGGCTTTCACGGCATCGGCGACCCCGAAGACCTGCGCGGTATCGGGTCCAGAGACGCGAACAGCCACGGGCGGCCACGCAGGGGGTCCGAGCTCGAGCGGGCGGACGGTAGTCTCGAGCTCGGGGAAATGCTCTCTTCCGAAGGACTCGAGCGCTGGAATCATCGAGTCGACCGAGTCTCGCGACGAAGCGTTCATCAGCAGGAATGCATACTCCGGTGCGGACAGCTCGGGACTGTAGGTGAGGATGAAGCGCGGCCCCCCTTGCCCGATGAAGGTTGCCCAGCTCGTGATCCCCTCCCTCGAGTCCGCTTCGGATGCGGTGAGGTTCTCTCGGATGAACTGGTCGAAGGCGACGACGACCTCCTCCGTTCGCTCGATGGGCGTGCCGACCGGAAGCGAGAGATCCGCCGTGAACGTCGGGCGGTCGTTCGGGGGAAAGAAGATGTTCGGAACCTGCCCGAAGCCGACGAGAGAGAGCGCGAAGAGAGCCGCGGTCGCGGCGAGGCTAGCGATGGGCCGACGCAGCAGCGCGAAGAGCGTTCTACGGTAGCTGGCTTGCCACGCGGGCTCAGAGGGCTCAGCGGACTCGCCATCCCCCCCGCTCGTGCGGAGGGAGTGGACCGCCAACAGCGGAATCATCGTGAGCGAGAGAATCCACGAGGAGAGCAGGGTGATCGTCACGACCAGGAACAGCGGAGCCGTGTACTCGCCCGCGGACGACTCGGCCAGATAGATCGGCAGAAAGGCCGCTGCGGTCGTGAGCGAGGAAGTGAGCAGGGGGACCCGTAGCTCGTTCGCGGCGTCGATCGCTGCATCGACGGCGGGCCGACCTCGCTGCATCTGCACGAGGATCGACTCCGACATGACGATCCCGTTGTCGACCATCATGCCGAGCGCGATGATCAGAGCGGCCAGCGAGATCTGGTCGAGACCAATGCCCATGACTCCCATCACGCACATCGCGAGCAGCATGGTCATCGGGATGAGACTCCCGACCACCATGCCGGCGCGCGCACCGAGGAAGAGGAGCATCACGACGACCACGATCACGATCGCTTGTAGAAGGTTGCCGACGAAGTCGTCGATCTTCTGTCCCACGGCGTCGGGCTGGAACTGGAGAACCTCGAACTCAATGCCGATGGGATAGCGCGCCTCGGCCGCACGGATCACGTCGCGCGCGCGGTCCCCGAGCTCGAGGATGTTCCCGCCCTCGCGCATGGCGATCGCGAGCCCCAGGCTCGGCTCCCCTCCGGTCCGCATGCGCGAGCGCGGCGGGTCGATGTAGCCGCGCGAGACGCGCGCGATGTCCTGGAGCGGTAGGACGTCACGCGACCCGGGGATCTCGACCAAGGTGCGGGCGAGGTCCTCGACCGATTCGAAGCTCCCCGAGGGCTCGATGACGATCGCCTCGAGCGCGGTGCGCACCTGACCCCCGCCTAGGATGATGTTCTGCCCCTCGAGGATTCCGCGCAGTTGGACCGGAGACAGACCGAGCTCGGCCAGGCGCGCATTGTCGTACTCGATGAAGATGCGCTCGTCCTGAGCCCCGTAGATGTCTACCTTGGCGACTTCCCCGATTCGCAACAGGTCGCTGCGTACCTCGTCCGCGACCTGCTCAAGCTCGCGGTAGCTGAATCCGTCGCCGACCAGGGAGACGACGATGCCGAATACGTCCCCGAACTCGTCGTTCACGAAGGGACCGCGCACTCCGCCTGGGAGACTGCTGCGCGCGCTCTCCACCTTGCGTCGCAGCTTGTCCCAGATGGGTCGCAGATCGGTGTATCGGCTCTGGATGTCGACCCAGATGATCGAGACTCCGGTCTTGGACAGGCTGCGTACCTTGTCGAGCTCTGGGATCTCCTGAATCCGCGCCTCGATCTTGTCCGTCACGAGCTGCTCGATGCGCTCGGGACTCGCGCCCGGATAGAAGCTCGTCACCACGGCCGTCCGGACGATGAAGCCGGGATCCTCGCTCCGCGGCAAGGTCAGATAGGACTGGTAGCCGAACAGCGCGATCAGCAGGAGCGCAACTGCGGTCACACGGTTGTTGGCGATCGCCGCTGCGGTGAGGTTCACTTTGCGGCATCCCCACCGGAGTCGAGCTTGACCGGGTCGAGCTTGTCGGGGTCGAGCCTGACCGGCTCGAGCTTGACCGTCAGGCCGTCGGATACGCGGCGGGTGCCCGCTGTGATGACCTGCTCGCCGCCCTGAAGGCCCGCGACGACCTCGATCCCCTGCGCGCGCAGATCGCCGACTTCCACCGGACGGCGTCGCACGATCCCGACCCCGTCTCCTGCAGGCTCGACGACGTAGACGAACCTCCCGTCGGCGTCCTCGCCGACCGACACGGACGGGAGCAGAAAGGCTCGCGACGAGTCAGCGGTAGGAAGCGTGAAGTCGACGCGCGCCGCCATCCCAGGACGAATCGACGGCTCCGCGGTGTCGAGCGTCACTTCGACCGGGTAGGTCGTACCCGCAGAAGCGGTCACCCCTACCTCGGTGACGCGCGCACCGAAGGTCCGATCCGGGAGAGCATCGAGCCGCACGGACACGGAAGCTCCCGGCTCGATCAGACTGATCAATACCTCCGGGACAGCTACACGCACCTCGACCCGATCACCCGCCGACAGCACGGCGATGCGCTGGCCGGCCGAAACGTTCTCGCCCGGATCCACTAGGACCTGAGAGATCAAACCGTTCCGGGGCGCCGTGAGTCGAGTATAGGAGAGCTGCCGTCGTGCCTGGTCCACACGCCGCTGGGCCACCTCTGCCGCGGCCGCTGCCGACTCCGCTTGTCCGCGAGCACGATCCAGATCGCTCTTCGATGCGTTCTGGTTCTCGTACAAGCTCCGGACCCGCTCATACTCGGACTGCGCGCTCCGGGCTTGGGCTCCTGCTTGGAGGGCCGCAGCCTCGGCTTCCCTCACTCGGAGCTCGTAATCGGAAGCGTCGAGGGCCGCGAGGAGGCGACCGGTCGTCACTTCCGCACCGACCGCGACCTCGACTCGACTCACCGTTCCTGCGACCTTGAAGCTCAGGCTGGACTCCTGTCCTGCCTCGGCCACACCAGAGAAGCTTCGTATGCGTTCAGCCGCTCCCGCTCGTGCGATCACGGTCCGAACCGGGCGGATCACCTCCTCGACCGGAGCCTGCTCCTGGCACGCCGAAAGGGCACATACACCGGAGAGGGCGACAACGATGGCAGCCATGCGGGATCCGATCCGCGCATCTGTTTCAGCGGGCATTCCTCGATCCTCTTTGGCTCTCCACGAACTCGAGCGCTTCGCGTAGGAAGGCGGCGCCTTCGTCGGAACTCGCCGTCACCTCGAACCATCCCAGCGCTCGTTGCAGGTTCATCAGATCGACGAGATGCTCGTACTCCGCCGCGGCGGCTCCCAGACGCGCATCCACTACCGCGTTCTGCGCGTCGAGGATGGTTGCGATCGGAACGACTCCCTGTCGGTAGCCGTCCGTGACGACCGCGAGATTCTGGTCCGCGGTCCTCGACTGCTCGCGGGCGAGGGTGATCCGTGCCGAGCTCGCGCCTGCGACGACTGCGGCGGCGCGCACGCTTTGCTCCACCCGCTTCGCCGTCGCCCTGCGTTCGAACCGCAGAGCGGCGCCTTGTTCGGTAGCGCGTCGCACCTCGGCGACTCGCGCTCCCCCTTCGAGCAGAGGCAGACGCATCTGAACACCGAAGACATAGCTCTGGCGATCCTCCGACAGCTCGGGCAGCGCGGGAGGAGGCGTGTTTCGCTCCAGGTCTGCCTTGCTCATCTCGAGTTGAGCGGCGATCGACGGCTGCCAGAAGGAGCGGCGGTTCGAAACGAGGAGCCGCTCCTGCGCCTCGATCTGCGCGTCCAGACTACGTAGCTCGAGCGACGATCGCGCGGCGAACTTGGCCAGGAAGTCGCGGAAGATCGCGAAGCGGACCGGCGTATCGATCAGCGTACGGATTCGCGGATCGGTCAACACCGGGGCCGTGCTCGCGAGCGAGGTTTCCGCGAGAGCGACGGCCTCCTCGGGGGAGCGATCCAGCAGGCGGTTGAGCTGCATGCGTGCGAGCTGAACGTCACGACGAGCGTTCACCACGAAGCTGCGATCCAGCGCGATCTTGCTCTCCCAACGCAGCACGTCGCTAGGACCACTCGCACCGACCGAGCGGCGGACGCGCGCCAGCTCGAGGTTCTGACGGGTGACGTCGAGGTCTTCGCGCCGGACGGACAGCGCTGTCTCGGCCTGCAGCACCTGCAGGTACGAGACTGCCGCTTCGCGCACCAGATCGAGGCGACGTAGGTCGTGCTGAGCGGTACGTGCCTCCTGTTGAGACTGGCTGATTCGCAGGCCCGCCCACGCGCGCTCATCGTAGATGAGCTGACTCAAGGTCGCGCTGCCCTCGTAGATTCGTTCTGGGAGGATGCCCAGCCGCACGGTCCCAGTCTCGTCGTCGAGTCCCACGAGCTGCCCCGAGAGAGCGACCTGTGGCATCAGCCGCGAGCGGGCGACGGCGATGTCTTCCCCCGCGGCCGACAGTGCACGCTCGCTCGCAGAGAGCTCGGGGTTGGCGGTGAGCGCGGCAGCTACCGCGTCCCGAATGTCGAGGCCCTCCTCGCTGCTCGGCCCTCGCTCGCTCACGAGCCGTGCGTCGGACAGCACGGCGAACGTGGGGGAGACGCCGATCGCGCGCGCGGTCGCCAGGTTGACGGTGAGCTGGGGGCGGAGGGGGAGCCGTGTCGAGAACGTCCCGGGGTCCTCTCCGAGGAGCGCCCGCTGCGCGTTCAGCGCCACGCGGCGCGCGATGCGAACCCAGTCGGCTTCGGGCGTCAGGGCTGCGAGGAAGCCCAGATCAGCGGCATCTCTGCCGTAGAGAGCCAGGCTGGCGATGCTGCGTTCGCGCAAACCGTCGGCCAGACGTTCGAGCCCCGCGCGATCGAGCTGAGGCACGCCCGCGAGCACCACGGCGCCGAGACCCTCGGGCAGGGATGCGAGAATCTGCTCGGCCGTCGCTCCGGTGCGGATCGTCGTGAGCTGGACTCCATCTGAAGCCACGCGGTCGATCTCGTCGGCGAGGGCGGGCATTGCATCGAGGATCGGCGCGTAGGCGACGATCCCCACGCGGTCGACACCCGTGAGCTCTTCCAAACGTTCTGCTGCATCCAAAAGCGGTGGAAAGATCACCAGGTAGTTCAGGTTGCGGACGCCGGACGCTTCACCGTCGCGCGGGAGCGACTGGAGCTCCGGATCGAGGGCAAACGGGGCGATCACGGGCTTGGGTAACGGTCCGCGCAGGCCGACCCTCGACGTTGCGATGGGCCCGAGCGTAATGATCAGATCGACATCCGACGCGGTGAGCAACTCGTCGAGCGCCCGGTCGACACGCTCGATGCTCCACTCTCCGCGTAGCTGGCGCGCCTCCGGAAAGGTGAGCGAGAACTCGTCCGTCAGGAGTGTCCGAAGCTCAGCCTCGATGCGATCCCGCGCGAACGAGCGCCCGAAGGCACCATCTTCGAGGATGGCGATGCGCGCAGGGGACTGAGCCCAAGCCGCTAGGGGCACGGCGGCAGTGAGGGGGACCGCGGCAACGAGCTGAAGCATCGCGATCAGCAGGGTCGTTCGCAGGGGCGACGGTCGTCGTCGAGTTGGACTCATCGCGAAGATTCCAATCGAGTGCAGAGGGGTTGATCAGAGTCCGGCCGACAGAGCGCCGCCCGTTATGACAGGGCGCCGCCCGTTATACTACGTGCCGCGAGGCGGTGCGAGCGAGCGAGAGTTCGTCGGCCAGTCAGTCCGCCGACTCGGAGTGAGCGGTGTCGAGCCCCTGGCGAAGCTTGGCCGCCCAGTCATCGAGCGCCGCCTTGACCTGCCCCCACGTCGTAAGTCCCCGAACAGGGTTCATCTTTCCTCCCGCGGCGCGATCCACGTAGGCGACGAGTCGCTCCCCGGTCACGGAGTCGAGCACTTCCGCCTCGATCGAGACCCGACCGACGAAGAGATGCGTGCCCGTGATCACTCGCTTCGCCATGGAGGCACCACGCGCCGGGGGCACCGACGTCGCAAGATTGAGCAGTGGCCGCGTTGGCACCACATCGGTAATTGCCGCTCGGACGACCATCACCCCCGGCCCAGGCTCGAAGTCCGAGTAGTCTCCGAGGAAGCCCGACGGTGAGGCCGAGGCAATGCACCCGGAGAGAGTCCACAGCAGGATCGTCGAGAGATGGAACGCGCGCATGCCGTCGAGCCTAGAGGATCGTATCGCCGTTGACGACCACCGAGGGGGTGTCAGATCGGCGACGAACTGGCGACGATTCTTCGTCCAAGGATTCAGCGTCCACGGACTCAGCGCCCACGAAAATGGCGTCCAACTACGGGCACCGCGTCAGCCTGTCTTCCCGTTGATCCGCTGCGCCAGGTGCAGCCCCACCAGCCGGGCGACCAGAACGGCGAGATAGAGCTGGCCCGCGATGGCTTCTGCTGTGGCCAATGTCCGAGCGCGCTGTGTTACTGGGACCACGTCTCCATATCCGAGAGTCGTCAAGGTTACGAAGCTGAAGCCAATCAGCTGTTGCAGATCGAGCGGACCCTCAGCGCTCCCCCGGATCGAGCCAGGTTCGAGCCGCTCGATCAGGGCGTATCCAAACGCCCAGACGAAGCCGAGAAGCAGATAGATGCTGACGGCGCCACACAGGACGTTGCCGGTGACGTCACCCTCGTGCCGGAAGATTCCGCGGCCGAGCAGGATCGTCACGTAGCTCAGGAAGAGCACGCCGAGAAGCGGATAGCTGGTGAGGAGCGGCTCTGACGCGGTGAGCGCTCCAACCGCGCGACCGAGCCAGGCCGATGCCCCCAGAGTCAGCGCGACCCCGCGGTGCCACGCGAGGTCGGTGCACGAGAACAGGGCAGCCACGAACGCGGCGAGAAGGAACAGGTCCAAAGTGGCGACACCGAGCAGACCAAGGGGTACGAAGGGAGTCCCGACGAGGACCAACAGCAGCGCGACCAACAGACTCACGTACGGAGCACGCCCGATCACGTCTCCTCCCCCTGCTCGCCGCCGCGCACAGACCGGTCCAGCTCCACGCGGCCCAATATCCATCCGAACCTGAGACCGGAACCTGAGACGGCATCTACTTTGCAAAGGCTCTCTCTGCAAGCTCCGATTGTCTCATGGGAGGAACGAGAGACTAAATGTACCATCTCGGAAAAACTGCCACGAGATTGCGCGCGGCGCGCTTGGTATCGCTCCTCATTGCGTTCTCTGCAATCGGCTGTGTTGGGTCGAACACGAAGCTGCAGGTGAACGTGACCCCTGACGTCTCCTCGGCTCCACCCACGAGAGCTGCACTGGCGGACGTCTTCGTCGACGATACGCGCGTGCCGGCCGAGAGATCGAGCGCGCGCGAAGCAGCGTTTGGCGTCTCGATGGGCGCCATCGCGTTTGAACCCAACGAACTGGCGATCGTGGAGCAAACCCTGGAATCGGAGCTCGCGAGGTTGCTCGAACAAGGGGACTACGAGTCGTCGCAGTTCTTCGAGTGTGAGCTCCTCGCCTTCGACGTCCGCACGAAGCCGACGACTCTCTACTGGGATGTCGTGGGAAGAGTTGCACTACGGCTCAAGCTCCGCCACGGCAGTTTGGAGCTGTCCGGCACCCACACCGAAAGGACGTACATCTGGCCCGGAGAGGAGATCATCGAAGAGGTCGTCCGGCAGTCACTCGCCCAGGTAGTCGCACAGCTCAGAGCTGCCGCAAGGGATCTGCGATCCGAGCAGTTGGCGGGTTTTTCGGAGCGACCGGTCGAGTGGCTCGAGCGCGAAGCGAAGCGATCACGCGCGGCCGAGCTGGGCCTCCCCGTTGGGATGACTCTGCCCGAGGGACGCGCGCTGCTCTATTTCGTTCGGCCTTCCGGCGGGATGGGCGGGGGCTCGAACGTGTACAAGATCTCGGTCGAAGGCAAGCGCGTCACCAACCTCAAGAATCGTGGCCGCTTCGCTTACGTCGTCCCGCCGGGAACAGTTGAGATTGCTGCGGCGACGGTCCCAAATCTGCTGAATATAGGGCTGGCGCTCCTACTCATGGGTAGACCGAAAATGATCCTCGAGCTCGAGCCTGGCGGTACCTACTTCATCGAGGTGAAGGTAGATCTCGCCGGAGGCCCAAAGCTCGTACCAGTGGACGAGGAGAGAGGCCTGGAGCTGATTCGCGCAACGACATGGATGGAAGCGGTCCAAGAATAGCCGCATCCGGACGATGACAGCACGATCAGCCCCAGCAGCATTTCCCTGCAAGCTCGCCGCCAGGTCCGACCGGGGTCCGCCTCATTCGTTGTGCTGGGTCTGGTGGCTCGCTGGATTCCCACTTCAAATAGCTCGAGCCGTTCAAGCAGATCACCCTCCCGAATTTCTTCGGGTTACCAGATTATCGTGCACTGCGCGTCCCTGCTCCGAGCAAGTGTTCAGTAAGCTGGGAGACCAGGTCTGGCCGTATCTGATCGATCTCTCCGGGTTCGGGCGTTCGGAGAAGATCGATCCCTCCGTCCCGCTGCATCTCGCCGGTGACCCGGGGAACCCCGATGACGACATTCCGATTGCCGTGCTGGTGGGCAAGGACGAGGCTTTGCTGAACGCGCAGTACTTGTTCGATCTCGCGAATGCCGGCGCGTTCCCCACCCTTTGGAACGGGAAGATCATCGAGGTCCCGAGCGTGGGACATGCCATCCAGTACGAGAGGCCCTCGATGTTCAATCAGACGCTGCTGCGCTTCGTGGTCGACGTGATCGATCCCTCAGCAAAGGGAAACGGAGGAGGGAAAGGCACCGGAGGCAAGGGCTTAGGTCTACGGAGCGAGCCGCTCCCCTGAAGCAAGGCTTGGGCTGGAGCACGGGCAGCTCGCCCGCGCTCGCCTTCTGGCCGCAGGTTCCGCTGGGTGGACTGGGTCAGTAGGTGCGGCGTGTACCTTCGAGCCCGCGCGCCTTTGCTTCGAAACCCCAGGCGCGATAGCGGCGGATCGCGTCCTTGAGAGAGAGCGTGCTCGCGCTGAGCAGATTGCGCTGCTGCAGGGCGAGGATCGCCTCGCGATGAGGTTCGCCGATACGACGCAGCAGAGCCAGCGAGCGCCGTACACCGTGCAGACGGCCGAGAGTCTCGGGATCGCACGTCCCGAAGCTCAGCTCCTCGAGCTCGTCGGTCAGGCCGTCGATCTCTGGAAAGTAGAGATTGCTGAGCACGTCGATCAAAGCATAGGCAAGGTAGTTGGCTCCGAGCTGCCAGATCGGGACCCGCCCGGCGCGGATCTGTTCCCGAACCGGATCGAAGAAGCCGAAGTACCGCTCCTGGAACGTAAGCACGTAGCTGCGGATATTATAGCGGGTCGGGTCTTTGGATTCGGTCCGTTGGAGTAGGGGAGGGTGAGGCTCGTCCGTGGAGTGAGACGTGCCTTACCCGCGTGTTCGGTGCGCTGGGTCTGGGGCTCGCTGGGTTCCCAGCAAATCGGAGTGGACATCTACTGCGATACCACGCGTATCGCACAGCAGGTCGATGGGATCGCTCCGATACCGCCGCTGCTGTCGAGGGACCAGGCTGCGACTGCAGCGCGGCTCGCGCAATGGAGCGACACGACGCTGTTCCAAGTAGCCGTTGCAACGATGTTCCAGCCTGCTGCGTTGCCGAAGCTTCTCGAAAACTCCAGCGGCCTCGACCTTCAGGCGTTCCTCAAGGATCGAATGGCCATTCGCGAGGGAGCAACCGTGCGTCGGACTCCTCCCGCTGAGGCCAAGGCTGCGCTGACCGTGTTCATGCGCCGTGCGATCGAAGCAAAGCTGCAGAGTCACCCGCGAATCCTGGCTTGGATGGAACGGATTGCATCCGTCGGGAACGGAACCTCGAGCGAACTCAGCAGCGCCGACGCGATCGCGCTTGCTCGCAGTGCGAAGCCCGCGACAGTCGAGCCGCGATGCGATGACGAGGACTTCGCCCTCGGAGATTCCGGACAAGTGGCGCCGACCGACTATGGATTCGACGCGAGCCCAGGTGAGCTGATCAGCTGCACTGCGGACGAAATTGCGATTCGCCGTAGCGACCGTCGCGCGGGCGAAGTCGCCGTGCTTTTCCCGCGCTGGAACTACGAAATTCGAAAGCCGAGCTGAGGTTGTAGACGCCGGCCTTCGGCGAATCGATCGCGAGTTCGACTACAGCTACAGCGATCGACGGATCTCGACTCCGTAGCGACGCGGAGGCCCTGGGAATCGTAGCGCGATTCCCAAGGACGGCGTCAGGTCGATCCCATTGTTGAAGTACTCGCGGTCGAGCAGATTCGTTCCGAAGAAGGCGATGTTGGTCGTCCCATCCGGGAGTGCAAAGCCGAGTCGCGCGTCCAGTAGGCCGAACTTGTTCTGACGGATGGCGCGGCTGTCGAGTACGTCGTTGCCCTGGCTGCCGCGATGCGTCCAAGTGACGCGCCCGTCGAACCCGCCGAAAACTCCCAGATCTCGGCTGTACTCGAGTGCGAGGCGGACCAGGTAGTTGGGTTGTTGCGGCTGGCGCGCATCGTCGGCACCCGAGTCGCTCGAAAAGTCGAAGCGGGTGTAGCGATTGCGAAAGCTCGACGCGGTCGTCTCGAAGCGAAGGCTGGGTAGCAGCTGGGCGGCCAGTTCCACCTCGGCGCCGTACAAACGGGCTTCTGCCGCGTTGCGCACAACGACGACCGGGACCGAAATCAATACCCCTGGAGGAGCCACTGTACCCGGCGGCAGCGGAGGCGGGATCGAAGCCGTCGTGGGGATCGGGCGCTGTGCATCGTTGAGAACGCTGTAGTAGCTCGCGACGTTGAGCACCAGCCGATCGGCGAAGAAGCTAGATTTGACGCCGAACTCATAGCTCGTGAGCTCCTCCGGCGAGATCCGGCCGGTATCCTGATTTAGCAGATCTGCACGCCCGTTGAATCCGCCGCTGCGGAATCCGGTGCTGTAGGCGACATAGACCAGCAGGCGTGGGTTCACCTGAAAGCTCACCGAGGCGTTTGGCGAGAAGTTGCTGAAGCGCTTGGAGCGCTCGAAGCCGAAGAAGAGAGAGCCCGGGGACAGGTCGATCGTAAAGTCTTCCTTGCTCACCCGCTTGCGTTCGACTGTTCGCCGCAGGCCGACGCTGACGTTCAGGCGGTCTGTGACGTCGAAACTCAGCTGTCCGAATGCGGCAAAGCTTTGATTGTTGACCTTCAGGAACTCCTCGACCAGCGGCAAGCCAAATGGAGCATCTTGTGGGGAGCCGATGGCGGCGACGCCGTCGATGAGGTTGCTGTCGCTATCCTCCGAGAGCGCGAACGCACCGGCGACGTAGCTCAGGCGTCCGTCCAGCAGGCTTCCGGTCAACTGGAACTCTTGGCTGAACGAGTCCTGGTTCAGGTCGGTCTGCATACCGCCCGCGCCGAAGGGAGTCCCGTCCAGGTCCTCGAGCACATCGTTGTCCTGTCGGCGGTACGCGGTGATCGAACGAAGCTGGACCTCCGGACTCATCTGCCAGGTGAGCTGCGCCGAAGCATTGGTGGAGACGAGCCGGTCCTGCGCGCTCGCCTCGGATGCGATCTTGCGCTCACTGCGATTCTCTTCTTGGGCGCAAGCCGTGATCAGGTCGTCCAACATCGAATCGACCTGTGGAATTCCGCTCGCTGGAGGGCGCGTCGTGGGCACACACTTCCCCCCTTGAGTGCGCCGAGGCTCGCGCGAACGATCGACCGTCAGCAACAGCTCGACGTCGCTCTGCGGGAGCAGCAGCAGCTGAGCTCGTCCGGAGAGCAGCCGATCCGTCCCGAGCCGACGTCCCGTGAGCGCATTGCTCACATAGCCGTCGTCGAAGCGCGTCGCGCCGGAGAGGCGCAACGCGGCCCTCTCCTCGCTCAGTGGGAGGTTCAACATGAACTGCGTTTCGATCAGATCCTCGTCTCCCACGCGCAGGGCGGCGCCCGCGTCGAGCTCGAATTGTGGCTTCTTCGTAATGACGTTGATCGCGCCCCCGATCGTGTTCTTGCCGAACAGCACGCCCTGCGGACCGCGCACTACTTCGAGCCGGTCTACGTCGTAGATCGATGTGAGCAAGCCCTGCTGACGCGGCTCGTAGACCCCGTCGACGAAGAGGCCAATGCCCGGGTCGGTCGAGGGAAGGAAGTCGCCCTCACCCACGCCTCGCAACGTGATCCGCGCGGCGGTGCTGCGGCCGACCGACCCGTCGATGGCCAGGCTCGGCACCAACCCGTTCAGGTCCGACGTGCGCCGAACCTGATCCGACTCGAGCTGACTGGTATCGAACGTGCTGACGGCGACGGGCGTGCGCAGAACGTTTTCGGTGCGGCGCCGGGCGGTCGTGATGCGGCCGAGCATCTCCTGCGTGCTGAGCGGCCCCACCTCTGGGGAGATCGTCGGTTCGAGATCCTGACCAGCGACGTCGGCTGCGTCGGCGATGGCCTCGAATACGGAGTCTGAGTACCCATCCCAGTCGTCGGCGCGTACGAGGTCAGCGGAACTCAGTGCGAATGCCAGAATTCCAGTAAGCAACGCCATGCTGAATCTTAACATCCTGCTTCCTCCATCTCTGGCACAGCGGCACCCGGCGAGACGATCTCGCGCAGTCGACGACTGCTGCTTCCGCGAGGTCAGTGTAGACATTCAATCGGAGTCGAGCTTCCTGTCCACACTCGAAACTCTGCCCGTTCGGGGTTTCACCTGCAGTGTCGACCTCCATGTCCACCTCCAGCGAATGGTACGAAGCCCCCGGTTCCGCATGCGGTCTCTCGGCAGGTTTTATCCTGACGCGCGATGACCCAGACCAAATGAGACTAGAAACCCCAAGTACGGGCTGCGTCGAGCGGTCTACCTGCCCCATTGCATCGCAGGTTCAGGTCCACTCCATCATAAGCAGAAGGAAGAGCGGAATTCAATCGCGACTCATCGCAACACTTCTCTCGCCAAATACCAAGAGAAAACCCAGGGCTGAGATCGGGTGGGATCCTCACGCGCGCTTCGACATCGGTCGGGCGATGCTTGAGCCCGTCATGAATTTCGATCAGACTACCAATGTGATGAAATAGAGAGCCTCTTTGATGAAATGGGTCGCGTCCGCAGGGGCGAACTCGACCGAATGATCGATTTGTCGCAGCGGAGCCTCGTCGCCTTTGAATGGCACGCGTCGTGCCGGATTGTGCTGGCTTTGCGGCCGTCGAGAGGGGATGACGTCGAATGAAATACCTCGCTCGCTGCGCCAGCTGCGACGGTGAAGACGGGAACTCGTCGCGGTCCCACGTACCCTCGTTGGCCAGCCAACCAGTCGAGTTTCTCGGCGAGCAACTGCGCAAGTTTCGAACGGGAGAGCGCCAGTCTCCGTGTAGCGAGCATCTACCCGAGGAATTGAGTGACGCACAGGCGGGTGCGCTCGCACAGCACTACGGCGGACTTTCGGAGGGATAATAACGGGTCGCTCTCTTGGATGTGGGACTCATAGGGCGGCCGAACAAGACCGCGGAACTGTCGATCACCTTCCTGCGAGGAAGCTGACGTCTGTGAGCTCTTCTCGAGCTCGGAGTCCTCGATCTACGATAGTCTCGACCGGACTGTTCTCTTCGAAGCGGAGTCCCGAGTAATCGCTGTCCGCCTCCGGCGACCCCGGCATTCCGCTCACCCTTCCGACTGCGAGAACCCAGACCATGAAGACTCACAAGCGAGCACTGCACCGGCGGCCCAGACATCCGCGACGGAGACCTGCGCCCTCTGACTCACGACATCGAAACCGGCGAGAACGTGCCGGCAACGTGACCCGTATGCCCTTGTTTAGGACTAGCGCTTGGTGAGTTGCATCTTCAGATGCTCGGCCTTGCCAGGCGCGCCCCAGTTTCGGTAGAGCTCGATGGCCTTTTCGAGCAGGAGGTCTCGATCCGGTGGGCCGTGATGCAAGCGCTGAAGGTGGGCCGCGCGCTCGAGGGCAAGTGCGGCGTGGTGTGTGAAGCCCTGCTCGGCAGCCCGTTCGCCGGCCTGGCGGTACAGGACGCGTGCGCGCGGATACTTGCGCTCCAGTCGTGCTCGCTCGGCTGAGAGCAGGAGCGCCATGTGCTCGAAGTCCGGCCCGTCCTTGGCGTGCCGACGTACGCTTCTCGCGCATCGCAGGAATCGCCGCCGATGCCTGCGACGTTCTGACCCCGTCGCTCGCGCCAGCAAGCGAGCAGAAGCCAGCCCGCTGTAGAACTGGAAGTCTACCGTATGCGCCCAGGGGGCCACACGGTAGACGAGCTTTCCCGTGCGCTCGACCTGAGCGAGCACCAGCTCGTCTCGTTCGAAGAGACAGAACACCAGCATCAATAGGCAGCGCAGAAAGCCCGACATATCCGGCTCGAAGGCGACCAGAGCTTCGCTCTCTCGAGCGAGGAGATCCTGCTCCTCCGATCCCTCTCTCTGCTCGAGCACCTCGAGCACGTTCAAGCAAGCGCGGGCCCCCGGGAAGCGCTCACCGCCGCGTTCGAC
Organism: Pseudomonadota bacterium; assembly: GCA_003247575.1. Classification (GTDB taxonomy): domain Bacteria; phylum Myxococcota_A; class UBA9160; order SZUA-336; family SZUA-336; genus SZUA-336. The sequence goes on from QJZC01000036.1 coordinate 68,265, forward strand.
GTGATTGGCTAAGTTTCGTAGTCGTTCAGCCGCCTGTGCGATCGAGCTTCCCCCGAGCACGCCGAGCGTGGCGCGCAGGAACTGTGCGTAGTACGACCACTCGAGATCTCC
>QJZC01000024.1 GCA_003247575.1 Pseudomonadota bacterium
GTCCCGCCGGCGCGCGACTCCGACACAAGGCCGGAGCCGCGCGCGCAGGGACTACAGAAGGTCGCGAACGGCCTTGGTCGGACGGATACGCACGGTCTTGCTCTTCGGCTTGGCCTTGAACATCATCTCTTCACCCGTGAACGGGTTGATGCCCTTGCGCGCCTTCCGGGCAGGTCGAACCTTCACGACCATTTTGCAGAGCCCAGGCACCGTGAACGTGCCCGGCCCCCGCGCACCGAGGCTCTTGCCGACTAGGTCGGACAGCGCATCGAAGACACGGCGGACATCCGCCCGCGTGAGCTCCGTCGCATCGGCCAGGTGGTTGTAGACCTCGGACTTCGTGAACGGATGATCGACCGATGCGGCCTTGCGGCGGACGGCCTTCTTGGTTGCCGCCTTCTTTCGAACCGCCTTTTTTCGCGTGGTCTTCTTTCGAGCCGTCTTCCGAACGGCCTTCTTGCGTACTGCCATCTCTCTTACCCCCCTTGGAACCTGATTCATGCGTTCCGCTGGAACGCGTCCTTCCTCATATCACAACACAGGAAGCGAGCAGAGCATAGACCCTGCGTGCGTCATTCGCGAGGCTTCACGACGATCTTCCCGTAGCTCGAGCGCGATGCGAGGGCTTCCAGCGCCATCGGTAGCTGCTCCAGGGAGTAGGTTCCGTAGAGAACCGGATCGATCTCACTGCGACTCAGCCACTCGACCAGGGTGCTGTAGATCGGGCCGAGCGCCTCGGGCTCGCGCTCCGGATAGGCGCTCCAGTGCAGCCCAACGAGCGAGACGTTCTTGAGCATGACCCGGTTGAGCTTGATCTCGGGGATGTGACCACTCGAAAAGCCGATCACCACGAGACGACCGTTCCAGGCGATGCAACGGAGCGAGCGATCGCAGGTGTCGCCGCCGACGGAATCGTAGATGACGTCTGCCCCCCGGCCGTTCGTAAACTCCTGAACGCGCTCGACAAAATCATCGCGCTGGTAGTCGATCGCGAGATCCGCACCCGCGCTACGTACCCGCTCGCATTTCTCGAGCCCGCCAGCGGTTCCGACCACGCGTGCACCCAGCACCCGGCCGATCTGTACCGCCGCCAGCCCTACCCCACCCGCGGCGGCGTGCACGAGCAGTGTCTCCCCGACACGCAGGCTTGCGCGCAGAACCAGCGCGGCATACGACGTCCCGTAGGCGATCGGCAGCACGCACGCTCGCTCGAAGGAGACCGATTCCGGCAGCGGGCGCAGTGCATCCTCGGACGCGCGCACGTACTCCGCGTACGCTCCCGTCAGTGTCTGACCAAAGACGTGATCTCCCTCTCGAAAACGCGTCGCGCCAGACCCCAGCGCGCGAACGACGCCCGCAAACTCGCCGCCCGGTGTGAACGGGAACGCTGGGCGCACCTGGTAGCGGCCACGCACGATCAAGGTGTCGTAGAAATTGCATGCCGCGGCGTGCACCTCGACCAGCACCTCGCCGGGTCCGGGCACCGGATCCTCGATGTCGCGCACTCGAAGATCCTTCGGCTCCATCCACTGGTCTACGACTACAGCCCTCATGCTCCCCCCTCGACGACTCAGCGACTCGACGCTCCACTGCCCCCCCACGACATCGCCCTCGAGAGGAGAGCCGAAAGTGGTGTCAGAGGCCACAGAATCCGCTATTCGCGTGCCGCAGGTTTCCCGATATCATGGATCACATGCTCGAAGTTGCCCAATCCCGAAGCCCGAGGGCGCACCCGAGGCTGTCTCACCTGTGCGCGCTGATTGCTGCCACCTGCGCCGTCCTGCTGCTGACTCTACCCGCATCTGCGCGGGATCGCGGTGCAGACGGTCGCTTCGACCGGCGCCGCTCGGCGCACTTCCTGCTCCTGCAGGACGTCGACATCGATCAGCGCACCGGTAGCAACGGAGCTCGCCGCTTCGAGCGGGACATGCTCGAAGTATTGGAGTCGGCCTACGCACAGGTGGCCGACCAGCTCGGTCTGCGGCCACGCAGCGACATCGAAGTGCGCATCTATGACCCTCGCGTCTTCGACGCGCAGTTCGCCAGCGGCTTCGGCTTTCGGGCAGCAGGTTTCTTCAACGGTGCGATTCACGTTCGTGGGGGAACCAAGGTCACCCCCCAGCTGGTTCGAACGCTCCATCACGAATACCTGCACGCGGCGCTTCACTCAGCCGCAGGGGCCAGACTTATCCCCGCGTGGCTCAACGAGGGAACCGCAGAGTACTTCGAGAATCTGGCACTCGGGAAGGCGTCCTTGTCCCGCGGCGAGTTGGGCGTGCTCGCCCGGCTCGCTCGGGCGAACGCCTGGATCCCACTTGCTGCACTGTCGGGACCTTCATTCAGCCATCTCCAGGACCGCAGTGCGAGCATCGCATATCTCGAGGCCTACGCTCTCGTAGACCACCTCGTGCGGCGAGAAGGCATGCGCAAGTTCCGGCGCTTCTACGAGCGTCTGTTCCGCACGCGAAATCTCGAAATCTCACTGCGTGACACCTTCGGATTGCGCCTTCAGGAGCTCGAGTCAGAGGTGCTCTCGGGCTTGCGCTGAGCCTACGACAGGCTCGCACCGGCTCGCTCGACGCCCTCTAAACCTTAGAAGATGCACTTCTCGGAGAGCCTGGCTTCCTGCGAGAAACGGGCAGAATCGAACGGGCCGAGGTCGAGGCTGTCGAAGCGACCGTCCACGATCCGCTCAGCGAGTCCGCGCGCGATCGCGAATGCGTGACTCAGTCCAGATCCCGGAAAGCCAAATGCTTCGAAGACGTTGGAGTAGCCCGGCATGCGGCCGAGCACCCCGCTCCCGTCCGGGGTGACTGCCTCCAGAAAGGTCACTCCACGTAGGTGATGCACGCGTTCGAAAGGCTCCGCCTGCGTCGCCAGATGCGGCCACAACCCATCCTCGAAGAACGACTGCCCGGGATACGCGAGATCGAACGATCCGGGCATGGGAAGCGACTCGAGGCCGGCGATCGTATACGCGGAGTCTGCGAAGAAGAAGGCTCCGCTGGGATCCACCACCAGCGACGGCCAACGACCGAGAGCTCCGCGACCCTCGTGGCCTACCAACGAGAGGACGGCCAGTGCCCGACTCCGGGGGACGCACAGACCCGCAGCTCCGAGCTTGACTCGTAGCAGCGAGCTCCAGGCACCCAATGCATTGATGACGATTCCAGGCTGGATTCGCAGCACGCGGGAGCTCGCCGTGCGCGGCGGTGCGTGCGCGATCAACGCGTTCAGCAGCTCGGCTTCGTCGGGGGAGCCGCCTTCGCGGGAGGCGAGCTCGACGACGTGCGCACACTCGAGCCGGCGAGTCCCCGGCTCGCGGCTAGAGGTGGTCACTCCCTCCAGATAGGCCCGGTCCAGAAACGTTACGCCACGATTTCGTGCCTCGCGCCGGAACCAATCGCGCACCGCGATCGGATCGACAGAAGCATCGGATGACACGTGCAACGCACCACAACCTACTTGTGCCGCACGCTCGAGGAGCGGGAAGCGCTTCGCCAGTGTCTCCGCATCGAGCACCTCTGAGGCAATTCCGCGATCACGCAGGATTTTCATCCGGGCGGTCTCGCTCTCCAGCCCCGCAGTTCCGTCGCACAGCCACAGGTGACCGTCGCGCGACAGCTCGACCCCCGACGCTTCGCTGAGAAACCTCATGCTCGCGGCGCCGACCCGCACGTTGAGCGCTTGGTCCCAGCAGGATCTGACGGGCCAAGAGTGCAGGCGTGGACCGCGACGGCCTTCGAGGTCCACATCCAAGACACACACGTCGGTGACACCGCGGCCTGCGAGGGCCCAAGCGATGGCAGATCCCATCACTCCGCCGCCAGCGATCAACGCATCCACGCGTTGCTTCACGTCGGCTCCCGAGCGGCGACCAGATCCGTGCCAGCGCGCGACGAATCACGGCAATCCGACACTCTGCGAGCTAAAGTGCGCAGAATGGCGACTGATGACACCCCTGCGGCGCACCCGGTCGATCGCTCGCACCTCGCAGAACCTCCGGACTCGGGCCCAGCGCACGCAGAAAGCACGCAGAACAGCCCACCCCGACGCCAGGTACCGGGCCCACGGCGTCGCGTCTTCGTGGTCGTGCGCGAGGTCCCGCAGCTCCAATGGGATCTGCTCATGGGACGCCCGCGGGCGCTGCGGCGTGTATTGGGCGCCCGGCGATCGGGACGACTCGGGGCCATGCTGCTCCTCGCTGCATTCCTAGCGGCCGTCGCCCCGCGACACATGAGCCTGGTCGGAACGATCCACATTCTCATCTCTGCGGTCGTCGGCCATCTGACCGCGCGTCCCCAAGGGCTGGGGCCGGTACAGCATCAGCGCTTGCTGTGCTGGTTCGTCGCTCCCATGTGGCTCTGCGCAGCGCCCTTCCGCCTGTTTCTCGATGCCACCTGGATTGCGGGCATTCTCGGCGAGCTCCTGGGCCAGCTGCTGCTCGCCAAGTACCTGCTGGAACCACGTCCCTTCGGTGCTTTGGTGACCGACGACAGTGCGCCCCAGGGCACGCGATCCGAAGACACGTCTCTAGCCTGATCACGGCCGAGGCAGCTCTGACTACTCGCGGTCCGATTTCGGGGGCTGAGGCCCGCGCGTGCTGTCCGGAATGAATTGAGGCGGGTCTCCCGGCTGGCGGTAGTTGTAGCCCCGACTGTTGAGGGAGACGAAGCCCGTCGGCGCCTGGACCTTCGAGAAGTCGATGCTCACCGGGGGACGCGGAGCCCGCGCGCCGCAGGCCTTCGGTGCGGCGCGCGCATCGCTGAGCTCCGCGACGGCCGAGTCGAGCTCCTGCTGTGCGGCGCGAAATTCCGGCTGCGACGCGGAAGAAGGCACGGTCTGCGCAGGGTCTCTCCCGGACCGGGCGTGTGGATCGGTTCCAGTCGTCTGTGCCAGCGGTCGCGAGACCACTCCACCTGCTCCGAAGAGCAGGCTCAGACACACGGCGCTCATTCCTAGAAAACGCATCGACCGCCTCCTCGAGATGGATCTTCCGGCTATCCCATTCCGATCGGTAGAGGACGCCTTCGACTTGAGGCGACGACTTGAGCCAATTCCGACCAGCCTCTACTCTGCTGTCGCAATGCACCCCAACCTGCTCGATGCTTCCGACGCCTTCCTGCTCGTGGTCGACCTGCAGGAGACCTATCGAGACAAGCTGTTCGAATGGGAACGCACGATCGATCGCTGCGTTCGCTTGATTCGCGCGGCACAGCTGCTCGAGTTGCCGATCGTATGCACGGAGCAGTACCCGAAGGGGCTCGGACCGACGGTACCCGAGGTGCGCGAAGCCTTGGGGCCTGCACCCGTACTCGAGAAGAGATCGTTCTCTGCGCTCGGCGAGGCGCCCGTACGCGAGGTCATCCTGGCCAGCGGTCGTCGTCGAGCGATCCTCTGCGGCATCGAAACGCACGCTTGCATCAATCAGACTGCGCACGATCTGCTCGACGCGCAGTGTCAGGTTCACGTTCCCGAGGACGCCGTCTCCTCTCGATCCTCGTCGGATCACCAGCAGGGATACGCAAAGATGCTCACTTCGGGCGCGATTCAGGGCTGCGTCGAGAGCATCCTGCTCGAGTGCATGCGCAGCTCGACACATCCGGCATTTCGGGCGATCCAAGGAATCCTCAAGTGAGCCAACGTGATCCGAGCATCGGATCCGATTCGAGCATCGCCACAATCGTTCCTGTCACCGACCACACGGACCTGCTGCCCTCGATCCGTACCCCGCAGGTACCGGGGCCGCGCTCGCTCGCGCTGGCGCAACGCCTGGGAGAGGCGGAGTGCCGAGAAGTCACCGCACTCACACCGGAACCAATCTTCTGGGAGAGTGCTCGGGGCGCGAACGTCCTCGACGTCGATCAGAATCGCTACGTCGATCTGCTCGCGGGGTTCGGCGTCGTCGCGCTCGGCTACGCGCATCCGGCCGTCTGCGACGCCCTTACCCTGCAAGCGCGCAAGCTTCCGCACGCCATGGGAGACGTCTACCCAGCAGCCATCAAGGTCGAGCTGCTCGAGCGACTGAAGCGCGTTCTCCCGGGCGACCTGGGCTATGGGATTCTCTCCTCGTCGGGTTCCGACGCGATCGAGTCCTCGCTCAAGACCGCACTCTGCGCGACCGGACGCGCCGAGGTGATCGCATTCGAAGGCTCCTACCACGGGCTCGGCTTCGGTGCGCTCGATGTCACGCACCGCAAGGAGTTTCGCTCGCCGTTTCGCGCGCGCCTGGCGAACGAGACGCATTTCGCACCCTTCGGTGATGCGCAGGCAACGCGCGAGCTCGCGCGTCGGGTGCGCCCGGGAGCGATCGTGTTCGAGCCCATTCAGGGTCGTGGAGGTCTGCGCCTCCCCCCACCCGGCTTTCTGGCCGAGCTGCGCTCCATCGCCAACGAGTTCGATGCGCTGCTCATCGCCGACGAGATCTACACCGGACTGGGCCGCACGGGCACGTGGCTGGCGTGCGAACACTGGGGCGTAGAACCAGATATCGTGGCACTCGGAAAGACGCTGGGCGGCGGATTTCCGATCTCGGTCTGCGTCGGCAAGCGCGACGTCATGGCCGCATGGCCGGCCTCGCCCGGCGAGGCGATCCACACGAGCACACATCTCGGAAATCCGCAGGGCTGCGCCGCCGCGCTCGCCGTGCTGTCCGAGCTCGAAGCCGCCGCGCTGCCCGAACGCGCTTGTGCGCTCGGCTCCGAGTGCCTACGACTGCTCCAGCAACGGCTGGGCGGCTGTGCGCAGGTGGTCTCCGTGCGGGGACTCGGGCTGCTGATCGGGATCGAGCTCGCGAACAGCGCGCGCGCTAGACAGATCGCACGAACGGCTCTGGAGCACGGTTGGATCCTGCTCGGCGAGGGTCCAAGAGGCGACGTGCTCGCGCTGACTCCGCCGCTCACCATCGCAGCCGATGTGCTGATGGCCGGAATCGAGCAGCTCGTGCGGTGGATCGATTCATGAATGAGGAGCGCGCGCGACGATCACAGATCGAAGCACGCATCCTCGCTTGGATGCGCGAGGGCGTCCGATGCGAGGAGGCTCCGCACGAGACCGACGCAGCACGCTTCGAGCAACTCGCGCTCGAGCTCTTCGAGCATCAGTTCCGCTTCGACGACCCCTACCGCGAACTGTGCCTGGCGGCGGGAGTCTCACCCGACAAGGTGCAGCACTGGCAACAGATTCCACTCGTACCCACGTCGGCCTTCAAGCACGCTCGCCTGGCCACCTTCGCGAAGGAGTCCACGCGGCGGATCTTTCGCACCAGCGGCACCACGTTGACCGCGCGCGGGGAGCTGCACCTCGACACGCTCGAGCTCTACGAGACATCCCTGCTGGCCACCTTTCCGCACTTCGTCTGCCCCGAGCTCGAGCTGGGCGAGCGCATGCACTTCTCCGTGCTCGCTCCGTCCCCGCAGGACGCACCGGATTCGTCGCTGTCCTACATGTTCGGGGTCGTGTTGCGCGAGCTCGGTAGCAAGGACAGTCGCTTCTGGCTGCGCTCACGCACCCCCTCCCAGTCGAGAGGGTGGGAGGCGTCCGCGTGCGTAGACGAGCTCGAGCGCCGGCGAGAACCGATCGCACTGGTCGGAACCGCCTTCGCATTCGTCCACTTGATCGACTTCCTCGACGACCAGCAGCGCGAGATCGAGCTACCGGCCGGATCTCGGGTCATGGAAACGGGCGGATTCAAGGGCCAGAGCCGCGAGATTCCGCGCGACGAGCTCCACGGGCTCATCGCCAGCCGACTCGGGGTTCCGCGGGAGCGCATCATCAACCAGTACGGAATGTGCGAGCTCGGTAGCCAGTTCTACGAGCCGAGCCTACGATCGGGCCAAGCCACACAGCAGAAGATCGTACCCCCGTGGGTACGCACGCGCGCCATCACGCCCGACTCACTCGAGGACGTACCTGCTGGCGAGATCGGCGTACTCGCGCACTACGACCTGGCCAACACCGGATCGGTGATCGCGATCTTGACCTCCGATCTCGGTCGCGTGCAGGAAGATCGGGTCGAGGTCTACGGGCGCCTCCCGGGCGCGGAGGCACGCGGCTGCTCACGTGCAGCCGACGCACTCCTCGGAGCATGAACGCCGCAGAGTTGCGCGCCGCGCGGAGGGAGCTCGATTCCGAGCGGGTCGCGAGCGCACTCGCCGCGTGTCTCGAGGAATGGCGCGGCCCGGATTCGCACTGGGTGGAGCACTTGTGCGCAGGACAGAAGCTCTTCTCGCCGGCCAACCTGCGGCGCGGACTCGCCCTGGGGCTCGTAGGCTGGAACCACGGCGCGATCATCGACTGGCTGCACAGAGAGCGACCTCCAGAAGCCGCAGCTCCCGAGCTGACCGCTACCATCGTCGCGGGGTCGATTCCGACCAACGCGTTCGCTCTGGTCGCTGCCCCGCTGCTCGCGGGATCGGCCGTGTTCGCGCACGTGCCCAGCGAGGACCCCTACACGCTTCCCCTACTCCACGAGTCGTTGGCGGCCGTGGCCCCAGACGTGGGGCGAGCGCTGCAAGTGGGCGATGCGAGATCCGTCCTGGCGGAGTGCGACGCGATCGTGGCCGAAGGGCGCGATACAACCCTGCAGTCTATTCGCGCCCAGCTGCCGAGCAGCGTGCTCTTCGTGGGGTACGGGCACAAGCTGTCGCTCGCCGCGATCGGCGCCGATGCGGACCCAGAGGATGCAGCGCGTCGGGTCGCACTCGACATCGCACTCTACGACGGCCGAGGCTGCCTATCGCCAGCGTACGTGTTGATCGAAGAGCGCGACCACGGACACGCGCAGAGATTCTGCGAGCTCTTGTCGCGAGAACTGGAGGAGCTCGAGCGCGCGATTCCGCGGGGATCGGTCTCGGATGCCGAGCACATGTTGCTGCGCGAGCTTCGCACTCGGTGGGTCCTCTCGGGTGTGCAGCAGCTGCTCCCGGCGGCTCGCGGCACCGACTGGGCGGTGGCGCTGCAAGCTTCGGGCGCACTGGCTCCCGCTCCGGGAATCCTGCGAAACGTTCCGGTAGTGCCCATCACCTCGGGCCAGCATCTCGAGCAGTGGGTGGCACAGCTCGCACCCGAGCTGTCGACCCTCGCGCACGCCGGCTGGCGCACGCCCGAAAACGCACTCGCATCCATGGCGTTGCGTGCTGGGGGCTCACGCGTATGCGCGCTGGGCCACATGCAGCGTCCCCCGCTCGGCTGGCGGCACGACGGCCGCGGCGCGATCGAGGTCTTGCTACGCTACCTCGACGTCGAATCGTCGAGCTCCGAGCTCGTGTGAAGCGAATTCAGGAGGATGGAGTGGGACGACCCAGTCAGCCGACCCAGACGAGGCCGGCCCGGATGACTCACGTAGCGGTACGGACCTCGGACATGAATGCGTCGATCGACTTCTATCGCCGCTTCGCTGGATTGATGATCGCGCACGAGCGCGAGGAAGCCGGCGTTCGCGTCACGTGGCTTGCCGAGCGCACCACGGCTCCCGACTTCGCAGTCGTCCTCCTCGAAATGCCACATGCCCACGCGGCCGATCCCTGCCCAACCGACCACTTCGGATTCGACGTGGAGTCCCGCGCCGAGGTCGATCGCATCTCAGCCCTCGCCGACGCGGAGGGTTGCCTCAAGCTGTCGGCACGCGACCTCGGCCCGATCGTCGGGTATATCACCCTGGTACGCGATCCCTCGGGGAATACGTGCGAGTTCTCGTACGGGCAATCTCTCGCCGCTGCTTCGGCAACCGCTGCGCCGAGCGCGAAGCATGCGTAGACGACTACAATAGTCGCATGCGTCTACTCACTCGCATCATCGTGGGGCTGATTCTCGTGCTCGTCGCCATCGTCGGGCTACAGATCATCGCGTCGGAGTCCGGGGAAGTCGTCGTCCTCACGTCTACGGACCCGAGTGGCGAAGCGAACAGTACCCGGATCTGGATCGCAGAACGCGGCAATCAGCTCTTCGTGCGCGGAACTGAACGCGCCGAGGGCTGGGCGGTCCGAGCCCTGAACAGCTCGAGCGGCATCCTCCTCACGCGCGGGGATCGCAGCCTGTCGCTCGTGGCGCAACGAGAATCCGATCCCTCCACGATCGCTGACGTCAACCGCACCTTTCGAGAGAAGTACGGTTGGCGAGATGCGCTGATCTCGTGGCTGATCGGAGATCCCGAGCGCAGAGCGGCGGTGGTGATTCGGCTGGACGCGGCGCGCCCCTGACGGATTCGTCGCGGGCGGTCTCGTGTGCCCGGAGCCCTTGCAATCGCACGGACGACGCATCAACCTGCTCTCGACCATGCGTTACGAAGGCCAGATCTACCGTCCGCCGAGCGAGGCGAACTCCTACATTCTCCAGGCCACGATCGGCTGCTCGTGGAACCACTGCACCTACTGCAACATGTACCGCAGCAAGCGCTTCCGAGTGCGCAACCTAACAGAGACCCTGGCGGACATCCGGATGATGGGTGAACGCCATGGGTCCCAGGTAGACAAGGTCTTCGTCGCCGACGGAGACGCGCTCGGGATGGACCTGGAGCACTGGCTTCCGATTCTGACCGCCTGCCGGAACGCCTTCCCGCGCCTTCGCCGGGTGAGCGCCTACGCCACCGCGATCAATGTTCGCGACAAGTCGCCCTCGGAGCTCGAGCAGCTCCGCAGTCTGGGGTTGAGCTTGCTCTACATGGGTCCGGAAACCGGCGATGACGTGACCTTCAAGCGGATCGCGAAGGGAGCGGACTTCGCCGCACACGCGGAGGCCGCAGAACGCGCTCACGCCGCCGGCATCGCTCTATCGACGATCTTCTTGCTGGGTGCCGGGGGGACCGAACGCAGTGCGGAGCATGCCGATGGCAGCGCGCAGCTCATCACGGCGATGGACCCGGAATATCTCTCCGTGCTCACCTTGACCTTGGTCCCCGGGACCCCGATCGAGAAGCTTGCCAAGACGGGGCGCTTCGCGCTCCCACCCGTCGAGGGCATGCTCGACGAACTTCGGACGATCGTGAGACTCGCACGCCCGACCCAGGCGATGTTCCGCACCAATCATGCCTCGAACTACCTGCCCCTCGCGGGGCAGCTGCCTGCGGACCGAGATCGGATCGTCTCGGTGCTCGACGATGCCCTGGGCGGACGTATCCCACTGCGTCCCGAGTGGGCGCGAGGGCTCTAGCCCTGGAGTTCCCCAGACGCACGGACTTTCCGGACCCACCGCGCAGAGCGCCCGAGTCGCCCGAAGAGAAGTACGAGCGAACATGATCGACAACACCGCCCGTGCCCTACTTCCTGCAGTCACGAAGCCGCTGGTCGCGTTCTATCGTCGGCGCGGATGGACGCCGAACCAGATCACCTGGATCGGCCTGGGCATCGCAATCGGCGCCGCCGGCTGCGTGGCCTCGGGACACCCATGGCCAGCGATCGCACTCTGGTGGAGCTCTAGACTCGCCGATGGCACCGATGGAATCTACGCACGAGAAACGCGCCAAACCAGTGACTTCGGTGCCTATCTGGATATTTTGCTCGATATGTTGGCCTACTCGCTCATGATCGCGGGGTTCGCTCTCTGGCTCCCCGGACTGTCCGGATACTGGATCGCGGTGCTCTTGCTCTACGTTCTCTGCATTACCAGCGCCCTCGCACTCGGGATGTTGCAGGAACGGCTCGGCCAACCCGCGCGGGACAACCGGGGACTGCGGCTCGGTGCGGGACTTGCCGAGGGCGGTGAGACCGGGATCGCGTACACCTCGTTCCTGCTGTTCCCAGGCTGGATCGAGCCGCTCTTGTGGCTGTGGATCGCGATGCTCGCGACGACGGTGGTCGCGCGCTCGCTACTGGCACGCGAGCTCCTGACCCCCCTGGACGCAAGCGAGCCGCAGCGATGAAGTTGACGAGCGCGGCTCGGATCACGGATCATTCGAAGATCTAACCACTGTTCCGCCGCGATCCGCCTCGAACCCGAGCTCACGATCCGGCGCACATCGAGGAGCCGAGCCCGTGGCGACACTTTCCGATCCCGTGGCCGAAACCTCCCTGGGAAGCCTACGGGGAGATCTGGATGCAAGTCAGAGTGTCTGCGTCTTCCGCGGCATCCGCTACGGCGAGTCGCCCGCCAAGACGGGGCGCTTCCGCGCCCCGCAGCCAGCGGCTGGTTGGGAGGGGATCCGTGAGGCGCGCGAGTTCGGCGCGATCTGTCCACAGTCCGGCAAGGTAGGCTCCTACACGGTCGCGCGGAAACGCCTTCCCCAGAGTGAAGACTGTCTGTTCCTGAACGTCTGGACGCCCCACCTGGATGGGTCGCGCCCAGTGATGGTCTGGCTGCACGGGCGAGGCTATGCGCAGGGAGCTGGCTCCGAGCCACTCTACGACGGCGCCGCGCTCTCCAAGCGTGGAGACGTCGTCGTCGTCACCATCAATCATCGACTGAACGTGTTCGGCTATCTGCATCTCGCGGAGCTCGGCGGCGATTCCTACGCGGGCTCGGGGCTGGCCGGCATGCTCGATGCGGAGCTCGCACTGCGCTGGGTGCGCGACCACATCTCGGCGTTCGGTGGCGATCCGGGAAACGTCACGATCTTCGGTGAGTCGGGCGGGGGCCTCAAGGTCAGCACCCTGCTCGCGATGCCGTCCGCACACGGCTTGTTCCATCGGGCGATCATCCAGAGCGGCCCTGGAATCCGCGCATTGAGCGCGCGGCGCGCGACCGAGCGGGCGCACAAACTGATCGAGCACCTCGCGCTCGACGACCTGGCGCAGCTGGACGAGGTTCCGGCCGATCAGCTGAGAGAGGCCGCCGAGAAGGTGAGCCCGCGCTGGGAGCCAGTCATGGACGACCATGTGCTGCCGCTACATCCCTTCGATCCTACACCCGCACCCACCGCGCTCGAGATCCCGATCATGATCGGGGCGACCCGAGACGAGACGGCACTGTTCACTCTCGGGGACGCCAAGCGGGGCCGCTTGAGCGACACCGAACTGCGTGAAAGAGTACAACCGATGCTGGGCGACCGCACCGATGCGGCGATCGCCGCCTTCCGCGAGTCGCGCCCCGATGCGAGCCCTTGGGACCTCTTCATCGCGATCACGAGCCAGCGCTTCTTCTATGGCTCGGTGCTGCTCGCAGAACGCCAATCGGCCGCGACCGACACACCCATCTGGCTCTACGTCTTCGACTACGCGAAGGCGAGTCCGATCGGAGCCGCCCACGGCCTCGAGATCGCCTATGCATTCGGCAATGCGGGCGCCGCGCGCCGCGGCGATCCGGAGGTCGCGCAGGTCGAGGCCGACATGTGCGGGGCTTGGGCCTCCTTCGCTCACCACGGCAATCCGAACCACGTGGGCATTCCGGAGTGGGCCCCCTACGACAGCAAGGCTCGGTCGACCATGCTCTTCGATGCTCCGAGCCACGTGGAGGCAGATCCGCGCCGACTCGAACGGCTGGCCTTCGAGGGGCTGCAACTGGGCCGGAGCTGACACAGAGGCGCTCGTGACCTCGAACGCGCGCACCACCAGAGCGCGTACGCGAGCTCAGTCGATCGCGTACGTGGCCTCCAGGTAGGCGACGATGTCTCGCGACTCGAACATCGCGATGTCGGTATTGGGATCGAAGAGGTAGGGCACCTGCAACTTCCCGGATCGCTCGACGAAGTGCGAACGGCTCGGGCTTCCACTCGCCACGTTGTGCAACAGATATGGCAGCTCGAGGCTCGAGAGCACTTCGCGCACCAGCCTGCAATAGGGAGAGGCCTCGTACCCGTAGAGTTCGAGCGGACGCTTCGGCAGACGCGAGGCTCGATAGTAAGCACCGGTGCGCCCTCGGAACAGACCGGGAAGCGATGCGCCGAGGTTCGTCAAGGGCCCGAGTGACAGTGCGACCGGGCGACGCCCGTTTCCGTAGGTGTCGAACAGGTAGCGGATGATCGCGTCCGACTCGTACATCTGGATGTTCGTGTTCGGATCGTCCAGATAGGGAAACTGATAGGTCCCACCGCGTAGCTTGACCTGCTCGCGAAAGTGGGGACCGCGCTTCGGACACGGATAGATCAGCACGTCCAGATCGAGATACGTCAGCGCCTCCCTCACCTTGCGGCAGAACGGACACCCTTCGAACTCGTAGAGATGCAACGGCTGCTTCGGTCGAGCACGGAGCGCTCCAACCCGCAATCCGACGGGACGCACCAAGGTCGCCGCAAACGATGCGGCTACATCGAGGACTCCCACCACGATTCGTTCTCCTCACTCATCTTGGGACGCTGACGGCGCAACGGATCTAGCAGCCCGCTAGCCTCGGACCTTAGCCGCGGCTACGCCCAAAGGCGCGTTCGAGGTCCTGGCTGGTGGACTCGACCGAGCTCGCGACCGCGTGGGCAATGCAGGCCAACAGGCGAACGGGCGCCCCCTCGGTGGCGCGCAACGTGTGGTCGACGCTGGAGTCGAAGTAGATGGAGTCACCGGGTCCGAGGAGATAACGCTCCCCCGCGATCTCGGCCTCGAGCTGACCGTTCAGTACGAACAGGAATTCTTCGCCCGCGTGGCGCGAATGAGGTGCCTCCGCCGAGGCGACGGAGCTCGGTGCTGGTGGAATCTCGACAAGAAACGGCGACATGGTCTTATCGCTGAGGCCGTACGCCAGCGCCTGGTAGCGGTAGTTGAGCGACCTCGCTGCAGCGTTCTTGGGCTCGACGTCCCAACGCTCCTTGGCTCGAACCAGCTCGACACGGCGGGCAGACGCCCCGCGTGCAAAGAAGCTGCCCATGTCCACCGAGAGCGCCGGAGCCAGTTGTGCGAGCTGGCCGATCGCAGGAGCTTCCTCGCCCTCTTCGAACGCCGTCAGAGCGCGGCAGTCGAGACCGCTGCGCTCAGCAAGCTGTTCTCGCGACCAACCTGCCTGCTCCCGGAGTGCGCGGATCCGCTCACCGAGATCCATTCGCAGCTGACGTTCTTCCTCACGCATGTCCCATGTCCCGGAGCAGTGATGCGGGAGCCTCGAGCAGGCGCCGCACCGCCTGAATGTACTGCGCCGCGACCATCCCGTCTGCAATTCGATGGTCTACGCTCAGCGAGAGATTCATGACCTTGCGCTCCACGATCTCTCCCTCGACGCAGCGCGGCAAGCTGCGGATCGCATTGACCCCGAGAATCGCCACTTCGGGTGGGTTGAGGATCGGCGTCGAAATCACCCCACCCAGCTTACCGAGCGACGTGATCGTGAAGGTGCTCCCACGCAGTTCGCCGGGTCCGAGGGACCCGCCGCGCGCGCCCTCGGCCAGCCGTCGAATCTGCTGGGAAAGCGAGGGAACGTCGAGCTCGCCCGCATCGCGAATCACTGGAACCACGAGACCATGGTCCGTGGCTGCAGCGATCCCGAGGTGGATCTTGCCCTTCAGCACGATGTCACCCCGCGCGTCGTCGATGCTCGCGTTCAAGATCGGAAAGTCCGCGAGCGCGAGCACGCACGCACGGGCGATGTACGCAAGCGGGGAAGCCCCTGCGGAGATCTGGTCCTGCTGGTCTGCGAGCAGCGCAGTCATGTCGACCTCGTCGACATAGGTGAAGTGCGCCGCCGTTCGCCGCGACAAGCTCATGCGTTCGGAGATGGTTCGACGCAGTCCGCGCAGCGGTTGCCTCACCCAGTCGTCCGGGTCCGGAGCCCGGGCCTCCGAGGGTGCCTCCGAGTGCACGCGCTCGAGCGGTGCCGCTTCGGGTTGCGGGGGCTCTACGCGACCGCTCGCGTAGGCTTCCACGTCCCGCCGCATGATGCGTCCCCGTGGGCCAGAGCCGCGCAGAGCGGCCAGGTCGACCCCCAGGCGTTTCGCGAGCTCGCGCACGGCCGGAACGGCCTGGATCGGCCGCACCCCCACCGCCGATGAAGATGGGGATCGGGATAGGGCAGGCTCGGGCGGGCGCCCGCGTGGTCGTGCGGGCATCGGAGGAGGTCGGTGCGCCGCCTCATCGCTCTCCGGCACCGACCTCGGACGCGCGTCGGCGGTTACGGGCGCGTTCGCGATGGCAGCGGGAGTCGAAGGCGCCGCTACAGGCGCGCTTGCGGGCTCACGTTTCCCCTCGGATACGGGCCCCGGAGCCGCTGCGCTGTCGTCGATCTCGATCAGCACATCGCCCACTTGCGCGGTCTCTCCGACCTCGAAGTGCAGCCGTACGATGGTCCCCGCCTTCGGCGAGGGAATCTCGATCTCGGCCTTGTCCGTGAGCAGCTCCACCAAGAGCTGATCCTCGGCGACGTGATCCCCCTCGGCAACGTGCCACTCCAGGATCTCTGCCTCGACGACCCCTTCTCCTATGTCTGGCACTTTGAACGCGTACATGGTCCTCAGTAGTCGATCAGCTCACGCAGCTCGAACAGGATGCGGTCTGCGCTCGGCATGTAATGACTCTCCAATGTGTATGGAAATGGCGTGTCGAATCCGCCAAGGCGGCGCAAGGGTGCCTCGAGATAGGGGAACACCACGTCCTGAACCCCTGCCACGAGCTCGGCACCGAAGCCACACGTTTGCGGCGCCTCGTGCACCACCAGCAGTCGGCCCGTGCGTGTCACGGAGCGCTCGACCGTGGCACTGTCATACGGTGCGAGACTCGCTAGATCGATCACCTCGATGTCGTAGCCCTCCCCTTCCGCCAAGGCCGCCGCCTCGAGACAAATGGGAACCATCGCTCCCCACGCGACCAAGGTCGCGTCCTCGCCGTGACGCATCGTCCAGGCACGATCCAACGGCACAGTGTAGTACTCGAGCGGAACATCGCCTTGGCTCGCGCGATAGATGCGCTTGGGCTCGAAGAAGATCACCGGATCCGGGCACTCGAGCGCTGCGAGCAGCAAGCCCTTCGCCATGTAGGGATTGGACGGAAACACCACGCGCAAGCCTGGTGTGTGGACGAAGTGCGCCTCTGGGCTCTGCGAGTGGTAGTGGCCCCCTCGAATGCCGCCACCGTACGGGGTACGCACGACGACCTTGGGTGCGTACTGAGCGCCCGACCGATATCGGTACTTGGCGAGCTCGTTCACGATCTGGTCGATTGCGGGAAAGATGAAGTCGGCGAACTGAATCTCGATGATCGGCTCCAGGCCGCCGAGCGCCATGCCGACGGCCATGCCCGCGATCCCCGCTTCTGCCAAGGGAGCATCCATGACGCGCTCGACGCCGTACTTCTCCTGCAAACCCGCAGTGACTCGAAAGACTCCACCGAAATGCCCGACATCCTCGCCCAGGATCACGGCGTTCGTCTCGCGTTCGAGGTACAGATCGAGCGCCTGATTGAGCGCTCCGATCATGTTCATCGACTTCGACTCGGACATCAGGGTACCTCGTGTGCGTCCGGCTCTCGCACACGCAGATAGGCGAGGTAACGATCTCGCTGCCGCCTGAGCTGCAGGCCGGGATCTCGCAGCACGTCCTGAAACAAGGTCTCGAGCGGCGGGGGCGGCCACGCCTCGCACGCAGTCACGAGCGCCGAGATCCGCGCTTCACAGCTCTCGCGCCAGGCGCGCTCGTCCTCCTCTGAGAAGAGTCCCCGCCAGCGCGCATGTGCCGTGAGCCGCTCGAGCGGATCGAGGGCGCGCCAGCGCTCCGGCTCGTCTGCCGATCGATAGACCGATGGATCGTCTGCCGTGGAGTGAGCACCGATCCGGTAGGTGAGCGCTTCGACCAAGGTCGGACCCCCGCCCCCGCGGGCGCGCTCGACAGCCTGCCCCATGGCATTGATGACGGCCAGGAAGTCATTGCCGTCGATGCGGATGCCCGGGAATCCGTAGCCGGACGCTCGGATCGCGAGGCTCTCCGATGCGGTCTGCTGGGACTCCGGCGTCGAGATCGCATAGCCGTTGTTCCGGATGACGAAGACACACGGAGTCCGGAAAACCCCCGCGAAGTTGAGCGCGGTATGAAAGTCCCCCTGCGAAGCGGTGCCTTCCCCCAGGAACGCGAGGGGCACCTGTGCCGTGCCCCGAAGACGCGAGGCGTAGCCGAACCCGCACGCATGCGGAAGCTGGGTTCCGACGGGACTGCTGATCGATGGAACCGCCCAGTCCCGAAAACAGAAGTGGATCGGCATCTGACGTCCCTTGTTGACATCTTGGCCGTTTCCGATCAGCTGATTCATCAGCATCTCGAGCGGAACCCCTCGCCACAGCAGCGCACCCAGCTCCCGATACGTCAGGAAGATGGGGTCGTCATCCCGCAAGCAGTAGGCGGCACCGATCGTGGTCGCCTCCTCGCCAGTGCTCGTCATGTAGAACCCGAGCCGACCCTGGCGCTGGAGCTTGAGGAAGCGCTGGTCGATGACGCGATTGAGCCAGAGTGTCTGCAGCACCCGCACGACATCTGCATCGTCGATCAGCTCGCGGTACTCGGGATCGCAGCTGCCGTCAGCGTTCAAGATCGCAAACGGAACTTCGGGGAACTCCGCCTTCGTAGCCCCGACCGAGGCCGTGTCTGCGCTACCGCTCATCGACCTTCACTCCTCGATCACGGTCACATCGAGCGCGATCGGAGTCGCGAGCGAGGCCGAGACCGGACAGCTCTGCTCTGCTTTGCGCAGCAATCGTTCCGCTCGATCCGTGCGCGAGCCCCCGGGCACGCGCAACGTCGCGCGCAACTCGATGGAGGTGAAGCGCAAGCGGCCTTCGACCCGATCCAACGTGCCGCGAGCCTCGCAACAGAGCTCGCGCCATTCGAGCGACGAGGCGCGAGCACTCGCCCGGAACGACAGGCTGAAGCAGTCCGCGACCGCCGCCAATAACAGGCCCTCGGGTGACCAGCGATTGCCAGGACCGTCAAACTCGGCCGGTGGGGCACTCTCGAGCTCGGTCACCCCAACCGAAGACAACCGAACGAAGCCCTCAGGAAGAGAGCGCGCATCGATCGAGTAGACGTGCGGAAACTCCTTCACTCAACTGATTCTAGCAGCTCAAAGAGATCCGGCCCGCGTTCCGCCCCGAGCCAGCCGACACGACCGGGTAGCTGTCACATTCTCCGTATTCGACTACACTCTGGAAGACTGAACGGCTTCCGAAGGCACCCTTCTGGTAGGCGCAGGACGGGTCGGCTGGGGAAAACCGGGCGGACTCGTCGAATCGGCGCAGGACCGCCTCTGTTCCGGAGGCGACGTGACCACAGAGATGCTGCAACGGGAATGGCGCACGCTCCATCGGGAGCCAGTCCCCGATCTGCTGCGAGCCCTCGAGGAACTCGTACTCGCGCAAGACCGAGTCATCCACATCGGTACGGATGCGCAGAAGGTCGACAAGCGGATCGACTTCGTTACGTGTGTCGTCGTACTCACACCTGGCAAGGGTGGGCGCGTCTTCTACACACGCATTCGCAAGCCTCGCGAAGAGGTACGCAGCCTACGCCAGAAGCTGTTCACCGAAGCTTGGCTGAGCGTGGAAACAGCGATGGCCATCGAGCCCTCGATTCCGAGCACGCTCCCGATCGTCGTACACCTCGACGTCAATCCAGACAAGAAGTGGGCGAGTTCGCGACACATCAACGAGGTGGTCGGGCTGGTCATGGGTCAGGGGTTCGAGGTGCTCTTCAAGCCCGACGCCTGGGCCGCCAGCCATACCGCAGACCACGTCGTGAAGAACAAGCACCACACCGGCCAGCTATCGGCGCGAGGGCCCGCCCCCGCCCGATCCACGGGGCGCCGCTAGAATTCACAAATATAAGAATATTCAGCTCAGGACAGCCTAAGGTAAACTTTTTGTGCCAAACCTCCTACGGAGTGCGACCAATCGTCACCTTTGGCGCTAGAGATCGGTATGATGTAGCTGGAGCTGTATTTGAGCTTGCGGCTTCGGCTCGCGGCGACTGAAGGTTTGTGGATCGCGCGGGCCAAATCGACGTGTGCGGACCCCCTCTTCATGTCTAAGTCGACCATGTCCATGCGTGTGATTCGTCCCTTCCTGGAAGCGATCAGGGACAAGGGCGTACCCGGCCGCATGCTGCGCTTCCTCGAGGCTGCCGACCCCGATGCGCGCATGTCCGCTTCCACCGCGTTCGCCATGCTCGAGGATGCGGTCTGCATCACGCAAGACGTGGATCTTGGACTGCGGGCGGCTCTGCGGACCGAACCCGGCGACTATGCTGCGCTCGAGTACGTTGCGGCATCGAGCCGATCGGTCGAAGAAGCCCTCGTAGCGCTCGAGCGCTACATCTTCTTGGCTTGGGACGGAGCCCGCCCAAGCTATCTGCGCGAGGCGGGGCGCGTCTATGTCGAGTACTTCCACCCGTCAGAATCAGTGTGTCGCGCTGCGGTCGACTATGCGCTCGCACTGTCCTACCTGAGCCATAGCCGTTGGGTCGGAGGCGACACCTCCCAGTGGGAGGTCTGGTTTCCCTATCCTCTCCCAGAGAGCACGAAGGTTCATTGCGAGGTGTTCGACCCCAAGATGCAGATGCGTTTCGGCGCGTCGCGCAGCGCTTTCATCATTCCAGAATCCGACCTCGCGAAGCCGCTCCGAACTGCGGATCCCAAGCTCAAGGAACTGCTGATACGCTACGTCGAGGATCGCTTCGGTTCGCGCGCACCGGAGGCGTCGCTCATAGCGCGCGTCAGCTCGATGATCCTGCAAGAGCTGAACGGTGGAAACCCGGCAGCGGATCCGATCGCGGTCAAGCTCGGGGTCAGCCGACGCACCTTGACCCGTCGGCTCGAGGAGGAGGGAACCAGCTTCAAACGCCTGCTGAGCGACGTACGCTGCGCCATGGCGGTGCGCTACCTGATCGTGGATCGCCTCAGCATCTCCGACGTCGTCAAGCGGCTCGGGTACTCCGAGCCGGCCGCCTTCCACAAGGCTTTCAAGCGCTGGCTCGGCGTCACTCCCATCGAATATATACGCCAGCATCGACAGCTCTCCCAACACCGGCTTTGAGCTACGCTGCGCATCACCTGCGGGAGCTGATGCGCCCCGAGGTCCACGTGTGGCTGGCTCGTCCCGGAGCGATTCGGGACGCCGAGTTGCTCGATGCCTATCGAGCGCTGCTCACGGACGAAGAGCGCGCACGCGGCGATCGGTTCCGTTTTCGACGCCACGGCGATCAGTTTCTGATTACGCGCGCTCTCGTGCGGACGCGTCTGTCGTACTACTTCGATGTCCCGGCGGAGGACTGGCGCTTCGAGCCCGGTGCACACGGACGTCCCGAGATCAGCCGCCCGGCCCCGGACGAGATTCACGCACTCGATGGGATCAGCTTCAACCTCTCCCATACAGAGGGGTTGATCGCCTGCTCGCTAAGCTTCGGCAGGGTCATCGGGTGCGATGTAGAAGACCTCGAGCGGCGCGTGGGGAGCAGCGAGATCGCGAATCGCTTCTTTGCACCCGGCGAGCGACGTGCCCTGGATGCGGCACCCGCCGCTCAGCGAACCCGGCGCTTCCTCGAGTTCTGGACCTTGAAGGAAGCCTATCTGAAGGCGTGCGGAACCGGCCTGAGCACCCCGCTCGAGTCGTTCACATTCGAGCTCGGGCCACCCTGCCAGGAGACGGCTAGGCGCACGATTCGAGTTCGCTTCGACGGAATCGACGACGACCCCCGTAGCTGGACGTTCGACCTGCTCCATCCCGATCCGGCTCACGTACTTGCGATCGCGTACGCGTCGCCCACTCGCGCCCCGATCCTCGTACGAGAGTGCATTCCGCTGCTCTCGGAGGATCCCCGCCCCGAACCCGCGTAGCACGCTAGCCGAACAGCTCTCGGTTCGCTCTGGGGAGAAAGCACAGGCCGATCACTGCGTTGAACACCACGAAGAACGTATGCATCACCAGACTGAAGATCCCCACCTCCGGAAAATCGGGGAAGAGCACCTGCCAGAGGACTAGGGCACCAGCATGGAACGGCAGCGGGATCGCCGCGGCCAGAAAGATCACAGGCAAGAATGCCAACAGCTCGCCAAAGCGCACGTCTACATTGAATAGGGACAGCGAGATCGAGTAGACGACGACCGCCAGCACCAGATTGGGTGCCTTGATCGCGATCACGATCAGATAGTTGCGCAGGCGAGCGCGCCGTAGCGCGAGGAAGACCGGGCGCTCGCGCAAGCTCGCCAGAAACGCCAGACGCGGCGTGCGGCCCTCGGCAAAGAACCACAGGTGAACGCCGGCATAGACGGCCGCAACGCCGAAGACAGCAGGCAAGATCAGGTCCAGAGGCAGTGCACCGGGCAAGGACGACGCCTGTCGGATGCGATCGAAGTTGAGCACGGTTCCGAGCGCCGAGAAGCTCAGGAGCTGGTACAGCTCGGCGATCGCGATCAGCACCATGCTGGAGCCGACCTCCCAGCCAGGTACTCCATTGCGCCGCTTCAAGTACAGGGCCATTGCGCCCTTACCCACCTGCTCGTTCAGGATCGCCAGGATATAGGAGCTCGCTCGCACCGGCAGAATATCCGCGTACCTGACCGGAGCGTTGAACCATCGCACTACGGTGGTCACCGCGAAGGCGTCGATCATGAAGAACACGCAGGAGTACGGAATCATGGTCATCAGCCACAAGGCCCAGTCTGCGTCTGCGAAGAAGCGCGCGATGTACTCCACCGCAGAAACCCCCTCGCTCGAAGCACGCGAGGCGATCTTGGCGTATGCGCTGTAGAAGCAGGCGGCGGCCAGCAGCCATGGAATCAGCCTCAATACGGGCGAGTGCGCCGCTCGAGCGCCAGCCTCTGGCGTCGGCGTCTCGCGATCCACCGCCTGCTCCCCGGCTTCGATCTGCTCGCTCATGTCGCCTTCTCCCTGTCGATCATCTCCTGCAGCATGGCGTCGACAGTCGTCAATTCCAAACCGAGTGCACTGGCGCCCGGTGCAGGATCGACATCGTGCGAGTCCATGATCACATCCAGCGCATCGCTGGAGAAGCCTGGCCCGAAGACGAGGGTGCGGAGCCGTAGCACCCATCGGAGGAGAGCTACGGGCACGGGGCTGGGTCGTGGATCGACCGAACGACCGGCGACGCGCGCCGCCCGCTCGACCAGTGACCGGTAGGGCAAGCTCTCGGGTCCGACGAGGTCGAGCAGGCGGTCGTCGGCAACTCCGGGTCGGCAGGCCGCGAGCGCGCCTCGCGCCAGATCCATGACCGCCAGTGGCTGCTGACGTGTACGTCCTCCACCCAGCAACGCGGGCTTGGCGCGAGAGATCTCGCGCCGCAGAGCCGCTTCGCCCTCGGTCCCCTCACCGAGAATCAGCGGAGCCCGCAAGATCGTATAGGCGATCCCGCCCGCAGCAACCTGCGCCTCAGCCGCCCCCTTGCTCGCGTAGTAACCATTGCGTGAGCTTGCATCCGCACCAATCGCGCTCACGAGTACTAGCTTGCGAACATTTGCCCGCTGCGACGCCCGCACGACAGCCTCGACGGGCACCAGGTTGGCATCGCGATAGGTCGACCCGGGACGCTCGACCAGCACACCGGGCAGGTGGATGACGCTCTGGCACCCGTGGAGCGCCTCTTCGAGTCGCTGCGTTTCGCGGTAGTCCAGGATCTCGACTCGCTCCAAGTCATCGCGACCCGGCAGCTCGGCTGCCGCGCGTTCCGAACGCACACATGCGACGACCCTCTGGCCCGTTTCCTGCGCAAACCGGAGCAAAGCACAGCCGACCGCGGAGTTCGCACCCGTGACGCAGATGAGATCCGACATGTGCCCCCTATATTACGTGTGCCGGCTCACCTGAGGGCGCCCGGGGCCGAAGAAGTTCTCCGCACGAAGCTCCGATGCGACTGGCGCGTTGGAAACGTAGAACAGTGGCAGCCCCGCTGACGGCTGGTAGCCTGAATGCGATGCGGTGGTCTTACGTCGGGGCAACCTTCCTGCTGCTCGTGTCACTCGCAGCTATTCGTTCCCAGCTGAGCACACTCGCTTACTCGACCGTCGAGATCGAAGCGGGTGTCCCCGCACTCGTGCTCGCACCCGAAGCCACCGAAGACCAGGCCCGTGGGGTCCCATCGATCGTTCTGCTGCACGACCTGGGGGGGGACACGGCAAGCCTGCGCACCCTCGCCGGCCGGCTCGCGGGGGCGGGCTACGGCGTCGTCGTACCCCAACTTCGCGGTCACCAGGCAAACCGCCACCCGCTTGCCGCTCGAACGTTTGAGCAGGTCTCGAAGAACTGGCAGCAGGATGTGGAAGCCGCCGTGCTGTACGCGCGCTCGCGCGCTGGATTCGATCCGGACGCGGTCGCCATCGGCGGCTACGGCGCGGGCGCGACTGCAGCCCTCGAATACGCGAGCTCCGACCCGTCGGTGGCCGCGACAGTCGCCATCTCGGGCGTGGGTCCCCGCGTGGGGCCGTACCCACCCCCCAACGTCTTGGCCATCTGGGCTTCGGGAGACTCGTCGGAGCTGCGTGAGCAGATCCGCAGGGCAGGCGCCGAACGCGCCAACCTGAAGCAGGTCGTGGTCGACCGAGTGTATGGGGAGCTCGAACGGGGCACCGGCCTCAAGCTGACCGAGGTCGGGGCGCTCGGGAGCACCTCCTTGTTGCACGCTGCCGAAACCGGCACGCGCGTCCTCGACTGGCTGCAGCGGATCCTGCCGGCGCGCGGCGATTCCGAGGGCGAGGATCGCGCTCCCACCTACCTGATGGCCTGGACATTCACTGCCCTCGTGGCGCTCGTTTGGCTACTCGTCGGACTCGCGCGTGCGCTGCCGGGACGACCCGCTGCCGGGGAACCCGCAGTAGAGTCCGCCGGCAATTCGGTCGCGACGAGCTGCGCGGGGGTCGCGCTCGCTGCGGCACTCGGATGTCTCGCATTGTCGCTCCATACCGCGGCGGGCGGCGGCTGGATCGACTTCCTGCCACTTCAGGGCGCGCGAGACGTGGTCGGCGCCTGGCTCATCGCGGGGGTCGCGCTGCACGGATGTCGCGCACTGCGCGAGACGCGATCTTCACCGCTCGTTGAGCCGGCCGAAGAGCTTGGCAGCTCGTCGCTGATGGGAATCTGGAACGGCACAGAGACGGGCTCGGCACTCCTGCTCTTCCTCCCTATCCTCACCATCGGAGGAGTGGTGCTGGAGCCTTGGGTGACGACCGCACTCCCTACCCACCGGCTGCTGCCCGCAGTCACGGCGGCGATCCTGTTGCTGCCCTTGTTCACCGCACTCGAGTGCGAGCTCCGCCGCGGACCTCCTGTGCGCGCGCTGGCCGTATCGGCGCTCTCACGGGTGCTGCTCCTCGGAGCACTGGCAACGAGCTGCGCCGTAGGTCTGTTCGAGCTACCCGCGAGCGATCTGGTGTGGCGTTGCGCTGCGATCTTCATCGCATTCGAGCTGCTCGCGTACGCTGTGCAGCACAAGGGCCAGCGCCCGTGGACCTTCGCCCTGACACAGTCTCTGTGGCTGGGCTGGATGTTCGCCGCAGTCGCACCGGTCACCTATCTCTAGGTTCGGACTCTCTCAGGCTAGATCCAGAGCCTCAGGTATGGCGCTCCAGAAACAGGTGACACAGCTGTGCCGACGCTCGGCCAAGCTCTCGGCCCATGTCGAATGCGTGCGGAGCATCGCTGAACACGTGTAGCTCGGCCCGGGCTCCGGCACGCGACAGGGCTTCGTACATCTCTAGGCTGGCGCTCACCGGAACCAGCTGGTCGCGGTTCCCGTGGATCAGCAAGGTGGGCGGAAAGCTCGCATCCTTCACGTGATGCAGGGGGCTCGCCTGAGCGATGACCTCGGCGGAGGCGTCTACGTCGAACAGCGCCGGGATGGTCCCATCCTTGCGATTCTGTGGTCCGAGCAGCACGGGCGGATAGAACGCGATGCAGGCCTCGACGTGGGTCGGCATGTTCGCATGTCCACCCTCGCCCTCGAGCTCGCGAACGCCTGCAGTCGCCGCCAGGAGCAATGCGAGATGTCCGCCCGCAGAGTTCCCCCAGACCGAGATCTTGTCCGGGTCGATCCCGAGCTCGGCACTCTGGCTGCGCATGAATCGGAGGCAAGCCTTCACGTCGTGCAGCTGGGCGGGCCACTTGTGCTCACCGCTCAGACGGTACTCCGTCGATACGACTACGTAACCCAGGCGCCCGAGCAGGATACCGTAGCCCCGCAGCTGGCTACGATCGCCCTGAAACCAGGCACCCCCGTGGATCAGGAGCAGGCTCTTGCCATCTGCCCGGGGCTCGGGGGGACGGAAGATGTCACAGCGCAGCTCGCGCTCGCCGCCAGTGCCGAAGACGACCCCCTCCTCGATCCGGACCCGGCCGCTCGCCGATCCTGTCCCTGCCCTCGCCGGGGGTCCGGCTCCCTCGTCCGCTCCATTTCGCTGCATGCGCCAAATCCTTCGCTGCTGTGAAGCTCCCCGCCGTTGGCATCCGGAGGCCACATCCAGAGGTCGCATCCACGAGAGGTTGCCTCCAGCCGGAGCCTTCGCATGGCGGTCGGGCAGGGTAGTCTGACACATCGCCAGCTGCCGCTGGGGAGGAACTCGGACTACCGGTGGGGCTGCGCGGGTTTGATATAATGCTCTCCTCGCATGAGCGTCATTCCCACGCGCGTCGTCCAGAGCGTCGCCCGTTGCAACCTCTCCCCACGTCGAGTCAGCTCCGAGTTCCAAGCTCGGATCGACGCGGGCATGTCGCTGCGCCCGGCTGGCGAGCTACGCAGCTGCCCCCTCGAGCTACTCTCCCTGGGCTATTCGCCCAAGCACAAGCTGCAGCTGTTCGAGACGACCTACTACCTGACGAACGCCTTCCAGAACGAAGACATTCGCTTCCTGGTGGCATACGTCGTCGACGCGTCGCAGAAGCGGCGACACGAGGTGGCCTACCCGCGCATCTTCTACAAGGACCTGTCGCTGGTCTGGCGTTCGGCATCGCACATCATTCGGTCCGAGCACGAGAACTGGATCGGGAAGGGAGACGTCGAAGCCTTCGAAGAGGACGGCCGCAGCTACATTCGCTCGAACGAGGCCACGACGGACCTGCCTCTCGAGATCCAGACCGCACTGGAGGAGGTCAGCCGTTCTCGCAAGCGCATCCCGTACGACGACGACGCGCCCGTCTGGATCCTGCATCGTGGAGGAGACGGCCACATCCGCCCATTCGCGGACTTCTGCAGACCGCGGCAGCGCGCGAGTCGAGAGCCCCGTAACCGGATCAACGCTGGCCGCAAGATCGCCCTCTTCGAGCGTGCGAACGATCCGAACTCGCTGCGGTTCGAGCCCGGCTACGCCCCTGACTTCGAGCGCGGCCTGCTCGAGACGAGCCACTCTCACAGCCGCATGTACGGCGGTCGAGTCGCCCGTTTCCGAATCCTGTCCGAGAATCAGCTGGTGCAGTACCTGTTTCTGGCGGGTCCACGACAGGTCTGGATCGCCCCACCTCAGGCGCTGACGACCGAGATCATGAGCTACGGTGTGCGCACCGTGGACGTCGCGGTGGACGAGGATCTCTGTATTCCTGGCTACGAGTACCACTATCTCGACGAGTTCGAGAGTCCCCCCGAACTCGTAACGCAGATCCCAGAGGGATTCGCCGGTGCGCCTTGCCCCGTGGATGCCTACCGGGCGGACGCGTCTCCCTGGCTGGAGAAGCTACCCGTGGTGCGCGAGTTCCGTCGGATCATCCTGGGCTCGATGCATTCCCCGTCTCCGCCGCATCTCTGAGCAAGGTCACGCCGGCGGGGGCGGCGCGCTCCAGATGCCGCGCCAGCTGGCGGAAGGCTTCACTGCGCGGCGACGCGGCCCGCCAGGTAAAGCCGATGATGCGGTGCGGGTTCGAGTCGAGCTCCCGAATCTCGATTTCTGAGATTCCACGCAACTCGACCGGCACCGCAGCGAGCGGCAGCAAGGTGATCCCGAGCCCGCTCGCAACCATCTGCACCAAGGTGTTGAGGCTCGAAGCGCGCACCGCACTCGACTCCACGGCCCCGACCTGACTACAGATCGAGAGCGCCTGATCGCGCAAGCAGTGCCCATCGGCGAGCAGCAGCACCTGCTCCCCCTCGAGGTCGCGTTCCACGATGCGAGGTCGAGCAGCGAGCGGATGGCGACGCGGTAGCGCAACCACGAACGGCTCGAGGAAGAGCGGCAGCGACTCGAGATCCGGTGCATCCACGGGAAGCGCGAGAAGCAGAAGGTCGAGCGATCCCGCTCGCAGCGCGGCGACGATTCGATCGGTCTGGTCCTCGTGGAGGAACAGGTTGAGCTCGGGATGGCTGCGGCGTACGCGGCGCAGCCAGCGCGGGAGCCAGTAGGGCGCAACCGTCGGAATCACACCCAGGTGTAGGCTGCCCGAAAGCGGCTCGCGGCTCTCCTTCGACACCTGCACGAGATCGTCCACGGATCTCAGCACCACCCGGGCGCGCTCGATGATTCGCTCGCCGGCACGCGTAAGCACGACCCCCCGGCGGGACCGCTCGAACAGGCGCACTTCGAGTTGCTCTTCGAGGGCCTGCACCTGGGTCGAGAGCGCCGGCTGCGTCACGTGACAGGCCTTAGCGGCGCGGCCGAAGTGCAACCGGTCAGCGACCGCGACCGCATACTCCAGCTGGCGAATCGAAGGACGTTCCATAGCTCATTCTTATCGAAACGCCGATCGGATGCTAGCGCCCCGAGTCATGGGTTCGCTTCGAGCCTCGCGGGGTCTGCACTCGGGATCGATCCTCGCTGGCTATCCGGGGCGCTCGTTGTCCCGCTCAGAGCTCGCTTGCACGCGCCTCTGCGACCGGCTGCGGTACGATAGGGGTCAGAGTCGAATTCCCTCCCGTCATCTTTGGGCCACCAGGACTCGGGCCACCAGGAGGCAGCTGCCCCAAACATGGCTGCAACGCAATGCCAACGCTGCGAGCAGGAGTTGCCAGCCGGGTTCGCCTTCTGCACGCGCTGCGGCACCCCCGCCAGCTCGAGCTGCACCCACTGCGGCTTCGCCAATCCACAGAACGCTCGCTTCTGCGGGGGATGCGGCCGCCCAGACCCCTTCTCACAGCTCTCGACGGCGCGAGGGTCGGGCGGTGACGCCGAGCTGCGCCAGCTGACGGTCATGTTCTGCGACCTGGTGGGCTCCACCGAGCTGTCCCAACGGCTCGAGCCCGAGGAGCTGCGTGACGCGATCCGCGCCTATCAGCAGTACTGCGGGGGAATCATCGGAGAGCTCGACGGACACATCGCGCAATACTTGGGGGACGGCCTGCTGGTGTACTTCGGCTATCCCCGCGCCCACGAACATGCGCCCGCGCGTGCTCTACGAGCGGCGCTCCGGATCGTCGAGGGACTTCCCGAGCTGAACTCGCAGCTGGGCCGCTCGCTGCCCCAGCTGCGTAGCTGCCCGCTGGACGTGAGGATCGGCGTGCACACGGGTCCAGTCGTGGTGGGCGAGATGGGCGACGCGGGTCACCGCGAGGAGCTGGCACTCGGCGACACCGTCAACATCGCCGCACGCCTGCAGGGTCTCGGCCAACCCGGCTGGATCACGTTGAGCGAGCGAACCGCACAGCGAGTTCAGGGCCAGTTCATGCTCGAGTCGTTGGGCCCCCGAACCCTGCGCGGGGTCAGCGAACCGGTCGTCGCGTTCCGAGCCCTCGAGACCATGGTCAAACGCGACAAACCAGCGCGGACGGAGCGAGGCGCGCCATTCGTAGGTCGCTCTCTGGAGCTCAAGCAGCTGTTCGACCTCTGGGGGCGAGCGCGCGGTGGACGCGGACAGACGGTCGTGCTCCGCGGAGAGTCAGGGATCGGAAAGTCCCGTCTGATCGCCGCCTTTCGCGCGGCGCTCCATGACACGCCGCACGCGTGGCTCGAGTGCGCGTGCTCGTCGATGCATACGAACAGCGCCCTGTTCCCCGTGATCGAGTTCATGCGCGAAGGGTTGCATCTGGACACGGAACGTGAGTCCCCCGACGTAGCCCTGCAGCGACTCGCCCAGTATCTGCAGCGGGCGGGACTCCCTCCGGGTGAGGCGCTCCCCCTGTTGACGCCGCTCCTCGGGCTCGAGCATCGCGGGCCCGGTCCGGTCCTGAGCCCAGAGGCCCAGCGCCGACGCACCCGCGAAGCCCTGACCCAATGGCTGTTGCACGCAGCCGCGCTACAACCCTTGGTCGTCGTCCTCGAAGACATCCAGTGGATCGATCCTTCGAGCAAGGAGCTGCTCGGACTGATGATCGAGCGAGCCGCCCAAGCTCCGATCATGATTCTGGTGACCGAACGTCAGGGTAGCACCACGGAGCTCCCCCCACCGATCCACACACTTCAGCTTCACCCGCTGCCGCGCTCGGACGTCGAGCATTTAGTGAGGAAGCTCGCAGCTCGAAATCCTCTGCCAGAGAGCTTGCTGGCCCAGGTCGCGCAACGAACCGACGGCATCCCGCTCTTCGTGGAAGAGCTCACCAAGAGCGTGATCGAATCGGATTGGTTCGAGAAACAGGCCGACAGGGGCGCGAACCGAGGCCACATGAGCGAAGCGATCCCTTCGACTCTGCAGGACTCTCTCATGGCTCGGCTCGATCGACTTCCACTCGGAAAAGAGGTCGCGCAGCTCGCATCGGTGATCGGGCGAGAGTTCTCACACATGCTGCTCGACGCAGTCGCCCCACATAGCGAGACCGCACTACGCACGGGCCTCGAGGAGCTACTCGCTGCAGAACTGATCCACGACCGCGGAGATGGTGCACAGTGCGTCTACGTCTTCAAGCACGCCCTCGTACAAGACGTTGCCTACCAATCGATGCTCAAGCGCAGACGGCGCGAGCTGCATCAGCAGATTGCGGAAACGCTCGAGTCACGCTTCCCAGAGCTCGCGAAGCTGCAGCCAGAGCTCGTCGCACATCATTTCGAACGCGCTCAGCTACCGAACCGAGCGGTGGACTTCTACGAGGATGCGGCACTGCAAGCAGCGAGGCGATCCGCCCAGCCAGAAGCGATCTTCTACCTGAGACGCGCGATCGAGCTCTGCCCGGTCGAGGACGAACGTTCGAGTGCTCGCGAACAGGCCTGCCGACTTCATCTAGGACTCGGGACGCGGCTATGTGAGATGTACGGATTCGGGGTGCAGGAATCCGAGAGCGTGTTCCAGCGCGCAATCGAGCTGTGCGGCGTGGATCCTCCCGATAGCCCGAGCCACTTCCAGGCGTGCTGGGGGCTCTCCATCTTCTATCAAGCTCGCGCGCGGCTCGACGAAGCCATCCGACTCGCGCACGACCTGATCGCAATCGGAGAGCGCATGAACGATCGCGCGCTGGAGCTCATGGCACATCAGGCCCTCGGCAGCTCGCTCTTGTGGCAAGGAAACTTCGCGCAAGCGCTCGAGTGTGTGGAGCACGCGGTGTCGCTCTATCGTCCACTCGAGCACCGACGCCTAGCGTACGTCTACGGGGAGAACGTCGGCGTCTCATCGCGAGTCTACGCCAGCCTCCTGCTCTGGCTGGAAGGCCGCTCCGACCGCTCCCTGCGCTTCATCCGCGAAGCCGTCGAGATCGGCGACAGCTCGGATCACCCCTTCAGCCTGGCGTACGCCCGCTGCTTGCTGGCGGGCATCTATGCCCTGCGCCAGGAGCGTGAGCAGGCGCTGTTGGCGGCTCACGAGGCGTTGCTCGTAGCCGAGACGCAGGAGCTTGAGCTCTGGACGGGGATTGCGCAGTTCATGCTCGCCTGGGCAGATACTCCCCCGGGATCGTCGCGCGACCGAATCGACGGCCTGCAGCTAGCCATGGGGAAGCTCACAGCCATCGATACCGAGGTCATCTCGCCGCTGTTCATGGCTTGGTTGGCTGATGCGCTCCGCAACTGCGGCGACGCATCGAGCGCGCTGGCAGTCATCGAAGCTGCGCAGGACTTCTCGGAGAAGCGCAATACTCCGTTCTGGCTCAGCGAGCTCGAGCGTCTTCAGGGAGAAATCTGGCTCGCGATCGATCCGAGCAGGAGGCAGGACGCCGAGCGCAAGTTCGAGCGAGCGCTCGAGCTGGCCCAGACTCAGGGAGCACCGATGCTCGCGATCCGCGCCGCGACCCGCTGGCTGGAGCTCCCCCCGAGCCCGCCCGACGAGGCGCGCGTGCGCGCCTCGCTCTCCTCGCTGCTGGAGAAACTCCCTGAAGGGGATGAGCTACCCGACATTCGAGCTGCGCACAGAGCTCTGGCCCAGTGAGTCGGGGCGCTCGTCCGCTCACCCCGCTTCGGTCCGTCGCGACTCGAGCACGCGAGCGAGGGTAGAGATCAATCGAGCTCGATCGATCGGCTTGGTCACGAAGCCGTCACAGCCTTGCCGCTCATAGCCCGAGCGCACGTCGGAGTCCGAGGCCGCGGTCAGCGCGACGATGGGTCCGGTGAAACCCTTGGAACGAAGCCGAGCCGTCGCTTCGGCACCGTTCAGAATCGGCATGTGCATATCCATCAGCACCAGATCGTACGCAGCCCTGGGTTCGGACGTGGCCGCACCGCCGAGCACACACTCAACCGCGCTACGCCCATCGGGTGCGATGTCGACCAAGGCTCCAGCCTGTCGCAGGATGTGAGCGATCAGTCGCTGACTATCCGGGCTATCTTCCGCCAGGAGCATACGCACTCCGCGCAGGCAGTCCGTGGCCGCGCCAGGGCGAGGCTCCCCAACCTCCACAGGCACGGCTGCATGCATGGACGAAGCCGAGGTCTTGATGATCTCGATCGGCAGACTCATCTCGATAACCTCTCCGAGGATCTCGTCCGAATGCAGCACGAGTGTCCCGCCGAGCTCACGACAGAGCGAGCGCGCCAAGGTAAAGGCGAGCAATCCCCCGGATCCGTCGGGGCTTCCCCAGGTACCGATCCAGGCGTGCTCCAGCTCCGCGCGAGTGGAGCGGCCCGTGGTCGCGGAGCGCTCGATCGTGCATACCAGCAACGTCGAGGATTCCAACACGCGCGTCTGGATGCGCAACAGGAGGGAGCTCTTCTCGCCGCTGTCGATCGCTCCCTCGAGTAGCTTCTGAATCACCTGCCGGAGACGCACCGGATCTGCATGGATCGTCTCGGGAAGCTGGGCCTCGATTCGTACTCGAAGGCGCACTCCGCGCGTGCGCGCGTATGCGCGCACCGGGCCCAGCAGCTCTTGCACGACTTGAGCCGGCCACACAGGCAGCTTCTCGATCTCGAGCCTACCGGCTTCGACCTTCGAGAGATCGAGCACATCGTTCAGAAGATGGAGCAGGTGCCGGCCGTTGTGCTCGACACGAGCCAAGAGCTCCCCCGACTCCGGCGAAGGCGCCTGGTGTCGGCGCCATGCGTCCTGAAGCAGCTCGCTGAAGCCGAGAATCGCCGTCATCGGCGTGCGCATCTCGTGACTGACGGTCGCCAGAAACCGCTCCTTCGCTTCACGCGCAGAGTCCGCAACCTCGCGCGCGTGGATCAGCTCTAGGTTCAAGAGCTCGAAGCGCTCGATACTGTCTCGCTTCTCGTGCTCGTAGACGAGGGCGAGCAACATCAGCATTCCCAGCAGCGAGGTATGACCGACGATGTAGGCGAAGGACTGCTTCTCGGTCAGGATCAGATTGCCGACACTCAGACCGGCTGACTCGAGCCCATATAGACCGAAGAGCATCGCCGTGACGATCCCTAGCCAGCCCGCGGCGGCCCGACTCCCAATGATCGGAAGCGCCCAGATCGGAAGGGCAGTCAGCCAGGGACCGATACACGAGCGAGCGCCGCCCGTGATCAGCGCCGTCGCGCCGATCATCCCGAGCGCATACGTGAGCGTCAGATGCCCGGCCCATGAGATCGCTCCCGTCGTGCGCAGCAGGAGCACGACTGCGAGGAACAGCGGGGCGATACCGAGGTAGACGGCGGTCAACGTCTTCGCAGCGGCCGCAGGCAGCACCTGCGGAAAGATCCAAGCGGCGACACCGAGAAAGGGTAGCGGGACGGTCGTGAAGCCGAGCACCATTCGCGCTCGGCGAAGCGCGGCGCGGTCGGAACGCATCGCCTCCGGGACACAGAGCTCCACCAGACGAGCGCACCATCCACGGCTATCCAGGCCTCTCGGCTTGTGCGGAGTCTCTCGCGTCCCCGCTCCACCCATACCCTGTCCTGCGGCGTGCGAGACCCGCGTCTCACCCGCCAGGGCCAAGAGGCGGTCACGCTGGATCGGCTTCGTCGCATGCGCATCGAAGCCCGAACGCATGCAGCGTTCCCGCGTCGTGGCCAACGCATCGGCTGTGAGTGCCACGATGACGGAACGGCAGCCGCGAGCGCGCAGCTCGGTGGTCGTCGCACAGCCATCCATTCCCGGCATCTGGATGTCCATCAAGATCAGCGAGAAGGGCGCATTCGCTCGCTCGGCCTGTTCGACGCAGTCGAGAGCCACCTCCCCCGACTCCGCGAGCGTGACCTTGGCTCCCGCGCGCGAGAGGATCTGAGACAACAGCAGCCGATTGTCCGGAAAATCATCGACCACCAGGATGTGTTGTCCCAGCAGGGTCGCTGGCTTCTCTGCCGAGAGGCTCTTCGCGATCGCCAAGTCTGGCTGTTCCGTCGATACGATATCCTCGAGCGGGAACACCAGACAGAACGTCGAACCCACATCGGGCTCACTGTGTGCAGTGATGCTGCCACCGAGCGCTTCAGTGAGACGCTTGCTGATCGCGAGGCCGAGGCCCGTTCCGCCGTAGAGCCGCGCAGTCTCGCGAGACGCCTGTGTAAACGGTTTGAACAAGGCACGCAGCTGCTCCGGAGTCATTCCGATGCCCGAGTCCTCGACGGAGAACTCCAGGGCGGGCTCCGTGGCATTCCCGGCCAGACGTACGCGCAAGGTCACGCTGCCGACCTCTGTAAACTTGATCGCGTTGGTCAGCAGATTGACGAGGATCTGGCGCAAACGCGTCGCGTCCGTGTCGAGGTGCGACGGCAAGGGGACCGTCGCTTCGAGACAGAGCTCGATCCCACGCTGCTGGGCGCGGATCGAGACCAGGTCGATCACCTCGTGCAGAAAGCTCTCCAGCTCGACGGTCTTGCGGGTGATCCGGATGCTCTCGGACTCGATGCGAGAGAGGTCGAGCAGATCATCGATGATGTTCAGCAGATGTTCGCCATTCCTGCGCACCGTGCGCAGCGCCTCGGACTCGTCGCGTACGAGATCGATCGATACTCGATCCAGCGAATCCTCGAAGCTGCCCCCGAGGTCCGTAGACCGCGATCCGCGGCGCGCAGAGATCTCCTCGTCGAGCAAGTCCGTGAATCCCAGAATGGACATGAGCGGGGTGCGAATCTCGTGGCTCATCCGCGACAGGAAGGAGCCCTTGCTCTGGTTGGCCTGCTGGGCTTCCGCTCGCGCCAGCTCGAGGCGTCCGTTCAGCTGGCGCAGCCGCTCCACGGCAGCTTCCTTGGTGCTCTCGTAGAGCGAGAAGACGATCATCGTGTAGAAGATGAACAACACGCAGCTCGGAAAGATGAGAGCCTCGACGGGATGCCGCGACGACTGCGCCACGGCGGGCTCGGTCGCGTAGAAGAACATGTTGATCGAAAGAGAAATGACCAACGCTACGAGACCAAGCCTACGCCCTCCCATCAGAAGAGCGATGCTCGGGATCGGGATCACCCACGCCAGAGCAGGTGCTTGGGCCCCTCCGGTCAGGTGTGCCACGATGGCGAGCTGCACCGTTCCCGTCGCCAATGCCACGCAGACACTGGGCATCGGAGACTCGAAGCGCCGAATCAGCGGAAGACTCGCCAGGTAGAACGGGATCCCACCGAACAGGGTCACTGCGATCAGCAAGCCGCTGGTGGCGTCCGTGACCATCCAGTACAGCGGCACGAAGAGGAAGATCGCAGGAATAGGAGTCATCGCCGTGCCGACTGCGAATCGCGCGTTACGGCAAGTTTCCGGATCGAGCTTCATCGCCTCGGGGATCCAGCGATCGGTGAAGCGAGTGAGCAGGTCGGAACGATCGTCCTGCGTAGTCAAATGAAGCCTCTGGGTCAGTAGTGCACAACAGGGCGTACTCACACCCCGCGGAGTCGAACGACCATCGTGTCATCGACCGAAGCGCGGGCGAACTTGTGCCCTAGCGTGCGCTCATGACGCAAAGATGCAGGTGCGGCGCCACTCGATCACGCAGCAGCGCCGCAGTCCAGCGGCAGATCGGGCGCTCGCAGGCAAGGCGGTCGCTAGCGACCGCCTCCGAAGATTCCCCCGAAGATGTCCCGGACCTCGCGCATGATCTCCGAGACCGCCGACCCGCGGCGCCCGCGGCGCCGATCTTCGTCGTTTCGACGGCCGGACGCGACCTGAGACGGCCCACGTCGCCCCTCGGAGCCTGGTGGACGTTCCACGAAGACCGGGCGACAGGTCTCCTGCGGAGCGGTTCCTACGATGAACAGCTCCGGATCTCCGCTACAGCCGAAGGCCGCGCGCAGACCCGACGCCTCTTGAATCTCGACGTACTCCACGCCAGCCGGTTTCGGAAATCCGCGGCCTCCCTCAGGGCCCAGCGCCGCCGTGATGAAATCGGCAAAGATGGGCAGGGCGGCTTGAGACCCGGTCAGCCCGAGGTTGGTGCCATCGTCGAATCCGACCCACACGACGGTAACAAGATCGGGTGTATATCCTACGAGCCACGCATCGCGAAAATCGTTGGTCGTGCCGGTCTTCGCAGCGAGCGGACCGCTGAACCCCATGGCTCGGAGCTTACGCGAGGTACCCCGCTCGACCGCACCTTGCAGCGCGGAGGTCACCAGTGCAACCTCCGCGGGCGTGAACACTCTGGCGGATTCGACGCCTCGCGTATCGAGCAGCTTTCCCTCCGCATCGAGCACTCGCGTATAGGGCCTCGGCGTCACGCGAACCCCCGCCGAAGCGAATACGGCGTACGCGCGAGCGACCTCGAGCATCGTGACCTCGAAGGAACCGAGCGCGATGCTGGGGACCGGCTGAAGCGGACTCTCGATCCCGAGCGCGCGGGCAGTCTCCACGATGCGTTCGGGTCCGATGTCTACCGCCAGACGCGCGAACGGAACGTTCAGCGATCGCTCGAGCGCACGTCTGAGGCTCACGATCCCGTTGAACTTCCCATCGAAATTCGTCGGCATCCAGACACCTGTCGGCGTTTCGACGCGTAGCTCGGAGTCGTCCAGCTGCGAAGCGAGAGTGAAACGTGGAAGCCGCCCACCACCCTCCACGAGGGCCGTCAAGGCGACGATCGGCTTGAATACGCTACCGGGCTGGCGCGCCGCCTGCGTCGCCCGGTCGAATTGGGAGCCGGCGAAGCTGCGCCCGCCGACCATCGCCAGGATGTCCCCGTTGATCGGATCGAGTGCGAGCAGCGCCGCCTGCAGCGGGCCGTCCTCACGCCGCAGGCGCTCGTAGTCGGCCTCGAGCTTCTGGAGACCGTTTTGAATCGCGTCGTCCGCAATCACCTGCAGGCTCGAGTCGAGACCGGTCACCACCGCCAGACCCGAGCGTCGCAGGTCGGCGTCGGGCAGCGCAGCGCTGATCTCACGCTCTACCCAAGACGCGAAGTACGGCGCCGATGCGGGGCGCGGAGGACGCGGAAGCACGCGCAAGGGCTCGCTGATCGCAGCTTGAAACTGCTTCTCTGTCAGGACTTCCTGATTGCGCATCACGCGCAACACACGATCGCGACGCACCAGCGCGGTCGCCTCGTCGCGGTACGGAGAGTAGAGACCCGGGGCGGGGATCAATCCGGCCAGCATCGCACACTCACCGATGCTGAGCTCGCGGACAGACTTGCCGAAGTAGTGTCGAGCAGCGGTCTCGACGCCACGAATCGAGACCGATCCACGTTGACCCAGGTAGATCGTGTTCAGATAGGTCGCGAGGATACGGTCCTTGGGCTCGCCCGCCTCGAGGCGCAGCGCGAGCCAGGCCTCGGCGAGCTTGCGTCCGAGCGTTCGACGCGCATCCAGGAAGACGTTCTTGACCAACTGCTGCGTGAGCGTGCTGCCCCCTTGGACCACCTGGCCGCGAAGCAGGTTCACCCACATCGCCCCCAACACGCGCCGGAGGTCGAGCCCTCCATGGTCGAAGAAGCGTCGATCCTCCATCGTGATCACGGCCTCGACGAGCGCATCGGGAATTTCGTCGAGCGGAACGGAATCGCGGTACTCGCGCGAGGAGGTGTAGAGCTCGCCGATGATGTCGGGCTCGAGCACCAGGCTGGGGAGCCTGCGTCCACGACCTTCTCGGATGGCGTCGATCCGCCCTTGGCGATTGAGCACCAGCTCGACCTCGCGGGCCTCGCCCGAAGCGACCGGCGTCCGGAAGGGGCGGCGATGAACCAGCAGTCGCGCTGGCTGACGCCGGTACTCGCCCTCGCGGGGCGACGCGGAGTCAACCTCGCGATATCCGAGGCGCATCAGGCGCTCGAGCAGATCCGACGTGTAGATGTTCTGACCGACCGCGATCCGGTGCGGCCGCGCGTAGATCAGCGATGGCTCATCGAGGTTCGGAAGTCCGAGCGGGAGTAGCGGGGGTACGAGGACGACGAAGGCGCCAACGGCACCGGCCGCGACGATGCCCAGCGCGCCGAGCCGGAGCCCGAACCTGATCACGCCACCCAGCAGCGAGGAACGGCGCCCACGCCTGCTTCTCGCTCGGCTCCGAGTGCGAGCCGCAGCCGATCGAGAGCGCTTTCTCACCGAACGTGGTGCCACTCTGTCTCCCTCTTGGTTCCCGCGACCCTCTTGGTTCCCGACCCTCTCGGTTCACGAGAGTCGGTTCCGGCAACTCCGGCGCCAGCCCGCCGAGCGGATCTCCCCTCCACACGGGAAGCCACGAGCGCTGTCAGGCTAGCATCTCCTCTGACGCCCAGGGGGGGGCGCGCGGGTGACGCATGCGGCGTGCTCCACTTCTGCCGCAACGCGCTTCCTCCCTGCCTCGGTCCCGAGATGGGTGAGTGAATTCACCCTCTCTTAGAGGGCTCTGCCGCATAGTTCTTCGCCCGAACACGCAATCCGTGCGCCGCAGCAAGCCAGTCAGGGAGCGGGCGCCGCAGGCACCGCTGCGGGAAGCTCAGGCTCCTCGACCTGGATTTCGAGCGAGCGCTCTGAGGGGCGCGCCCGGCCCTCAGTCGTCTGCGAGACGTCTCCTCCTTCGGGACCCGCGGGGGAGGGCCCGAACACGTCCTCCCTCGCCTCCAGGCTGAGCTGACGGCGACGCAGACTGGACAGCTTCTCCTCCAGCAGGCGGGTACGGTGCTCCAGATAGCGCGGATGCAACTTGGCGAGGCCTTCACTCGGTGCCAACTGCACGCGCAGCGGCCGAAAGGTCCAGCGGCCCCCTTCTCCCCGCGCGCGGAGCTCGAGTCGATTGTCGCCCGGAGCCAGCTCGACCAGAGCGGCGAAGTGACCGTCACTCTCGAGAAGCACGACCTCGGCTTCGCTCTGCGTCGTCCGGTTGTGTACCTCGAAGGCTTCGATCGAGGCGAGCCGGAGCCGCTCGAAGGTGCTGACTAGATCGCGTGGCTCGACGACGCCCGTGAACTCACCGCGAGTGATCGCCGCGATCCCCTGGGTGACGTCTGGATTCTCGTTGGCATCCCGTCCGATGGCGAAGGCGTCGATCCGGATCCCCCCCCGGGCGGCGAGACGCGCTGCCAGAAAGGTGGCGTCCGCGTTCTGCTTGGGAGAGAAGGGGATGGGCAGGGTCGGCTGACCATCCGTCATCAACAGGATGATCTTGCGTGCCTCGGGCCGCGGCTCGCTCGAAGTGAAGCCGATCCCCATGAGCTCCGCCGTTGCCGTGTGAATCGCGGCCGCCAGGTGCGTGCGCCCACTCGGCCACTCTTCGAGCAACGCGTCGAGAGCCCGATGGGCCGCGAGATAGTCGCTGCTCAATGGCGTGAGCACGTGCGCATCCGGCGTCTCGGGGTCCGTGTCCCCAGAGAACGACACGAGCGCCACGCGCGTCGTAGCCGGATCCAGCTGAGCGATCAAGGTACGCGCCGCCACGATCTCCGCGGCGAGCACGCTATCGCCAGGATCATCGCTCGATCCATCTGCGTAGCGACTATCCGGGGCACGGCCGACGTAGCCGTCTCCATCGATGTCTACACCGGTTGGCGCATCGGTACTCTTCGATCGATCGATGACGATGACCAGATCGAAGACATCGAGTTTCCCATTCGGCAACAGCACGCGCCCAGCGACGACAACGCTCGGATCCGCACTGGCCACGAGCGCACCGTCATGGGGGGTCTCGACCAGAATGCGCAGCGGACCCACCGGCGGGGCCTCCGGTCGCATCGCGGCCCGCGGTGGCTCCGGCGGCTCGGCACCGACGTCCAGGGGCGCCAGCGTACCCAGCATGGGCACGACCGCGACGAGCGCGAGAACGCCCGACGCGTGGAGCCAACACCTGGGTAGTGTCACAGGACGCGTAACGCGCAATTCCGCCCCGATTCTCGGGGGAGCACGTGCAGGAGATCCTGCATGCTAGCGCTACGCCTGTGCTCCTCCTCGTACGCGCCGGCCGCGAAGCTCCGGCCGGGTGCAGGAATGCACCCAAAGTGCCTTGCGCGCCACCGCTCGACCGGTTCAACGGGGCGACGGCTTCCGCTATCATGCGACGCCCGAAACGTGCATCAGAAGAGGAGGCTCGAGCATGCTACGGAAGCTGATCGTGCTGGGAATGACGGGTGCGCTCTGCGTGAGCTGTGCGAGCGGCCGGGGCGCCGATCTCCGCGATGTGGCCAAACTGAGCCTCCACGGAGGACTGGGTTTCAGCGTCGACGCGCGACTCGGGGTGCTCTCACAACCCTCGATCGGCCTCTGGTCGACCTCGATGGGAGTTGGCCTCGAGTCCCGCGACGTGGGTGGAGTCTACTTCCAGAAGCGAATCAGCTTCCCATACTCGGTGAGCTATTTTCGCGATCAGGATCGCCCGCTCCTGTCGAGCCTCAACTCGACCGGTTGGCTCGCTTCCTTTCAGGTACGCGGGTTTCAGCGCGCCTTCGAGGAGATCGACCGGCCCCTCAGCACCCGTCCACCGCGCGAGTTCGGCCGCACGATCGACGATCTGACCTACGGCGGCGAGGTGCGCGAGGGGGCTTGGATCGGTGTACCGGATAGCGCTCGCAAGGACCCCCTCGCTGGAAGCTTCATGGAGTGGACGCGCTTCGAGCTCGGAGGGCAGGGCGGGATCGTCGGAGGCCGCATCGGCTTCAATCCCCTGGAGTTCGTCGACTTGTTGCTAGGCTTCGCCGGCCTCGACATCGCGGGCGACGATCCGCAGGGTAGCGAAGGCGAGGCGCGCACCGAGGAGACCGAAGAGCCCTAGCAGGCGGACTGCTAGTCGACCTCAGAGGACTCGCTCTCTGCTTCGGGCGATACGTCGCTCCCGGGGATCTCCTCGCCCGATGACCCGGAAGCCGGCGCCGGATCGTCCGGAAGGAAATGGGCGAGCACAGCGTAGAGCGCTTCCATCTGAATCGGCTTGCTCAGGTAGTCGTCCATCCCGGCTTCGAGGCAGCGTTCGCGGTCGCCCTTCATTGCGTTCGCGGTCATGGCGACGATCGGGATGTGCCGCTTCGAGAACGTTTCGCGCCGCCGAATCTCTCGCGCCGCGGTGAAACCGTCGACCTCCGGCATCTGACAGTCCATTAGCACCAGGTCGTAGTGATCGGCAGCGAGCGCTTCCAAGGTCTGGCGCCCGTCTGCAACCATGTCGAAGCCGTAGCCAGCGCGCTCCAACATGAGCGCTGCCATCTTCCGATTCAGCGCGTAGTCCTCGGCAACCAGAATGCGCATGTGGGATCTCACCGCACGAACCTGCTCAGAGGGTTGCGCCTGCTGCGCGTCGCCCTCGGTCAGATAGACTCCGACCGAGCTCAACAGAATGCGGCGCAGATGATTCTGCTTGATCGGACGCACGAGCCACTCGACATCCTCGGGTTCACGCGTCAGCGCGCTGCGCTCGCGCAACGTAGGTACGAGACACAGCGACCGTTCCGGGTTGGTGCGCTGCTCCTCCATCCAGTCGCCAAAGGACTCGTCTTCGAGCGGATAGCGCAGAATCACGAGGTGATGCGGTTGGGATCGCTCCTCAGCAGCTCGTAGAAGCGCTCCGGCTTCTTCTACGCTCAGAGCACACTCCGCGCTCGCGCCGAGGTAAGCAATCTGCTCCACGAGAGCCTCGCTGGCGCTGCGGGCGCGACTCACGATCAGCGCTCGTACCTGTGCGAGCTGTTCGACGTGATCGGCAGCCGGCGGAACCAACTCGGTGGGACCGACCTGCTGCTTTGCCTGCGCATCTCTCAGTCCGAAGACCGCTTCGAACCAGAAGGTCGATCCCTCGCCCTCTACGCTGTCGACACCCACGAGTCCGCCCATCCCTTCGACCAAACGCTTCGAGATGACCAGCCCCAGTCCAGTGCCGCCGTATTTTCGCGTGGTCGAGGCGTCTACCTGAGAGAAGCTCTGGAAGAGCCGATCCAGACGATCCTTCGGGATTCCGATTCCGGTGTCCTGGACCTCGAAGCGCAGCCGCACGCGATCGGTCGCACTCTCGAGCGGAGAGACTCGAATCGAGACAGAGCCTTCCTCGGTGAACTTGATCGCGTTGTTCACAAAGTTGATGATCACCTGCTTCAAGCGATTGGAGTCGCCCACTAGGTCATCCGAAACCCGCCGGTCCACGAGAACGGGGAACTCCAACCCCTTGTCGAACGCCTTCGGCGCGAGAATCTCGGAAACATCCTCCAGGCAGCTACGCAGCGCAAATGGCACATGCTCGAGCTCGAGCTTTCCGACCTCGATCTTGGAGAAGTCGAGGATGTCGTTGATCACATTGAGCAACGAGTCGCCCGCCGTGTGGATAGCGCGCACGCAGTCCTTCTGATCCGTGGTCAGATTGAGATCCATCATGATCTGCGCCATGCCGATTACAACGTTCATCGGGGTTCGGATCTCGTGACTCATCACCGCCAGAAACTCGCTCTTCGCTTGCGTGGCTGCTTCTGCCGCGTCGCGAGCTTCGCGGAGCTTCTCGGTACGCTCCTCGATGCGCGCCTCGAGATCGCGATTCAGGTGCGTCAGCTCGTTGTAGAGCCGCGCATTGTCGAGCGAGATCGCCGCATGCGAAGACAGCATGTGGAGCACCTCGACCCGGCTCGAGTTGAATGCATCGGAGACAGATGCATTCTCCAGGTAGAGGACGCCGACAAGCCTTCCTTGGCGCCGGATCGGCAGACACAAGATCGACCTTACTCGGCGCGAGACGACGTAGGGATCGTCGACGAACAACCCCTCAGATGCAGCATCGTTCAGAACGACCGAGCGTCGTGTACGCTGCACGTACTGCACGAGATTCGTCGGTACCATGCTTCCCGCGTTCGACAGTCCGACCGGAGGCTGATGCCGCTTGGCCACCGAAGCGGCATCTCTCTCCGCCTCGAGAAGGAGCTCGCCCTCGTACTCGAGCAGCAGCACGCCCCGCTGCGCGCTTCCGTTCTCGATGGTGATGGCCAGCACGCGCTCGATGACTCGATCGAGCTCCACCTCTCCCGAAATCGCCTCGGAAGAACGTAGCACCGTCGCGAGATCCAACGTGCCTCGGGAGGACTGTGTGATCGAGGTCGTAGTGGTCGTTGTCCGAATCACCGAGGGTTCGCGACTTTCCTGGCGCGAGGTCTCACTCAGCAGCAAGCGCGGATAGACTGCCAGCAGAGACTGGTTTCGATCGAGCACGCGTCGCGCGGCC
Source organism: Pseudomonadota bacterium (assembly GCA_003247575.1). GTDB lineage: Bacteria > Myxococcota_A > UBA9160 > SZUA-336 > SZUA-336 > SZUA-336. The sequence goes on from QJZC01000024.1 coordinate 43,576, forward strand.
CCACGCGCACCCCACTCGTGGAGCATCACGATGGCTTCGTGTAGCAGTCCGGCGCCCTCTGCGACGAGCCCGATCTCGAGCGCCAGATTGGCGCGGCGTTCGAGTGCGACTGCTGCGTGGTTCTTGTAGCCCTGCGCGTGCGCTCGATCGGCGGCTCGACCGTAGAGCCCCATCGCGCTCCCGACCAGGTCCTGGGTACGAGCGACCTCGGCCTGCAAGAGCAGCGACTGGTGTTCGAAATTGTCCGGCCCACTCGCAGCGAGCATGCTGATCTGCCGCTCGCAGTAAGACAGCTGACGCGAGGTCTTCCTGCGCACTCCGTAGCTCGCCTCCGGCATGGTGGCTCCCGCCAGCACACCGGTGAAGAGCAGACGTTCCGAGACGTGCGGAAGGAGCACCGGGGTGGCAGAGTGATGGAAGTCGATCGAGACCGCCTCTTCATAGAGATCAGCCGTCCGTCCATCGAAGTAGCGCGAGACCAGCTTGAAGGTTTGTACGATCGAACGCTCGAGCGCCGACTCGCCTCCTGCGGGAGCCTCGGGAGATGAGTCGCCTGGAGACGCCGAACTCTGCGCACTCGGATCGATGAGGATGGAGACCTCGAATTGACATCGCTCGACCAACCGCTGTAGCGGATGGTTCATTCGGCGAAGGCGGGAATGGATCTGGCGCAGACGACGATCGACGCCCCCGAGGTGCTCGCCGCACACGAACGCAGTGATGGCTTCACCCAGGTAGGCAACCGCGGCAGCATTCACGTCTCCGAGCTTGCTCGCAGCCTCGGCAATTCGAACCAGCGGATCAAGGATGCGCCGGCGTTGCGACACCCAAGCAATGGCGAGTAGCTGAGCACCGAGCTCCGTGCGAGGAGAACGGAGCTCAGACGGCCAGCGCGCATCGACCTGCATCGCGAGCTGCGCGACCCGCGCGGATGCAGCGTAGTCCTGAAACAATACGTTCGAGCAGTGGGCGAAGATGGCCAGAGCCTCACCGGGTGAGCGGACCGATCCATGCTGCAGCGACAGTCGAATGCGGCGAGCTGCCAGGCAGAAGCCCAGCGCCGGCGACGTCCAGCTGATCAAGGGAAGCGCCCGGTCCAAGAGGTCCACCGGCTCGAGCCCGGCAGGCTCGTCCTCCGCACGATGTTCGAAGGATGCAGGATCGGCCTCTGCGAGCAGACGACCGATACGGCGCCTCAGTAGACGCAGACGCGTCCGTCGCGGTCTCGCCGATTCACGAATCCCGAGCCGCTCGGCGGCCGCAAGAACCTTGTGGACGTACTCGGAGAGTCCCGATTTCCGCCGCGTGACCCAAAGCTCGAGGAGTTCGAGCAGGACCGGGTCCGCTGACTCCGGTCTATGAGCATGAATCTCCTTGCACAGCTCCAAGCCGGGCTCATAGACACTCGAGTGCCAACCGAGGCCCAAACCGGCCTCGACGGACAGGCTAGCGAGTGCGAAGCCATTTCGATGCAGGCGATCGGCGTCACCGCGAGCTGTCTCCCCGAGATCGCGACTCCGCAGATAGATCTTGCTTCCTCCGACCGCTAGTAGCGCCGCCTGCGTCGTACCCCCGAGGGACATCGCTAAATCGGCAGATGCGCGAACCACGTCGAGGGCGCTGGCCAGCTCGGCAGCAGCCAGCACGTCCGCGGCATGAATCAAGTGCCAGGCCCGCCAGATGTCTTCGATCCGTGCAGCGAGCGTGTCGCGCTTCGGCGCGAGCATCGCCTCGGACTCACCGCTGTTCGCGCTGTTCCACAGCCCCGGAGTAGTCGCGAGCTTGAGATGCGCCGCGTTGGCTGACTCAGTCGAGTGGGTCGTCAGCGCGGACGCCATCGCTTCGGGACGCACGAAGCGCAGGCCGTCGGCACAGACTTCGATCACGTTGTGCTTGATCGCCGAGATGAGGTGCGGAGTGATGCTCGCCCGATCGTAGCCTAGGACCCCAAGGGATCGGTTGCTGAAGCTGGGGCCACAGATCGCAGCGTCCGCAAACATGGAGACGGCCGAGGCATCGAGGCCGTCGAAGTAGGTTCGCGGGCACACATCCTGAGGGGTCCCCGCGGTCGCGGCTGCGACCTCGGGAGTGCGCCGCCCAATCCGGAGGATCTCTGCGGGTACGTCGAGATGCGACATCTCCTCGATCAGATGATGCACATTCTCCGGTAGCTCGCTCGACTCGGTGAGCGTATCACAGGTCGCCACCACCCATACGCGCTGCATCGAGTCGTTCCTGAGCAGGGCAGCCAACAGAAAAAGGGTTTCGGGGTCCGCACGATCGATGTGCTCCAGCATCCAGATCAGAGGCGTCTCCTCGCTCGGGAGCTGGCGCACCAGCGACTCGAGTGCGCTGGACAGTCGGTTTCTCGCGCGCGTACCTCTGAGCTGCGGAGTCGGCGCGGAGCCCACTTGCAGGATTTCCTCGAACTCGGGCATCCACTGAGTAATGGCACCGGCCAGCCCGTCCAACGTGGGATCCTCGAGCACCATCAGACTTCGCTGCTCGATGCGTAGCTGGCGCAGCAGGCTCCGCAGCGCAAGGCGAATACCGTGGTGAGGGAGACCGGCAGATGCAGTCGGGAAGACCGATCGCAAGACTCGACAATGCAGAGATTCCGGCTCGCGAACGACCCGATTCCCCAACGTACACTTTCCAGAGTCGGTTGGGCCGGAGAGGACGGTCAGCGCCTTGGCGCCTCCGAGGACTCTCGCGCGTGTGGCTCGCAGCGAGCTCTGGACCTCGGCGACGCTCGCCTGCCGTTCCGACAGCTCGGCGGATGAATCCTCAGAGCGCCTACGCGTTCCTGTGTCTCCGTCCAACGCTGCATCGGGTCCGATTGGCGTGTCGCCTGCACCCAAGACGAAGCTCTCGTCGATCGATCCATACTGCCCCAGCTGAGCGCGAAACTCGATCAGGTCGAGCTCCAGCATCCGGGCACACGAGTAGCGCGCCCGTGGGTTCTTTTCGAGCAGCTTTCCGATCAGTTTCGCGAGCATGACCGGGAGGGTTGGATTGATCTCATGCGCCGGAGCGGGCCGCTCGGAGAGCACCTTTCGGAGCACGTCAGCAGCGGGGCCCGAGAACACACCGCGACCGGTGGCGAGCAGATACAACACACAACCTAGGGAGTAGAGATCACTCCAGGGCCCCACGGGCATGCCGAGCCGCTCCGTGTGCTCGGGCGCGCAGGCGTCGAGTGCGATCGTCCCCAGCGTGTCGAGTGGTGCCGGGTCGCCGAGGTAGTGCGCGTTGCTCAGATTCCAGATCCGCACTCTCCGATCGAGCGGGTCGATCATGATCTGAGAAGCCGAAATGGGACCCGTCAGGACCCCAGCTTCGTGGATCTCGCGGAAGGTCCGGGCGAGCGATAGTGCCAGTACCAGAAAATCTTCGCTTCCTGGTACGTGGTTGCGCGCATAGTGCTCGATCGGAAGTCCCGATACTCGTTCCGAAACCAGACCGATCCGATCCGCGCCTACGACCAGATCCAACACCTCGAGGCAGCCGGAGCTACCAATCGATTCGAACATCTCACGCTCGCGAGCAGCGCGACTCTCTGCCTCGCGCTCGCGGGGGATCACATGGATCAGCACTTCACGACCATCGCGCTCACGCGTCGCCGTATACAGCTGAACACCGGATCCGGGCCACAGTAGGCCTTCGAGAGCGTAGCCTTCCAGGTGCGATGTCACGCCGTTGTCATCGACGACCTCGAGAGGCTGCTTGACTCGCATGCCCAATCGAAGCGCCCAGGTCGATTTCGGATGTTCTCGCTTCCCCGGATTGGTCCCTCCGGATCCGGCAATTCGAGCGCAGCTACACTCACCGAATTGTGACCGATGGCTGCCGAAGCGGTGCATCGAGGACGCCCGCGCTCGAGTCGGCGCGAACCGGTGCCGATATGACGTTTGATGTCCCGACGAATCGGATTTGCACCACTGTTGCGGGGACAGTGGGCGATCGATACCGGGCGGTCCCAGATTGGAAGACGCTGTACTTGCAGGGCAGATCTGGCTTCGAAGCTCGCCTGCATCGCACTTCTGACCCTACTGTTCCAGCCGCTCGGTGCGCGAGCTGGAGATGCGCCGCTGCGGTCGATCTTTCCATCCCTCTTGGCAATCGCGCCTGGCCCGGAGTCCCGCGCGACGCAGAGTGCAACCGAGGAGCAGCTCGAGGGGCCCGCGATCATCTACCTGCGGACGTCCGAGGTAATTTTTCCAGCAGATCGGGAGGCGCGCGGGAATCGGGGGCAGCTGCGAATTCCACCTTCTTCCGCGCTACGACCGCATGCAGTGAGCGGGTTCGTGAACCTGCGTGCGGGCATCGACACGTTCGGCGACGCAGACCATCTGCTCCAGCGCCCCCGCGCCGATCTCGACGGCGCCGTCAACCTGAACGGCTGGGTGCTCGAAAGCCGGGGAAGCTTCGCACGCGTTCGCGCGCGACCCTGGCGGCTCGGAGAAACGCGGCTGGTTCGGGACTTCCCGCGCCAGAGCACGCGCTTCGAGGCGGGAGATCTGCATCCGTCGATCACTGGTTTCCAGAGCGGCTTCCTCATGCAAGGAATGGCAGTGAGCAAGCGCTTTGACCTGCAGCCTCTGCGCAGATTCACGCCGACCGGGACCCGCGAGTTCCGGCTCGAGCGCCCTGCCGTCGTAGAGGTGTCGGTCAACGGCGACCTGGCGAGGAGGCTGGAGCTGCCCGCCGGACGCTACGACCTACGGGATCTCGACCTCGGGAGCGGGATCAACGACGTGCGCTTGAGGGTGCGGGACGACCAAGGGACGGTAGAACTCATCGACTTCGGGATTGCCTTCGAGCCCACCTTGCTCGCGCCCGGGACCCATCACTTCAGCTACGCAGTCGGCCGCCACCAGAGATCCGTGAGGGATCCAACGCTCGCCCGCCGCGACCGAATCGTCGCTTCTGGATTGCATCGGGTCGGGCTCACGAACTCGCTCACCGCCGGGCTCAACCTGCAGACCGACGTATACGCGACGACGTTCGGGGCCGAGGCGACTTGGGCGACGACCTTCGGAACCTTACGCGCGGACGTCGCGCTCTCGCACTCGCGGGTCCGACCCGACGACTTCGCCGCTCGGCTGCGCTACGACCACCTAGACCTCTCACGTCGAAACGTTCGGAAGCGCCTGCTGAGCTTCGCCCTGGAGACGCGAGGCCGCAACTTCGTTGGGATCGGACGCTTCGCTGCGCCCAGTCCCGTCGGGGCACAGCTGACCGCACGGCTCGAGCAGGACGTCTATGGTCCACGAACGCGTGGTAGCTTCGAGCTCCGCTACCTCGCTGGACGTGGGAGCATCACGGACACCACGACCGGTGCGGCTCGTGTGACGCGCCGGCTTCGAGAGGGCGCGCAGGGAGCGCTCGACCTAGAGCTCGGCGTGGAGCGCCGCTGGACCTCTGACGGCATTCGGTCGTTGCGCACACTCTTTCGCTTGACCTGGATTCCGGCGTCCTCCAACCAGGTCCTGAGCCTGACGCACGATCCGCAGAGCCAGGCGACACAGCTAGACTGGACCCTCACACCTCGCGATGCCAACCGAGGATGGAACGCGCACACGCGCCTTACTCGCCGCGACCGCGGAGAAGAGCTCACGACGAACCTGGGCTTCGTTCACGATCGCTTCGAAGCCGGGGTACAGCACGCTACAGGCTTGGGCACCCGTTCAGGGCGCGGAGGCACAGCCCACGGGAATCTGCGTGTCGCGACGGCGCTGTCCTTCGCGGGCGGCTACCTCGGTTGGTCGCGCCCCATCACCCAGAGCTTCGCAATCCTGCCCGACTCGTCGAGCGGCAGAGCGCTACCGCAGCGGGTCATTCCCAATCTTCCCCCGTATCTGGAGTCCGAGCTTCCGAGTCACCTGTTGCCCGACGATCGGCTGCTCCTATCGCCGGCTCGACCGAACGCGAAGGTCTTCCCCACCTATCGGAGCGGCGTGATCTATCGACCCGGCGCATCCAGGTCCGATTCCACGCATGCGGGGACCGCCCCTCCTCGCTCGCAGTAGGGCGCCATAGGCCCTGAGCCACCCGCTGCGAAAACGGTGAGGCGATGGGTTCGAGAGGCCTCGGTCTCGACGAGCCTGGCCACCGGGCACTACTCTTGGGCCTCGCGAAGGGATCCGCGCGGAGGCCGCCGAACGAAGCATGTCGAGCGAGACGATCACCGTCAAAACCGAGAACGGCCAGTCCCTCGAAGTGGTCGTGCTGAGCAAGAACCCCGACCGCATCGAGGTGGTCATCGCGGAGAGCTTGCGCTGCGTGCTCACGCCAACGCGTACCCAGCGGGCCTACGCGGGCACCGTGCGCGGACGCGAGATCGTTTACGAACGAAGCCGCGCCGAGATCGTTGCCGAGATCGCGAAACACGATCCCCGACGGAGGCGCCTTCGCTAGGGTAGTCCGCCTGACCTGGGCGGCATCTCGCGCCAAACCTGGCCAGATTCGGGCTAGGCCGCGGGCCTCGCACTCCGGTCGTGGCGAGCCAGGAAGTCGATCAGGTGCTCACGCGCCGCATAGTAATCCGGATGCTCCAACATGGCTGCTCGCTCGCGCGGCCGCTCGAACGGAACCTCGAGGATGTCCCCGACGCGCGCGTGGGGTCCGTTCGTCATCATCACCACGCGATCCGCCAGAAACAGCGCTTCGTCGACATCGTGAGTCACCATCAGAGCGGTCTTCTGGTCGCGCCCCCATAACCTGAGCAGCACGTCCTGAAGCTCCATACGCGTGAGTGAGTCGAGCATCCCGAAGGGCTCGTCGAGCAGCAGCATCTTCGGGGACAAGGCGAAGGCACGCGCGATTCCCACGCGCTGACGCATGCCGCCCGACAGCTCTGCGGGTCGCTTGTGCATGGCATCAGCGAGCCCGACGACAGACAGGTAGTACTCCACGACTTGGCGCCGCTCGTCAGGCGTGGCGTGAGGAAAGACCTGATCGACGCCCAGCATGACGTTCTCGTAGGCGGTGAGCCAGGGCAGCAGGCAGGGAGCCTGAAACACCACGCCACGATCGGGGCCCGGACCGGCGATCGGATGCCCGTCGAGGACGAGATCCCCACGGGTGGCCTCGTTCAGCCCAGCCACGATGGAGAGCACGGTAGACTTGCCACAGCCCGAGTGTCCAATCAACGCGATGAACTCGCCCTTGCGAATCCGCAGGTTGAACCCCTCGACGACGGCGAGCGGGCCGGTCGGAGTCGGATAGACCTTGTCCAGATGGAAGATCTCGAGATAGAGCCGTTCGGCCGGTGTCGGGACTACATCGCTCATTCCATTCCTCCGAAGGCGGCTTCGCTACGAGATGCAGGCAAGAAGTCCTTGGGGACCAAGTTCGGCAGAGTCGGCTCGACACTGCTCGCCTGCGTCCGCTGTGCGCTGACGCTGATCAGGTACTGCGAGATTTCGTTTCGAATCTTCTTGAAGCTGGGATCGTGATTCAAAGCTGCGCGATCTCGAGGGCGCCGCAGGGGAACGGCGAAGCTGGGACCGAGCGTGGCCACCTCACCTGGACGCAGCGGGATGATTCGATCCGCGAGGAGGATCGCTTCGTCCACGTCGTTGGTGATCATAACCACGGTCTTGCGATCCACGCTCCAGATCCGCTCGATCTCGGACTGCAACGTCCCGCGCGTGAGGGCGTCCAATGCGCCGAGCGGTTCGTCGAGCAGCAGCACCTTGGGCTCCATCGCTAGACCTCGAGCTACGGACACTCGCTGTCGCATGCCTCCAGACAGCTGCGCCGGCCGTTTGTGCGTAGCCGGGGTCAGATTGACGAGCTCGATGTAGCGCCGAACGCGCTCGGCACGTTCCTCGCGCGAGATACCGGGAAACACATGCTTCACCGCGAGCTCGATATTCCCGAAGACGCTCAGCCATGGGAGCAGCGAGTAGTTCTGGAAGACCACCCCCCGATCCGGCCCGGGCTCGGTCACCGGCACGCCGTCCAGTAGTATCTCGCCGGAGTCGGGAGCGAGCAGACCCGCCATCAGCGAGAGCAAGGTCGTCTTTCCGGTGCCCGAGAATCCGACGATCGCCAGGAACTCGCCACGTTCGATCTCGAGCTGGATGTCCTTCAGCACCTCGGTCCGACGATCATCACGACCGTAACCCTTGGATACACCGCGGAGCTCGAAATATGCCATGTCAGGCCTCCTGGGCTTCGAAGCTGACCATGCGCTGCATCACCACCATGAAGCGGTCGAGGGCGAACCCGATCAATCCGATCGTGACCACCGCAACCATGATCTGTGACAAGGTCTGGCTGCTCCCATTCTGGAACATGTCCCAGACGAACTTTCCCAACCCGGGATTCTGGGCCAACATCTCGGCAGCGATCAGTACCATCCAGCCGACTCCGAGCGAGAGCCGCAACCCCGCGAAGATCAGAGGCAACGACGAGGGGAGAATGATCTTGGTGACGCGCGAGATCCAACTGAGCTTGAGCACGCGCGCCACGTTGATGTGATCTCTATCGACGGACGAGACCCCGAGCGCCGTGTTCACCAAGGTGGGCCAGAGGGAGCAGAGGGCGACGGTTACGGCAGAGCTGATGAAGCTCTTCTCGAACATCGGATCCTTGGTGGTATACAGCGCGCTGACCAGAATCATCACGATGGGCAGCCAAGCCAGAGGCGAGACCGGCTTGAGAACCTGGATGAGCGGATTCAACGCGGCATACACCTGACCACTGGCACCGCACAGAATTCCGATCGGGACTGCCAACAGCGAAGCCAGCAGGAAGCCGGCGAACACGGTCTTGAGGCTCGTGGCGATCTGGTCGAAATACGTGGGCTTCCCAGAATACTTTCGCTCCTTCCACTCGCGCCCCTGGGACTCCCACTTCTGCTTGAGGGTCTCCATGCGAGCGTAGAATGCGGCTTCTTTCTCACGCTCCGCCCGATGGTCCTCGAACAGGTTCACCGCCTCGAGCCACACCTCGCGAGGGCCAGGGACCTTCCCGATGCTCGTGTCCACGCTCGCGGCGAGTGCCGACCACGCCCCGAGCACGAGCAGGATGGCAAGGGCGGGAAGTCCAAAGTTGCTGCCCAGTGCCCGCAGCTGCTGAATCGGCTTGTCGCCAGCAGCCAGATTCACCAAGGGCGTAAGTACCTCGAGGCCGACTCGATCCAGCGAATTTACGATTCTCATCCTCCAGGACATCACTCGCTCCCCGCTGCTGCTACGCTCTTGAGACCGATTTCGAAGCCATCGATATAGGCATTCGGTTTCTTGCCGTCGTAGGGCTTTCCATCGATGAAGTTCGAGTCCACGGGCTTGTACCCGTCGGTGTCCGGTACCTCTTCGGCCGTCAGCTTTCCTTCGGCGATGAGTGCGTCTGCAGCCTTGCGGTAGATATCCGGGCGATAGACCTTGCGGGCGATCTCGTCGTACCAGCTGTCCGGCTTGTCCTCGGAGATCTGTCCCCAGCGCCGCATCTGGGTCAGGAACCAGACAGCGTCGCTGTAGTACGGGTAGGTCGCGAAGTAGCGAAAGAACACGTTGAAGTCGGGCATCTCGCGCTTGTCCCCCTTCTCGAACTCGAACGTGCCGGTCATGCTGTTTGCGATGACCTCTTCGTCTGCGCCCACATACTCACTCTTGGACAGGATCGAAGCCGCCTTCTTCCGATTCTCGGGACTCTCGTCGAGCCACTTTCCCGCTCGGATCAGCGCCTTCGTGACGAGCATCGCGGTCTTGGGATTCTGCTCGGCCCAACCCTCTGTGATTCCGAACACCTTCTCGGGGTTGTTCTTCCAGATCTCGTAGTTGGTCACGACGGGGACGCCGATCTGCTTGAAAACGGCCTGCTGGTTCCAGGGTTCTCCGACGCAGTAGCCCTGGATCGTCCCCTGCTCCAAGGTCGCCGGCATCTGCGGTGGCGGAGTCACCGAAATCAGGACGTCGGCATCCGTCGTTCCGGTGGTATCCGTCGGTGTATAGAAGCCTGGGCGAATTCCTGATGCGGCCAGCCAGTAGCGAAGCTCGTAGTTGTGAGTAGAGACGGGGAATACCATGCCCATTCGGAGAGGCGCGCCAGCCTGCTTGAACTCGTTCACGACCGGCTGGAGCGAATCGGCAGAAATGGGATGCGGCGGCTTGTCCGCCTTGAGCTTCTCGTCGTTCGCCTGCATCTTCTTCCAGATGTCGTTCGACACGGTGATCCCGTTTCCGTTCAGGTCCATGCTGAACGGAGTCACGACGTTCGCCTGCGTGCCGATGCCAATCGTCGCTCCGATCGGCTGCCCCGCCAGCATGTGCGCACCATCCAGCTCACCGCTGATCACTCGATCGAGTAGGATCTTCCAGTTCGCCTGAGCCTCGAGGGTGACGAACAGACCCTCTTCCTCGAAGAAACCCAGCTCCTTTGCGATGACCAGAGCAGCGCAGTCCGTGAGCTTTATGAATCCGAATTTGAGCTCATCCTTCTCGGGGACGACCACCTCGGCACCCGAGACACGTGACGCGAATACGAGCAGCGCTGCACACATGATGAGCCATGCACGGCTAGAGCGGCCCACGATGCGGGCATCGCGCTCACGCGCAGATGGAGAACGGCTAGGAAGGAAAGGCATGGGTAGAACTCCTGAGATTGCAGTCGGAGATTCGAGATACGTGCGGCTGCGCCACACACCTTCGAGGTCACGAGCCTCGGCGAGCACGATCTCGATTCCGGATCTATCTTGTGCCGGATCCGTCTCGAGAGGGCCCGTGCAACCAAGCTCTGGATCGAGTCTCCAAGCGCTGCATCGAGTCTCCTCATGAGTCTCTACATCGAGTCGGACTCGGTGCTTGCGAGCAACTGAGAGTCTTTGCGATCCGGTATCTGAGGCCTCGCTATTCCAAGAAGCGTGCCATCTGATCGGGAGTCGCTTCGGGGCCGGAACGCGCGACCGAGAGCTCGTTCACCCCAGGATCTGCACACTTCGCATGCGCCGAAGCTCAGACTACGAACAGCTCCCTCGAGGTCGACTACGAGATCCGCATCGGAAGAGGCCCCCCGAGTACGGACGGAACTCAGGGCTCGAGATCGGCAGGTTCACTCAGGTGCTCGGACTCCTCGGCACCCCAAGCCGTCACCCCGGCTGGATTCACGTAGCGACGATCGAGCGCCCGTTCGAATGCACGCAGGGAGCTGCGTTGATCTCGAAATCGGTAGGTCACCTGTTCGCGAATTCGAGCGGCGCGACCTGGGAAGCCGATCCCATCCAGGATGTAGATGCTGGCGGCGAGCTCCTCGGGATCCGCCTGAGGGCTCCGAACCCGCGCGAGGATCGGCACCGCCTGCCGAAGCCGCTGCCCGAGGGCACGATCGACATACAGCATCCGCGCCGCGTCCGGCTGCTCGGCCTGCTCGAGATGCAGCTCGGCGATGAGCCGCTGCGGGGGGGAGCTGAGCTCGTCGGGTAACAAATCGAGCAGCTCGATCTCTACGCGGCCAGCGGCGTCGGTCTCGAAGCTGCGAACGACCCCACCGGCTTCTCCTCCAAAGGCAGCGTAGACCGTTGCCGCCACCACCGGAAGCTCTCGGGACAAGGTCTGGACGTCTACTGGCAGATGCCGCGCATCGCCTGCACGCCTCGAGCTACGCTGCACGTCCTCCGTGTTCATGAGTGGATTCAGCGCGGACACCGCCCACGCGCCGAACCGATAGCTGGACTCGTTGGGGAGGGACCCGAACGACGCGACGTCCACCACACCCAGCACGAGTGCACAGGGCAGCGCGACGAGGCCCGCAGGCACTTCGAAGAGCTCTCGCGCAGGCATGTAGGGGGTCACGCGGGCATCCCTACTTCGACTGCGGCGCGTCGTCAGCTCGACCCGCTGGCGCTTCACGAACTGCAGCTCGAGAATCGGGTCCTCGACGAAGTCACTCGGCGCGCGCACGGCGAATTCGGACTCGAGAACGCGTTCGCTCGTGTCGTCACGCTCGGACTCGACGAACTCGATGTGGTTCGCGCAGCCGAACAGGACTGCACACAAAAGCACACTCACCCCCAACAGAAGCCGTCCGCGCACCGTCGACCTACCCTCCTTGCGTTCGGACTGGGACATCGGCGGCGATGGGCGCTCGCTGAAGCGACCCGCTCCGTACGGCAAGACACGTCGTCTATGGCCCGATCAGGCCCAGATCCCATAGCTGCTCGTTCAGGCCACTCCAAATGGGCAGGTCAGGCTCCTCGAAGCGGCGCGCATAGCGCGAGAATGCGCCGGGTGTCACCCCGAGGAGTCGCTTGAACTCACGCGTGAAATGCGGCTGGTCGCTGAATCCGGACTGAATGGCCAATGTTCCGAGCGAAGCCGTGGGCGCTCGCGCTTCGTGCGCAGCCGGAAAGTCGAGCGCCGTCGCTGGCGCCCGGTCACACTCGAGCAGTGCGCACAAGCCGCGCAGGCTGGATTGCACACGCATCACGCGCGCTACCTGACTCGGGGCCAGGCCGATGTCGCGCGCGAAGTGGCGCCTCAGCATACGCGAGCTCAGGGCCGACATCGACTGCGCAGCGCCTTGGTCCGAGGCGATCAGCATCCGCCCGAGCTGCTCGGCCACCTCTGGATGGATCTCTGTGCCTCCCCCGGCTCGCGCGGCGCCCGAGGCGAAGATCCTCTGGCGCAGGAAGTCCGACAGCAAGGTGACGCGTCTACCAAAGGTCGCCGCTTCACGGAGTCGCCATGCGAGCTCGTCTACCCGACCCGGCAGCACGTGTTCGAGCTTCAGCCGAAGGTCCGTCAGCTCGACGAGATCCGCCCGCAAGAGCGCCGCGCCACAACCGACCCGGAGTGCGACTCCGAATGCGGACACACCGCGCCGAAAGACACTCTTCATGTCGGACCTGAGAGAGGCCCCATACACGATGGATTGCACGAAGTTCGGCCCGAGGTTGAAGCGCAGCACGATGCACGCGCTCGGAAAGACCTGCATGCGCACGAGCGGGTGGGGATCTCGAACGTCGTACTGCCAGAAGTCCATGACGTGCCGCGCCAGATCCGCGGGTGGAAGGCAGCGCTGCACGCGCACCGCGGCGGGACACAGCATCGCAGAGTTCCGGATCGGCCAGTAGCCGAGTGGACTCGTTCCCATCTCCAGACCTTCTGAACCTCTTCGCTTCTGAAACTCTTCGCTTCTGAACGTCTTCGCCGCGTAGAGCGGCGATTGTCCGATCTGTTCAATACCGTCGAGTCGAGGCTCTGCTAAGTATGATCCAATTGCAAGCGAGGAGAGCCATGCCGAGTTTCGAGAAAGCGACGGCAGTGCACGGAGGCGAGGGAACCTACCACGCTCGACTGGATCCGGACTGGTGCGTCTGGTCGCCCGCAGGTGGCGTACTGGTGGCTACCGCCCTGCGGGCTGCTGGTGAGTCGACCTCGTTCCCGCTGCCACTCTCGATGTCTTGCCACTTTCTGGCGGTCCCGCAGCTCGCCGAGATAACCCTACGGGTCAGCTCGCTACGGAGAACGCGAGTGGCAGAATCACTCCGGGTCAGCATGCTCCAGGGGGAGCGGCCGATCCTGGAGATGTTGGTCTGGTCGGGGCAGCGAATCGAGGGCTACCGGCACTCGGACCTCGCGATGCCGGACGTGCCGTCCGCCGCTCGACTGGAGTCCCGCAGGATCCCTCCGGGTGCGGGGGGGCTTCACACCTTGTGGCAGCAGCTCGAGCAACGCGCCTGCGGACCCCTGCATTGGGAACGCTCGCAGCCTGGGGAGCCGCGGCAGCGCGATTGGATCCGCCTCCGGAGTTACGCGCTTCCCACCGAGAACGATCCAGCGCGCGAACCCGGGACGGCTCTCGCCACCCGCGACCGGGAGAGCGCCTTCCTGGAGGCTGGCCGCATCGCGCTGATCCTGGACTGCTTCACCTGGCCGGCCGCGGGACACGCCCACGTCGGAGATCCTCGCTTCATTGCACCGACCATCTCACTCAATACGGAGTTCCACCAACTGCCGGGCTCGGAGTGGCTGCTGTCGGATGCGCACTCGCCGACGGCACGCGACGGTTGCATCGCGATCCAGAATCGGATCTGGAGCGAGCACGGTGCACTCCTCGCCACGGCCAGCGGGACCCTGATCTGTCGGCCCAGACCCAAGCGGAGCTAACCACCAGAGTCCTCGCGGTCGAGCGCCGGGAGGATCGGCCGCTGCAGGCCGCCGCTCGAAGGCCGCACCGAGATGGTGCGGAGGGCCCCTGGAATCGCGACCACACGAGTGTCTCCGACCTCGGGAAGCAGGAAACAGGCACAGCCGCGCGCGAGGGTCGATGCGGCCAGGACCCAGCCATAGGCGTCCCGCGAGAAGGTCGCGCCACCGAGGATCCAACCGCCGAGCGCACTTCCGGCGACGATGGCGAACGCGTGCGCCAGATTGTAGAGAGACAGCACACGCGTGCGTCGCTCGACCGCAATGTGCTCGAAGAAGGACAGCATCGTGGCGAGTTCGAAGGCCGCCCATGCCACGCCGCTCGCCAGCTGCAGCACGGCCAGGTACAGAAAGTGGCTCGAGACGAGCCATAGTGCGGGCAACGGCGCGACTCCGAGCGAGCCCAGCCAGAGCAGCCGGCGCGTGCCCAGACGCCGGGCCATGCGTCCGAGCGCAGGCAGACTGAACACGCGCGCCACGAACGCGAGCGCCACCAGCCCCGTGAACTCTGCATACGACAGGCCGAGTGGGCCCAGCATATAGGGGGTGAAGTAGGGTGCCGCGATATACACAGAAAAGTGCGTAACCAGCAGGTACAGGAGCAGGCGCGCGTGCCCACTGGCGCGCGTCGCCGCGAGGGAGGTCCGTAGAGCACTCCGCTCGACGGCGGGACCGAGCGGCCCGAGCTCGCGCTGACGTGAAAGGAACCATGCGGATACCCAGCGCGCAAGCGAAGCCACCGCGAAGATCGCCGCGAACACGGCAAGGGTGGAGCCGTGCTGCGAGCTGCTCTCGAGCAACCAACCTGCCGCCATCAGCCCCGACACCAAGGCGATCTGCCCAAGGCGCGCGCGCGTCGCGAAGAATCGCGCACGGAGCCGCTCGGGCACCAGCGATGCGACCCACGTATTCCACGCAGGTCCGGTCGCCATACCGGCACCCCAGTAGATCGAGGCCACGAAGAACAGCATGGGCTGCGAAACGAACCCGCTCGCGGCACCCGAGACCAACGGCAGAAAGCTCGCTGCCTGCACCGACGCACATCCGACCACCCAACGTCGGTTCGACCCGAGCCAGGCGATGGCGCTCGGGCTGATCAGCTGCAGAACCGCGCCGACCAGCATCGGCAGGGTCGCAACGAGCCCGGCGCTTACGTCGCCGAATCCGAGCGCGAGGGCAAAGGCCGAAAAATACGACTCACCACATCCCACCATGACGCTGAAGGCCAGTCCGTCACCGAGGATGCACTGGAGATCCCGTCGGACTTCTGGCCGATCCTGCGCTGTTCCCATTCCGAGCATCGATATCGGATCGAGCGCGAGAACTGTCAATGGGCCACCCCACCAGGTGCCCGCGAACGAGGTGCCCGCAGACGCCAGCGAGGAGCGGGCGCGCCCGGCGTCGTGTACGGTGCGCAGAGAGAACGAACCACGGCCGAAGCATCCGCCAGGTGGAGATCGGGTACGCATTCGTGGCAGACTGAGCGGCGCCGACCTAGCTGCTGCCGCGCGAGCTAAGCCCGGTGAAGACGCCGTCCAGCCGCGGTCGAATGCACGCTCGTTGGGGCGGCGGGAAGGAAACGCTCGTGTGGTTCGGTGATCACGATCTCTTTCTGTTCAACGAGGGCACACACACGCGCCTCTACCAGAAGCTCGGTGCACACCCGGTGGAGGCTCCGGAGCGCGCGCACGGTTCGACTCCCCCGCACCTCGGGCCAAGACCTGACGCAAGCCAGCCTGCCAGGCCGGGTACCCATTTCGCGGTGTGGGCGCCCAACGCGGAGCGCGTCGAAGTGCTCGGCGACTGGAACCACTGGACGGGAGACGGATCGCTCCTGCACCCGGTAGGTCACAGCGGAATCTGGGCGGGCTTCATCCAGGACGTAGACCAGGGCAACCACTACAAGTACCGGATCCGCTCCAAGTACCACGGCTACAAGGTTGAGAAGGCGGACCCGTTCGCTTTCATGGCGGAACTTCCTCCGCGAACCGCGTCGACCATCTGGCGCCTCGATTACCAGTGGATGGACAAGGACTGGATGGAGACGCGCAAGGAGCGTATCGCACTCTCCGCTCCAGTATCGATCTACGAGCTGCATCTCGGGTCGTGGCGACGCGGCCCATCGGGAGAGATGCTTCGCTACAACGAGATCGCCGAGCCATTGGCCGACTATGTAGAACAGATGGGATTCACGCACGTGGAGCTCATGCCACTGACGGAACACCCCTTCTACGGCTCATGGGGCTACCAAACGACCGGATACTTCGCTCCGACCTCACGCTACGGAACCCCTCAGGACCTGATGTACATGATCGACGTGCTTCATCAGCGGGGCATCGGAGTGATCCTGGACTGGGTACCCTCACACTTTCCTACGGACGAACACGGACTCGGCTACTTCGATGGAACCCACCTGTACGAGCATGGAGACCAACGCCAGGGATTCCACCCGGACTGGTCGAGCTACATCTTCAACTACGGACGCCACGAAGTACGCTCGTTTTTGCTGTCGAGTGCCCTTTTCTGGCTGGATACCTATCACGTGGACGGAATCCGAGTAGACGCCGTCGCCTCGATGCTCTACCTGGACTACTCGCGCAACGAGCACGAATGGATCCCGAATCGGTACGGGGGTCGCGAAAATCTGGATGCGATCGAGTTCCTACGGCGGCTCAACACAGAAATCTACACGCAGTTCCCGGATGTGCAGACGTTCGCTGAAGAATCCACGGCATGGCCGATGGTTTCTCGCCCACCCTATGTCGGCGGCCTGGGCTTCGGTCTCAAGTGGGACATGGGCTGGATGCACGACACCTTGCACTATCTCTCGCGAGACCCTGTCTACCGCGTCCACCACCACGGTGAGATCTCGTTTCGCGCCGTCTACGCATTCAACGAAAACTTCACACTTCCGCTCTCCCACGACGAGGTCGTCCACGGCAAGCGTTCCCTGATCGACAAGATGCCTGGAGACGTCTGGCAGAAGTGCGCGAATTTGCGGCTGCTCTTCGGATATCAGTACACGCAACCGGGAAAGAAGCTGCTCTTCATGGGGGGCGAATTCGGCCAGTGGCGCGAGTGGGATCACGAGTCGAGCCTGGACTGGCACCTGCTCGATGGCGAGCAGCACTCCGGCCTACAGCGCTACGTGCGCGACCTGAACACCCTCTATCGAGCAGAGCTGGCGCTGCACGAGCTCGACTGCGAGCCGCACGGATTCGAGTGGATCGACTGCAACGACGCCGAGCAGAGCATCCTGACCTTCCTGCGCCGCGACCGGAGCGGAAGCCGCTGCATTCTGGCGGCGTTCAACTTTACACCAGTCCCGCGCCACCACTACCGCATCGGAGTGCCCACACCTGGGCGCTGGGAGGAACTGCTCAACAGCGACGCCCCGCTGTACGGCGGCAGCGGCCAAGGCAATCTCGGCGCGGTCGAGAGTTCCCCGCGCGCGCACCATGGCCGGCGTCACTCCCTCGACGTGACCTTGCCGCCCCTTGCGATGGTCCTGTTCCGAGGGCCGCTAGCCTGAAATCGAGCCGGCGCGGTCGAGCGCCGCACTGCTGGCTCTACCGTGCAGGTCTCGAAGGAACGCCTCGATCTCTCGAGCCAGCAGCTCCACATGGGGCGGCTCCACGATCGTCCGATGCGTCGCCTCTACCTCGACTGTTCGAATCGCGCCGTCCAGTAGCCGGTCCCAGCCCAGGCAAGCGTTCACAGAGACCGAGGTCGTGGCTGCGCAGCGAAACAGCAGGGCGTCGAGGTGGAGTGACTCCGGCAGGTAGCTCGAGAGCAAATCCCGATCGTCGCGCATCGCGATGAGCATTCGGGCCAGCTCGGAGATCGCGTAGGGAGTCGCCTCCCCCAGTCGGACTGAGCCATCGCTCCAGAAACCGCCGAGGCGTGCCAGTTCGTCCGCACTCAGCCAGCCGAGCTCGGCGGCCTCGCGCAGCTCCTGGTCGAGCTCACCCGCTTTGATGCGCCGTTCCAGAGTGCCGAAGACCTCATCGGAGCGCGGGTCGAGGCTCGCTAGAATGCGATCGAGCACGTCCAGATTTTGGGGCGTGCTGCGATGCTCGCGCACCGGGGCGCGGCTGTCGATCAGGATCAGCGGCTCGACGCGATGTCCCAAGCTCGAGAGCACTCGCGCGACCTCGAAGGCAATCACTCCGCCAGACGACCATCCGGCGAGATGGTACGGGCCCTGCGGCTGCACACGCAGGATCGAGTCTGCGTAGGCACGTCCGGCGCTCTCGATGGAATCGAAGCCGGACAGTCCCAACATGCGCGGTGACTGCAACCCGAACGACGTTGCCGTCGAGGCGAGCGCGCGCGCAAGCGCGACGTAGCCGAGCACGCTGCCGCCTGCCGGGTGGATCCAGAATAGCCGCGGGATCCGAGCACTCGGGGCCGCACCCTCTCGACTGAGCTGTACGGCGAGTCCGCAGGTCGGCTCGGCGGCTGCATCCACGAAGGCCGCGATCCCGGCGACCGTGGGAGTCGTGAAGAGCTGCTCGAGCGGCACGCGCACCGCGGTCTCCGCCTCGACGCGCGCCAGCAACTGGACGGCGGCGAGCGAGTTGCCACCGAGCTCGAAGAAGTCCGCACCGCGGTCGAGCGACGCAAGGCCGAGCACCTGCCGAAAGAGCGCGGCGACGCGCTGTTCTCGCTCGCCTGTAGGTGGATCCGCGACTCGCTGGCTCTGGGCCGGTGCATACTCGGTCAGGGCGCGTCGGTCGAGCTTGCCGCTGGGAGTCAGCGGCAGCTCGGGAAGCACCACGAACCCGGCCGGAACCATGTAGGCTGGGAGACGGGAGCGTAGATAGCCGCGCAGTCGCTCGAGGTCGGCTTCACCTGAACCCTCGAGTACGAGATACGCCATCAGTCGGTCGGTCGCACCACCGGTGTCGCTCGACTTGAGACCGTCCGGCGCGCGGACCACATCGACCGCACATGCGCGTACGTCCGGGTGATCTTGCAGGTAGTGCTCGACCTCGGCGAGCTCGATGCGGAAGCCGCGCAGCTTGACCTGCTGATCGATGCGTCCGAGGAACTCGAACTCACCCCTCGCACTCCAGCGACCCAGATCCCCGGTGCGGTACATCCGCAACGAGGCGCTCTCGGCATCCGCAAAGGGTGAGGGCACGAAGCGTTCGGCGCTCTGCCTCGAATCGTTCAGGTAGCCCCAGCCAACACCACTCCCGAGAACGCAGATCTCCCCAGACACACCGATGGGTACGAGCTCGTTGCGCTCGTCGACGATCGCGAGCTGGAGGTTCGGAATCGGTCGGCCGATCGGGATCGCCGCGCCAGGTGCCAGGTGTTCACGGTCCAATCGGTGCGCCGCTACGACATCGGAACACTCCGTGGGGCCGTAGCTGTTCCACAAGGTCGCGCCACAGTACGGATTCGAAAGCCAGGAAAGCAGGCGCTCCGCAGCGATGGGCTCTCCCCCGAGCACGACCGCCCTCAAGCTCTGGAGTCCACCGAATCCCGTTGGATCCTCCACGAGGGGATAAAATGCGCTCGGAGTGCAGTTCACGAGCGACACACTCCTGCTCTCGCACACATGACGAAGTCGCACGGGGTCGTAGGCTTCGGCGAGCACGATCTCTGCGCCCACCAGGAGCGGCGCTAGGAAGTTCTTCTGTGTGAGATCGAAGCTTGGGCTGGATAGCACCAGCACACGATCCTCGCGCGAAAGCTCGAGATCTCGCACGTACCAATCCAGTAGATTGGAGATGCCGTCCTCGCTGACACCGACCAGCTTCGGCACTCCCGTCGACCCCGAGGTGAAGATTGCGTAGAAGAGGCGACTTCCTGGGTCGATATCAGAGCGGGCATCGGTGTCCGGAAACTCTGTGCGCAGCCGGGATCGGAGCTCCTCGCCGGGGGAGAGCGCGGGGTCGATGGGAACGCAGACCAGCCGTTCCGGAATCTCCGCCACGGCGTTGCACGACGCCAGAACGACGTCGGTCTCCGCCGCCTCGAGCATGAGCTCGAGGCGCGCCTTCGGGTAGCCTCGGTCGATCGGGACGTAGGCGCCCTGCACGAACAACGTGGCCACGATCGCGATCACGGCTTCGATGCTCCGCTCTGCGTAGATCGCGATCCGAGGTGAAGGCGGCACCCCGTTTGCGCGAATGCGCAGCGCGAGGTCGAACGCGGCCGCTTCGAGCTCGGCGTAAGTCAGACTGCGGCAGCCCTGAGAGACGGCGATTTCGTCAGGGGTGGCAACCACCTGGGCACGGAAACGCTCGAGGATCGACCGCTCACCAGCGAGCCGGCGCGGAGGTGCAGCAGCAGGCGTCCAGGTGTCGAGGAGCTGCTGTGTGCGCTCCTCCGGCGAGAGAAGCGCCAGCCGAGACATGCGCTGGCGCGGCCGCTCGACCACCTCGGCAACGATGCGTGCGAAGTGCCGGGCCAACCGCTCGACCGACGCCGTCTCGAACAGCGCGACGTCATACTCGAGCGCACAGTCGATCCCATGCGCCCGCGGCGTCAGATGGAGGTCGAGATCGAACTTGGAGCTCTGACAGTCGATCGCCTGGGTACTTACCTCGATCTCCGCGAGCTCCAATGCTTCCGTGTCGAACTCGTGCACTGCGAAGAACACCTGCGCGACCGGACTGCGTGAGAGATCGCGCGGAGCCCCGCGCGCAGTGACCAGATCGACGACCTGCTCGAAAGGGAGGTCCTGGTGCTCCAGACCTTCGAGCATTGCCTGCCGGACCTGACCGAGGAACTCGATGAACGTCGGATCGCCCTCGATGCGCGATCGAATCGCCAGCGTATTCACGAAGAACCCGATCAGGGGCTCGAGCTCGCGGCGACTGCGCTGCGACACCGGCACTCCCACACACACATCGCGCTGTCGGGCGTAGCGCACCAGCAGCAGCTTGAACGCTGCAAGTAGCACCACGAAGAGCGTGGTGCCCTGGTCCACGCAAAGCCCGCGCAACCTCGGAAGCAGGGACGCGTCGAGCGAGAAGCGATGGACGGCTCCCTCGTGTCGCTGGACCGCGGGCCGCGGGTGATCCGTCGGCAGCTCGAGCGGGGGGACGTCGCACAACACCGTCTTCCAGTACTCGCGATGTCGGGCACTGCGCTCGTGCGCGAGCTGCGCGCGTTGCCACAGCGCATAGTCCACGTACTGGATGGGAAGTGGTTCGAGAATTTCATGGGCAGCGGCGCTCGGATCTCGCGAATGTGCAGCATAGAAGACGGTCAGATCGCGTGCGAACACCGAGACGGAGCCTCCATCTGCGATCGCATGGTGCAGAGTCAGCTGCAAGAAGTGATCGTGCTCCGCGAGTCGCTGGCCGCGCACGCGGAGGAGCGGGCCGCGCGCTAGATCGAATGGGCGGCGCGCCTCGGCACGACAGCGGGTTTCGGCGAGTCGTTCGAGATCTTGGGCGGATGCGCTCGGCCGTAGCGCCGCCAGATCCTCGAACTCGAAGTCGAGCACCTCCGGATCACGAGTGGCAACGTCCTGATAGGGATTGCCCTCTGGATCCCGCAGAAACCGCGTACGCAGCACCTCGTGCCGCTCGACGATCCGCGCGATGGACCAGCGCAGCGCCGCAATGTCCAAGGGTCCGCGCAAGCGCAGACATGTTGGCACGTTGTAGAAAGCACTGTGCGGAGTCAGCTGGTCGAGCATCCAGAGGCGGGCCTGCGCAAACGAAAGGGGCGGGTAGGCCGGCCTCTGTCCGGCGACGAGCGCATCCGAGCCAGCCGCATCCGTACCCACGGCATCCGCACCAGCACGCAGGGAACCCGCCCGGCCTACGACCGCAGCGAGCTGCGCCACCGTCGGCTGCTCGAAGACCGCACGCAGCGGGATCTCGATCCCAAAGCTCTCACGGACGCGCGCTGCGAGACGTGCGGCGAGCAGCGAGTGACCACCCCGCTCGAAAAACGACTCGTCCGCAAGCGCCGGCGGTCCTGGAATCAATGCCTCGAACAACCGTGCCACCGAATGCTCCAGTTCGGTGTCGGGCGGCCTCCGCTTCCCACCGCCGCTCAAGCGAACCGGATCGAGCGCGAGCAGCGACTTGCGATCCAGCTTGCCGCTCGGGAGAAGCGGAAGCGACTCCAGCGAGCGCCACTCGCTCGGAATCATGTACCCCGGAAGTCGAGACGACAGCCACTCCCG